>DATMGS010000006.1:0-14986 GCA_035555335.1 Puia sp.
TGTAAAAAATTATGCAACCAAAAAAACGCGCTTTATGACGAAAAACCAATTTGCCCGCTCTTCCGGCCGGCCATTTATTTTCTGCCTGCTGCTGTTGATGAACCTGGCAGCCATCAGCCTGAACGCCCAGGTAAAAATTTCAGGAACTGTCACGGACGGCGCCGGTAAGCCTGTAGCATCCCTTACGGTGCAACTGAAGAATAACCGAACCGGCACTTCCACCGGCAGCGACGGCAGCTATACGCTGAACGCCGCTGTAAAACCAGGGAATTATACGCTGGTCTTTTCCGGGGTAGGGTATAAGTCGCAGGAGAAGTCTCTTATCATCGGCACTGCCACTGCCTACACCCTCGATGCACAAATAGAAGAATCCGTATCCAAGCTGGATGAAGTAGTCGTAACCGGCACCTCACAGGGGACTACCCGCCGGCAGCTGGGAAGTTATATCAGCAGCGTGAATGCCAGCGAACTTACCAAAGGATCTACCGGCAATGTGCTGGCGGCCCTGCAGGGTAAAACGGCCGGCGCCCAGATCTCTCAGAACTCTGGAGATCCCGCCGGCGGCATTTCGGTTAAACTAAGAGGCACCAGCACCGTCACCGGTTCCACAGACCCGCTCTATATTATCGACGGAGTGATCGTGGATAACTCCACCACCCGCGTTACCAATGCCGATGCCAGCTATAACGGCAGTAATGTCGTCGGTACGATAGGGCAGAACAGATTGGTAGATATCAATCCCGCCGATATTGAAAGGATCGAAGTGCTCAACGGGGCAGCGGCCGCCGCTATTTATGGTTCGAGGGCCAATGCTGGTGTCGTGCAGATCTTTACCAAGAAAGGAAGTAATGGGGCGCCCGTGGTCAGTTTTTCCACCGGCATCAATAGCAACAGTCTCCGCAAACAGCTCAAGGTGAACGAAGCTCCGACGAAATTCGGTGGCTCGCCCGATGTGCAGACCCAGACGATCCTCACTCCCACATTGACCAATACCACTGCCGTCAGCCGCTACAATTACCAGGATTATATTTTCCGGACCGGCATCGGGACGGATAATACCATCTCCGTAAGCGGCGGTAAGGACAAAACGAAATATTATACTTCCGCGTCCTACCTCTACAACCAGGGTATTATAAAAAATACGGACTTTGGCCGTTACAGCTTCCGGTTGAATGTGGACCAGATCCTCAACTCATGGGCCAGCTTTAATGTGACCATGAACTATATCTATGACAAGACCAACGAGAAGCCCGATGGCAACAGCTTCTTTTCTCCCACCAATTCCGTGACCATTATCGGAAACTATTACGATATACAGCAAAGGGATGCCCTGGGTAACCTGAAAGCAGTAGGGGAGCGGGGACGTGTCAATCCTGTTTCCGTCATCCAGGATATCAAACAACAACAACAGACCAGCAGGATCATCAGCGGCGCCGGCATAAAGCTGACCCCTTTGAAGAACCTGACGGTCGACTATCACATGGGGATCGATAACTACAGCACGGACGGGACCACCTTCATCCCGCCTTATGCCTATAACGTTAGTCTGGCATTCTTTGGCGGCGGCGCCAGCCTGGACCCTACCCAGAACGGCTATGCCAGCGCCGGGACCAATACCTCCTTTCTCATCAATCATGACCTGAACGCCACCTATAACTGGAATATCAGCTCTGACCTTAGTTCCGTTACCCAGGTAGGCTATTCGCAGCAATATCAGCGGTCGCATTATTCCCTGCAGCAGGGACGGGGTCTGCCTCCCTATGTACAGACCGTCAGCGGCGCCAGCACGGCTATTCCGGGCTCCGATCAACGAACCGAATTGTCGATCTCCGGTGAATTCATACAACAGAATTTTAAATACCGCAACCAGTTATTTCTCACCGGCGCCCTTCGCTCCGATGGGTCTTCTGTCTTCGGTCCCAGTGAACGTAACCAGGTCTACTCCAAGTTGAGCGGCAGCTATGTATTATCCGGCACGGACTATTGGGAAAAGCTGGGCGTATCGAAATGGTGGGATCTGTTCAAGGTCCGGGCCGCTTACGGCGAATCCGGCAACCTGACGGGCATTCCTGCTTATGGAAGATTTAATACGTATGTCGCTTCCGCATTCGTGGGCAGCTCCTCCTTCGAAGGGCAGTCGACCTATACCAATCCGAACGTAAAACCGGAAAGACAAAAAGAACTGGAAATAGGAACGGACCTGTCCTTCCTGCACAACCGTATCGGCGTAAATTTCAACTATTACCACAAACGTGTCGACGACCTGCTGATCAGCAGGCTGATCGCTCCGACCAATGGTTACTCCGCCCTGTTAGACAATATCGGCTCGCTGCAGAACAATGGATATGAAGTGGTGCTGAACCTGGTCCCGGTACGGACAAAGGATTTCAGCTGGGAGTTGACCGGTATCTATAACCATAACCAAAATAAAGCGCTGAATATCGGACAGTCTCTGCTCCTGTTCAACACCAACGGCGGAGCGCCGGTGGCGATCATCGGAGGACAGCCGATCGGCGTCTTTTACGGGACCTTCTTTGCCACCGATGCCCAGGGCGCGCAGTTAAAGAATGCGTCCGGTATTCCCCTGACAGAAGCCGGGACCCAGAATAGCCCCCTTAGCTATACTCCGCAACGGGATGCCACTACCGGCCTGCCTAAAGGAACAGCCCTGCAGAAAATAATCGGTAACCCCAACCCTAAATATACAGCCACCGTCACCAGTGATTTCGCCTATAAAAAATTAGGGTTGCATGTACAGCTCGATGCCGTACACGGCGTGAATGTATTTAATGCGGATTTCAGGACCCGGCAGGGAGTGGACAATGGCACGGTAGCCCAACAGGAAGATGAAGGCAAGTTGCCGAGAGGATATATTGCCGGCATATATACCATTCAACAATGGAGGATAGATGACGGATCTTTTGTGAAGCTGAGAGAAGTGTCGCTCAGCTATGATCTGGGTAAGGTCAAAGGCTTCGGAGATCTCAGCTTCAGCCTGGGCGGAAGGAACCTGATTTCCTGGGATCATTATAAAGGATACGATCCGGAAGTCAATGCAGGAGGACAGAGCACCATCCTCCGGGGCATCGATTTCGGCAGCGTTCCCATTCCCAGGACCTTCAGCGCCAGCATCCGTGCAAAATTCTAAACGCATTAAAAAATCAGTTATGAACTCCAGTAACATAAAGAAATACAATAGGACTCAGTCCTGCCAGATAGTGGGTATCACCACGCGAACGTTCGCTGGTATTTTATTCCTGGCCTGCTTTTCTCTCACGGCTTGCAAGAAAAACTATACGGACCCTTCCGGGCCCTCGTCCGGGCAGGCATTCAGTTCCGCCAACGCCCTGACGGATGTGGCCGTAGGATTACAAAACTGGTATTCGGCGGGCAGGGGTGGATTGGTGTATAATACCATTACGGCCGACGGCCTGCTGACCAACCAGCTTTATGTAGTCAATGCGGGTAATACCGATGAAGCGCAGCTGGGCGCCGGCGCGGGAGCCGTTCAAAATACGAATGGCGTCGTTACGGGACTCTGGACCGTCTGCAATAAGATCATCTTCGATGCGGACAGCGTGATCAACCAAACGCCACGGATCGTGACGGATAAAAATTATGCCAGCGGACTGATTGCCTATGCTTCGATCTTCAAGGCCCTGGCTATCGGAGACATGGCCATGTTCTGGGATCATGTGCCGGTCGGTATTGCAGACACCCTGGGTGTGTCGAATGTAGGTTTTGTTACCAATGCACAGGGGTATCTCAATGCAATCGCCGTTCTTGATAATGCCCTGACCGTAGTCAATGCCAATGCTGTCAGCAGTACTTTTTTAAAAAATACGCCGGGCAGCATCGATATTGTCAATACGCTGTATGCGCTGAAAGCGCGCTATTCATTGCTGGCGGGAAATTACACCGATGCTCTGACGGCGGCTAATAATGTGGTCCGTTCCGTCAAATCCACCTTCGGTTATAATACGGTAGTGACCAACCCCATCTTCACCCTGGCCACCTCTACCAACAATATCTATCAGCCCGTAGATTCCGCCATGGGCCTGCCGACAGGATTGCAGCCCGATCCCAGCGACAAACGCGAACCTTTTTATATCAGCATCGGCACCAGTCCCCGCTACCGGATCAATGGTTTTTTCAACACTACGACAACAGCAATCCCTGTATATTTGCCGGGAGAGATCCTGCTGATAAAAGCCGAATGTTATGCGCAGCAGAATGACCTGGTGAATGGAGCCGCCTGGCTGGACAGCGTAGTGCTGAAACAGCCTTCCCAGGACGCCTTTGGAGTGGGAGCCGGACTGAGTACGCCGGTAGTGGTGACCGATCAGACCGATCTGCTGACACAGATCTATAAGCACCGGTGCATCGAATTGTATATGTCCGGGCTGAGACTGGCCGACGAACGGAGATTTGGCAGGCCCACAACGGAGCGTAAACGCAGCTACCTGCCTTACCCCTTCGTGGAAAGGAATGGAAATTCCAATACGCCGGTGGATCCCACTTTTTAAGTGGATACCCCGGTTTAAAAAAAGCATAATGTCCCTGATCGAAGAACTGTCAGCTTATTTTCCGCCGGAACGGGTGAAATCCCGGCCCATCGATCTGCATGCTTATGCCAGCGATGCCGGCTTTTACCTGCTGGTGCCCAAAGTGGTGGTATTGCCCCTCAATGTGGAAGAGGTGTCTTTTTTGTTCCGGCTTGCCCGTAAATATGATACGGGGGTCACTTTCCGGACAGCGGGCACCAGCCTATCAGGGCAGTCTGTAACGGACGGCATACTGGCAGACCTGAGCCGTTATTGGAAGCAAGGCTCCGTAGAGCAGCAGGGTGCTGCCGTGCGCGTGCAGCCGGGACTTACCGGTCAGGCAGTCAACCGGCTCCTGAAACCGTTTGGCAGGAAAATAGGACCCGACCCCGCCTCTATCAATGCCGCCATGATGGGAGGCATCCTTTCCAACAATTCCAGCGGTATGTGCTGCGGGGTCGTCGACAATTCCTATCACACGCTGCTTGCCTTACAGTTTATGCTCCCTGACGGTCAGCTGTATGATACGGGTCGGCCATCGGATTATGAAAGATTTGAAAAAGGATCGCCGGCGATCTTCTCCGGGATCTTGCAGCTGAAACAGCGGATAACCGGCAACCCAGCACTGGTTGGGAATATCCGGCGGAAATATAAAATAAAGAATACGGTAGGTTACGGGTTGAATGCTTTCGTGGATTTTGAACATCCCCTCGATATCCTCGCCCATTTGATGATTGGCGCCGAAGGCACGCTGGGATTTATTTCCGGGGCTGTGCTGAAGACGATTCCGGATAAGCTTTTTAAAAAGACCGGCTTATTGTTCTTCTCTTCCCCCCGGGCAGCCTGTGATGCTATCGGGGCCCTTGCCGGTACGGGGGCGGAGGCGCTGGAATTTATGGACAGGGCTGCTCTGCGATCGATCGAACAGCTGCCGGGCGCCCCTCCTTTTTTGGCCGGGCTGCCTGCCGGCGCCGCCTGTATCTTATGCGAATACCAGGCGGACGCGCAGGCTCAGCTGATAGAAAAATTTAGGATGGCCGAACCCATCCTTTCTTCGCTTGCCGTCTTATACGCTACTGAATTTACGACAGAGGCCGCGGTGCAGGCCGTTTACTGGAAACTGCGGAAAGGTATGTACCCTTCCGTTGCTGCCGTGCGGGCGAAGGGCGTATCGGTAATGCTGGAAGACGTGGCCGTACCCGTAGAAAAACTGGGGGAGGCGATAGAAGATCTGCAGCAGCTGTTTGTTAAATACAATTATGAAGACGCCCTGGTGTTCGGACATGCCAAGGATGGCAACCTGCATTTCCTCGTTTCCCAATCCGTGGCGAAGGCGGCCGATATAGAGTCGTTTTCGGCGTTTAATGATGATCTGGCGGATCTGATCATTCACCGGTATCAGGGCTCGCTCAAAGCCGAGCATGGCACCGGCCGGCAGATAGCTCCTTATGTGGAAGAAGAGTGGGGCGCCGAAGCTTACCAGGTGATGAAAGACCTGAAGGTTTTGATCGATCCTCAGAACCTTCTGAATCCCGGCGTCCTCATCAATCCCGATAAAAAATCACATCTTAAAAATCTGAAATCGCTTCCTGTCGTAGAAGAGGAAGTGGATAAATGCGTGGAATGCGGGTTTTGCGAACACCGTTGCCCCAGCAGGGACTATACACTGACTCCCCGCCAACGCATTGTATTGAGAAGGACATTGGCAAGGCTCCAGGCCTCCGGTGACCGGAATACCTATGACAGCATCGTAAAGGATTACCAGTTTGACGGCCTGGATACCTGTGCCGTCGATGGTCTGTGTGCGACGGAATGCCCCGTAACGATCAATACCGGCGAATTGGTAAAAAGACTGCGGAGGGAGAACCTTTCAATACGTGCGAACAAAATAGCTTTACGGATAGCCCGGCATTTTGCCACGGCGGAGAGCGGCATCCGCTTCCTGCTGCGGGCTGGTCGCCTGGTGAATAAGACATTCGGGAGCAAGACTCTGACGAATTTGACAAAGGCCGTTAAAAAAGTCATGCCCGCTGCGCCCTTATGGCCGGCTTCTTTGTCTGGCCCGGCAGCCTCGCTGCCGTCTTCGTTCCCGGTCTCCGCGGCCCCAGCTCCACCGGTTGCCCCATCTGCCGTTCCGGCCGATCCCATCCAGCCGGAGGCTGTCTATTTCACCTGCTGTATGAACCGGATGATGGGCGCCGATGCCGATGGCACAGGAGGAGCAGGTACAGCGCTGCTAAAAGTGGCCGGCAAGGCCAGTGTCAGCATCAGGGTCCCTTCGGATGCCAGGGGTCATTGCTGCGGGCAGGCATTCGATTCCAAAGGTTTTACGGATGCCCATCGCTATGCGGCGAATAATATGATAGATGCCTTGTGGCGCTGGACAGAGCAGGGACGTATACCGGTGCTGCTGGATATCAGCTCCTGCACTCATTCCTTACAGCATGCCCGGCCCCGGCTGACGGAGGAGAACCAGGTGAAGTTCGATGCCCTGAAAATAATGGATGGGCTTAATTTCGCAGTGGATATCCTGCTGCCCCGTCTGCCTGTTATCCACAGGAAGGACGAAATAATTTTGCACCCTGTATGTTCTCTATACAAGATGGGGTCCCTGAAAAAACTGGAGCAGCTGGGCGCCGCCACTGCCACGAATCCCATTATTCCCGCCAGCGCCGGATGTTGCGGGATGGCAGGTGACCGGGGCTTCTTTTATCCCGGCCTTACGTCCGCCGCCACCAGGAACGAACGCGACGAAGTGAATGCTCATAGCAGTATGGATTGCTATTCAACGGCCAAACCCTGCGAAATGTCTCTGTCGGAAGCCACCGGGAAAGACTACCGTTCTGTCTTTCATTTGCTGGATGAAGTGTCGGAGTGAGATGTGCTGGATGGCTACTGGTCGCCGGTTCGAATCCTGTCATTCCGCCTCTACCAATTCGCGGAACGAACGCAGTACAATGCGTAGAAGGGATTTGTCCATAGCGGGATACCTGTTGAGTCTCTGTAATATTTGTAACTGAACATTCAGGCTTGCACCCGACAATTCTGCATTCATGGATCCGTTCAAAACGATATGCGGTTTTGTTATAACAAATGAATACATAATGCAATAATTTAGTATATGTTATCTGCGAAATTGAGGTATGTTTTAAATTGAGTAAATTGCAAACCATTAGATTCTTGTATAATGTCCAATTTTGAAGCGTTTTTCGATTACATTCAAAAAATATCAGGCAAACTGCTATCAGAGGATGATAAGCATTTGTTGACGGCACATTTCAAACCCAGAAAACTTCGAAAACGGCAATACTTTTTACAGGAAGGAGACGTGTGCAAATATATCGGGTTTATCGTAAAAGGATCCGCCAGGACCTTTACGGTAGATGAAAAAGGACATGAACACATCCTGAAATTGTCTGTGGAAAATTGGTGGCTGACAGATTTCGAAAGCTTTTACCGATTAACGCCAAGCCGGTTTAATATTGAGGCGCTGGAGGAACTGGAGATCCTGCAATCTACCAATGCGGAAATTGAAGAGTTTCTCAAGCATATCCTTGCCTTTTCAGCGATGTCGAACGTGATCAGTCAAAACAACACCATCGCAGCCCAGAAAAGAATGCAGGCTATTAACTATTCGGCTGAAGAGCGCTACGAGGAATTGGTCAGCAATTATCCTCATTTTCTACAGCGGTTCCCGCAAAATATGATCGCTTCTTATCTGGGTTTATCTTCTGAAACTTTGAGCCGGATAAAGAAAAACGCTTTAAAATGATCCTTTAGTTATTTCAGGCTTCGCTATCACTACAAATGGGCCTGTTAAATGAATCGCCCGGGGATCTTCTTCCCCCTAACATAAAAGCATCCTACTAATCTGTGTCTCGATTTGCAAGGTAATTTGTCGATTACTTCCGCCGGGTACCCCAATTCGGGTTATGCCAACTTTTTACCTTCCCCGGATGAAAAAGTGCTTAACGATGGAATTTATACCCTTGTGGTCCTCTGGCATTCTGCATTTTTGATTTAAATCATCACTTTAAATTGACATTTATCGTGTGTATTTAATGATTCATGTCAACATGCAATTCGTTATGATGCAGCATCTTTGAATCTGCTTCAGAACGGAAAAAAACTGAAGGATCTGAATATAATTAATAATAGAAATCATGAGTAAATTAGAAAACAAGGTAGCAGTAGTTACCGGCGCTTCCAAAGGAATAGGTGCAGCTATCGCCAAACACTTTGCTGCTGCAGGCGCAAAGGTTGTTGTAAATTATGCTTCCAGCAAAGAAGGAGCGGACAAAGTGGTTAAAGCGATAACCGATAATGGTGGCATAGCCATTGCGGTACAGGCAGATGTATCGAACGAAGCCGATGTGATCAGGTTGTTTAAAGAAACTGAGCATGCTTTCGGCACGTTGGACATTTTAGTAAATAACGCGGTATCTCAGGGATATGCACCTATTGAACAAATTTCAGTAGAAGATTTCCATCAAAGTTTTAACGTCAATGTGTTAGGGCCTGTATTGACTATCCAGGCAGCGCTGAAACTTTTTGACGATAAGGGCGGAAACATCATCAATATCAGTTCGGGGGCAAGTAAATACCCTCTTCAGAATGCCTCATTGTACTCATCAACTAAAGCGGCACTGGATGCCTTCACAATTGCTTTATCTAAAGAGTTGGGTGCAAAAAACGTTCGTATCAATTCAATTTTACCGGGCGCTACGGAAACGGAAGGCGCAGTCAGCGCGGGTGTCACTGCCGGCAGCGAATATGAAAAGATGTTTGTTGAAAAAACACCGCTTGGTCGCAGAGGCCAGCCCGCAGATATTGCGAAAGCAGCAGTATTTCTGGCTTCAGATGATGCAGCCTGGATCACGGGTGAGCAAATTTCCGTTTCAGGCGGTATGTATGGTTTTTAAAGTCGTAACCCAAAAATGAAAGTCAATTAGATATATCACTGTTTGACGGTGGTTTCACCAAACCATATAATAAATTTTTGTTAATAATTAAATTATGAAAATAATAGGCATACTTGGAGCAGGGCATATCGGCAAAGCCGCAGCCACTCGATTTTTGGCCAATGATTTTCAGGTTCTGATCAGTACCAGTAAGGGACCTGAAACCCTTACTGGTATTGTCTCACAACTGGGAACCGGCGCAAAAGCTGTAACAGCGGCTGAAGCTGTTGCTGCAGACATTGTTCTGATCGCAGTACCCTGGACAAAGGTCAAAGATCTTACCAAACTCACGGACTGGAACGGAAAGATCGTGATCGACGCCACTAATCGTTTTGAACAAGGTGCTGGAATTGAAGACGGCGGACTGGCATCAAGTGAAGTTGTGCAAAATTATTTACCGGGCGCGAAGGTCGTTAAAGCGATGAATACGCTCTTAGCCAAAGTACTTACCGAAGATCCGTCTGTTGGAAACGGAAAGAGGGTTCTTTTTATTTCCGGCGACGATAATGATGCGAAAGCCATCGTGAGCGGAATTTTCAGTAAAATCGGCTTTGCGCCAATCGACCTCGGCACACTTGCATCCGGTGGTAAATTACAGCAGTTTAACTGGCCGCTAAACAACCAGAATCTTATTAAGCTTTAAGTGCACAGGGGCATAAGTAGGCAAATTCCTGTACCGGGTGGATATGGTTTTTAAATTTATCAATTTAAAAAAAGAAGACAAAATAAGACAAGACAATGTGCGGATTGTGAAGGATCTATTTGCAGCTTTAAATCATTAGAAAGCTGATTTCCTTAAATCAGTCATAACGAGGTTCGATATTTGTACAGGCAGGTCGACAAATAGATTGGCAAAGCCTCCGCATCGCGGAGGTTTTTGCATTTAAAAGGGTCTTGCACGAAAGATAATTTTTTGATATCTTTATTCTCCCCTTAACCAGTGAGAATAACCTGCACCATAAAAACTGTACCCTGGACATTATTTTTTGTTCTTTCCGGCATCTGTTCCTATGCGGATATCTTAATCGTAACCTCGAATGCGGATAGCGGGCCCGGCACCCTGCGGGATGCTATCACCAAGTCCGTGGCCAACGGCGTGACCGTCCGCGATTCCATCATTTTCAACCTTGCGGATAATTCTGTTGCTGGGCGTACCATTACCCTGCTTTCGCCGCTTCCAGTATTGTCGTCCAACATCGCGATCAACGGCGCTTCCCAGGCAGGCGCACCCATCGGAGTAAGCGATGCGCGGATAATCCTGTTTCATTCCGCTACCGGTACGTTTAAGTTCCTGGAAATGCATGACTGTTCGAATATGGCTATCTATGGGATGGCAATGATCAGCACGGCCAACAACCCTCCCGACACGGTAGCGGGGATCTCGTATGTACGCTGCCACAATCTACAGATAGGCCAGCCCGGATCGGGCAACTATATGCTGGGATGCACTCATGCCATATTCAGCAATACCGAACGTTACGACTATTACATAGATGCGGATACCAGCCGCAACCTCATTTTGCAAAGCAATGTCATCGGATTGGATCTCAACGGCGGGTTTAGCTGCAAATACAACGGCATTCCACTGGCCATTATATACTATAGCCTGTACCTCCTTAATACATCGGATATAACCATTGGCGGTGACGATCCGACACAGGGAAACACGATCGTGCAAGGGAATAGCATACCCTTCAATTATCCTGGCGGGACAGGCTATAACATCGATATCGAGACTTACCGGGATGTAGGTATGGGGCAGCTCATCATAAAAAATAATCATTTCGGCACCCGAAAGGATGGCAGCCTTGATCCCAATTACCGGCTGTTTCAGGTGATCATAGAAATTCAGGGCAGTTTCCGGACAGACTACGATATCCAGATCAAAAATAATATTTTACAGGGGCAGATCGCTATGGATGAAATGGGGAACTATTTTTACATCCAGGGTAATACCATTTTTTCCAATTATACGAATGAGGTTTATGATTGCGCTATCACCGTCCAGCAATCAAACGGGGGGATCATCGGTGGCCAGGGACCCGGTGATGCCAACACCATCACCAATGCGTATACGGATACCGTTTATTATTTTGAGGACAAAACCTATGACGGATGCGTGCGGGCGGATGTGTATTCACATGTTACCGTTTTGAATAATGTTACGCTTTGTAATGCTTATCATGGATCTACTATTCTGGATGATAACCCGAGCATTTTTCTAGGCCCCATGTATGTAGGCATCGACTCCACCGGCATTGGATTTGTCAGGGGGAAAGCAACGCCCAATACCCGGGTCGACGTTTACCTGGACGATGATTGCGATGCCTGCGAGGGCAAACAGTATCTGGGGTTTGTTATGGCCAATCCGGACAGCAGCTGGCAATATACGGGTAGCTTCAGTTCCGGCGTAGTCGCAACGGCCACCAATACAGGCAGCGGTCTCACGTCGCCATTTTCAGCGCCGGTCATTTACAGTTTGCCCAATGCGATCAAACAACCCACCTGCGGCAAGAATAACGGCTATATCCGGGGTCTGGTCATCCAAGGCGGAGACAATGTAAAATGGCACTACATGTATCTGAAGAACGGCGTATGGGTGGATTCCATCTATTCCCGATCTCTCAACCTGGAGAATGCCGAACCAGGTACCTATTTTGTCGATGCATGGCTCGGGAAAAGCTGCCGGAGCTACTATGCCCGTTTTGATCTTGCGAATACGGCGGTCGCGCTGGACAGTTCCGGTCTTATCGTTCAACAGCCCGGTTGCGGGCAGTTCAATGGATCTATAAAAGGCATGTCGCTTTCATACAGCACCGGGATCCAGGTATATTGGGAAAACGAATCGGGTACGATCGTTTCGAATCAGCTTGATCTTACCGGGGCTGGTCCGGGAAAATATAAAATGGTCTTTAAGGATACGACGGGCGGATGCGCGGATTCGACGGGTGTCTATGCGCTGGTGAATCAGTCGGGTCCTACGGTAGACGTAGGCAATGCGGTGATCACTAATGCCACCTGTCATAATGATAATGGTGGAATCAGCAATATCACCTATAGCAACGTTACAGGTATATCCTACTATCGGTGGGTGGACTCCCTTGGTCGTTCCGTTGGCAATGGCCCATCCCTTTCCGGCGTCCCCGCCGGCAGCTATCGATTGAAATTTAAAGACGGAGGTCCCTGTGATACCATCCTCACGTCTGTGTTTGTCGTAGGCGATGCCGGTGTCATTTCTTTTGACAGCTCGACACTTTCCGTGCAACCGAGCAAATGTTCCGGACCCACGGGTAGCGTTATAGGTCTTAGGGCGCCGGGAGCCTTGTCTTACGATTGGATCAGCCTTCCGGACGGCGTGCAAATGGGAAATTCCTCCGATCTTACCAATATAAGCCAGGGCCTATACCAGCTGATCGTGGCAAGCCCGCTAGGCTGCATGGATAGCAGCCGCGTGTTCGCCGTCGGAACGACACCGATCCAACCGCTGTCTGTCACGAGCCAGGTCACAGACCAGGAATCATGTAACCGGAAAAACGGCTCCATACAGATTACGGGCACCGTTCCGGATGCGGGCGGATTTAGCTTCGTCTGGGTGGACAGCAGTACGCAACAGCAAATCGGGACTGGCCTGTCTATAGGTCAGCTATCGGCCGGGACTTATTCTTGCGAAGCAACGGATGCCAACGGTTGCACGCAGACTTTCTGGACATCACGGCTCGTTGATCTTCCAGCGCCTGTCATCACGGTCAATCCATCCCTCACGTATCCGGACACCTGTGCAACGCATAGCGGCGGTATTTTGCCACCGGAGATTGTAGGTTCGTCGCCATATTCGTACGCCTGGTATACTGCATCGGGGGATAGTATTTCTGACGGTGCAGGGTTACGCGGGGTCGGAATCGGCTCTTACTATGTGTCGGTCACGGATGCCAATGGCTGCAAAAGCACGAGCGGCGGCTTCAGCGTCGACAACATCGATATAACGCTGCCGGCGCCTGTCTATCCCGCTCAATATGTTTTGAAAGGCGGAACGGTAAACCTGGTCCCTGAAAATGCGGTGGCAGACAGTTGCGAGCTGTACGGAAGTTCGAATGGTGCCACCCCCGATCAGGTAAGTGCGGATGGCGTATTTACGGTTGGGCCTGTCAGCCAGGATACTACGGTCTATGTAGTGATTAGGAAAGGTGAGTGCGCCAGCGATCTGGTACAAATCCCGATCCAGGTGCTTTTAACGTTGGAGCTAATTGTGCCGAATGCTTTTAGTCCCAACGGCGATGGTCATAACGATGTGTTCCGGGTAAAAAACCCCGGTTTGGTGAGACAATTCGATATGCAGGTCTTTAACCGATGGGGCCAGTTGGTATTCTCGACTAAAGACCCTTTCCAGGGATGGACAGGAACAGCCGGAGGCCAACCATCACCTACCGGCGTATATGTCTGGGGCATCCATTATACGGATGTAACTGGCAAACAGAATGACCGACGGGGAACCGTCATACTGATAAGATGAAGCTAAGAACCCACCATATTTTTGATTGATTTGCAAAACCCGCTCTAGCAGGGTTTTTTCGGTTCGAAGATAGTTCGGTTTTTATAACCCAATTAGCTATTCAATTGTTAATCAAGGAAATTTATTCTGTATTGCAAGATTTAGTGATCTTTAAATGATTGGGCTATTTGATCAAAAATCGCTCGATATTTTATCATACTACCTTTATTCGTTCCGCAAGTAATCATATATGCGAATTCTCGAACTGGAATAATGTAATTTATCATATCCCTTAAAACACCATTTTGTTCCTTGGTATAGGTAAACCATCGCGCATTTATGGCTGATACATTGATGCTCCCTCTATCTTGCAAGGCAATTTCTGGCATATTTGCTTTTAAATAATTCATATTTGTTGTGGTAAAATCATCAATCTCTTTCCCTTCCATTGCAGCAATTAATATATTTACCCGTGGTTTTTCATTGTCGAGAGAATCGGGAGCTAGAATGAATCGCATCCTCAATCCTTGTATGGTTGTATCACGCAGTGCTCAGCCTATAGGTACATTTATCTATCGGTAATGGTCATATTGTAATATTGTTTAAAGTGTATAGTGAATTTGCGATCTAAATAAAAACAGTCAAAAATATTCATTTTCAATCTATTAAATCCGCCACTCGCAAAGGAATACATCGAAGAGATTTATTATTTTTATGCAATGAAGATCGCTTTGTTAGCTGACATTCACGGAAATGCAATTGCTTTGGAAGCCGTATTAGCGGATATTACGCGTAAAGGCGGCGTTGATGGGTATTGGATTTTAGGCGATCTGGTTGCGCTTGGGCCTGATCCGAACGGGGTGCTACAACAACTTATGCACCTTCCCGAGCTGCGATTGATCCGGGGTAACACCGATCGTTATGTGGTAAGTGGAGACAGACCCTCTCCAACTTTGGAAGAGGCTCGTGAAGATTCCAGTCTCCTGCCACCG
>DATMGS010000007.1:0-126899 GCA_035555335.1 Puia sp.
TCGCCCCGGTGATGTCTTTATGATGCTCGTTATTAAAATAAGTATCCAGAAGAACCGTCCTCCCTCTCCCCACCCCCTGCGTGGACAACCGGGTTATCTCGTTTGCCGCCAGCAGGAAAGCGCCCAGCCCTTTCGGGTCATCGGTCACTACCTTCTCGCCGATATAGTATTTATAGCTGCCGTCGCGATAAGGATCACCTCCCAGGCCACTCACGCTCACCGTTCCCTGAAGGGCGGACTCACCGCCGGCATCGGTAATATAGAACTGGTTAACGATGCCTTCGTACCCTTTTTTGGCGGCGGCCAGATAAGAAGCGGGGAGGTAGCCCATCCGCACCCCTTTAGCCAGGGTATAGACGAACATGGAGCTGGCAGACGCTTCGGGATAATTGCCGGCCGCGCCGGGTTTGTCCAGGATATCCCACCAGAGGCCGGTACTGTCTGTCTGCACTCGCTGGATCGCCGCGGCATAGCGTTGCAGGATGGCTACGAGGGCGGCCCTGCCGGGATGTCTTGCCGGGAAGTAGTCCAGCGCATCCACCAGGGCCATGCCGTACCAGCCCATGGCGCGTCCCCAGAATTGAGAGGAGAGACCGGAGGTTTTGTCCGCCCATTTCTCCTGGCGGGTCTCGTCCCAGCCATGATAGAGCAGGCCTGTCTTAGGATCGCGGGCATGGCGCTCGATAGTCGTGAATTGACGGGTTATATCGTTGAAGGCGGTGTCTTCATGGAAGAGAGCCGCATATTCGGCGTAGAAGGGCTGGGCCATATACAGTCCGTCCAGCCATACCTGCCGGGTATATTTTTTCTTATGCCAGAAGCTGCCTTCGCTGGTGCGGGGCTGCTCTTTTAATTGCTGTCTCAAAATAGTGGCGGCCTTGTAGTATTTTTCCTGGTTGGTGACTTTGTAGAGCAGGAGCAGGATCCTGCCGCCGAGGATATTGTCCAGGTTGTAATCGTCCTGTTTGTAAGTGGCGATATTGCCCTCTTTGTCAACGAGGCGGTCGGCCCAATGCTGAATATATTTGAAATAGCGGGCATCGCCGGTATTGTACCAGAGGCCTTCGAGTCCGCGCCAGACCAGGCTTTCGTCATAGGTCCACCGGGCGGCTTTGTCGCTGGCCGAATCTTTCCAGGTGGTCATGACGGTAGTGGCGATGGCAGCGGCTTCGGCGCCTGTCTGCGCCTGCGTACGGATACTGCTGAAGGCTGTGCAGGCCAGCAGGGAGGATATGGCAAGAGAGCGGATCATCATTCGTTTATTTTTTTAGTTTAAAGGGTCCCATTTTGTTTTGAATACCCAAGCCGGGTCGATCTTTCCGGGGTCGGGGGAACCGGCGGCCTGGTCCAGGTTATTGGCATACCATTTATATTCGGTTCCTTTTTTATGACAGTCGTAATAATAGATCCTGCGTCCCCAATGAAGGGGGGTAGCCGTTGGCACCAGGTAAATGTCCTGGTCGGCCATATTTTCCGCGAAGGAGCAATGGATAAGGTAAAACTGCGCTTCCCGGTGATAACGACCTAGTTTGAATCCATCGTATCCGGAAAAGGAGCAATCTTTCAGGACAGTCTTCGAATCCGGGTCGACCGATCCGTCGTGCCAGATGCAGACGGGTCCGTTGAGGGTAATGTCGCTGCCCCGAAGATTGAGGGTAGCGACACCCCAGATCTTTTCGTTGTAGATGCCTTTGCGGATGAAGATCGTTCTGGGGGCCGGCGACTGTTCGCTGAGGCTGTTGAGCGCTTCCTGGATGGTGCGGAAGTCGCCATGGCCGGCTGAGTCGACGACGATCCGCGGTTGGGCGGATGCCGCAGGTACACTCAGGCAAATGAATATAGCATATACAAAATGTCTCATTTTAAACAATTGTACATAGTATTTGATGAACACCGGATATGCCGGCTCTATTTATTTACGCAATCGTTACCGTAGCTCAATCACCTTCTTCTCACTGCTGCTCTGGTAGGCGGCCACAATGATGCGCAGGATATTGGTCCCCTCTTCCGGCGTTACGGGTACGGGTTTGTCATTGCGAATGGCCTCATACATGTCGTCATAGAACTCTCCGTAATTACCTTTTAGGGAAGGGATATATTCCCGGATCACTTTGCCGTCCTTTTCTGTATGCAGGAGTCCTTTGGCGCTCTCGGGCTCTACTCCCCAGTCTTTGCCTTCTGGCAGCTCGCCCAGGAGAAGATGTTGTTCCTGCGGGTCGCCCTTGGGTTTGATAAAAGTCCCCAGAGAGCCGTAAAAAGCAAAGGCGGGCAGGGGTTCCCTTACCAGGTAGCTCGACTTGAGCCTTACCCGGAGGTTGCGTGCGGCGGGGTAGTACAGAAGAAGCTCCATATAATCATCGACCTTGGAAATAGGGCGTATGATACCGATGTCGGCAAATACGGCAGAAGGCATTCCAAACAGCTGCAATACCTGGTCTATCAGATGAGATCCCAGGTCATAGAGCAGGCCTCTGCCGGGTCCGGGGGTCTCTTTATGCACTTTGGGGCTTAGCACCACGGTATAGCGGTCATAATGGATCTCGGCCTCTACGATATGTCCGAGCCAGTTACCTTCCACCACTTGTCGCAGGGTCTTGGCGTCGCTATCGTACCGTCGGCTCTGGTAGACGGACAGCTTTTTCCCGGTGGACTTGGCAAGGGCGCCTAATTCTTCTCCTTCCTGAACGGTGACGGCGAAGGGTTTTTCCACTACCACATGCTTCCCGGCAAGCAATGCTTTTTTTGTATACTCGAAATGCGTGTAGTTCGGTGTGTTGACAACGACCAGCTCAACGGCGGGATCTTCCAATATTTCTTCCAGGGAGCGAACGGTCTTTACATAGGGATAAAGGGCTACAGCCAGGTTCTTATCTCTCTCCCAGACTGAATACAATTCAAAGCCGGGATGCAGGTGTAAAAAGGGGGCATGGAATACGCGGCCGGACATTCCAAAAGAGCACAGAGCTGTCTTAACTGGTGTCATAATCATTAATTTACGTTGATCCCTCAATATTATGCCTTTTAATGATGGGATGCGGCTACCAGCCCAAAATTTAGCGGGTTTTTGCAGCCGGGATTTCGATTTTCAGCATCCTTTCTATTGCTCCATAATTAAAAGTCACCGGATGGGATGCGCCTGTGGTATCGGTGTGTTCGACACGGATGCTGCTGCATTTGTCGCCGTTGATGCTGAAGACGGTTGCAGCGCCGGGGTTGTATTGGATGTTATCGAAGAGCAGGTCACTGCTGTTCTCGATGTAAATGACCGGTGTAGGGCCTGCCGTTGTTACCAGCCGGATATTTTTCATAGTGATACCCTTGGCTGCGGTGAGCTCGGCTCCTTTAGCAGCTTTTAGCACCATATTGTCGAGGTAAATATCTTTAATGCTCATCTCGGGGAGGCCTCTTACGAAGATGCCTTCTTCGGCGCCATCGCAAACGATATGGCTGATATGAATGTCGCGAAACTGCGGGGTCGCTTCCGTTACCGGGGGGACTAAGGGGGGTGCCGTTCCGGCATAGGTCTCTGCGATGGAGGGTGGTTTGGCGAAGTAATACATATCCAGAAAGATGGCCTGGTGGACAATGTCTTTCATGCTGATGTTCTTTACATAGATCTTTTCTACGACGCCTCCCCGTCCGCGGACGGTTTTGAACCGAAGGCCGATATCCGTGCCCTGGAAGGAGCAGTTGTATACAAAGATATTACGGGCTCCTCCGGACATTTCGCTGCCGATGACAAAACCTCCGTGAGCGCGGTAGACGATATTATCCCGGACGATGACGTTCTCGGTTGGCCGGCCTCTTTTGCGGCCGTCTTCGTCGCGGCCTGATTTGATGCAGATGCCGTCGTCTCCGGCGTCGAAGGTGCTGTTCTCCAGGAGCACGTTCTTACAGGATTCGATATCGATGCCATCGCCATTGGCGGCATACCAGGGGTTCCGGACATGTACGTCATGGATGGTCAGCTGCTCGCATAGCAGCGTATGCAGGCACCAGGCCGGGGAGTTCTGGAAGCTGGGGCCATCCAGCAATACTTTTTTACAATTCGTCAGCACGAGGAGGTTGGGACGCAGGAAGTCGCGGATATCTTCGAATGATTGCAATGACATTCCGGGTTTCAGCACGCCGGCCTCTTTTGTCCGGTAGCCTTTGAGGGATTTGGCCGATGGGAACCAGGTCTTGCCGTCTTCGGTGAGGACGCCGCCGGAGGCCACTCTTTTTTTCCACTCGCCTTCGGTGAGGCGGTCTTTGGCGATCCATCGCCAGGCGTCGCCATTGCCATCGATGACACCGGTGCCGGTGACGGCGATATTTTCCAGGTCGGTACCGGAAAGGGGGGATTGGCAGCGGGCGGCGGGGTGGCCTTCCCAGTTGCCGGCAATGATGGGGTATTGATCGGGGTCGGCAGTAAACTGGAGGATAGCGGCGCGGTCGATATGGAAGTTGACACCGGATCGGAGTACGATGGGACCGGTCAGCCAATAGCCGGCCGGTACGAGCACCACTCCCCCACCCCGGCGGCTGCAATCGTCGATCGCCTTGTTGATGGCGATGGTGTTGAGGGTGATACCGTCGGGGATAGCGCCGTAGGCGGCAATAGTGAAGGTATCTTTTTTGAAGACGGGGGATTCTATGACGGGGAGATGGTCCCATGAATAATTTTGTGCAATGGCTGCATTCGCAGCCATTGCACAAAATAGTAGTATGCTTTTCATTTTCATGATCGAATTAATTGGGTTGTGATTCCGGATTCCAGTCACCGAAGATATTTTTAAAAGTGATCCGTTGTGCGGCTGCGTCTGTTAATTGATGAGACCAGGACACCCGCGAGGTGGTATCCGATCCCGGGCCGTAATTCCGGTATTCGCTGTAACGGGCGGTCCGGTAGTTCTCCGTGTTATTCCAGTTGGACCAGCCTTCGGGCCGGATGAATGGGCCGATATAACAATGAAGGTAGGTAACGGATGCATATGGCCGCCAGGGGCGGCCAAGAGAGGCATTGTGTATGGAAGTGTCGCCGGTAAGCGTGCAATCATAAAAGACAAATCCATAGAGATGTTCCTGTGGGGTGGAGGCCGCCGTCAGATGGGAATTCTTTTTACTATGGATCCGGCACCCGCTGAACCAGGCGGTGGCGGCGCCAAAGATAAAATCGGTGGTGCCTTCTATATAGCAGTTCTGGTAATACTGGCGGCTTTTATCGCTGTTGAGAAAAAGGATATCCTGGTTCCCGACGATCCGGCAATTGCTGAACCGGGCCCTATCGCCCTGCACTTCGAGGGCTACGGCCTGGCCGGCGGAAAAGCCTGCGTCATTGCGGAAGGTGATCTGTTGTGCGGAGAATTCATCGGCCCGGATCAGAAAACTATAGGAGGATCGGGTATTGATGCTGTCGCCCTGGGGGGAGACTTTGCCCGGGTGATCGTCATAGGTGAGGATGGTATTGGACTGGTCTTCGCCGATAAGGGTCACGAGGTCTTTGGTGGAGTCGAGATGAAGTTTCTCCCGGTAGAGACCGTTCTTTATGAAGAGGGTGATCTTTCGGGTGTTGTGCAGGGGTATGGCGTCGAGGGCGGCCTGGACGGTGGTGTAGTCGCCGCTGCCGTCCTGGGCGACGGTGAGATATTGCGGATCGGCCTGTTGCGGTCCGTGGACGACCGCCGGAGCAGGGTTGCTTTTTTTCTGCCATGCCGGGTATTGGTCGAGCACTTTTTGTGGATCGTAGGTGTACCATCCGTAGCCGTCGCGTCGTTCACGTTGTACTTCGGCAAGGGAGTAAACGATCTTGCTGTCGCGATTGCAAAAAATGGGCCGATGCGTTTTAAGTTCATAATAGCGGGTCCAGATGGGCGGCGCGGTACTATCGGTCACGGCTACCTTATCGGAAACGGAAACGCGGAAAGGGGTTACCGTGCGGGGCGCGGGAATTGTCCTGATCCGGGTGTTGTAGATCCGGGATTCTGCGAACCAGGCAACGGCATTCTGTATGGCGGCTGTTATTTCTTTATCGGGGTGTTCGATGCTCATTAAGAAAAGGACGATACCGGCGCTCTCTTTATTGCAGATGGAAGGGGGTTCGAATTTTCTCGCCCAGGCCGGTTTTAAAGAGACTTCATCGTATTGCTGGCACCATGCGGTCGGCGTGCCGGCATCATTGATCTGGGTGCGAAGTATGCATGTCAGCCCTTTTGCATAAGCGGCGACCAGCGCTGCTCTTTTACCGGCGTCCACAAAAGCATATCGGGGATTATTTTCTTTAATATCCTTCAGCAACTTCATGATGCCTTCCATAACGCCGTCATTATAGGTGATACAGCGGCTGTAGCCTGCTTCGAGGGGATAGTATTGCGGCCAGCCTCCGTTTTTATACTGCGACTGTAAGATGAAGTCCAGTCCTTTTATCGCAGCGGTTTTATATTTTTCGGTATGGGTGGCCGAGTATGCGATGGCCAAAGCGGTGATCTGGGTATAGGTGCTGCCATTATCAAAGGTGGTATTGGAGAGGCTTTTGGCGGCGGCCACGCTGTCTTTTTGGGAGTCGGTCAGAATGGCAAAGATGTCGTAGTTCTTGGGCCAGCCTCCATTCGTTTTCTGAAAAAGCAGGATGTTATCGGCAATATTTGTCAATTCAGCCGGCTTGTACCGGGGACGATCCGGGAGGGGGCTGATGATATTCTTTTTATCAAAAATAGCGTACCAATGACCGGCATTGTCGGCAAAAGGCGCTGGGTCGATCCGGGGCGCGCTGTCGGAGACCGCGATCCGGTCGGCCAATCCCAATTTCAGGGTACGGATGCCGGCGAGTACGATTTCGGCCATTTTACGGGCACCCAGCTCACTAAAATGGGTATCGTCTTTTTTGCCTTCGGGATAGTTGGGGTTTTGTCCGGGTTCCAGGTAGTTGAAGAGGAGCCGGGAGTCCTCGAATTGCTGGATCAGAGCCTGGCTCTCCTTATCCAGATCGATCAGAGGGACTTGTTGTTCGGCAGCCACCTGGCGAACGATGGCGGCATAGATTGCATGAGTCTCTTCGATATGGCCGGAGGAATCGAATTTGCGGCGGGCGACGGGGGTGATGAGAATGGGGGTGGCTTTTTTATTTCGGGATCCGGTGATGAACCGGACGAGGTTGGCGGCGAAGTCCTTTTCGGGGGTATAGGTTGTTTTCGTGGGGACTTCATCGTTATGACCGAACTGGATGAGGACATAATCGCCTTCTTTCAGATCGCCTTCTACCGACTGCCATCTTTGTTCGGCAATAAAGGACTTGGTGCTGCGGCCGTTCTTTGCGCGGTTGTCCACGGTGACGGTGGAGTCGAAGAAACCGGCGAAGGGCATGCCCCAGCCGGTTTCGGGGTAGGCGCGGGCTTCTTTGTCCGACATGGTAGAATCGCCGATCAGCCAGACTTTTATTTTTTTTCCCGGAGGGGGCATGAAAGAAAGCAGCGTGAGCGCGACCCCGAAAAGAATCCGGTGGATGCGGGTCCACAAGCATTGGGTGAGCGGCGCCAGAAGTTGATCAATATCCATAGTCCTGTACTAAATTATAATTCGCCTGGAGCGCACTGGTGGGTATGGGAAACAGTTCGCTATGATTGGCGGTAAAATAAAATGCATATCCGTTGGAAGCGCCGGTAGAGCTGAGGACGTTCGCCACTGCCTTGGTCACCCAGGCCACTTTGGTAGCTCCCGAAACGGAAGATACGGTCCGGGGGTGATAAAAGGAAGCGGTCCAGTTGACGCCCGTTTCGATAAAGGAGGCTTTCTTATAAAACATGCTGTCGGGCAGCTGGCTGAAATCGATGGTGCTCGTATTATAGGCGCCGGTAAAGCCGCCGGTCCGGAGGGATAGGTTGGTTAAGTTCGTCTTGGCGTCGGCTAGTCGCTGGCCGAGCAGGTTCCAGCGGATCAGGTCGAATTTGCGGATACCTTCGCCGCCGAATTCCAGGGAGCGCTCTTTCACGATAGCGTTGAAGAAGCCATCGTGGTCCGTAGGGGTTGTCCCGATGAGGGCGGCATTGCCTCCATATCCTCTTGTCCGTACTTCTTCGAAGGCGGCGATGGCGGCCGATGAAGGCGCTCCGTTGAGTTCGTTGTCGGCCTCGGCGAACATGAGCAATACATCCGGGAAGCGGAGGATGGGCCAGTCCAGGCCATAGTATTGCGCTGTGGAAGTCATCTGGGAGGGGTTGGAGATCCAGTCCCTTCTGAACTTGGCTTCCACGAGGGTCGTCAGCGGGTGGCCTGTCAGGGAGTCCAGGTCGGCTTTTACTTCATAGGCGGCGCAGGTGACATCTCTGCGGGTGTCTGTAGAGTCGAAGAGGTAGAAGTAAGTGGGCAACACTGCAATAGCCGCGTTGCCGGTGAGGGAGGCATTCACCTTTACGCCGTCGTAGTATCCCAGCTTGCTATCGTAAGAGCCGGTGCCACCAGCCATGGCCACCTGGAACATTATTTCACCCCGGGGATCAAAGGTGTGGGCGTCGATGGCATTTTTGAAAACGGTCTGGAAGCTGGGGTTCAGGGTATGCTGGCTCCTGTTCGCCAGGAGGTCGCTGCATTCGTTCCAGGCGATCTGGTAGTAGGTCTTGTAATCGGCGGGGCGGGCCATTACCTGACCATACATGCTGGAGGCCCTTCTTAGGGAATAGCCGCCCCTGCAGAGGGCGATACGGGCGCGTAAACCTTTAACGGCGCCCTTGGTGATGCGTTCATCAACCGGGTCTCCCAGCGCCGCCACTTCCGTTCTCCAGGGCACCAGGGTGTCGGCCATTGCCAGGTCGTTGAGCAGGTGGTTATAGATGGTATCGCGGTCCGTCTTCTTCAGGAAGAGGGTTGGCAGCATAGCGGAGGGCAGCCACTGGGCGGGTACATCGCCCCAGTTCCGCACCAGCTCGTGATAGAATTGCGCCCGCAGGGTCAATGCCTCGCCGTAAAGTCTCTTCAGTTCACCCTTCTGTTGGTCGGTACCCTTCGTGTACATATCCATGAGGGGGATATTGTAGATACAGATATTCGCTCTTTCGATTCCCTGGTAGAGCTGGTTCCAGGGGGAGTTGAGCTGCAGGTTGCCGGCATTGAGGTTATAGTGGGCGATATCGCCGCGGTCATTGTCCCCCAGCTGGTGCATCGCTATCATTTCGTCATTATCGTAGGGGAAGTACATGCTGATGCGGATGCCGTATCCATTGTCGCCGGTCAGGTCCTGGTAAGTCGCCAGGACGGCTTTTTGGGTATTCTGCACGTTGCTGAAGACGTATTCCGTGCTGAATGAGGAGACAGGGGCCGGTTCCAGATATTTTTTGCAGGAGCCGGTGAACAGGATGGGGCAGGTAGAGGCGGCGAGGAGGATATGATATAAGAATTTTCGTTGCATATGTCGATGGTTGAAATTCGTTTTAGAATATCCGAAGGACTATAGTCCTTCGGGTGAGCGGCGCAAAAAATGCCGGCATTTTTTACGCCGAGTCTAATGATGGCCCTTCGGGCATTTTCGGAATTAATGTGACCTAAAAGGTCACATTAATTCCGAAAATAAAACTCCTACTGCGCGGGTAAGCCGAATAATCGACTCCCGGGGTAACCGGGGTATCGCGCCGGGTATTCACTTCCGGGTCGTAGCCGCTATAGCCGGTGATAACGGCTACATTGTTCACGGTGCCATATACGCGCAGTCGGGTGATCTTCATCTTGTGCAACAGGCTGGCCGGCAGGCTATATCCCAGGGTGATGTTGTTGATGCGGATAAAGGAAGCGTCTTCCACTGCCCAGGATTGAGGGGAGAAGGAAGTGGAGCTGGAGCCGACCAGAGGGACCCATAGCTTAGCGCCTTTGTTGAGGGCGTTGAGGGAATCCGGGGAGGCGCCTACTACCTGTCCATTCACCAGCGATTCGTATACGACTCCGTTATTATCGACGGTATGCCAGCGATCTTTCATGATCCCTACGAGGTTAGCTCCGGGTGTGTAACCGCTGGAGAATTCCAGCTTATTATAGTTATACACTTTGTTGCCGTACTGGAAGTTGAGGAAAATGCTACAGTCGAAGTTCTTGTACCGGAACTGCTGGCCGAAGCCGCCGAAGAATTTAGGAGCGGCCTGTCCGATAATGGTCCTGTCATTGGCGGAGATCACGGTGTCTCCGTTGAGCCCCCGGAATTTGATGCTGCCGGGCTGCGGCGTAGAGGCTGTGATAGAGGCGTCGTTGGACTGGCCGGGTTTCAGGGTATAGACGCGGGTAGCGGGGTTATAATTAAAATCGCTCGTTTTATAGTAGCCATCGGTCACCAGGCCCCACATGGAGCCTACGGGCTGCCCAACTTTAACGATGTAATCGGCGGGGTTGCCGGATCCGGCCCAGTTGGAATTCTGGAAATAGGAAGTCTGCTGGCCCAGGCTGGTGATCTTGTTCGTATTGAAGGACATGTTATAGAGCGCTGTCCAGCTGAAATTCGTGTTCTGTATGATGGTGGCGCTTAATTGGATCTCGACTCCTTTGTTGCTGGTCGAGCCCACATTCTGAAGCTGGGAGGTATAGCCCGAACTAGTGGGTACGGGCGTATTGACCAGCAGGTTATGCGTCGAATTGGAATAGATGTCCACAGTAAAGCCAAACCGGTCTTTGAATAAGCTGGCGTCGAAGCCCAGGTTACGTGAGACGGTGGTCTCCCATTTCAGGCCGGGGTTGGTGAGTCCGGCGGAAGCGTAGCCGGTCACCAGCTGGTTATTCAGGCCGTATTGAGAATTGGTATTGAATTGGGTCAGGTATTGATATGGGGCGATCCGGTTATTCCCGGCAGCGCCATAGGAGACCCGGACTTTCAGGTCATTTACAAAATCCAGCTTTTCCATAAACCTCTCCTGGGAGATCCTCCAGGCCACTGTGGCGGCGGGAAAGTATCCCCAGCGGTTGACAGCTGCAAATAAGGAAGAGGCATCTGCCGGAAAGAGACGGTGGCCAGGTATTTCTTGTCATAGCCGTAGGTGACCCTGCTGAAGAAGGAGAGCAGGGTCGTGCTTATATCGGTGGAAGTGGGTTTAGGTTCGATTAGGCTGGAATTGGGAGGTGTTCCCAGGTTCATATTTCCCAGCGCCGCCGAGGAGGTGGTCCCGAGTGGGAAGTAGCGGGTCTCTATATAATAGTCTTTTTCATGGGTCTGGTAGGTCTCTTCTCCTGCGATGAGGGTGAGATCATTGTGCTCCTTGAATCGACCGCCAATATTGGCATTGGACAAGGTGAATACATTGGAGTTATCGACGCTGGTTTTCACCGTGCTGTTAATGGAAGCGATCGGCTGGCCGGCTCCATTGGATTTCGCATTATAGGTGAGGGTGTCGTCAAAAGCATCCGACCGGAGGTTGTTATTATCATATCCGACCGTACTGCGGAAGGAAAGCCATTTGGTGAAGGTATAGTTGGCATAGGCATTTACGTCGAGGATACTGTTATACGTCTTCCGGTATTGTGCATTATTCAGCAGGACGGGGTTGACCAGGGCCAGACTGTTGGCATTGGTCTCCGTATAGTAGCTTTGGTCAAAGCTGGCGTCGCTTTGTCCCTGTGCGAGGAAGGGCTTGTACCGGACCACCTGCCGCAGGAAGTTGAGGGCGGAGGAACCGGTATTGGAGGTGCCGGCTCCGTTGATGGTGGTATTATTATAGCGGACATTGAATCCGGCTTTCAGGTTTTCAGCGGCCCTGTGATCCAGCCGGAAGGCGACCAGCTTACGGTCATAGTCGGAGTTGAGCATAATACCGTCCTGCCGGTTATCGGTAGCACTTAGGTTGTATTGGGTCTGTTCCGTCCCGCCGGTCATGCTGACATTATGGGTCTGCTGGAAGGCGTTGCGTCCGAAGAGCTTGTGCTGCCAGTCATAGGCCGGAACCTGTTTATATTTCTGAACGGAGTCCCAGCTATAGCCAAAGGGGGTGATGCCGCTGCTATCTCCGGTCTGTTTGGCCCGCTCGTACTGATAGTACATATAATCATAGGGGCTCAGTACCGGCAATTCTTTCTCCAGTTTGTTGATACCTACGAATCCGGTATAGGAGATGATGGTCTTGCCTCCGGTATTCCTTCCTCCTTTGGTGGTGATGATCACTACTCCGTTGGCTCCTCTGGCCCCGTAGATGGAGGTGGAGGCTGCGTCTTTCAATACGTTGATGGATTCGATATCCTGGATGGACAGGGTCGATAAGGCATTGTCTACCTGGATGCCATCCACTACGTATAAGGGTGAGTTGTCCTGTGTGATGGAGCCTCCTCCCCTCACCCGGATGAGTACCTGTGCGTTGGGTGATCCTTCGGAGCCGGTGACCTGTACGCCGGCCAGTCTTCCGGCGAGGGATTCTTCGGCAGAATTGTGGGGAATGTCCCTTAGTTCCCGGGAAGTCACGGAGGATACGGAGGCCAGCACGTCTTTTCTTTTAACGGACTGGTAGCCGATGACGATCACGTCTTCCAGGTCCCTGGCCTGTTTTTTCAGCCGGACTACGATCTTGTCGGAAGGGGCGGTGATGGGGATGGATACCGATCCGTACCCGGTATAGGAAACGACCAGATTGTGCCGCCTGGCATCGGAGGGGAAGGCTAACGTGAATGAACCGTCGGGGCCTGTGGTGGAGCCTTTGTTGGTGCCGGAGAGCATTACGGAGACGTCCGGAATGGGGGAGCCTGTGCTGTCATCGATCACCCGGCCCTTGATCAGTGGACTTTGGGCCCGCAGGGTGTATTGCAATGCAATGGTCAAACATAAGAGAACCAGGAGTTTCTTCATATGGCAGTCTATTTTTGGAGTGGGCGAATCGTTAGGACAGTACGCTATAGCATGATGGGCTATGGCGATAATCAACTCAATGCTACGAAAGATATCCGCGTAAAGGGAGAGGTGGAGGGAGGTTTATTTACGCAATCGTTCCCGGGAACGATTGTTGCCGGAATATGGCTTGCGAGGGTGTGTTATAAAGTGGGATTACCGTAGATGGTGCCTTCCCGTAAGCGCAGCGACATACCCTGCCGGCCGGCGAAGTGGCTGCGGATCTCTGCGAGGATGGAGAGGGCAATCTCTTCGGGAGTTGCGGCGCCGATATCCAGACCTGCGGGTGCATATAAACGTTGCCGGTTGGAAGGGGAAACCGGATGACCTGCTGCCGCAAGGGCGTCCAGCATTTTTTCGGCCCGCTTGCGCGGGCCCAGCAGTCCGATATAAGCGGCATCCGTGAGCAGGGCCTGCTGCAGGTTATGAAAATCCGTTTTATAGTCATGCGACATCAAAAGGATGGCGGTGTAGGAGTCGATCAGCGGAACGACTGAAGGCGTGTTGACCTGCGGGGAAGTGGCGACGGTGGGTGGCGTTCTGCGGGAGTCGATCAGCGGAGAATCAGAAGAGTCTAGCACGCGGGTAGCTGTCGTCGTGATATCCTTACCGGCTTTGGCCGTATTCATTACCACGGTGGTATCCCAGCCCTGTTCTTTTGCCTGTCGCAGCAGCGTGAGGATATCATGGTTTCCGCCGAAGGCGGCGATATGGGTGGTCGGCAGGATGCACTCGATAAAGACTTTTACAGGACCGTCGACGGTGTCATAGGTCATCGTCCGGGAGCTGCGTTCGGTCAGGCTATTCTTTATGTCCCGCAGAACGGCCGGGGCAATCTCTTTTATGGAGAAAGAGGAAAAGAAGGCAAGGTCGGTGGTGTAGAGGAGGGCCTGGCCCAGGGGAGCCGAAGCCAGGGAATCCGTGACGGATGCTGCCGGGGGGAATGCCGGGGTCGGGGCGGCCTCTGATGAAACCGGTGGTTTTTCCGGGCAGCCGGTGATGGCGACTACGATCGCCGGTTGCCGGATGGCTGTCAGGTTGGACAGGATATTCAGGTGATTGTTAGGGTCTTCCGGGTAGAGAGGGGTGAAGAGGACGTCGATGATGCCGTTGCAACCCAGGCCCACCCCTATCTGGTAGTCATCGTCCTGGGTCGTGTCATAGGTGATGACGGAGGGGCGGTTCAGGGCAATCCCTTTCCGGGCCCTCCGCAGGGCGTCTCCTTCCAGGCAGCCGCCGCTGATGCCTCCCAGGTAGGTTCCGTCATCCAGCACCAACATACGGGCGCCTGCACGCCGGTAGGAGGAGCCCTCTACCCGGACTACGGTAGCCAGGGCCGCCCGGGTCTTCGAGAAATCGATGGACCGGTATGCCTGAACGATGGATCTCAGTTCTTTCATATTCCGTCTCTTCCCTGCAATTTACTATTCGGGGACGGGAATTGGATTCTTTTGGGGGCTACTTATTTTGTAAGTGTGCCGGGACCGGCTGTCAGCGTGTCGAAGCCGCCTGCCGCTGTAGCTTATGGAGCTCTTTGGTCAGTGCCGCCAGCTTGCGGTCCTGTTCCTGCGTTCTTTTGTTCTGTGCGATGACGTAGAGGGTCAGCTCTTCGATCTTCTTCAACAAAGCGACCTGGTTACTTTCCAGGTCAAGTCCGCTCCTGGCTACGCTGTCTGCGGAAGGGATTTCCGGTAAATGATGATGGGCATGGATATAATCGGACAGGGTTTCCAGTGATGGCAGCCGGTAATCCGGTGTGAATACATAGTCGGGGAAGGGATTGGACAGGGTTACTATCACTTTCCTGGCGGCGATCGTTCCTTCCACCGCCAGCTTATTGGTCCCTGTATTCAAGGTGCCGATGCCTACGCTGCCACCATACATACCACTGACAAATACAGTAGGGTTGCCATCGTCGCCAATGAAAAAGCTGCCCGTACTGGACCAGATATACGGATGCGGGGTAGCTGCTCCAACCCCCATATTCATCTGCCCCGTATTATTAGCGACACTGATCCAGGTATTACTGGCATTAGCCTGCTTAAACAAGGCCGCCTGCGAACCGGTTGAAACTACGTGAAGGGCGGCTGCGGGGGTAATGGTGCCGATCCCGACATTGCCTCCTGCCATGCCATTCACAAACAACGTAGGATTGTTGCCATCTGCGCCGATAAAAAGATCACCCGTGTATGAATAGAGATAGGGGTGCGGAAGAGCCAATCCAACCCCCAGATTTACCTGCCCGCTACTGTTTGTAACGGAAATCCAGGTATTATTAGAATTAGGGGTAGCAAACTGCGCCTGCTGATTATTAGATGAAATCACCTGAAGAGGCACTGCGGGAGTAGTAGTCCCGATGCCAACATTGCCGGATGGAAGAGGGAAAACATTTTGGGCTTGCAGACGAAGAATGCTGCCCGAAGCCAGGAGAAAAAGAAAAATAAGCCTTTTCATTGGAAATAGTTTAAGGTGTGGAAGAGTATAGTCGCACCAAAAAACGAACTATTCAGGATAAAAAAGAGGAGGTCTGCTCTTTTTTTGAGGATATAGAAGAAACAGCTTAGATAAAACGAAAAAACCCCCAAGATTAGTCAGGGGTTCTTCAAGAGAAATTGAATTTGTAATGCTTTCATCAGACGGAATCAGGTTCAGGTTTTTCAGGATACCGGGGTCAAATGGTCTGACCTTTTGGTGTTCATTGGAATTGGATGGTTCGACTTAGGATTTTAATGGGTTCGATCATTGGTCTTTTAACGGAATTGGATGATTCTTTTTAACTGGATTTTAACTGGATTTTTTTGGACTTTTCATTTGAATTGGATACATCGAAAATAGGCTAAAGATCAATATCTCCATCAAGCGAAAGTCCTCGATTTTTATCGTAAATATACGAGTGGGCGAAAAGGGAATTTTACTAACACGATAATCTCAAAATTGTAAATGGTAAGTTATACTAGGTATAACCGGAATGAAAGGTACTTCTTTTGCAATCACTTTTCGCGTGGCCGGGTCGATGGTGCGGTAAACGAACGAGCTATTTTGCCGTGCATAGACATTATATACCGAAAAAATCCATTCTGCTTCGACATCCCTCCGGCCAATATGCCCGTTTCTTTTATACCGGACGCTTAGGTCAAGCCGGTTATAGGGGCTCAGCCTGTAATTGTCCGCCCTGATGCCGTATGAGGTGCTATCGCGATTCCTTCCCCGACCGAGGGCCCGCCCCCTTCCCCGGCTATCGAACAGCGGATTGGTGCCGGGACCCGAGCTGGTATCCGTATCGAGTGTAAATGCACGACCACTGGCCATAAAGAAATTAGCGGCAACCTTCCAGTGTTTTGAAATCGCGTATGAAGTGGAAACATCCAGCATATTCCTTCTGTCGTAAGCAAAAGGGAAGGACTTTCCCAGATTGAGCGAATCAAAATGCTGATTGGCATACGCGAGCGTATAAGCCACCCAGCCGGTCCATTTGCCTCTGTTCTTCCGGATCAGCAATTCGGTCCCGTAGCTCCATTCTCTCCCGAATATCAATTGGCTTTCAATATTATTATCTATCGTCGGTGTTGCTCCGCCGCCAAATAATGTTTGATTTCGAAGGTCCCTGTAATAAAACTCGATGCTGGTCTGAAAAATATTCTCTGAAAAGTTCTTGAACAACCCTGCGGAAATCTCCTGGGATGCCTGCGGCTGGACAGCATTGCTGCTACCGATCCATATTTCGGCCGGAAAGGAGGAATTGTAACTTTGCACCAGGTGAATATACTGGTGAACATTGGTATAAGAGACCTTTACGCTTGTAGCCGGATCGATCATATACAAAAGTGAAATGCGGGGCTCTATATTGATGTATCGTACACCCGGCTTAAAGTAGATGGGCACCCTCAAACCGAAATATACCTGGAAGCGGCGACCGAATTTCATATCATCACTGGCGTAAAAGGCAAGGCGGGAGGCTGTTTTTGGGGGAATATCCGCGGGAATGATGCTGTTGGATGAATCGGTTGGGGGGATTTTCCCGGTTAGCGTTGCGGGATAGAGTGTCTGGTATAAATAATCGACGCCGCCGCTAATTTTGTGGCCGGGCGACAGATAGTAAGTGAGGTTTGTTTTTGCGTTGAGATCCCTGATGCCGGAATATAGTTGAGCAAAATAACCTTGTTGCGTGGCAGAAAGGAATTGGTGGTAGCGGTCATATTCCACGGAGGTATTGGAAACCAATTTGCCCGAAAACTGGTGGTTCCATCGCATCGTTAAGGCAGTATTACCGAAGTGCATTGAATAGTTGATCCCGGTGATGTCCGCAGAATCGGAAGAATACGTATCCTTATCCCTCCCGCTGTAAAAGCTTAGTAAAAGCCGGTCTTTGGGAGACAAAGTAAAATTCACCTTGGCATTCAGATCGTAAAAATAATAATTGCTGAAATAATTTCGATGCAGGAAGGGGTGAAGCAACAGATCGGTGGTACTTCTCCGCGCCGAGATCAAAAAAGACGATTTGCCGGTTTGTAACGGGCCATACAGGGTAAGGCCGGATGAGATACTTCCCAAATCCAGATTTCCTCCGGATTGCTGGTTGCTTCCGTCTTTCATGACCACATCCAGCACAGAGCTGACATGGTCGCCATAGGATGCCGGAAAGCCGCCTTTCAAGAGGCTGGCGCGTTTTACGGCTACGGGATTAAAAACCCCTACGAGCCCAAATATATGACTGGGATTGTATAGGGAGGCGTCATCGAGCAGGATAAGGTTTTGACCGGCATTTCCGCCCCTGACGAAATAGCCCGGCGTTCCATCTATCCCCGACTGTACGCCCGGCATTAGCTCGACTGAGCTGATTACGTCGCCGGTACCGTTTACAGAGGGGGCGGCGGCGACCATGTCGGTCGACATGTCGACCAGCGCCGACTGGTTTTTCTTAATATTGTCTTCTCTCTTGTCATTGGCGATCGTTAATTTATTGATGTTTTCCTGGTCCTCGTTATGCGGCAGGTAAAAGGAAAGCGAAAGGTCGTTATGTCCGCCCACAGACCTGACAATGCTTTTATAGCCAACATAAGATATATATAGGGTCATGGAATCGGAATAAGGTATGGTGACGGAATAAAATCCGTAATTGTCGGAGAAAACGCCGGTCCTGGCAGCTGGGATAGAGATGCTGGCGCCAATTAGCAATTCTCCTGTCTGTGCATCCTTTATAAAACCGCTAAGCGTGATATCGCCGCCGGGCGGCGCGGCGCCATTTTGCAGGACGACCTGGTCTCCGATAATGTTGTACGTGAGAGAAGTGCCATGTAAAAGGATAGCCATTAGGTCAGCTAAGGAAATATCGGCAGCCGTTACCGAAACATTTTTTTGTTGCTGAATGAGTTCGGTACTGTAGGCAAATTTAAAATGGGTCTTATACTCAATGATGGATAATACTTCGGGAAACGGCCTGTCTTTTACAGTAATACTAAGATGAGTGGATATTATTTTTTTTTCCTGCGCAGCACAGGGATGATAAAGACAACAGGAAAGAAAAAACAGCAAAGCCAGGACCATTCCCGGCCATTTTTTGGAATATTCGGTTCTTCGGTACACTTATCAAGATGATTTAGATCGGCAAAGTACCAGATAAACGACATTAGACGACCATTATTATATATATCAATACTTATTAATAATTGTGGATAACACTGTCCCTGGAGCTTAAAATGTATATGTCGTCTTTTACAGTGGATTCCAGGTTTAAGGAAGCACAGATGATGTTGACGGCGTTGTCTACCGATTCGCCATCCAGATGGACGGTTAGTCTTTTTTGTCCGAGCGCAGCATTGCTCAGGCTGATCTTTTTGCCAGACATTTTTTGCAGCGCCGCTATAATTTCGAACAAAGGGGTATTGTCAAATCGTAGAGATCCCGCGCTGCTGATTGAGGAGCCAGTGGACCTGATGTCTCCAAAACGCTGTACTGCATTATAATAAGTAAGTGAGCTGCCTGCGGATAATTCCCGGGATTCGCCGGTCTCTTTTTTAAGAAATGCGACCTTGCCCGCCGTCACCGTAACTTTTATACTGTCTGCTGTTTTTTGTACGGAAAAGCTTGTCCCTATATCCTTCACCGTCACGACATCCGCGTCGACCGTAAAGGGTAGTTGCGACTGGTGGGATACCTCAAAATGAGCTTCCCCCGCCGAGAGAACCACTGTCCTGCCGGTTTTATTATAGTCACTGGCGACCCGGATACGGGTTTCAGGGCTTATAACGATGGTAGAGCCATCCGGGAGGGACAGTTTTTTCTGTTCAAGAGCGGTCTCATACAAAATGCCGGCACTTTTACGGGAGAGGTACCACCATCCTGCCCCTACGACCAGCAGCAATATAGCTGCCGCTGCCAGCCATCGTGTGCTCATTGAGGCAACTTTTCCACCGGAGTGTTGGAACATGGTTCGTTGAAGGGCTTCCCATGCTTTTTCTTCGTCCGCCTCGCGGTAATACGCATAATCAGCCAATTTATCCTTCCATATCTGCTGAAGCCGATCATATGTATGCTGATTATCAGGAGAAAGGGCAAGCCATTCCCTAAAACGCAAATCTTCATCGGCGGAAAGAGTCCCTTGCAACGCCGATGCGATCGTTTCCCAGGGCAAATTGTCATATATAGGCAGAGAATCCATAGTTTCAAGTATAAGACATAAAAAAACGGGCAGAGACCTAGTCGACGGCTAAAATAATTCCCTTATCATCATAATCCACAACGGAAGGGATTGCCATTCACCCAGGGCCTTGTTTAGTTGTTTTAATGCGTGCGTTATGTGGTTTTTTACGGTTTTTATGGAGATGCCGAGCTGGTCAGCGATCTCCTGTTGTTTTAATTCTTCGAAACGGCTCATCCTAAATACTTTTTGACATTGCTCCGGAAGTTGGTCGATAGCTCTATAAAGGCTGATCTTTAACTCATTGTCTTCTATTTCTTTTATTTCGAAGGTATCTTCCGGCCGGTGTCTTAATTCCTTTTGACGCAGTAAGTCCCTTTTATTCTTATCCAGCTCATTGAGGCTCCTGTTTATTACAGCCCGATAGATATAGGATTTCAGGGAAGATTCGATTTGGAGGGTATCCGCACCTTGCCACAGCCTGACAAAGACATCATTGACGATCTCTTCCGCCCGGCCGGAATCTTTCAGATGGGTAACGGCCGCCAGGAAAAAGCTCTTATAATGCTCTTTGTAATACTTTTCAAAGGCCTGCCCGTCCTTTTGTTGGATCGATCTCCAGGTTTTTTCTTCGTCGGGATTCATTTTTCCTAAACACGTATGAGATTAGCAATAAATACGTCGGCAATATTATAAATAATTTTCAATAACGGATAAAACGCAGATAATAAGCTCAATAGGATAAAAAATGGAATTTTTGAAAAAACAGTAGGACCATGGTCCATTTCTTCTGTCTTATATCTGCAAGGCAAACTATCTGCCCGCAGGGATAGTTAACTATTGAAAACCAATGTTTTAACCCGTTTTTAACTTAGTAAGCTATGAAAATTGTAAAGTTCTTGTTCATTATTCTAACCGTATTAGCGACTGGTGGCCTTATTTTTTCATCCTGCAATAAAAGTGCTGACAACGGCACCGGGCATTTGCAGGTCATGTTGACGGATGGCCCCGCGAATTATAATGCGGTTTACATCGATGTTCAGAAAGTCGAGGTCAACGTGTCTTCCGACACGGGTACCGGTTCCGGATGGCAGACGGTAAATGTTCTTCGTCCGGGCATCTACAACCTGCTGAAATTCAGCAATGGTATCGACACCTTGCTGGCTTCGGCCGATCTCCCTGCGGGCAACTTGTCTCAAATGCGCCTTGTCCTTGGCAATAACAACTCGGTTGTCATAGACGGTCAGTCCTATCCTTTGAAAACCCCTTCGGCCCAGCAATCCGGGTTGAAATTCAATATCCATTCCACGCTTACCGCTGGCATCGTATATCGCTTGTGGATCGATTTTGACGCCAATCGGTCAATCGTATCAACCGGCAATGGCGGATACCTGCTAAAGCCCGTTATCCGGACCTATGCCGAAGCCATCGGAGGCAGCATAAAAGGCTTCGTATTACCCTTTGGCGCCAAGCCTCAGGTATGGGCTGCAATGGGTACAGATACGCTGATGGCCTTACCGGATTCTGCCACCGGCTATTATTTCTTCGGGGGCGTGACCGCGGGCAACTGGAACCTATTGTTCCATGCCCAGGATTCGACTTACCGGGATACGGCTTTTGCGGTAAACGTAAGTACCGGGGTTGTGACAAATGCAGGGACGGTAACGCTGGTTAAGAAGTAGGAAAAAATAAAAAATTGAAACATGAATAAGATCATGCTGTTGTCCTTGTTATTAGGAGGGGTTTTCTACACAAAAAATACGGTTGGCCAGGTGCACGTGAGCATAAATGTCAATATCGGCTCCCAGCCACAATGGGGGCCGGTAGGATACGATCATGTGGATTATTATTACATGCCCGACATCGATGTCTACTATTCCGTGCCCAGGCAGCAGTTCGTGTATCCGGAACGGGGCCATTGGGTATTTGCGGGTGCTTTACCGGAACAGTACCGGTCCTATGACATCTATAGGGGATATAAGGTCGTAGTGAATGAGCCGGAACCTTACAGGCATTGCGAGGTCTACAGAGAACGGTATGGCAGGTATAAGGACAGCTATGGACAGCAGGTGGCGATCCGCGACCATGAGCATGTTGAAGGCCAGGAGGACCGCTATGATCACCCGGGGCGGAATGGAAGGGGGCATGCGTATGGTCACCAAAAGCATGACGATTAGTCGAATAAGTGATAAGTAAGTCCTTCCGATTTTCGGAAGGACCTTTTTTGTATCCTTTGCCTATGAAATAAATCCGTTACTTATGAAAACACGTTTACTATTCCCATTGGTGCTGTTGATCTGTCTGTTCCCTTTTGCCGGTATCGCCCAATTGAATAACGGGGGTCTTTATTCCGGCTTCGGCGTCGATGCAGATACCCGGAGCAATTACATGAAATATGGCATAGCTACAGGCGACATTACCAGCGACGACTGGTTCTCGCCTTCTTTACAAGGCAATGGTGTTATTGATACGTCCAACGCATCGTACTATTTGTCCTTACTGCAATCCGGCAGTAACTATTCCTTCAGCAAAAGGATGTCGCAGCTGCTTTATGCCAAGGTCAGCGGCAAGTTGTGGCTGGACGCGGCATACGGCAAAGATTATATGGCAGCAGCTTCATTGAAGGACTCGACTACTTTCGGTTCGGCCGCGAAAAATGGCGAAAATCCTACCCTTTGGTCGGGGGCTGTTGCTTCTACACCGGGCAAGAACGACCTGGTGGATGTGTTTGCACATATGCGACGGGACGGTATCAATGTGCGCGATTCTCTATGGCTGTTTACGGGTGCATCTATTTATTCAACCAACGGCAACAGCTATTTCGATGTGGAGCTTTATAAAAACAGCTTTACCTATAATGCGGCATCCGGTATTTTTTCGTCTTCGGGTACAAGCCAGGGACATACAGAATGGCTCTTCGATGCCGGCGGGAATATTATACAAACCGGAGACCTGATCATTGCCACCACCAGCACTCCGGGCACAGTGCCCGTGATCGACGTCAGGATATGGATAAGCCAGACGACCTTTAGCACGTACTACGGCGGAGCTCAATCTCCCACTCATTTTAATTTCAACGGCAACTACAGCAGTTCGGCGGGTTCTACCTATGGATATGCATCCATCGTCTCCAAGACCGGAATCACAGCATTCGGCGGCGGTATTTCCAATTATTCAGCGACTCCTGCACAGGATACGACGTATGCGACTCCCTGGGGCACTACAGCCAGCGGCAGCGGTTGGAGCGCGTACTACCAATCGCAGCAATTCATTGAGGTGGGGCTTAATCTAACCCGTATTGGCGTGGATCCGGCCATGTATCCGGCACTGAATCCCTGCCAATCGCTGTTCTCCAATATTTTTTTCAAATCCAGGTCTTCCAGCTCTTTTACTGCCAACCTGCAGGACTTTGTAGCACCATTGACTTTTCTTCGTTCACCGGTAATGGATTTTTCGTTAAAGACAGATACGCTGCGTTGCAATCATCCGACCGGGACCATTGTCCTTACCAACAATACGACTGCCGGGTACTATACCTGGCAGGCTATGAACGGCGGTACTATTTCGGGTACTAATGCAGACAGTTCGCTGATAACCGTCCGGTCCGGTGGTTCTTATATCGTATCTGCTTCTCCTGCCCAGGGATGTCCCACCGCGCTGGTTGATACCATCGTAGTACCGGTTGATAGTTTCCCTCCTGTGGCATCGGCGTTTTCCGGTTTATCGGGCAGGAATTTGAATCTTTATGGCGGAAATACAAGCGCCAGCAATTATCCGACTCCTTTTGGCGGCTCGCATGGGTTGCTCTGGAATTGGAGCGGGCCCGGCGGATTCACGTCTACGGTACAGAATCCCGTAACAGATACGGTCTGGGGCACTTATAACCTGATGGTCACCGAGGAACGAAATGGTTGTACGGCCCTGGCATCCACTGCTGTAAACGCTGCCATGTTCACACCGCTGGAGGCCACCGGGCTTCAGCTACATGGAAAATATGTTGGACAGGAGGTATATCTTCAGTGGGAGACGCTGGACCAAAGTCCCGATATTTCCTATATCGTCGAGAGGACCAATGGTGACAGTGTATTTCGGGCGTTGGGGCTTGTTCCGGGAGGGGTTAGTTCCGCCGGGACGGGACCTGGTTCCTTTTCATTTACAGACGCTCATCCCGAAGAAGGGAATAACCTTTACAGAATAAAGGCAGTTACCGCGCAGGGGAATGCCTATTACTCGTCAGTGATCACGATAGGGGTGACTTCCTCCAGGTTGAAAAATGTGTATTTGTCGGGAAATGATCCGGCGGATATGTCGCTTGTCGTCAATTCGGCTGGCTTTTGTAAGGGCTTGCTGGCAATATACACGGTGACGGGGCAGGTATTGCAGAAAAGGGAAATGGCATTTAGCCAGGGCATGACTCGCATACCGCTTTCCAATGGGAACGGCAAAGGAGGCCGTGTGGTCGTCCTTTTCATAGACGGCCGGGTAGCCTGGGCACAAAAAATATTATTCTAGGGCTAATCGAAAAACCTTCAACTAGCCTTGGAGGTTTTTTCGTTTTGGGGTGAGCGGCCGGCGGAGGCCCCTGTTTTACCCCAATAAAACCTTGTTTTGTCCCAATATTCGGCTGCGGAACAAAAGAATAGCGAATTTTGCCCCAAACCACCCGGATGCATATAAAGCGAAAACAAGATAATGTATGGACCCATGCTTCTTTTATTATCCTCTTCCTGGTGGTGCCTACGCTGGCCTTTATGCGACTGCCGGGGGAGTCTTTTTTTGCCTTAACCCGGGTGTTTGTACAGGACACGGTCGCCAACTTCGTACTGCTTTGTTTTTTTTATTTTAACTATTACATCCTCATTCCCAGGCTTTTTTTCAAGCGCCATTATATACAGTACATCGTATGTGTTGCCCTCTTTTTATCATTAACAATGACACTCCCTCACCTGGCGGGCATACACTTAGTAGGGATTGAAGCTCCCCCACCCGAAATGGACAGACAAGGACCTTCAGGGGGATATCTACACCCCCACCGCCCCTTCACGATAGCTTCCTTCGTATTTGATGAGTTCAGACGCCACCTGTACCTGTTTTTTACGGCTGTCTTTTTCGCCTTTCTCCTGCGGACAAGGGAACATTTATCTGCCCTCAAAGAAGAAAAGCTGAAAGCAGAACTAGCGTCGCTTAAATCGCAGATAAACCCGCATTTTCTGTTTAACACGCTGAACAGTATTTACGGGCTGTCGATAAAAAAAGATGACAGGGCCCCGGCTGCCATCATTAACCTTTCCGGTCTGATGCGATATGTAATTAAAGATGCCCACGATTATAAGATTCCCTTAAACAAGGAACTTGACTATATCAGGAATTATATGGAGCTGCAAAAGGCAAGAATCGGAAGTACAACCCAGGTGCGTTACGAGTGTTCAGGTGATCCCGGTAATAAAAACATTGCCCCTTTGATATTGATCACCTATATTGAAAACGCGTTTAAATATGGGGTCAACCCGGATGAGGAAGACTGCGTGGTGGAAGTGAAAATCCGGGTCACCGGCACAGGGCTGATTATGTCTGTATATAACAAAAAAGTACTCCTTGCTAAAAACTTCGATTCAACCGGTATCGGAATTGAAAATACCGGGCAACGTCTCCATCTGCTTTACCCGGGTAAACATTCGATCGAGGTAAACCAGGATGATAAAACGTATTTCGTCACACTCAACCTTGAATTGGTATGATCAAAGTAATTGCCGTTGACGATGAGCCCCTTCCCCTGGACATCATCGAAGTGTATTGCAAAAATTTTGACTTTTTATCTTATGAAAAAGGGTTCACCCGTACAAGCAGTGCATTGCAATACCTTGAAAAGAACCCTATAGACCTGCTCTTACTGGATATCAATATGCCTTCCATATCAGGGATGGATTTTTTCAGGTCGCTGCGGCATAAACCCATGCTGATCTTTACGACGTCATATAGTGAATATGCCTTAGAAAGCTATGACCTGGGAGCGCTCGATTACCTGTTGAAGCCCTTCACCCTGGAGCGGTTCGAGAGAGCGGTACAAAGGGCCAATGAGATCTTTAACCTGGTACACCATGCGAACGCTCCTGAGACAGCGAAGTTCCTGATGCTGAAAGCAGATTATGGGGTGATCAAGGTAGTTCTCGCCGATATTCTTTTTATCGAGGGGCTGGACAATTATCTTAAGATCCATTTGCAGAACCAGCAGCCGGTTGTCGTCAGGCTGACGATGAAATCCCTGATGGAAAAGCTAAGCAAAAAGGAATTTCTGCGGGTACATCGTTCCTATATCATTTCGATAAAACACATTGAATCGATCAAACAAAAGATGATCAGCATCGCCGGGGAGGAAATACCGGTTGGGAAAAACTATGAGGAGAACCTTAAGGCTCTTTTTTAACAGGTATAGCTGACCCGTCGTTTTCACCCCTGAATCAGATATATTCACCACTATTTACCTCTTTTATCCCGGGATTTTTGTTCGAAATGGCAACGCCTGCCGCAAACGCACGTACTATTTACTGAACAAAAATCAACGACCATGAAACGAAAAATTGTATTGTGTATCACCTCTGCTGTAGTCATGACAGCCATCTTCATTGCGTGTAAGAAAGACAGCAGCAGCAGCACTACCTCTGCTACTGTTACGGCTTTAACTTGTTCCTCTGCTACTATCTCAGCGACCGCTACTCTCAATGTGGCCTATACAGGCACAGCCAGTATCCCCTATACAGGAGGTAACTCGGTTGCGTACTCGGCTGGAAGCGCCATCAGTTCAACAGGCGTCACGGGCCTGACCGCAACACTGGCGGCGGGTACCCTGTCCAGTTCGGGCAGTTTGACCTATAATATAACAGGTACGCCGACCTCCTCGGGAACGGCCAGCTTTGCCATCACTTTTGGCGGGCAGTCCTGCAGTTTTACGGTGACGGTGAATGCAACGGCAACGGACTGCTCCAGCTCAACAGGCGTTGCAAAAGTAGTTTGTCTGGCAAATGCGTTTTTGGCTACCCTGTCGACTACGCAGCAGGCTTCCGTAGTACTAACCCTGAATCTTGCCAATGCGAAACTATGGAGCAACCTCCCCTGTGGTTTAAGCTGCCGTGACGGGCTCGCATTCAGCAGCCTGACCACCGCACAGCTAACCGCGGCAAAAGCAGTGATCGCGGCTGCGACCAGCACCACGACAGATCAGGGCTATGATGAATTTCTTAAAATAAATAACACTGACAGCGTTTTGTATGCGGCTGCAGGGGGCGGCTATGGACCGGGTTACTATGTGATCTGCTTCCTCGGCACTCCAAGCACCACAGGCAAATGGATGCTGCAGTTCGGCGGGCACCACTATGCGGGAAATATAACGTTTGACGCGGGTTCTGTGGTTAGTATCACTCCATCTCACCAGGGGCTTGAACCCAAAACCTGGACAAATGCGAATGGCACGGTGATCGCTCCATTGGCAGACGAAGAAACAGCCATGGCCAATATGCTGGCATCCTTTAGCAGTACGGAATTGACAAGCGCCAAAATATCCGGCAGCTACTCCGATTGCCTGATGATACCCGGTTCTACGACCAACACCTTCCCGTCTACCAAGGTTGGTATCCAGGTAAGCTCGTTAAGCAGCACCGCACAGGCAAACGTGTTACTGGCAATGGCCCGCTGGGTAAATGACCTGGATTCCACATCAGCTGCGGCATTCATGACCATTTACACCAACGAACTGTCCAGCACCTATGTATCATACGCCAGCAATTCAAGCGGGGTATCCGGTAGTGCGAGCTCATTTTTTACGACCAATACAGATTATGTACGAATCGACGGGCCGAGTATCTGGATAGAATTCATTTGCCAGACAGGTGTGGTATACCCGAGCCAGATCCACTACCACAGTGTGTTCAGGGACCATTCAAGAGATTATATCGGACTATAAAAAGAAACAATGATTTTACTATTTAAAACAAGTAGCCGCCAAAACAAATGGCGGCTACTTTTCCCGATTCTTTTATACTGCGCGGCGTTAACACCGGGAATTTGCCTGGCACACCAGTCCCCCAACACCAATATGTTGCTGGATGTAAATACAAAAATGGTGGCTGTAGAGCTACAAATCCCTATACCGGAGTTAGCATTATCTTTTAAGCGCAATATTTCAGAAAGCCCTGCCACCATTGTTGAACAATATGGGGATCAGTTAAAGGACTATTTAAAAGCCCATATTCATGCCTATATCAATAAAGACAATCCCTGGGACGTTGAAATTGTAAGTATGAATATGGATAAGGGAACGCAGGTATTGAGCGGTCCGCCTTTTTGGGAGTTGAGGGTGCATTTGAATCTGCTGCCCAACAAAAACGAGGACACCCGGAAGTTCATATTGGATTATGATGTGGTGATGCATGAGGTAATCAACCATACCACGCTGGTCAGCGTCAGGAACGATTGGGAAAATGGCGTTATTACCGACAACCCGGTTGAAGTGGGCGTTATCAGCAGGGATATGCAGACCATGACGATCAAACCTTTTGAAATCAATCTTAAAAAAGGCAGTAGCTGGAAAGGGTTTACCGGCATGTTCCGGCTGGGGATGGAACATATAAAGAATGGGACCGACCACTTGCTATTCATCATCACCTTATTGCTGCCCGCCTGCCTGCTGGTCAGCAATAAAAAATGGACCGTGTATGGCGGCATGAAATATAGTATCTTCCGGCTGCTAAAAATCATCACGGCCTTTACCATCGGTCATTCCATCACCTTGTTGATCGGCGCCCTGGGGTTGGTAAAAATCCCCGTCCAATTCATCGAAATTATCATCGCGGTGTCCATTTTGGTTTCGGCGATACATGCGATTACCCCATTGTTCTACGGGAAAGAGATTTTCATCGCTTTGGGGTTTGGCTTCATACACGGCCTGGCGTTTTCGCAAACCCTGCAAAACCTGCACCTGGTGTCAATGGACCTTGCGCTGAGTGTCCTGGGCTTTAACTTAGGGATTGAAGCGATGCAAGTCGCTGTCATTGCAGCAACTATTCCCTGGTTCATCATCATGAGCCAGACGCGTTATTTCAGGATCGTAAAAAACGTTTTTGCAAGCCTGGTTTCCATGGCGGCCATTGGCTGGATCTTGCAGCGGGTGACAGGGAACGGTAATTTAGTTAGCGACGCAACGGACAAATTGCTGTTGTTTTCACCCTGGCTGATCCTTGGGCTTTGCCTTTTTTCGCTGACATTATTTGCGCTGGCAAAACGTACAAAAAAGGCGGTAGAAGCTGAAAATACCGTTTTCCTTCAGAATTCGTAAATAAGTTTGTTTTCACTATTCAACTAAAGAAAATGAAAAATAAGCTTCTTTTATCCCTGCTGTCGCTATCAGTCCTTGCGGTCCATGCACAAAAGGTAACCCATACGTATCCGATCGCCAGCGCGGGCGGATGGGATTATATCGCCGTAAACAATGATAAAATCTATGTTTCACATGGCACGCAGGTAAATATCCTGAATAAAGCGACGGGGGACTCTGCAGGTGTGATCCTCAATACGACAGGTGTTCACGGCATCGCTTTCGACAATACGACCGGAAAGGGCTATACCAGCAACGGCCGTCTGAACAATGTGACCGTTTTCGACCTGGCCACCAATGCAGTGTTGGGTCAGATCGCTACCGGCACCAATCCGGACGCTATTATGTACGAGCCTTTTACCAAGACCATCATCACCTGCAATGGCCGGAGCAATGACCTGAGTGTGATCAATGTGGCTACGCAGCAGGTGGTCGCGACGATACCTGTCGGCGGCAAACCTGAGACCGCCGTTTCCGATAATGCCGGAAAATTGTTCGTAAACATCGAGGATAAGAGCGAGATCGCCGTAGTAGACCTTGCGAAGAATACCGTGATCAACCGCTGGTCACTGGCGCCCGGCGAAGGCCCTTCCGGTCTTGCGATAGACGTGGATACCAAAAGACTATTCTCCACCTGTGATAAATTGCTGGTCGTCATGGATGCCACGAATGGCAAGATCATTGCCAAGCTGCCCATAGGCGATGGGACAGACGGGGTTGCCTTCGATAATGCCACGAAAACGATCTACACCTCTAACGGTGAAGGAACCATCACTGCCATAAAAGAAACCGATGCGGCTCATTTCAGCGTTACGGCTACTATTCCTACCAAGAAGGGAGCCAGGACGATCGCCATCGATGAAAGCACCCATACCCTCTATCTGCCGACAGCAGATTTCGAAGCCAATACGCCCAAGGGTCAACGACCTAAAATGATCCCGGGGACTTTCCAGGTATTGGCGGTGAACTAGCGGGGGGGCCACACGGTAGGGTCCGCGCATAGAGGGACCAGGCGAAGGATGGGGTCAGGTCGCCGGAGGAATAAGCGATTCGAGCCAGCTGATATTCTGCCGTTTGCCTTCCGCCAGCATTTGCTGGCAATAGCTGGTGTAAAAAGTGTGGGTCTTCAGGAGTTGTAAACTTTGTTCGGTCCAATGGGTCATTGTTTTGCCGGTGCGTATTTCCATCTCCTTATGAACCAGCACATCGGTTTGCCGGAAGGCGGACGTACCGAAATGGTAGGTATCGGCATCACAAATGATCTGTTCCCGTAAATTAGCAGGGGTGGAGGGGAATTTGGTAGCCATGATACATTCGCCGATCGATGTTATCAGATCTTTGGAAAGTTCATGCAGGTATTTTTCCATGATTATGACTCCTCTTTCTTCATGCCCGTGCATCTCTCCATATAAATGACCGATATCATGAAACCAGGCCGCTGCCATCACCACAAAGACGTCTTTCTCATTCAATAAGTAGAAGGTCGTTATCTCTTTAACATGGGCGACTACGCTCTGGGTATGGTCAAGATTGTGATAAGGATAGTGAGCCAGATCGGGAGATTCGTATGTTTTTATTACGATGCCTGCAATATCTTTTTCCAGTCTGCTTAGATTCATATATGCTTCTATGACCAGGTAAGATGAGGGGTGATTTTGGGGAAATTCTGAAGAAAACTACCGGATTATCCCCGATCAGGCTTCCGCTGGTTTGTTTAATCCTACGGACGGCTCAACGTGAACCAGGACGTCTTTTATTCTCAAATCACTATTCAGCAATTTGTCTTTTACCGCGTGGGCGATGGTATGTCCTTCCGTAACAGGGAGGTCGCCATCGACCTGGATATGGATATCGACATAATAATCGAATCCCATTTTGCGCACATAACATTTTTCGACCAGCCGGACGTCTTTGTTTTCGCTGGCCAGGGCTCTTATTTTGGTAACTATTTCATTGGAGGGAGCGGCATCCATGACTTCATTGAGCGCGGGCCGGAGCAGGGAAACGGCGTTGACAACTATGATCCCGGAGGCGATCAGGGCGGCCCAATCATCCGCCGATTCATATCCTTTGCCCAGGACCAGGGCTACGATGATGCCTATAAACGCCGCTACCGACGTAATGGCATCGCTACGATGATGCCAGGCATCCGATTTGACGGCCTGGCTGTTAATTTCTTTCCCAATCCTTAAGACATAGCGGTACATCCCTTCTTTGATGAGGATCACCACTAAAAGAATGATCAAGGTGAATTTTTTAGGCAGCTGGTGGGGCGTCCGGATGAATTCAATGGCATGCCATCCGATCCAGACCGCGGCGGTCAGTAAAAACAGCGATATAACGATAGCGGCCAACGGCTCCGCTTTGCCATGGCCATAGGGGTGTTCTTTATCTGCCGGCTTCATGGCAATCCGCAATCCTACCCATAACAGAGCTGAGCTCAGCACATCCGTGGCTGTTTCGGTAGCGTCTGCCACCAGGGCATAGGAATGCCCTAAATAGCCTGCGAAGAATTTCACAAAGACAAGCACTATGCTGATGGCGATTCCCAGGAGTGTGGTACGCATTGCCTTTACGGAAGGGTGGATATCGATACTCTGCATATAAGTATAAAATATCGCGCAATTTCCCTTTTATTTCTTAATCACCCAAAAGCGTTCGGCGACAAAGATAATTACCGTCACCTGTCTTATTTCACCGTGCCGGTCTTGCTGCTGACGGTCTGGGCGCTGAAATAGCCCAGGCATCCGCCGCTGATATTCGAAGTAGGGGTAGCCGGGGCCGCCAGCGAACTGTTGTTATAGGCAATATTCTCCGCCTCGCTGAGATAGGTATAGACCTTCTTATCGGTCCCGACCAGGCTGAGCCGGACCACGTCATTACGCTTGATCTCGCTGGTGTCGGCATCTATTTTATCCTGGATATACCGGCCATCGGAGAGACGGTCTTCGAAGGTCTGGAAGCGTGCATCCGCCACCCCGTTGATGACGAGCGAGTATTTATAAAAATTAACGACACCCTTGGGGTCCTGATAGTTCGCCTGCGCCCGGAACCGCTTGCTATCGGAGGTGGTATCGAAGGATACGGAATCGAGCAATACCGGCTGCGGCATGGTTGAGGAAGCCGTATAGGTCTTCCCATTCAGCGATACGTTTAAAAGATAGGTATGGGCATAGATACCCTGGACCAGGGAATGGGTAACATATAAACCGGTTGCCGTTTCGGTAAGGACATCCCGGAGGCCGGAGGTCGAATCGGTGATCGTCACCGTGGCGCCCGATACGCCGGGATAGCTATTATCGGCATAAAAGCCGACGGAATTTACGATGGATACATAATACGGTCCGGCAGTATCGCTGACCACTCCCTGTATGATGAGCTGGGGAGAGGCCGTGTTAAGGGACGGGGTGATCGTCTTGGTACAGGAAAAGAAAGAGGCGGCTATGATCCCGAAAAAAGCCGACGATAGCAGGATGAAAAATATCTTCTTCATAAAATTAAAATTTGAAATTATAAGTAATAGAGGGTACCATTTTGAATAAGGTGGTCTGCTGCACCTGGGTCTTCGTCGGATTATTCGGGTCTTTCTGGAAGGTGATCGTATAAGGGTTGTCGTGGCCATAGGCATTGTAGATGGAGAAGGTCCAGCTGCCTTCGTATTTAGCCGTCTTCTTCGTAATGACCGTAGCCCCCAGGTCCAACCGGTGATAGGCCGGCAGGCGGTAGGCGTTCCGGGAAGAATAATAGTAGACCGGGACGCCATCTACGGGGAATTTTGCGGAAGGCCAGGTGGTGGCATTGCCCGTATTATAGACCCAGGTAGCCGAGAAGATCCACTTCTTATTGTACTGATAGATGCCGACGATCGAGAAATTGTGGGTCTGATCCTGGGGAGCAGGATACCAGCTGCCATTGTTGATGCCGACGATCTGCCGTTCCGTCTTCGAGAGGGTGTAGCTGACCCAGCCGGTCAGCCTACCGGATTTCTTCTTTATATAATTTTCCCATCCATAGCCCCTGCCCTTGCCGAATAGCAGCTGGGATTCCACGTTATTATTCCCGATAAGCTCGGCGCCGTTCTTGTAATCGATCTGGTTTTGCATGGTCTTATAATAGATCTCGGAGGAAAACTCGTAGGCCCGGTGGTGGAAATTGCTGTAGTAGCCTGCCGATACCTGGTCGGCGATCTCCGGCTGTACGATATTGCTGGTTGGCAGGTAGACGTTCGTGGGGCTGGTAGAGGTGGAGTTATTCAGCAGGTGAATATTCTGCACGTTCCGGTCGTAGGCCAGCTTTATCGAGGTATTGCCATCCAACTGGTAGCTGGCTGCGAACCGGGGCTCGGGATTCAGATAGGTTTTTATGATCTTGCCGCCGGAATACCAGGTGGTGGACAGGATATTGGCCGCGTTGTCGTAGGTATAGACAGAATCCGGCCCCAATACGGTCAGCGCCGTCAATCTCAACCCGTAGGTAAATTTCAATTTTGTAGTAGGCGACCATTCATGCGATGCATAAATAGCGCTTTCCAGGGCATATTTCTTCTGCAGCGTGACGTTATTGTATTTGGAGGTAGCGGAGGCCACAGCCTGACCGGGCTGCGTGACATGATAGTTGACGTCGAGACCGATATCGAACTTGTTACGGGGATTTAAATAATAACTAAAATCCTGTTTGAAATGATAGTCGGTGATCGCGGAAGAGACCCTGATATTGTTGGCATTACTGGTGAATTGCGTATTGTAGTTGTAATTGCTGTAGATCAGGGAAGTGTTGGAAAATAGCCTGTCATTGAAAATATGGTTCCAGCGGAGAGTAGCGGTCGAATTGCCCCAGTCGATACCGTTGCCGCTCTGAATGTTCATTACATCCTTCCCGAAATAGCCCGACAGAAAAACACGATTTTTTTCATTCAGCTTATAATTCGCTTTGAGGTTGATGTCATAGAAGTACAGTGTGCTGTGTTTGATGTTGGTATCGGAAGCCAGCCCGGTGAATGCATCTACATAGGTTCTCCGGGCGCTGATAATGAAAGAGCCTTTGTCCTTTACGATCGGGCCTTCCAGGTTCAGGCGGGAAGCGATCAGGCCAATTCCTCCGCTTGCCTGGAATTTCTGGTCATTCCCATCTTTCATTTTAATGTCTTCGACGGAAGCCAGCCGACCACCATAGTTAGCGGGCATTCCGCCCTTATAGATGGAGATGTCTTTAATGGCGTCCGAATTGAAGACGGAAAAGAAGCCCAGGAGATGCGAGGCATTATATACCGTGGCTTCATCCAGCAGGATCAGGTTTTGATCGGCGCCTCCGCCCCGGACAAAAAAACCGGCTTTCCCATCGCCGGCGGATTTGATACCGGGCAGGAGCTGCATGGTCTTGAGGACGTCTTTTTCACCAAACAGGACGGGCACGTTCTTGATATCCTCCATGGTGATGCGCTGTAGGCCTGGGGGCGTTTTAAGGATATTGTTACTCCTTCTGCTGGTCACTACTACTTCCTGCAGCTGGCTGTTGGAAGCGGACATGCTTTTGTTCAGCACGATATTTTGCTTCAGGTCCAGGACAATGGTATCGGCGGCATAACCGGAAAAGGAGATCACCATCGAATAAGTTCCTTCGGGGATCGTGATGGAATAAAATCCATAGGAGTTGGTCACCACTCCCAGACCGGGATGTTCTAAAAATCCGATGGTAGCCCCACTCAGGGTTTCGCCTGTTTTTACATCTTTAACAGTTCCCGAAACGGAAAAGTTGTGTTTGGGCTGCGCCCAAAGCGCCAGGGGAAGAAGGAATGTCAGTAAGAAGAGCAGCGATTTGTTTTGTACCATAAAGGATTGTTAACGATGAAATGTTGGTAAATGCAATGACGGGGCAAAAATGCCGTAAGGAGGTAAAAGAATTCTTTGTAAACTCCCTGAAATGGACAAAACGGGGGGGGAGTGGGTGAGCAGTTATCGAATAGGTCTCCGTAAAGAGGTCCTTTTTATTTTTTATAGAGCACCCAGATATCATTGATGGTATTGATGCCTATGGAATGCAGGAACCCATTAAGATGCCAAAGCAGGGCAGACGAATAGACAAAGGGCTTATAACCGAGGCTGTCGATCATAGGGAGGTTATCGAGGACCTGGTTGTAGGTCGTTGCGAGATAGGTGTTGCCGGTCTTATCCGTGCCGACATAACGTATGGAATCATTGGTTGCTATCTTTTTAAAAGTGAAATTGGGCAAGGCCCTCCTATAAAACACCAGGGGAAGGCCCGACTCGGTCTCAAAGGGGGTGCGGGGGACGCAGTAAATGGTAACGGGGTCTTTGAATCGGTCGTTGAGCAAGGAAGAGAAATGGATCATCTGTGAGTATGGAGTAAAAAAAAGCAGGCAAAGTACGATGCAATTCAAGGCGCCGCTAAAAACAAGGATCGCCTTGATCAGGCGGGCGACCCATCTTTTGCACTGTTGGTAATAATCCGCGAAACCGGAGAGTCCCCATCCGATCAATACCGGCAGGATATTCAGGACGGGGAAAAGGAACCTCTCCTCCTTATGGCTGATCAGGCAATGGCCGATGATGAAAAAGCTGACGGCGATGAACAGGGGCTGGTTATATTTCCTGACAGCCTCTTTGACCCCATAATAAAGCAGCAGGATACTGAGGGGTGGAGCGGTGATCACCAGCACCAGCAATCCAATATAGACCAGGAAGCTGGCCGTGCCCATGGAGGCGGCTTTGCCCTGAAGGATATTGACCTCATAATATTTATAAGGCGTAAACACCCACTGGTGATAAAAACCATGATCCAGGCAGGTGTTTATCGCCATGCCTGCCAAAAAGGCCAGGCCGAGTAAAAGGAACCCCTTTCCTGTCCTTTCAAACAGGAACATCCATACCAGGAAGCCCAGGATGGCGAACGCCATCTGAAAACGGAAATAGAAGGCGAGGGAAAAAAGGAATCCTGTAAGGAGGGGAGTAAAAATAGATCGATCCCTTTTCCAATCGTATAAAAAGACCCCGCTGAAGAAGAACAGGGGCGAGAGCATCTCTGAGCTGAATAAGGTCCTGGTATAGGGGAGCAGCCAGGAAAAATTCAGGATCAGCAGGGACCAGTAAATGATCCGGGGTCTTTCATTTTTCAGGTAATAAAGGGTAATTGAATTAAAAAAAACGAATAGCACCAGGCCCAGCAATATACGCAGGATCGTCAGCTGCATAAAAGGAGAGTGAATGCCGCAGCCTTCACAAAACAGGTAATAGGCCGAGAAAAGGTAGACCTGCAGGGAGGGTCTTATCTGTGCCTGCAACTCCCATACCGACTTCGCCGCAGATTCCTGCTGCAACTGGAAGGAAGAGAACTCGATCAGCTGAAAATGCTGGTCGGGATGATAGATGCCGATGGCCGTTATGCTAATGACAACCTGAACGAGCAGTCCGATGGATAGTAATATTGATAGTTTCCGGTCTTTTTGAAGGAGTATCTTTATTTCGGTGAACATTTATGTGCGTTGAAAAGCCTGGTTAAATAAAGCCGGTTCATGGCAGGGGCGTAATCTTCCGAAAAGAGGTTCAAGGATCCTGGAGTATACCGTATCGGTCAAAGCTACTACGGCAATGGATACGATAATAAATTTTCAGGTTATCTTTTTTCAAATTTTCGCAAGACATAGACCAGGAGGCGGATGAGCAGGCTGTCTTATTGCATAGAAAATACGGCCCTGTCGATCAATTGTCCTGTTGACCAGGTCAGGGTCAGCGGGGCATGGCTGATCCCCCCTTCCCTCCACCCGGCAAAATGGCTGTCCAATTCCTCCGGGTCGCCTAAAATGGGCACCCCGAAGTCTTTGAGCGCCTCGGCATTGCACAGTTGTGTATACTGATCCCGGATCGGCAGGCATAACAGTTTTTTCCCCAGCCAGAGGGTTTCTGCCGGTATGTCAAAGCCTGCGGACGTTATAACCCCATATGCCCGTGAGATGCTCAGGGCGAACTCCCCGGGATCAATGGGATAAAGGGTGACATTATCGTAGGAAAAGGGTTGCTCCACTTCCGGAGAGAAGAGGATGAACCGGGCCTTCAATTTCTTTAATTGTCTTACCACCCGATCGGTCCTGTAGTGGGGCAGGTATACGGTCACATGATCCTCCGATATTTTCGGGGCCCATAAGAGCTTTTTTTTAATGATCGGGGTGTAAATGAAGGTATCGTAAGACCGGAAATGCAAACCCATGTACCGGGTTGCCGTTCCGTAATATTTGAACAGCAGCTCGCCGATAATATTCCGGTGTGCGGGGCGTGGGACCAACGGGGATTGAAAACTGGCCTGATGACCGAAATTCAGGCTTTTTACTTTCTTATAATAACAGGCGATGGTGGTGATGCACTCGAAATCATTGATCACTAAATCGTATTTTTCAACGGGAAGCTGGCGGGCCTCCCTGATGGTACGGAAGGGATTGATTTCCCAAAGGGCGCTGCTGACTCCCCGGCTACGGTAGGTTACGGGGTAAGGCAAATCCATCTGGCTGTTGCTTCCGGAGAGGAACAGATCCACTTTGCCATATTTCAAAAGATAGGGAAGGACTTCCAGGGCTCTGTTGATGTGGCCAATGCCGGTGGCTTGTATGGAGTAAAGAATTTTCATGTTACACATTTAAAAGCAAATTTTCTCTAATCCCGGGGAATGGCAATGGTACAATGGAGCGAGATGGACAAAAGAGGGAGTGAGCGGGACGTTATTTCCGGGTCAGCCATTGCAGAAAAGCAGCCGTCCTGTTCTTGCTGACGACCAGGGCTTCTTTAAACGGTATGGTAAGGTTAACGACATATTTTCGGGGTGGATAGAGGTTGGCATCCATCACGGCGCGCCTGTTGACAAGGTACTGGCGGTTGACCCGGAAGAAATCTCCTTTCGTTAGCTGCTCCAGCTCGTCCAGCGCCTGGTTGACGATATAGGATTTTCCATTAAAACAATGCAGGCGGATGATCTCTCCGTCGATATAAAAAAGGGCGATCTCCTCTAAACCTATGGGCAGGATCTTGTCCTTATAATAGACGAGGATGGAGCCGGCTTCTTTTTCGGGATTGGCGCCGCCGGTGATGGACCGGATGAGCTTTTCGTAGTCTATTTCGGCCGGGATAAAATGTTTTTTAAGCTGGGTATATTTGTCGATGGCCCTGAGAATCGTTTCGGAGGTAAAGGGTTTTAAAACATATTCGATCCCGTTGTTTTTGATGGCTTCGAGGGCATATTCATCATAGGCGGTACAGAATATGATGGGAGCTTCGACACGGGCCGTCCTGAAGATCTCGAAGCTGAGCCCATCGCCCAGCTGAATATCTGAAAAAATGAGATCGACGGATGGCAGCTCCCGGAAATAGCGGATAGCGTCTTTCACGGAATGCAGGACGGCCGATATGCTGATATTTTTTCCCAGCTGGCTGATAATATCCGCCAGGTCTTCCGCCGTCAGTAATTCATCTTCGATAATGACAATATTCATGGCCGGATGATTTTAAGATAGACCCTGAAGAAATCAATATCGTTATCGATCCTGATATCGTCATGCACTAATAATTTGTATCTGTCGGAGAGATTCTTCAATCCGATGCCGGATGCGGGGTCGGAGCTCAGCTTTTCATGAATATTATTCTCCACCAGCAGCCAGCCGGGTTCTACGTAGCGCATGGTGATCGACAGGGGTTGTTCCTGGGTCAGTTTATTGTGCTTGATCGCATTTTCCAGGGTCAGCTGGAGGGAAAATACGGGCAGGCTGGCATTGAGCAGCTGCTTGTCCGGGATATCCACCGTAAAAATAAGCGCATCCCGGAACCGGATCTTTTGCATTTCGAGGTAGTAGAGGGAGAATTTGAGCTCTTCATGCAGCGGAACGACATTTTGTTCGTTGTGGGAAATGGAAAAGCGCAGGAATTCGGAGAGTTTGACCAGGTAATTTTCGGCCAATTGCGGGTCTTTCCGGATCAGCGATTTCAATGCCGTCAGGGAGTTGAATAAAAAATGAGGATGAAGCTGATTTTTTAATTTTTCATGTTGTGCCTGCATGCTTTTCATCTTCAGCTCGGCGTTCTCCGTTTTCATATTGGCATTCTCTATCCGGATCCTGATCTGTGCGTACCGGGCCAGGATCAGCTCGATCGCCAGGAGGGATAAGGTGTTGATGCTTGCGACAAAAACAATAGGACCGAGGATTGGGTTGCGAAGGGCTTCCCCGGGCGGTTCATCGGACACTAGCTGGTAGAAAGAAGAATTGCCGATGAGGATGGCCAGGCCAAAGGTGATCAGGTAGCTGGTCAGGTAAAAAGACGCCCACCGGGAATTTTTCCATTTCGACAGCAAGGGTACAAAAACGATGAGAATAAATAGATTGACTATCCAGCAAATGCTGTTGGCCAGCATAAAAGTGACCGTCTTTCCGAAGAGCCATTGTTTTTCGCTATGGTTATACCCAAGGAAAAAGACCAGGGCGATGGATAACAGGAGGAAGAGCAGATTGATACCGCCGGCTATTTTAACAAGCTGCTTGTTTTGCCTGGTGATGTGCATACAGTAAAGATAATTTAAATTACAATTTCTTTGTCCCCAGATAGGTCCCGCCATCCATTACGATCAGGATGTCGATCACTTTTCTGCGTCTATTTCTCGAAAAGGTGACGGTACCTGCATGGTCGTCGGCATTGAAACTGAACTGACCGCCTTTACCAGGTGTGAAAGTCCCTCGTGCACCGCCGGCTTTAAAGGCCAGGACACTGTCCTGCCAATACACTTTAACCTCGCTTACGGGAAAGGTCGGTGTACTGATCGTATAGGTCCCGAGGTAGCTTTTATAGCGGGTGGAGTCCGATTGGGCGTGAGAGGAGAAGGTGCAGCAAAGAAGAAGAAGACAAAGTACAGGGGTAAAAATTCTTTTCATATCAACCGTTTTACGTTTTAGATGAATAATGGTAATTGACAGAGCAAAATTGTCAAAAGGATTATCGATTGAGGGCCGGGAAAGCCGGGAAATGGACAAAATGGAGGGTGAATGGAATGAATTCAGCTCACCAATAGGTTCCGGCAGGCGGTCTCGCTGAATACGGTGAGGGTGCTTCCGTTCAGCTTTACTTCCATCGAGCTGTCGAATGTCCTTATGGCCATCACTTCGATGGCGGAGCCCAGGGTCAGTCCGATGCTGTTGAGGTAGGTGAGAAAGGAAACTTCGTGGTCCAGCACGCCGCTCAATTTACATTTTTTTCCTTCTTCGCATTCGAATAGCGGGAAGGCTTTGTAGGCGGGCAGCTTGCCGTTGGTATCGGGGATGGGCTCTCCGTGGGGGTCGAATTTCGGGTGGCCGAGCATTTCATCGATGCGGGTGAAGAAGCGGTCGGACTGAATGTGTTCCACCTGTTCGGCGATATCGTGGACTTCTTCCCACCCCAGTCCCATGACATTCTTGAGGAAGAGCTCGGTGAGGCGATGTTTACGCAGGATCAGCAGGGCCTGCTTCCTGCCTTTGTCGGTCAGCTCGATGGCTTTGTATTTTTCGTAACGGATCAATTTCTTTTTGGCGAGGTTCTTCGCCATGCTGTTGACGCTGGGCATTTTTATGTCCAGGAGGCCGGCAATGCGTTTGACCGTAATAGGTTCATTGGCCAGCGAGAGCCGGTGCAGGGCTTTGAGGTAGTTCTCTTCCGTCCATGTCATCATGGGATAAAGATAAGTCTTTCCGCCTGGTCGGAGAAAGCTGGTTAAAATAAATTTGTTAGATTAATCTAACTTTGTACTTTTGAACCTATAAGTTAAAAAGTTATGAGAAAGTCCCGGTTATTACCGGCCCTCAAGGCCGTCGGATTCATATTGTTACTGATGCCGGGCGTAGGATGGGCGCAAAGCCGGCCGGGAGAGATTGCGGGGAGCAGGCAGGGGAAGCCCCTGGCGGGGGATACGGCCAGGCCGGGAGAGCTATCAGGGATCGATACGTTGAACGAGGTGGTGGTGACGGGGGTATCGCGGGCAACGCTGGCCCGGAAGAACCCGGTAGCCATTGTCCGTGTCTCTTCCAGGGCTATCGACCGGACGGTGGAGTCGAACCTCATCGATGCGCTGGTAAAGAATGTGCCGGGGCTCAATGCGGTGAAAACGGGGCCCAATATTTCCAAGCCATTCATCCGGGGTCTGGGTTATAACCGGGTGCTGACCTTGTATGACGGCATCCGGCAGGAGGGGCAGCAATGGGGGGATGAACATGGGATCGAAGTGGATGCTTATGCGATCGACAAGGCGGAGGTCATCAAGGGACCTGCCAGCCTGCTGTATGGTTCGGATGCCGTGGCGGGGGTGGTCAGTCTTTATCCCGCAGTACCCGCCGAAAAGGACGGGAAGCTGCATGGCCGGCTGCTGAGCGAATACCAGGGTAATAACGGGCTGATCGGAAACGGGCTGCGGCTGAGCCGTGGAGGAGCGCATTGGGTATGGACGCTCCGGGGATCCTGGCGGCTGGCCAGGAATTATGCGAACCGTATCGACGGGCGGGTATATAATACAGGATTCAGCGAAAAAAACCTATCCGCTATGACGGGGTATGTCTCCAGGGCGGGGAGCAGCGATCTGAATGCCACGTTGTATGATAACCTGCAGGGGATTCCCGACGGGAGCCGGGATTCACTCACCCGGAAATTTACCCGGCAAATTTATGAGGGGGACCGGGATACGCTCAGGAGCCGGCCGATCGTACCCGCTGCGGTCCTGAACTCCTATACTCTTTCCCCTTTGCACCAGCATATCCAGCATTATAGGCTGTATACTCATCATCATTACCGGATAGGCAAGGGTGAAATGGATGGCGTGCTGGGATTCCAGCAGAATATACGGCGGGAATACAGTCATCCGACCGTCCCGGAGCAGGCGGGCCTGTATGTGCGGCTGAATACGTTCAATTATGGTCTCCGTTATACTGCTCCTGAGTTTTCGGGGATCGAGGTGACAGCGGGTGTGAATGGCATGGTGCAAAATAATAAGAGCGAGCAGGCGACGGACTTCCCTATTCCCGATTATCGGCTGTCCGATGCAGGGGGGTATCTTCATGGCAAGTGGGAGCATGCCAAATGGGTGGTCAGCGGGGGGCTGCGCTATGATAGCCGATCGCTCAGCGGGAAGGCTCTTTATACCGGTACGGATCCCCTTACCGGGTTTACCCAGCAGGTATTTGCACCGGATACGGTTGGAGCCAACCAGCCTTTTGCGGTCCTGCACAAGCGTTTTACGGGTTTGTCTTTAAGTGTAGGGGCTACCTGGTCCTTCGCGGAGAATCTACATCTGAAACTAAATATTGCCCGGGGATACCGAAGTCCCAATATTACCGAGATCGCTTCCAACGGGCTGGACCCGGGGGCGCATATCATCTACCTGGGTAACCGGAATTTCGTGCCTGAGTTCAGCTGGCAGCAGGACCTGGGGATGAGCGGCGACTTCAGGGACCTCACCGTCTCGGCGAGTGTCTTTAATAATTACGTCCAGCATTATATATACCTGGAGCAATTAACGGACGCGCAGGGCAATGCGCTGACGGATGCGCAGGGCAATAAAACGTTCCAGTATCAACAGGCGGCGGCGCAATTGTATGGGGCGGAGGGTGTACTGGATTTTCATCCGGGGAGCTGGAAGGGTTTCGATCTTACCAATACCATCGCCCTGGTATATGGGATCAATAAAAAGCGGGAGTACCGGGGAAAGGGCAATGCGGGGGAGTACCTGCCATTTATCCCGCCTGCCCAATGGCGGAGCAGTCTCAGGCAGGAATGGGCAATGCGCTCGAAGACTTTTGCGGCTTTTACCATCGGGGCCGAGCTGGAGTACAATGCCGCCCAGCATCGTTACTTAGCACTTTACCACACAGAAAGCTACACTCCGGACTATACGCTCATCAACTTATCGGCGGCAACAAGGATCAATACCCGTAAGGAGCATTCCTTTCAGCTGCAGCTGCAGGCGAATAACCTGTTGGACCGGGCGTATCAAAATAATCTCAGCCGGTTAAAATATTTTGAGTACTATTCAAAATCCCCCAACGGGCATTTGGGAATCTATAATATGGGGAGAAATTTATGCGTGAAGCTGCTGTGTCCTATTTAATAAATTGATTCTCTTAGTATTGTATAAGTACTTGGGTCTTAATTGTCTTACAGACAAATAAATACTAACTATTGTTAGTATTTGAAGAAGAAAGAATGTACATTTATGAACCAAAAAAACTCACCTATTGCAACCTGATTTTGCATGTAAGGTTTTCTCCGATCAGCGTACAAAATTCTGTATGCTTTTAGCTGCTCTCGCTGAAGATTCAGTTTGTTAGTTCTTATTTTATTTCAGGGTTCATTTTCCTGACTATACAGTTATTCTTCCATTCACAACGCCTTAGGCGGCTAATTCCAACCAATGCGCAATCATTCTCTTCCTCCCGAAGACTTGTTCGGGCAATTCAAAGAGGGCCGTAAAGATGCATTTGCCCAACTATTCCAGTTATTTCACCCTGGTCTCGTATTTATAGCAGCGTTGCGGCTGCCCGACAATCCCCATGTCGGAGAAATAGCGAATACCAGTCTTTTTAAAGCCTGGAAAAAACGGAAAAGTTTTAGGAACTTAGCGGATCTTTCCATCTTCCTGGATGAGGAAACGAAAAGGGCTTGTATCTCCCATCAGGATCCGGTAAGACCCAGCAGAAATCCTCCGAAAGAAAACAGGGATCCCGAGTTCTATACGAACGATGCGGACATCGACAGTCCTTATGTGCCGTTGCTGGAAAAGGCGATCGGACAGATGGGGCCGATGCCTATTGCTACCCGAAGGATCTTCGATCTGGCTTTTATCGAGGGAATGAGCTATACCGAGATCGCGATGAAGCTGAACATGACCAGGGAGGCGGTCGCAGCCCGGATAAAGCGGATGCTTGACTCCCTGGGGCCGATAATGGATTTCGGATCCTATTCCCTGTAATGCACTTGCCCTCTAAGCGTTTTCATATATATAATTATAATACCCCTCCCCGATGCAGGAAGAAAGAATAAAATTATTGATAAACAAGTACCTGGCACATACCCTGACAGAAGAGGAGAACCAGGAGCTGGATTATTTTATCAGGCTGCATCCTTCGCTGCCCGGTCTCCTGGAAAGGCAGGGGAATGAGGAGGATGTGAGGAGGGCCGCATCAAAAATGGCGGATACCGATACGGGTAAAAATCTGGATATCACGCTTGGCAGGATCCAGCGTCACCAGGAAGTTCAGCGGCGGACGCAGCGAATCATCGGCGGCACGGCGCTGATCCTGCTGTTCGTTGGCATCGCAGCGGGTCTTTATCACTGGGGACCGTTGCGCAACAAGCCTGGCTCTCCTGCGGCCGAAGTCGCTGCCCATCCGGCCGATATCGCTCCGGGAGGCAACAGGGCTTCTCTGATGCTGGCGGATGGAAAGAAGATCTGGCTGGATAGTGTTCCCGTCGGACCTATCGCCGGCATTAGTGGCGCGAACCTGCAAAAACCGGATAGCGGTACCCTGGTCTATACGGCCTCTTCCGGAGAAGGGATCCATACACTGGTGACTCCCCGTGCGGGCACATTCAAAGTGATCCTGGCAGACGGGACCAGGGTCTGGTTGAATAACGAGTCCAGCCTGCAATATCCCAGCTCCTTTACGGGTACGGAGCGAGCGGTCGTTCTTACGGGAGAGGCTTATTTCGAAGTGACGAAAGACGCTCAACGGCCTTTCCGGGTACGGATCGGAGAAAAGATGATAAATGTGCTGGGGACGGATTTCAATGTCTCGGCCTATTCCAACGAAAAAGGCATCGCCACTACCCTGCTGTCGGGATCTGTGAGTTTGAGCGACGGCGAGCATCATGTTACGCTGAAGCCCGGAGAACAGGGTGTTTTCAATCCCGGTCAGGAACATGCGGATTTGCTGGTCCTGCAGGGTATCGATACCGAAAATATTATCGCCTGGAAGGAAGGCAAATTTTATTTCTTTCATGCCGATGTGCTTCCGGTGCTGCGGGAACTGTCCCGCTGGTATAATATAGAGATCGAGTTCCAGGGTCCGCCTTCGAAGCGTCCGTATGACTTCCAGCGGAAACGTACTAATATTTCCCTTAACGAGGTGCTGGAGCTATTGAATCTACATTACCATTGGGAAGGGAAAAAGCTGATCGTGACTGAATAGTTACCGGGGAAACACGGTGTTCCCCCTTGTCTTTGCTACTATTTAAACCAAAATTTATCTGCAATGATCTCTCGTATCATGGTAGGCCCTATCCTGCTGCTGCTCCTAACTATCCATGGCTATTCACAAATGGTCTCGTTCCCTGAAAGAACATCGACGCTGAAGGCGGCCCTGAGCAATATCGAAAAACAAACGGGGATCGGCAATACTTTCAAGGGCGGGAATGACCGCCTGGATAGCCTGGTCCATTCTTTACCCAAGAGGCCAACGCCCCTGCTGACTGTCCTACACAGTATCCTGGATCCTTTGGCGCTGGCATTCAGTATCAACAGCAACCTGCAAATGATCCTCATCCACCCGGACAGTTCCCTTTCCATCCGCCCGATAAAAGCGCCTGTGCAATTGCTGACCATAACCGGCAGCGTAGTAGATGAAAGCAAAAACTTTCTTGCGGAGGCCAGTATCGGGTTAAAGGGTGGATCCCGGAAAGGCGCCAAAAGCGACGTACAGGGTCATTTCCAGCTGAAGGATATTCCGGAAGGCGCCGTACTGGTCATCAGCTATAATGGCATGCAAGCAGCTGAAAGGAAGGTCACCGGCTCCGGCCCGCTCCTGATCCAGCTAAAACCAACCGTCCTACCGGCTTTTGTGTTAGAGCTCACTAACGGCTATCAACATATATCGAAGCAAAATGCCACGGCGGCCAGTGATGTGATCGATCAAAAGCAGATCGAGCGGCGAATCGTGACCGATGTATGGGGTCTGATCGAAAATGCCGGTCCCGGCATTCTGATGCCGCGCGGAGGGCAGACAGGCAATGGGACTTCCATCACGGACCGGATCCAGATAAGGGGCAGGAGCACGTTCCTGGCTAGTTCAGATCCTTTGATCGTCGTCAATAATTTCCAATATGACGGGGATCTCAATAATATCAATCCCAATGAGATCGAGAGCATTACCATTTTAAAAGATGCGGCGGCGGCTTCTATCTGGGGTGCAAAGGCTGGTAACGGTGTCATTGTGATCGTCCTGAAGAAGGCCCGTTCCGGGCCTCCTCAACTGGTCTACCATAGCGCTGTCGGGATCCAGGCAAGACCGGATTTATCCAATATCCATTCCATCGGCAGCGGAGACTTCCTCGATTTCGAACAGCAGCTATACAAAGCGGGTTATTATTCCTTTCTCAGCGACCCACAGAATTATATGCCCGTTCCGCCCGGGGTCCTTATCCTCGATGACGAAAATAAGGGGCTACTCTCCTCTACAGCGGCGGATGCGCAGCGGGCGGCGCTGCGGAAGCTGAATGTGTACAACGATATCAGCAAGTACCTGTACCGTACCAGCGTCAACCAACAGCACTCGCTGCAATTAAGCGCGGGCTCGGACAGCAGCCGTTATTACTTCTCCGCGGACTATGATAATAATGTCCCCAGTCTGACGGGTACTCAATACGATCGGCTTAATTTACGCTCACAGAACAGCTGGCAGGTTACCCGGAAGCTGCAGATAGAGGCCGGGATCAATTTTTCGGAGACCAATAACCGGAATGGAGGCAATATCCAGTATGCTTATCAGTCCCCTGTTCTAAATAACAGGATCTATCCTTATGCGCAACTGGTGGATGCGCAGGGGCATGCGCTTCCGCTGTACCTGGATTATAATGCCAATTATTTGCAGCAGACGCAGGCGGCAAGCTTTCCCAACTGGGAATTCAGACCGCAGAGCGAACTGGCTGCCGAAGTCAACAAAGTGAGGAACCGGGATTACCTGCTGACCAGCGCGATCCGGTATACGATCCTGAAGCCGCTGATCCTGGAGGCACGGTACCAATTCGAGGACCAGTCGATCACCGGAAGAGACCTGCATAGCGATTCTTCCTATTTTACCAGGGACCTGCGGAACAGTGTCATCCAGGTGGACCCGATCACGCATAACCTTAGCTATCCTGTTCCAGCGGGCGACATCCTCGATGTCAACAGCCGGGAGGTGGTCTCTCACCAGGGCCGGCTGCAACTTAATTTCACCCGGGAGTGGAAGAAGATCCATGAGCTGCAGGCTATCGCGGGCTATGAGATCCGGAGCGTGGAGACGACGGGCAATACGGATCGCTATTACGGCTATGACCCGGGCAGGAGCGCCGTCAATCCCAACATCGATTATACGAGAACCTATGCCCAATACCTGACCTATACGCCTCATAATATTCCCAATCCTCAAGCGGTCATTCAGCTGGCGGACCATTTTATCTCTTATTATGGCAATGCCTCTTATTCATATCGTCACCGGTATCATCTGTACGGCAGCATCCGATTTGACCAGGCCAATCTCTTCGGCGTGGCCACCAATGAGAAAGGGGTCCCTTTATGGTCGGGCGGGCTCAGCTGGCAGGCGGACCAGGAAGACTGGTACCCGCTCAGGGAGTGGCTGCCTTTTCTGAAAGTCCGGGGCACCTACGGTTATAGCGGGAATATCGCCCGGCTGGCCAGCGCGTATACCACGGCTATGTCTTTTCCCGGAGGGATCAGCGGAAGTCCTTACACTATGCTGGTCATCCAAAGTCCGCCCAATAAACAGCTTCGCTGGGAGCGGGTGGGGCAGCTCAATTTCGGGATCGATTTTGCAACGAGGCATAATATTCTATCCGGAACAATGGAATATTATCAGAAGCATGCCCGGGACCTGTTGGCGCAGACCTCGGCCGATCCTACGCTTGGTTTGGCACAGAGTCCCGGAACAGCCGGCAGCTATTATGGGAATACCGGCGGTCTCAACGGGCATGGCATCGACCTGCAGCTAGAGGCCCATATTATCAGCGGGCCTTTCAGCTGGACGACCAACTGGTTCTTATCCTATTCGGCATCCAGGGTGACGCAATATCTGAACCCGGTGGGTCTGGGTAATCTCTATCACGATCAGACGGCCATCAACCCGGTGATGGGAAAACCTCTTTATTCCGTATACAGCTTTAAAGCCTCTACACTGGATCCTAAGACAGGGGCTTTCCAGGGAATCTACCAGGAGCATACGAGCTCCGAGTACAATCTGATCTATAACAATACGCTGCTGAAGGATATGAATTTCAGCGGGCCTGCGCTGCCTGTCTATTTCGGATCTATGCGCAATAGTTTTTCCATGGGAGCACTGTCCCTGTCATTCCTGTTTAGTTTCCAGGCGGGTCATTATTACAGGCAGCCTGCCACCAGTCAAAGCGATCTGGCGGTGCACTGGCAGGGGTTCAGCGATTATGCCCGGCGGTGGCAGCAGGTGGGGGATGAGAAAAGGACGAATGTGCCGGCATTCCACTATCCTATCGATGGGCAGCAAGACCTGATCTATAGCTATTCTTCCTCGCTGGTGAAGAAATCCGATGAGATCCGTTGGGATGAGCTGACGATCAGCTATGACCTGGATAAGCAGAAACAGAAGCGGCTGCCTTTCGAGCATCTGCGTTTATACGGCACCATCATGGGAATGGGTCTGCTCTGGGCCGCCAATAAGGATCATACCGATCCCTATTATATCGACGTCCCCAAGGATCGGCCCCGTTATTCTCTTGGTATCACGATTCATTTACTACCATTCACACCTGCCAAATGAAAAAAAACACTATCCTTTACCAGAGTTGCCGAAAAGTCCTGTATGGACTGCTGTGTTGTATTGGCTGCGTGGGCTGTAAGAAGTCCACGTTCCTGAACACGAAGCCTGACCAATCGCTGGTCGTTCCTACCACGATCGCCGATTGCCAGGCCCTGCTGGATAATGAGGTCGTCATGAACGGCTATGGCAATTCCGGTTATCCCAGCCTGGGAGAAGCGGGCTGTGACGATTATACGGTCTCTTCCTCCCAATATACCGGGTATACCCCCATCGACCAGAATGCCGTCATCTGGGCCGCGGTGATCTATGGCGGCGCCACGGTGAATGACTGGGACCTGGGCTATCGGGTGATTTTTTATTCAAATGAGGTCCTCGATGTATTGTCCAAAATCACGCCGTCCTCCTCTTCCTCCGCCGACTGGAACCAGGCGAAGGGCATCGCCCTTTTTTACCGGGGGTATGCGCTTTATGAGCTGTCCCAGCTCTTTGCTCCTGTCTATGACAGCAGCAAGGCGGGGACGGACTGGGGCCTGCCGCTGCGGATATCAGCCGATGTGAATGAGAAGATCTCCCGGGCCACGGTGAAAAACACGTATGCTCAAATCCTGAATGACCTGAGTGGGTCGGTCCGGCTATTGCCGGAAAACCCGGACTGGGATCCTAACCGGCCGGCCCGTGCGGCGGCCTATGGGATCTTATCCAGGGTCTGTCTGAGCATGCGCAGTTATGTCCAGGCGGGGCTGTATGCGGACTCCTGTCTGCAGATCCGGCATGCGCTGATGGATTACAATATGAGGGACAGCCTGGCGGTCTTTCCTTTTTCGCGGGTCAATCCGGAAGTGATCTTCAGTATCGCCCGTCTTCGTACCGGTCCCTCGGCGATTAACCGGTCTTATACGGACAGCACTCTTTTCAATTCGTACGATGCCAACGATCTGCGGAAAAAACTATTCTTCCGGGGCCTCTCCTTCTTCGGGAGATATGACAGTCTGGCCTATGCGTTTGGCGGTCTCGCCACCGACGAGCTATGGCTTACCCGGGCAGAATGTTATGCGCGGGCGGGGCAAACGGCCGCCGCGATGAACGACCTGGATACGCTGCTGCAGACCCGGTGGAGGACCGGGACCTTCACTCCTGTCGTTGCTATGGATGCCAGCGACGCCCTGTTGAAGGTGCTGGCGGAAAGGAGGAGGGAGCTACTGTACCGGGGACTGCGCTGGACCGATCTACGGAGGCTTAATAAAGAGCCGGGTCTGGCCGTCACGTTGTACCGGACCGTCAATGGGGAAGTGTATACCCTTCCCCCCAACGATGCCCGGTATGTCTATGCTATTCCGGACGATGTGATCGCCCGGCATCCCGAGATGCCGCAGAACATACGCTGAGGCGTGCCGGTCCCCGATACTTTAAAAAAGAATTTCAAAGTCAACCATTACTTCCATCCCGGAGGCGAGATAGTAGGAGCCGGAGACAGTATAAGAAGTGAAGGCGCCGGAACAATAATCCCCCAGTCCCCAGTTCAGACAGAGGTTAGGGTCGTAGGTCTGATAGACCAGCCGGCTGACAGGCAGGGCCCAGCCGGAACCTGATTGCAGGGGGAACCAGTAATATTGTCCGGTAGCCGATTTCTTTGGCAGGGTGAAGGAGGACAGCGTTACGGCGAGGGCAACCACCATCACATAGAAAATCTTTCTTTTCATACAATTACAGTTTAAATGGTGAAGAAAATTGATGCGAATGAGCCAGTTTGATCCCCAGGCCCGCCAGGGCCAGGAAAAATAAGTTGAACAGGATATGCTGCTGCCAGGTGAGTCCTTCGATGGCTCCTCCGCAGGAGCAGGGCAGGTGCTGCCTTGTACTCAGCATCAGCGCCAGGTAGATCGTGAGGATGGCCATCAGTCCAAAGGCCGCATAGAAGCCCACCCGTCTTTTACGTACTGAGATCAACAGGGCTGCGATTGTCAGCTCCAGGAGCGGAAGGCCCCATGCGATCAACCCTCCCAGATGCCGGATCCAGGGATAGGTATCCAGGCGGTAGCGGAAGAGGTTGATCTGGAAGAGCTTAGCGGTAGCGGTGTAGACGAATAAGAATACCAGGCAAAAGGCGCAGGCTTCGGTGATTATTTTTTTGTGTTTCATCCTTTGTCGTTTTTATTTCTGCGATCTTATTTGCCTCTTGCAGTGCCTCACCCTTTAAGAGCTGTACTGCCAGCAGCAGGGAGCCGGCGGCGCCCAGAATCATGGAGAAGACCTGGTAACGCAGCACGACGGGGGCTGCCAGGACGCTGAAGCCCAGGTGCAGGAGCCACGCACTACCGATTAGGATCACCTGCCGGGAAAACAGCGGGTCGGCCCTGCGGATCACGGGGGTCGTTAAAAAGAGAAAGAGCAGTCCCAGCCAGCAGAGATTGATCAACAGGCTCAGGGCCGGGTAAGGCGCCAGGATGGAAGCCTGGATCTTAGGCGAGAAGGCTTTTACCCGCTGGTCCTTATAATGGAACCAGGCTACTGTCAGCCGGTCTACGGTATCCATGCCAGAATTGTAGCGGGCCATAAACTCCAGGGGAGGAAGGGCGTAGCGCTGCAGATTCGGCCAGCAGTAATATTGTGCATAGGCCAGCGGGTGCTGTGCTATCAGCCAGCTGCCATAGTCGCCATAGAGGGCGCTGAACGTTCCCCATTTTTTATAATAAGAAGCCGCGCTGTCTTTAGCTTCCTGCAGTCCCTGGTAACCGGCCAGCGGCGACTGCGGGCTCCAGAGGTAGAAGTCGCCGGGATAGAGGGCGTCCAGGAGGGTCCGTTCTCTCCGGGTCGTATCAAAATACCGGCGGACCTGGGCGTCGAGCGCGGCGAAACGGGCGGGGACGGGTTCGCGGGCTACGGGGGCTTTCGGCTGGTCAGGCGAATTCGTCTGGCCGGGGGAGGACGCCGGAACCGGTCCCGGGGCGGGTCGGTCATGGCCATACATATAGAGGGCGTTATTGGCCAGCTGCCATCCGCTGAAGGGAGAGAATTGGCGGATGCCGGTCATTTCTTTATTGGCAAGGGCCGTACCATATATGAAGGCGGCTATCAGGAGCAGGGGCAGGGTGATGGCCAATGCTTTCTCCTGGCGGGTGTGGGCGGAGAAGAGAATGGCAATACCCGAGACGATGGGATAGTAGATGGCCGTGTAACGGATGGTGAAGAGCAGGGCCAGCAGTACCGTATGAATAGCAATACGCCGGCGGGACGGATTGCCTGTCAGCTGCATCAGCTGTGCCATCCAAAGCAGGCTGAGTCCGATGAAGAGGGCATCGCTGGACACGGAGTTAGCCAGGTAAAGGGAAAAAGGACTGACAACCATGATGACGAATAAAATACCGGCAACGGGTTTCGGAGGCCGGAAAAGATAGAGCAGGGTGAAGAGAAAATACAGGCTGGCAGCCTGCAGGAAAACATATTGAAAACAGACCAATGCCGTATCCGAATGAAAGAAGGTGTTGAAGACACGCAGGAATTTCGAATAGCCGATGGGCCAGATATAAGCATCCAGGTTATAGCCAGCCGCATAGAGATAACCGAAGGAATCCGTAAAGAAGAAGCTGGCGAAGGGATAGAAGAGCTTGAAGATCACCAGCTGCAGGATGATCGCAGCGAGTGCGATGACCAGATAGCGGCGGATGCTTTTTGACTGCCGGATAAAATTCAAAAATGAGGGCTGTTCCGTAATGGTTTCTGCTAACATAACGATAAGGTTTATTCTCCCTGAATACTTTCATGGAAGATCGTCAGACGATGCTTGAACCGGGAACGCCGAGTATGAACTGGTAATGTGCCGGATTACCGGCATCAAGGTACGAAGCGTAGAAAGTTGTTTCCAAATCAGCGGGTGTAACTTTCGGCAGCATTTGTGTTACTTTTCTCCGTGCGGTTATTCCGAATACGTTTTTGCGGGCAACAATCTTACATCGCAAGCGATATCGAGAATATTTCACATATTAACTAAACAATATATATTCCTATTTTTTTTATTTTAAAAAAATAGGAACCAATAAACTGATCTTGTTGCTTTTATACTGATTAAATATTATTAATTGTTAGAATGATAAATAAAAAAACTATCGACTGTTAGTTTATCTTACAAAAATTCCTAGCTTTGCATTTCCTTAAAATTCTGTTCGTGCAACCAGACTATCCAAAGAAAATATTTTCTGACGAACGAAGCAGCTACATCATGCTGCTGGAATCTTTGGCACAAATACCTACCAGTAATTAATTCCGGCCAGGGTTCTCTCCATCCATTTCCACCACTACAGGTTAAAGGTCTTTGCTATTGGTAACCCGCCCCAGGGCGTTAAATATTTATTGATGAAAGACGACTCTTTCAATGCTGAGCAGTTTTTCCAACAATTTAAATCTGGCGATGAAGAAGCCTTTGGTAAATTAGTAAAACGTCTTTACCCCATCCTGTGCGGACGGGTAGAAAGGCATCTTGGGTCTACTTTTTCATCAGCCGATGTCGTCAACGGGATTCTCCTTAAGGTCTGGAACAAAAGAAGTACGTTTAAGACTTTGGATGGTTTAACGGCTTATCTCTTAAAAGCCACCAAAAATTCATCTATCTCCCAGTGGCGCAGCGAGTTACGCAGAAAAAAACTGTATAAAAAAGCACAGGAGCTTTCCAAAGATCTACCGGGTGAAAGCTCACCGGATATAAGGCATGACAAGTTAAAGGCGATCATCCGTAATCCGGCAATAAAGCTGTCCGATAAAAACCAGGCAATCCTGATCATGCGCTTCCTGGAAGATCGATCCATAGATGAAATAGCGGCAAAGATGAAACTGAGCGAAGAAAACGTCTCCACCATGCAATCCCGGGCTATTAAAATCCTGCGGGCATTTTTCAACGGTACTAAACCTCCTTTTTGCTGGTTGATACTGGCTATTTCAAGTTTTTTTTAAATAATTCCGATTTATGTAATCTGCACGCTTCCACAAGCGTCTTTAACATCAGACATGTAATCATGAAGGACGAAAGATTAAAATACCTAATTCAGAGCTGTCTGGTTCAGAGCCTGACCGAAGAGGAAAGCCTGGAGTTAGATAATTTTATGCAATCCAATCCGGCACTTGACCGATCACTGGAACAACCAGAAAACAAAGAGGTGTTGGATAAGGCCATACGAGGCATGGCAAGCATTGATGTCGAAGGTAATGTACAGAAAGTCCTGGATAGGATCCATTTACAAGGTTCCCGGAAGCCTATGGTGCGAATGAGATCCAGGTGGGCAATAGCTGCGAGCATCGTCTTCTTTTTGTCTGTCGCGATCTATTTTATCTGGCCAAAGATTTCATCCGTTAAACCGGTTGAAAAGGCAGCCTCTCTTCCTGTAGCCGATATCGCTCCCGGCGGCAATAAAGCCATTTTGACCCTGGGTCATGGACAAAAGATCGATCTGGATAGTGTGCCTATCGGGAATGTAGCCGATGAAGGCGGCGCTAAGATCGTGAAATCGAACAACGGAACACTGTCTTATACTTCTTTACGATCAGGGTTACAGGCTAATTATGAAAATCCTGGACCTATATCTTATAATACGCTGGAAACTCCACGGGCGGGTCAATATAAGGTCACGTTATCGGACGGATCGAAAGTATGGCTCAATAATATCTCTTCTTTGCGTTATCCGCTCGTCTTTACGGGGAAAAGCAGGGAGGTCGAGTTGAGAGGGGAAGCCTATTTCGAGGTGAGGCGAGATTCTAAAAAACCTTTCCGCGTCCATGTAACCAGAAATGGACAGGATATGACGATCGATGTACTGGGCACCCATTTCAATGTTTCGGCCTATAGCGATGATGAGAACATAAAAACGACGTTGCTGGCGGGAACGGTAAGCGTAAGCAGTGGTGAGCATGCCGAATTAATGAAACCCGGGGAACAGATAACAACTGGAAGAACAGTGGCCTGGCAGCGGCAGAACATGGAGCATCCTGATGAAGTCATAGCCTGGACAAAGGGCCAATTTCATTTTAGCAATGACAACCTGCCGGATGTACTCCGGCAACTGGAGCGCTGGTATGCTGTAAAAGCGGAATTAAGAATTCATGATCATCTATCTCAATACTCGTTTAATGGTTTTATCGACCGCACAAAGAACCTTTCTTTCATATACAAAACCCTTTCCTACGGCAAAGACATCAAATTCCTCCTTGAGGGGAAAAAACTAATCGTTACACGATAGTTCCATTGCCATTAACCTCAGTCCTATTTTTTTAAACCTATAGAGAAGCCAACGACATCGAAAGATGTACTGGTTTTTCTATTGTCCATTAACAAAAAACAAAAGTAATGAAATCATTCCAACGGCTAGTCCGCCCTGGCTAGCATTGACACGCCCATGCCCGTCCGTAAAGATCAGGGATCACTACCAACGATCCTGATCAGGTGAAACGGGCCAAAAAGATCGGCTAAGAAGCATATAGGTTTTTCGTTAAGACTCTATTCTCATTTGTATACATCTAAAAATAGTAGCATGAAAATCTACTCTAAAGACATCTGTCATAGAACAATTATGTTCTTACTGCTCATCGTTTTCTTTTTGTTAAGTACAACAAGCTATTCACAACGCCCGTCGCCCATCCTGAATTTCTCGGGAAAGCATATTCATCTGTATAAGGTTTTCGACTACATTCATGGCCAAACAGGCTATAAATATAGTTGTAACGATCCCATTCTGAACAATATTGTCGATATAGAATTGAAGAATGTGTCTTTGGATGAATTTCTCGACAAAGGGCTTGCCACATATCGGCTACAATGTTATCTGAATAAGTCAGACTCTACGATCCTGTTGAAGAGAATAGAAGATACTCCTGCGCCGGAAGAAACATTTCCCTGGGTACAGGGGTATGTAATGGGGGAACAAAAGGAATTCCTGCAGGGGGTCGCCGTCGAGATCAAAGATAGCCCGAAGGGCACCCATACGGATACAAACGGGGCATTTCACTTAAAGGACGTACCGGTCAATGCCTTGATCATCTTCAGCGGGGTAAATGTACAAACGCAGGAGCGAGCCGCCGAGGGCCATTCTACCATGAACATCTATATGAAAACCCTGGTACAGCCTTTGAAAGACGTCAAGGTAACCTACCGGGTAAACAATGGGTATCAAAAAATAGTCAGGGAGCGAACTACGGGCTCTTACGATCAAATCGACCGGCATCTACTGGATCGAAGCGATGGTATGTATTTGCCAGACCGGATGGAGAACCTGCTGCCGGGGATCTTAAAAAATCACGGGGGGCAGGCTGCTGATGGAAGTTCGCAGGCGGGACCGATGATCATTCGCGGGCTAAGTACTTTTTATGCCAATGCCAGTCCGCTTATAATCGTGGATAACTTTGTCTATGACGGCGATATCAACAATATCAATCCGAATGATATAGAAAGTATTCAAATCCTGAAAGATGCGGCCGCTGCCTCCATTTGGGGGGTAAGGGCCGGAAATGGAGTCATTATCATCAGTACCAAAAGGGGGAATTCCCGGCATCTTCAAGTGACTGTAAACAGCAGCATCAGTTTCCAGAAAAGGCCGGATGTATTCAACCGGCATACGATCTCCAGCGGGGATTATATCGATCTGGAAAAAGATCTGTACAGCAGGCATTATTACGACGCCAATTTTTCCAACTCCCTCAATTTTGCTCCGGTCACTCCTGTCGTCTCTTTGTTACATGATGCTGACCTGGGCGTTATTTCCCGGCCGGACGCTAACGCCCGGATAGAGGCCCTGAAAAAGTACGATGTCCGGAATGACCTGCAAAAATATCTCTATAGAAACAGTGTCATCCAACAACATCAAATACAGTTAAGCGGGCGTACTTCCCGGGCCGATTATTTTCTTTCTACCGGCTGGGACCTGAATCCGGCTACTCTTTCCGGGTCTCAATATACACGAATGTCTTTACGGGGCATAAGCAACTACAGCCCGAACAAACATGTAGAGGTATCTGCCGGTATCAGCTATACGAAGGGCATTCAGGAAAACGGCAATAATCCCGGCTACAATTATCTTAGTCCACATGGTGGTAAAGCGTTCTATCCGTATGCACAGTTGGCGGATGCGCAAGGAAGGCCATTAACTGTCTATACCGACTACAACCAGGATTATCTTCAGCAAGCAGCCGCACGAGGTCTATCTGACTGGACATATGCTCCTTTGACAGATCTCTCCGAAGAAAAAAACAAAGTCAAGACGCAGGATTATCTGTTGAACCTGGGAGTGCGGTATAAAATCATTCCCTCTCTGGCGGTGGAATTCAAGTATCAGTTCGAAAGGCAAACTATTTCCCAGAACGACAATCATACAGCAGCCAGCTATTTTTCCCGGGACCTGACCAATACGTATGCACAACCGGGCCAGGGCGCCAACCAGTTTACTTATCCGATTCCTTTGGGGGGCATCACAGACCGGAGCCTCCAGGATCTCCAGGCCCAACAGGGAAGGGTGCAGATAAACTATACTAACTACGTGAGAGAGAAACACGATCTTTCGCTGATCGGGGGAATCGAGGTACGAAGCGTTGTCACCAGAGAAAGCAGCAGCCGGCAATACGGGGTGGGCGATCCTGCCGCTTCTTTCACCATCAACGATACCAGCCTATATCCCTCTTACCTGACAGGTGATCAGAATGTCATCCCCACCAGCCCGTCCCCTGTCGTAAAGACCGAACATATTTTGAGCAGTTATCTGAAGGGGTCTTGTACGTTCAGGCATTTATATACTTTTTCAGCCAGCGCCAGAGCGGACGAGGCCAATCTTTTCGGGATGCAAACCAACCAAAAAGTGTCTCCGTTATGGTCGGCAGGGGGAACCTGGCATGTAAACCAAGAGAATTTCTTTCATTCCAACCGGTTCTCCCTTCTTAATCTCCGGGCTTCCTATGGCAGCAGCGGTAATATGTCGGGACTGGCGACTGCCTATACTACGGCGCTTTATAATCCCGATGGGATCATCGGAACCGGATATGCGACGGCCAGCGTCCAGAATCCGGCTAATAATCGTATCAAATGGGAGCTGGTAAAAATGACCAATGTAGGAGTCGACTTCGTTACTAAAGACCATATTTACAGCGGCACCGTTGAATACTATGTTAAAAATAGTAGTGATCTGATCGCGCTGGAAGCTATCGATCCGACCAGAGGCTTCGTTCAGAATCCCGGAGGGCCCAGTATCTATTACGGCAATACCGCCTCGATGAAGGGGAAGGGCGTCGATATCGAGCTCACTACCGATAATCTTGCCGGGAGGCTGCGTTGGACGACCAACTTCATTTTCACTTATTCATCGTCGAAGGTAACGCGGTATTCTCTGCCACAGGGTGCGGGAAATACCTATCTGTCACAGAATGCGATCAATCCTATATTGGGTAAACCGCTGTATTCCATTTTCAGCTACAAATGGCTCGGGCTGGACCCGCATACCGGCAATCCCATCGGCGCATATAACGGAAAGCCTAGCACCAGCTATGATTCCATCTATAGCACTCATCTGGATAGCATGGTATACAATGGGCCGGCCCAGCCTACCGTCTCCGGGGCCGTGCGCAATACTGTTAGCCTGGGGCGTTTTTCGGTGTCTTTCAATATCAGCTATAAGTTCGGGTACTACTTCCGGAAAACAGCGCTCAGCTATGGGGACCTGCTTACCAAATGGAATGGAAGCAGCAGCTATGCGGAGCGCTGGCAGAAGCCCGGCGATGAAAAACGAACGAATGTGCCTTCGATCGATTATACTAATAACCCCTCAAAAGACTTTTTCTACGCCAATTCTTCCGTGCAGGTGGACAGGGCTGACAACATACGGTTCGAAGATGTGAATATTTCTTACGAGACAAATAATTTCCGTTGGGGAAAATTACATTTTCAGCATCTCCGGCTGTTTACTTATTGTTCCAATCTCTTTCTTATCTGGAAGGCGAATAAGGACGGGATCGATCCTTATTATGTCAACGTGCCTGCCGATGGGAAACGATATTCCGTTGGTCTGAGCATAACTTTTTAAACCAATCAATCAAATGCCATGCGTACTTTCAACTATTCACATTTCCTGATAGTGCTGTTCCTCGCCGTCTCCTGCCAAAAGTCTTCTTTTCTAACGGCCAATCCCGACAGTTCCCTGATGGTGCCAACAACGCTGCAAAACTACCAGGCATTGCTCGACGATGACCGGGTAATCAACGGGTACGGAAATTCCGGATATCCCAGTCTCGGGGAGACAGGATCCGATGATTATACGGTTTCGGCCGGGCAGTATAAAACCTATTCCGTTATCGATCAGCGGGCGGCGATCTGGGCCGCGCAAATTTATACAGGACAAGCCGTTAATGACTGGGACCTGCCGTACCGGACCGTTGCTTCGTGCAATATCGTACTGGATGGTCTAAAAGCCCTAACGCTTCCTCCGGCGCAGCAACCGACAGCAAAGGGAATTCGGGGCGCCGCATATTTCGACCGGGCTTTTGCTTTCTATCAACTTTCGCAGATATTTTCACCTATATATGACAGTAATACCTCGGGGAGTGATTGGGGAATTCCCCTGCGGCTTTCTTCGGATGTAAATGAAAAGATTTCCAGGGCTACAGTACAGCAAACCTATGACCAGATCATTACGGACCTGGGAGCAGCGCGTGTTCTGTTACCCACGGATTCGTCCTGGAAGACCACTCGTCCATCGATAGCCGCCGTGTATGGGCTTTTTTCCCTGGTATATCTAAGCGCCCGTAATTATCTAATGGCGCTGCAGTATGCCGACTCCTGTCTTATGCTCAGGCATGCGCTGATGAGCTATGACACGATCTCCACTACCACGCGGTTTCCTTTTTACCGGTTCAATCCGGAAGTGATCTTCAACGCCGCTTATTTTCGCAGCGGGCCTGCGGCCCCTTACAGATCCAATACGGATAGCCTTCTTTTCCAATCCTACCAGCCGAACGATCTGCGGAAAAAATTGTTTTTCAAGTCCGGCAGTTATTTTACGGGATGGTATGATGAGGAAGGCTATGCTTTTTGCGGGATATCCACCGACGAGATGTTGCTTACAAGGGCAGAATGTTATGCAAGAGCCGGAAATGTGTCTGCGGCCATGCATGATTTGAACAGTCTGCTGGTAACGAGATGGGCAGCCGGCACCTTTATTCCCTATACGGCCAGCGGTGCCGATGATGCGTTGCAGCAAATCCTCGGCGAAAGAAGAAAAGAGCTCCTATTTCGCGGGACCCGCTGGACCGATCTTCGAAGACTGAATAAAGATCCCCGGACTGCCCATACATTGACCCGGACCGTCGATGGGAATGTATATACGCTTGCACCTACTGATGGGCGCTGGACATACGCCATACCGGATTACATATTACTGTTTAATCCCGGAATGCCCCAGACGAGCCGATGGTGACGATGACAAGCCGGTGATGATGCCATCCACTTTGTCCTGATCAATCGAACAAGCTGAAATGGACCAGGACTTCCGCCCCGGCTGCCGAATAAGGGGCGCTGGTACCGGAATAGCTGGTGAATGCTCCGGAGCAATAACCACCGGGTGCCCAGTTGGTACAGAAATAAGGGTCATAAGGCTGATAGACCAGGGTGGTTACTGTTTGCGGGGTTCCCGAATATGGATTGAGCGGGAACCAAAAATAACCAGATGCTTTTTTCTCCGGGCGTGTGGCGGTGAATGCGGATAAGGTAAGGGCGAGCACGACTGCGGCGAGCCCCCAAATTTTACTTTTCATAACTATTCGTTTAGGTGATGAGAAAAAACGTAAAGCCATGGAAGATCGTCAGACGATGCTTGAACCGGGAACGCCGAGAATGAATTGGTAATGTGCCGGATTACCATCATCAAGGTACGAAGTGTGGAAAGTTGTTTCCAAATCAGAGAGTGTAACTTTTGGCAGCATTTGTGTTACTTTTCGCAGCCCCGGCTCCCTGGCTGACCGTCCATTTATTTTTCCGGAACTGGTCGGGCGAGAGATGCCAGCGTCCTTTGAAAGCTTTGTTGAAGCTCCGTACTTTTTTATAGCCGCAGATGCCTGCGATGTATTTGACCGGCTCGTCGGTCTCGCGCAATAATATGACGGACTTATCCAAACGCCGCTGCAGTATAAATGCATGGAGGGACGTGCCGAAGCATTCCCGGAACTGCTCCTGGAGCTTGGTCTTATTGATAGCGAAGTGTTTACAGATGAGCGTCACCGGTATCGGCCGGTGGAGGTTGTCGAGAATAAATTCTCTGATCTGGTGGAGCAGACCGATGTCCTTTTGATTCATAATAAGAAAGGGTTAAGGGTATATATGTTCTGTTTGCAGGTGTCAAAAGGCGAACCGGTCCTATAAAAAAGGTAAGGCTATTATTTTATTTTCTAAAAGTAATCTGGCTGTGATAAGCATTTTCCTGTATGCTGAAAACCTGTACTTTCCGGGCGCCGGGGATGAGCGTCAAAAAATTGTAAATCTCGTTAAATAGTGTAATTTGCGATCTCCTTGCTCCTGTCGCCCAAGCTAATAATCATTGTCTATTATCCACCTGCTATTTTTATAAAAAATGATGAAATCAAGACTCGTAAGCCTTTACGGATTGCTATTATTATTTTGCGTATCCGGTATTGCCCAACCCAAAAGACATGTCGTTCTGATCAGTATCGATGGCTTCCGGCCCGAGATGTACCAGGACAAGAGCTGGCCGACGCCGAATTTGCAGGCCCTGATGAAAGAGGGCGTCTATGCCGATCATCTGAAGAGTGTCTTTCCTGCCTATACGTACCCTTCGCATGTGGCGATGGTCACCGGGGCATTGCCGGCCCGGTCGGGGATCTGCTATAACCAGCCTATCGGCAGCAAGGGAGAATGGAACTGGTATAATAATGCCATCAAAGTGCCTACGATCTGGCAGGCGCTGAAAAAGGCAGGTCTGACCACGGCTTCGGTGGAGTGGCCGCCCAGCGTTACCGACGAGATCACGTATGACCTACCGGAAATCTGGGATCCGAAGTCTCCGGAGGACCGGATCACGGCTGCCCGCCGTTATGCTACGCCCGGGCTGGTGGAGGAGATCGAGAAAAATGCCACCGGCAAGCTGGACAGCAATACGATGAACGAGGGTTATTTCAGCCTGGACGAGAATGCGGGGAGGGCCGCGGGTTATATTTTTTCAAAGTATCACCCTACCTTGCTGGCTGTGCATTTTGCCTGTGCGGACGGAATGCAGCATGAATATGGCCGGGAGGGGGACAGTGTCCGGCTGGCCGTCGCCTCAGTCGACCGGGCCATCGGGGATGTGCTGGAAGCTATCCGGCGATCAAGCCTGCGGGATTCCACCACGGTGATCGTAGTCGGGGACCATGGGTTCAGCACGATGCATACAGTCTTCCGGCCCAATATCCTTATGAAGGGGCTGCCGGTGAAATTCATCGCTGCCGGCGGATCGGCCTTTCTATACCTCACGGGCGGGAAGACGCTGGCAGAATCCGACAAGCAGGAGATCCTGCGTACTGTCCGGCACCGGCTGGACTCGCTGCCGGCGGCGGAGCGGAAGGACTTCCGTTTTGTCGAGCGGGGGGAACTGGATAAACTGGGAGCCGATTCGGGGGCCATCCTTGCGCTGGCAGCAGTGCCGGGGCTGGTCTTCAGCGGAGCGATCGCTCCCGCTCCTACCGTGAATGCGGGCCCGGGAACCCTCATCCAGCAAAATACGCAGCTGGGGCTTTTTGCCGCTGTCAAGGGGGGGCATCATGGCTATGATCCGAATATACCGGATATGTATACGGGGTTTATCACGGCGGGGTCGGGTATCCGCAAGGGGGGCAGGATCCAGGAGCTATGTGTGACCGATATCTCACCGCTGATCGCCCAGCTGCTGGGGATCTCTTTTCCGACGCCGGACGGGAAGCTGGTGGAGGGGATTCTTCAATAGGCGCTGTCATAAAGAAGGGCCGGTCAATAAAGCAGGCAGCCCGTACATGCAACATATCCGTTTGGGCTCCGTCCTTGGGTAGGGGGAATCTTATCTATGCTTAAACATTATTTTACCATCGCCTGGCGGAATCTGGAAAAGGACCGCAGCTTCACCATTCTCAACCTGCTGGGGCTGGCCACCGGGCTGGCGTGTACGATCCTGATCTATTTATGGGTGAGCGACGAACGGCAGGTCGATACCTTCAACAAGAACGATAGCCGGCTGTTCCAGGTGCTAAAGAATTCAAAAAACTCCGACGGCATCGGGACCGATGAGCGCACTCCCGGGCTGCTGGCCACTACCCTGGCCAGGGAGATACCGGAGGTGGAATATGCTACGGCTGTCATTCCCGTCTCCTGGTTCGACAAAAAGGGGATCCTCTCCTACCAGGGGCGTCTGCTCACCGTCAACGAACAATTTGCAGGTCCCGATTATTTTAAGATCTTCTCTTACCGGCTTATAGAAGGCGATAAGGAACATGTCCTATCGGACCGGCATGCTATCGTGATCTCCCGGGAGCTGGCCCTGAAGCTGTTCCATCGAACCGACAACGTGGTGGGGCGAAGCGTCGAATGGAATCAAAAGGACTATAGCGGGGTCTATCTTATCTCCGGGATCTTCGAAAAACCTCCCGTCAACGCGACTGCTCAATTCGACCTGGTATTCCCCTACGATCTGTTTCTCGAAAAGAATCCCAAGCTGCAAGGCTGGACCAATAACGATCCCAGTACTTATGTCCTTCTCCGGGAAGGCACGAATACCGATCAATTCAACAGCAAGATCGGCCGCTTATTGACGAGCAAGGATAGTAAGGCCCAATCCACGTTGTTTATTCAAAAATACTCCGACCGGTATCTTTATAACCACTATGAAAACGGAGCGCCGTCCGGAGGAAGGATAGAGTATCTGCGGTTGTTTTCGTTGATCGCTTTGTTCTTATTGGTCATCGCCTGTATTAATTTCATGAACCTGTCTACTGCCAAGGCCGCGGGCAGAATAAAAGAAACGGGGATCAAAAAAGTGATGGGGGCGGGCCGGGAGATGCTGATTGTCCAATACCTGGGAGAGTCTCTGCTGCTTTCTTTTCTGGCTGCCTCGATTGCCATCGGTCTGGTCATGCTATTGATCCCTTCCTTCAACCAGCTGACGGGCAAACAACTCAGCCTGGCTTTTACGCCGCATCTCCTCCTGGCCATCCTGCTGGTTACGCTCCTGACGGGGGTTGTATCGGGCAGCTATCCGGCCTTGTATCTATCGGGGTTCCGGCCTGCCGTTATCCTGCGGGGCAAGATCAGCAGCTCTCTTCCTGAGCTGCTGGTCAGAAAGGGGTTGGTGGTATTTCAATTCACTATCTCTGCTATCTTCATCGTATCGGTCCTGGTCGTGTCCCGGCAGATGCAGCTGATACAAACAAAAAAGCTGGGTTATAACCGGGAGCATGTCCTCTATTTTGACAAGGGGGGAATGGTATCGGATAATAAGGTGGACTATCTGCCGGGGGGTAAATATGAGGCAGACCTCGACAATTTTCTGCAACGGGTGAAAAATGTGCCTGGTGTCGTCGATGCGGCTAATTTCAGGCATAATATTACCAACCGGAATGGGGGAACCTACGATATTTCCTGGCCCGGCAAGGATCCCGATACGCGGATCGATTTTACCGATCTGGCGGCAGGCTATGACTTTATCGGGACGGCCGGGATCCAGCTGAAGGAGGGAAGATCTTACTCGCGGTCTTTCGGAAATGAAAAAGGCAATATCATCTTCAACGAGGCGGCTATCGAGACCATGGGTCTCAAAGACCCTATCGGGAAGGTGGTGCATTTGTGGGGAGAGGACCGGCAGATCATCGGGGTCGTACAAAATTTCAACTTCCAGTCTTTGCATGAGAATCTGAAGCCCTGCTTCCTCGACCTTGCGGTCAACCAGGGGGCGTCAAAGATCATGGTGCGGGTGCAAGCCGGCCAGGAAAGCGAGACGCTTGGGCGGCTGGAGAAGCTGTATAAAGATTATAACCAGGGGGAGCCGTTCGAATACCGGTTCCTGGATGAGGACTACCAGGCACTGTATTCTTCTGAAAGGAGGGTTGCGGCCCTGTCACAGTATTTTGCGGGCATCGCCATTATCATTTCCTGTCTGGGGCTTTTTGGTCTGGCGGCTTTTACCGCTCAAAAAAGGCAGCAGGAGATCGGCATCCGGAAGGTGGTGGGGGCGACGGTGAGCCATATCGTGGTGCTGTTATCGAAGGATTTCCTGAAGCTGGTATCGATCGCCCTGCTGATAGCCTTCCCGTTATCCTGGTGGATCATGAGCCGCTGGCTCCATAGTTTTGCCTACCGGATCGAGCCGGGCATCGACCTGTTCCTTCTGGCGGGTCTTCTGACCTTGCTGCTAACCATACTTTCGATCGGCTATCAGTCGGTGAAGGCGGCCTGGATGAATCCGGTGAGGAGTCTGAAGGCGGAGTGAAGGGTCAATTCTTCGATGACCTTCTCGATGGCAGCACAAATAGCCAAACGATGCTATGGACGAGCACAGAAAGCACCAGCGGTACGATCAGTATCATTGCTTTTTTTAGAGGAGTATCAAAATAATCGAGAAAGTTAGAAACCCCTTTGCCCTGGAAGAGATAGACGAGCAGAAATAGCAGAATACCCGTAATCCAAAGCGTCAGGTGAGAATAGAAATAACGAGCTGCATAAAACCGGCCATTACCAAAGGCAGCGAACAATAGAAATACATGCGAAAGAAAGCATACTATGGCCACGAGGGATAAAAGGTACAACATGAGTCTTGTTTTGTTTCGGTAAGTCTTTGCCGCAATATAAGCAATATTTGACTTTTACAAACGAGTTCGGGACGAAGCCTTTTTTTGAATTGACTAACCGCTACAGCAGAAGGATAAAGGATAGCAATTATTGCAATAGTGCCACACCAATCAGCTTGCAGCTTAAAAAAAATTGCACCAACCCCCTGGTTGGTGCAATAGCAGACTTTTGTTTTTATGTTTCTATTTACTAAATGCTATTTAAAGTCAATATGCCATGAAGTAACCGGTAAACGCTCTTCAGTCAATGGCGGTGGAGAGTAAGCATCCTGCGTAATAGAGTAAGATGATTGCACGGTAGCATGAGGATACAACCTTTGGGTGGCGACAAAGTACCAGCTAAAGGAGCGCGCTGAATACGTCATGTTAGTCGCCGTTGAGATTCTGCAAGCGGAACCATCGGAAGCTACACTCACGGTCATTCCTGTGGTTGAAGAAGGGGCCGTCGTAAAATGATATCCGGCTGGGGGATAAAGGGTTGTATCACCTCCGGTATAGGGGTAATGAATGCTGTAGTACTGGGCGTGTACCTGATTTCCTGCTATCATAGCAGTAGCAATAAAAAAGACTGAAAGAAAAAATTTCATAAGTGATTTGTTTAAATGAATAAATGGATAACAGCATAAATCTATTCATTCGTTTACGTATGCACTTTGCAGATATTAATTTGTTCTTGCCTCATTTTACCCATTATAAATTACAAAACCAGCAAGCTAACCCATACTATTAATATAGTATGGCTCATCTGTGGCCAATTGGTTTAAATCCGTGTATAATTTGTGAAAAATGGAATAGCATGTCATCGTTCTATTCAATAACTTTATCGGGATCGATGTGATCAACACGGATCCCTTAAAGACAACCTGGAGAGGAGCCTGATTTAAGATGATGCATTTTGTACAAGCACTCAACAAAAAAAATCCCCGATAAGAATAAAGGGGATTAAAATCAATATCTAATATTAAACGTACTATAAAACATGTCAAAGGTAAGCGTAAACATTTTCCAACTCCAGGATATGAGCGATGAATATATTTTTTTATCGGTATTATAAAGGCTATGCTAAGGTATTGTACTTAATTTATTCCATGGCGTAAAAGAGGAGGCCAGCGGTCAGATACGGAAGTGGCCTTTACAATAAACTCACAAAATCCCCATCCGGCAATAAATCCCAGTATGAGGCAGGCCAACAAAGCGGTGATGCTGATCTTTTGTATTCCGGCATTATCGGGAACCAGCGATTTTGAATTGTATTTCATAGCATTCTTTTTAACGGCATATTAAGCGGTGGAATGTCCAGCGACTTTTCCGGGGGCACCGGCCTTTGTATAATTTTACCTAACAAGGCAGCTATGCACCTGTAGAGATCGTGAAACTCGAAGGGCTTGGTCATATATTCATTCATACCTGCCTCCTGGCATCGCTGCTGCTCTCCTATCAAGGCGGTGGCGGTCATGGCGATGATCGGGATACCCATCTTCATTTCCCCCCGGATCACGCGCGACGCGGCATACCCACCCATGACGGGCATTTGCAAATCCATGATGATCAGATCATAATCGGGATTTGCCTTCAATTCGTCAACAGCCTCCTGGCCGTTACCGGCGATCCGGACAATCCCGCCGGCTTTTCTCAATACGTGTTCGATCAGTGTTTGATTCACTTCATTATCTTCAGCGACAAGAAAACGTTTGCCGGTTAGCAATCCGGCATAGTCATCGATATTAGTGACGGCTTTCTGAAGCTGACGGACATCCTCACAAAAATCATAAGGGATCCCGAAGTCAAATGAAGAGCCTTTGCCTGGTTCGCTGGTTACCGTAATCTGACCATTTTGAATCCTTACCAATTGCTGGCAGATTGCCAGGCCGAGTCCGGTACCTCCGTACCGCCGGGCAATGTCGACTCCTGCCTGGGAAAAGCTGTCGAAGATATGTGGAAGATTGTCTTTGCTTATCCCAATGCCCGTATCTGCGACGGAAAAATGCAGGATGGCCCCTGTTGCGGTGGCAGCCTTGAATTTTACCGATATCCGGACATGACCTTTGTCGGTGAATTTAAGCGCATTGCCGACCAGGTTGACAAGGACCTGATTAAGCCGATAAGGATCTCCTCTGAGTAAATCGGGAATCTCCGGATCTATTTCCACCAGGAGATCGAGCTCTTTCTTCTCCATACGGTGGCCGAATACATCTTTCACATTTTCCAGAACATCTTTGAGGCTGAAATCAATCTTTTCAATGACAAGTTTCCCGGCCTTAATTTTTGAAAAGTCCAGGATGTCATTTATGATCACCAGCAGATTGTTGGAAGAACGGCGTATGATTTTCGCATATTCGTTTTGTTCGTGGGTAAGAGAGGTCTCGAGCAAAAGATTAGTCATTCCCTGGATACCGTTCATGGGGGTCCTGATCTCGTGGCTCATATTGGCCAGAAACTGCTCCTGCATCTTCTTCGCTTCTTCGGCGTCCTTTGTGGCCTGTATCAACTCCTGTTGATAATGCGCCCGTTCGGTAATATCCGTTGCAATCCCACTGATGCCGAAAATATTCCCCTCCTCGTCCAGCAATGGGAATTTTATCAATAAGAAATTCCTTTCTCCCTCAACCGTATCAATCCATTCCTCTATTTCCACTGACTTTCGCGTGCGGATCACTTTCTGGTCCATCAATTTATAGTGGTCAGCCAATTCAATGGGATTAAAGTCGTAATCAGTCTTATTAATAACCTTGTCATGATCGATATTCAATACCTCCGTGAAACGCCGGTTTACCAGCATGTATCGTCCGGAAAGGTCTTTGATGTAGATCAGCGAAGTCGTATTGTCGAGGATAGACTGGAGCCACAATTGGTTTTCTTTCAGCCTGAACTCCGAGGCTTCCAGTTCCTGCTGCATCAGTTTTTGTTCGGAAATCTCTTTGACGATACATTGGAAACCGATCTTTTTTGATTTTTCTGTAAGCAGGATGACAAATTGTTCCACCCATTTCTGCTCGCCATGTTTGGTGATAATAGGAAAGATCAGGGTGGTTTCCGCCGTTCCCGTCTGCAATTGGTCTTTATAATGTCTGGCCACTCTGTCAAGGCCAGCGGGATCCACCAGGGCGGAAAAATGCATGCCGATCAATTCGGCGGAGGGATAGCCTGTCAATTGTATGACTTTGTCACTGACGAAATTGATATTTCCCAGGATATCCGCCGAATAGATCACGGCCGCTGCGTTTTCGACCAGGTTACGGTATTTGAATTCGCTTTGAAGAAGCTTATCTTCCGCATCTTCGCGAAGGATAATGTCTTTGTTCAACCGGTTAAGCAATAAGATGATCAACCCAAAGATCAGGCAATCGCCTCCCATGAGGAGATAGATCACTCCCCTATTTGCGATTATGGTCTCCCCGTGATTGGTTATCATGATCAGGTACCCTGTCAGGGACATGGAAATCACGGCAAAAAGAAAGAGTCCTATCACCTTGCAGCGAAGTCCTTTTATCAGGGGTAAACGGATCTTTTTAAGTTTGAGATGCTGGATCAATTTGATAGGTTATTTCTCTTTGTAAAGGATCTATTAAGAACGAGGAATGGCCGATCTGATTTTTCCAGGTAGCCGATAAAAGGCCTCAATCTTGAAAACTAGGTGAAACCTTTATCAAAACTTAGGTATTGTAAAATAAAAACAGGAACCGGCGTGCGGCGCGGCATCCATAAGCATTTACACTTACTTCTTTTGGATCGCAACAATCCGGTCTTTTGGTTTCTGTAAGGGCGCCATCATGAGGCAACATATAAAAATACCCTCATGTTTGTTTTGTAATTGGAGTTAATTCACTAATTTCCATCACGCGAAAATTCCTACCGGTTAAAGGCTCCGATGTTTTCTCCTTATTGGAGGTAGCTTTAAATCCTTGCTCACTTACTTCAAACCACAAAGAATGCATCAGGTTGCTGAATTCTTTCTTAAATTATTCGACGATTCGGATTGGCCTCCCCGATGGCATTGCGGGCGATGGACGCAATTTCATGGATGGCTGTATATCTGCAGCGACCTATTGATCTGGTCCGCCTATTTTATGATCCCGCTGGTCATCCTTAAGTATCTTTCCAGGAAGCAGGAGATCCGGTTCACCAGGTTATATTTTTTATTTGCGGCCTTCATCCTGGCCTGCGGTTCCACTCATTTTTTCGATGCTATCGCGTTCTGGATACCGGTCTACCGTCTCAATGCGCTATTGCGCCTGATAACAGGGGCCTTAAGCTGGATTACCGTCTTTTATTTAGTGAAAATGCTGCCCATGGCCTTCTCATTAAAGACGGAGAAGCAATTGGCTGCTGAGATCGGGCAGCGAATGATGGCCGAGGAAAACAGCCGGCAAAGCAGGGAACAAATAGAAACCATCTTCAATGCGGCTCCTGATGCCGTCATCGTGATCAATGGGGAAGGGGACATCGTCAATTGGAATCCCCGCGCTGAATTGTTATTCGGATGGGCTAAGGAAGAGGTACTAAACAGGCCTCTCGGTGAAATAGTCATTCCTGAGCGCTATCGTGAGCTGCATAAGAAAGGTATGCGGCATTATTTAAAAACAGGGGAGGCACAGGTATTGGGTAAGACTGTCGAGATCCAGGCTATTAACAGAGAGGGCATCGAGTTTGACGTAGCGTTGAGCATTTCACCCACCGTGACAAACGGGCAATTATTATTTATCGGCTTTATCCGTGATATTTCGGAGAAGAAGAGGGCCGAGGAAAAAATAAAGCAATTAAATACAAATCTGGAAGAGCGGGTGCTGGAAAGAACGACGCAACTATACCACAGCGAACAAAAATACCGGCATTTATTTGAGAATAACCCTATGCCTATGTGGGTGCTGGATCTGGCTTCTTTTGCCTTCCTGGATGTCAATGAAGCAGCTATCGATCATTATGGCTATAGCCGGGAGGAATTCCTTCACATGACCGCGCTGGATATAAGACCGGAGGAAGACAGAGAGCTCTTCCGGCAGACAGACTACTCGGATGCACTGGGAAGGGGTAATTACAACCGGGGAATCTGGAAGCATGTCAAAAAGGATGGGACGTTGATTTACGCGGAAGTGGTAGCCCACAACGTATCCCTCGGGAACGGCAAAGCCCGGCTGATCCTTTCCAATGATGTGACGGCGAGGGTCGAGGCAGAGGAGCTATTACGAAAAACCATCAAAGAGATCGAAGACTACAAATATGCTTTAGAGGAGTCCTCTATCATAGCCATTACGGATCAGGCGGGAATTATCCGGCATGTAAACGAGAATTTCTGTAAAATTTCCAAGTATCGCCCGGAGGAGGTCATCGGGCGGGACCATCGCGTGGTAAATTCCGGCTATCATTCCCAGGAATTCTTTAAAAACCTATGGGATACCATTGCCGGCGGAAAAATCTGGAAAGGAGAGATCCGGAACCGGGCCAAGGACGGGCGCAACTATTGGGTGGACACGACGATCGTGCCATTTCTGGACGAGCACAATGCGCCCTATCAATATGTAGCTATCAAGGCCGACATTACGGAGCGCAAGGAAGTGGAACGGCAATTGCAGCTATTAAATGAAGACCTGGAGAACCGGATCAACCGCAGAACGATCGAGCTGGAAGCCACCAATAAGGAGATGGAAGCCTTTACATACTCGGTATCCCATGACCTGAGGGCTCCCTTGAGGGGGATATTGGGCTTTGCAACCATACTGGAGGAAGATTATGGGAATAAAATGGATGAAGAAGCTCAGCGGATAACGGGCGTCATTAAGAAAAAAACGGTAAAAATGGGCCGTCTGATCGACGATCTGCTGGAGTTCAGCCGCATGGGGCGTCAATTCATCGCCAAGAGCTTGATCAACACGCATGCCATGGTCCAGGAAGTCATCGACGACCTGCTCATTCAATACCCCTCCCCTGCCATCACCTGGAAGGTCCAGGCATTACCTGATATTCCTGGGGATGTCAACACGATCCGACAGGTGTGGATCAATCTGATCTCAAATGCACTTAAATATAGCAGCGGCCGGGAGCACCCTGTGATCGAGATCGGGAGTTTCGTGCACGAGGGGCAAGCTGGCTTCTTTGTAAAGGACAATGGCGTCGGCTTTGACACCCGGTATAAGGATAAATTATTCAAGGTATTTCAGCGATTGCACAGCGCTGACGAGTTCGAAGGAACGGGGGTCGGACTGGCGCTGGTAGCGAAGATCATAGCCAAGCACGGCGGGATCGTCTGGGCGGAAGCCACTGTGGACAAAGGCGCCTGTTTTTATTTTTGCCTGCCCGACACATAAACGAAACCCGGATCGCTATTGCCCCATCGCTATAAAACACATCTACCATGAATACTAATATAGTCGAAATCCTGTTCGTAGAAGATGATGCGGATGATGCGGAACTGACCATCCGCCAATTAAAAAAGAGTCACCTGGCCAATAACCTTGTCCATCTCAGGGACGGCGGGGAGGCCCTTGATTTTCTTTTCGCCACCGGAAAATTTGCCGGGGGTAAATACAGCAGCTGCCGGCCCAAAGTCATATTACTCGATATACAAATGCCTAAAATGAATGGAATCGAGGTGCTGCAGCAGGTCCGGGCGAATGAAAGAACCAGGGATATTCCGGTTGTCATGCTGACATCTTCCAACCAGGATCCGGATATTCATAAATGCTACCAATTGGGCGCCAACAGCTATATCATAAAACCCGTCGAGTTCGATAAATTAGCCGAAGCAATCAAAACTATCGGCTTTTACTGGTTATTGTTGAATCAACCGCCTGCTAAATAACCCGGTTATGACAGGAAAATTAAAAATTCTGATGCTGGAAGACAGCCATACGGATGCAGCGATGGTCCAAAGGCTGCTGCGAAAACAAAACCCGGATTGTGAATTCAAACTGACTATGAGCCGGGGAGATTTCACGCTGGCCCTCGACGAATTTGTTCCAACAGTCATCCTGGCTGATAATTCCTTACCGCAGTTCGACGCTGCGGAGGCGCTGGAAATTGTGCGTGCAAGGTCAGTTTATATTCCTTTTATCCTTGTTACCGGCACAGTGTCGGAGGAGTTTGCCGCGGGGATCATCAAGGCCGGCGCAGATGATTATGTTCTTAAAGACCGGCTGCCCCGATTGCCGGTCGCTATCGATGCAGCCATCAAAAAAACCCTGGCAGTACAAGAAAAACAGCTCGCGCAGGAGGAAACCGAGCGATCGAACGAGCGGTTCGAGACCTTATCCGCGGTTACGAAGGATGCTATATGGGATTGGAATTTACTGACCGACGAGGTTTGGTGGAATAGCAACTTTTTTGATCTGTTGGGATATGACTCCGAACTACCTGTTCCTACTGCTTCGGAGTGGTCTAAACGGATCCATCCTCACGATACCGAAAAGGTGATCAGCCGGCTGAGAAAGATCCGTGAATCGACGGTCGATTCCTGGGAAGATGAATTCCGGTTTCAATTGTCCGGCGGAGGGTATGGCACTTTGCTGGACCGTACTTATATTTTGAGGGAGGAGGGAGGAAATCCCGTTCGGGCGATGGGAGCGCTGGTGGACACCACCGAACAAACCAGGCTGAGAAGGGAAATGGAAGTTCTATCCCTGATCGCCAGAGAAACGGGCAACAGTGTCATGATCTTCAACAGGCATACAGGGCAGATAAGCTGGGTAAATGAAGGTTTTACCAGGAGTACGGGGTATACGCTCGAAGATGTGAATGGCAAGAATCCATGGCGCCGTCTGACCGGAATGAATACCGAAAAAGGAACGCTGGATTTTATCAGCACACAGATTGCGGACAATAAGCCGTTCTCCTGTGATCTGTCTGTTTATACCAGGGACGGCGAAATGAGAGAGCAGTTTTTAAGCGGGCAGCCTATAAGTGAAGAATCCGGAAGAAATAAGCAGTATTTTATCATCGGCACGGATATCACAGAACGTCGCAGAATGGAGGAAGAGCGGCTGGCCAATAAAATCGAAAGGCAGAAAGAAATTACCCGTATCATGCTGCAAAGCCAGGAAATGGAGCGAAACGCCCTTGGCAGGGAATTGCATGATAATATCAACCAGATCCTGGCCTCGGTGAATTTAAGATTGGGTTATTTCCTGGAGGAGCCGGAGGGCAATATCGATGTTATTGCCGATTGCCGGGATATGCTCCTGAAGGCGATCGCGGAAGCCCGGAACCTTTCGCATCATATGGTCATGCCCCGTTTCAGCGAGCGAAGCCTAAAAGAGGAATTAGAGCTGCTGATTGAAAATTTTAGCTTTTCAAAGAAGGTAGAGATTGAATTATCCAACTTTAATGAAGAGGAACTGTCCTCGTACATCAAAGAAACCCTGTTTCGTATAACCCAGGAACAATTGAGCAATATTGCGAAACATGCGAAGGCGGACAAGATCACCATGCGTCTTTACAGCGAGGATTCGGCCATAAAGATGGAGATACATGACAATGGGATCGGGTTCGACAACCGGCAAAAGCGCAAGGGGATCGGGATCACCAATATTTTAAACCGGGTGGAATCCTACAATGGGATTGCCAGTATTACTTCGAAACCCGGGAATGGGTGTACTTTATTGGTTAGTATTCCCTTACTAACGCAACCACCGGAATGAATCAGCGGAATGGCAAGGCAATTATCTTTTATTGAATACAAGAATATAATTATCTAAAGACTAGTCCAAAAATGAAAAACATGAGAAAAACTTCGATCCTGATTGTGGATGACCATAAATTGATCCGTGAAAGCTGGAATTTTTCGCTGTCTGCATCCCCGGAAATTGGGGAAGTGACCGAATGCGGCGATGGCCAGGAGGCCGTAGTCCTTGCGCAGAAAATACGGCCGGACATTGTGCTGATGGACATCAATATGGAACCTATGAATGGTTTCGACTCGCTGAAACTGATCCGAAAATTCTCGCCTTCCTCCAAAATCATAGCTGTTTCCATGCATTCCCAGCCCGAGTATGCCAAAAAAATGTTTCGCCTGGGCGCCAAAGGCTATATCACCAAGACCTCGACACGGGATGAAATGCTGGCAGCCATTAAAGAAGTAATGGAAGGGGGCACTTTTATTTGTGAGGAAGTAAAAGAGGCATTACTCGATAAGCTAAAGAGTAGAGAAACGCCCGGGACCGTGACGATCAATTCCCTTTCCCGCAGGGAAATGGAGATTGTACAATATCTCCGGTCAGGCCATTCCTCCAAGGAAATCGGGGAAATCCTGCATATCTCCATGAAAACAGTGGAAGTTCACCGGCATAATATTCTCAAGAAGCTGAACCTGAAGAATACCATTTCCCTGATAAATTTTATGAATTCCAATGCTATAGATCTCTGATCAATGACAAATGACCCCTCACAGGTTTTTTCCCGTCAGCTGCCGTACGGCGCCGCGGTAGGTCTCGCCTACAGGCAGTTCCATCTCACCGATAAAAACGCTGTTCTTCCGTACCGCGGTTATACTTTCTACGGAGATAATATAGGATTTGTGGATCCTGATAAACTTATCCCTGGGGAGTTCGGCCTCCATAGTCCTGGCGTTCGTCCTGACCAGCAAAGGCCGCTGGGCACTTCTGAGGTGTATTTTGACATAATCTCCGGAGCCTTCTATCCATATGATATCCGCAAACAGGACCTTGACGAGGCTGTAGTCTACATTTACGAAAAAGTAGTCTGCCGCAGCCGCAGCGGGGCTTGCGGCTGTCCGCAATTGATGCAGTTCCTGCGCTTTATAACAGGCTTTGAGGAACCGGTCCATCCCTACCGGCTTCACGAGGTAATCTACTACGTCCAGCTCAAAACCTTCGGGGGCGAACTTCTTGTAGGCTGTAACCAGAATAACCATAGGCCGTTTGGCAAGGCTTTGAATAAATTGGAGGCCTGTCAAGCCGGGCATCTGAATATCCATAAACATAAGGTCAACCTGGTGCTCCTGCAGTGCCCGCGCTGCTTCAAAAGCATCCCCACAGCTGGCCACCAGTTCCAGGAAGGGAACCTTGCTAATATAATCCGCCACCAGGCCTAACGCCAGGGGTTCATCGTCAATAGCAATACATTTGAGCATTAGTGTAAATTTAGTATCAGTGAAACGGCAAACCAACCTTCGTCCCGGCTGATATGCAAAACCTGCTGGTCTCCATAGAGCAACTTCAACCTCCGGGTGACATTACCCAGCCCTATACCGGAAGTCTTATCCCTGACCTCATCTGAAGCGGGATTGAACCGGTTCTGTACAACGAAATGCAAGACCCCATCGGTGACATGGAGCGAGATCTCAATCAGGGGATCGGCTATCATTCCTACTCCGTGCTTAAAAGCGTTCTCCACGAACGGGATGAGCAGCATGGGTTCTATTTCGTAAAAGCCAGGCGGCACTTCCATCGATACTTTCACCGGCACTTTGGCCCCGAAGCGCTGTCGTTGCAAATCTATATAGCTTTGCAGGTAATCCGCTTCCCTGGCCAGGGGTACCCTCTCTTCATCCGTCTCATAGAGCATATACTGCATGAGGGACGACAGCTTGAGGATGGTAGGCCCCAGTTCTTCCGACTTCATTTGCTCCAGGGCCACCAGGTTGTTGAGGATGTTAAAGATGAAATGCGGGTTGATCTGGGAACGAAGGAAGGACAGTTCGGTCTTAAGGTTCTCTTCCTGCTTTTCCTGTGCCAGCTGGTCCGCCTGCATCTTATCCCTCACCAGCCGGAAGGTAGTACCTATGGCGCTGGTCAGGAGAAAGGCAGGCAGCATAAACCCGGTGGCGCCTTTGAGGCTGAAATGGGGCAGGGCAAACAAATAGTTGAACATACAGCTGTGGATCAGCAGCATGACACCGAATACCAGGGCCAATGCAGCAGCATAAGTGATGTAGCGCCGTCTGTAGAACAGCCTGGGCGTGAGCAGGTACACATTCAGATAAAACGGGCCGATCCAGAGAAGATTGGTGATGAAATTCAGGTAAAAAAATGTCTGGTCGAGCCCGTCGTCATGGTGGTGTGCCATACCGCGGTGACTGTCCAGCAGGTAGGGCAGCGATAAAGCTATCGCCCAGACAACAGCGTGCGTCAGCACCCTAATCGCACGGCCTTGATACCAACTTTTGTTCATCCGTAGAAAATGTTTTTAATGGTCGTATGGATCCTCGCAATGCGAGGATCCATACGCGTAAATATAAGTTATTATTGTTCGCTGCTTTCCACATGCGTATTTTTCCGCTTGAACAGACTGGCATCTATCTTTCCGAAGTTATAGGACAGGTTCAGCCTGACCATCTGCGGATCTTTGAGCCGGCTGTAGTCCTGCGTGAAATAAGTACTGTAGGTATACTGATCCTGGATCCTGCTGCGGAAGAGATCGTTCACGCTGAGCGCCAGGGCCATCTTTCCCGCGAGGAAGGTCTTCTTTGCGGCCACATCCACTTCATAGAAGGACGCTATAAATCCCTGGGAAGCGCTTTGCGATGTCATGTTCGGAGGGCCGGGCTGGTTGGAGTTCGTATTCACGGGCAGGTTGGTCTTCGACTGGTACATACCGGACACCTGAAAAGAAAGACTGGAGGTCACCCGGAAATTCGTATTCAGCTTGCCGAACCAGCTCCACAAGGCCTGCTGAGCCACCGCACCCGTGGTGCCTACATTGATCTTCGAATGATAGACATTCAGATTGGAGGTGAGGTCCCACCATTTGGTAATCGGCAGCTGGGCGGTGAACTCGGCTCCGACCGAATTGCTGGATTCCGCGTTGACATAGGTATTGATCAGGGTGGTGCTGCCGGTGGTGGCGTTCGTATCCTGTTCGATATACCCTGTGATAAGATGGCTGGTGTATTTGTAATAGACGGAGCCCATCAGGGTAGCCTTACCCACGGTCCTGAGATAGGATAGTTCGGCAGACTGGGTGAACTCCGGAACCAGGTTGGGGTTTCCTCGGGTGATATTGAGTTTGTTGGAAGAATCCGTATAAGGCACCAGCTGGTTGAAGTTCGGACGATTTACCCGGCGGGTAACGCTGAGCTGAAGTTCTTGCCCTTCTCCTATTTTCCGGCTGATAAATATGGATGGAAACAGGCTGACGGGATACTGGTTACTGAATGCCTGTCCTGAATTCAGGAGGGTGCCTTTGTAGTTGGAACTTTCTGCCCGGAGGCCGACCTTATAATTAATGCTGCCGATGCTGCTGGCGAGGGTTACATAAGCGGCATAAACATTGTTCTGACTCTTGTAATTGCTGGCGGCCGAGGGCACCAGCTCGTAAGCGGCTGAGTCGGTGTTGTAGGTATAGTTGTCATTGATATTCAACCGGCTTTGCAAGGCAGCCCGCAAGCCGGCTTCCACAGTAGTCTTGGCTGTCAGCGGATTGGTAAAATCGGTCTGGAGGATGATGTTGTGATCATTCCCGCTGCCCTGGATCTTTTGCAGTTCGGTGCTGGACAGGGCGGATCCGCTGCCATAGGTGTAGTAATTGGTAGTATAGAGGGAGTTACTGGTGGCGCTGCCTGAAAAATAGCTGGCATCCGCCGTCCATTCTTCCTTATCCTTCTTAAAGAGCTGCTTGATGCCCAGGGTAGCGCCTCTGCCGTTGAAGGTATGCGGAGCGCTGATCTCTTCCTGGCTATACTGGCTGATCTTGCCGGCCGTGTAGAGGCTGTCCGTATTCATGGTAATATTCGAGGTGTTGGTGCTGCTATGGTGCATGGCGAACCCGGTAAGGGAAAGCGTTGTCCGGTTGGTGAGGAAATAGTCCAGCCCTACCCGGCCGAAGAACATGGAGCCTTTGGAGGTATCCAGTTGTTGCTGGTTCAGAAAGGTATTGGGGCTGGTGCTCAGGTTCAGCCGGTCGATGGAGCTGGTGGAGCGGTCCCGCTGAAGCCTCGTATTGATGTCTGCCGAAAAGTTGATCTTGTTTTCCCGTACGTTGAGACTGGCGCCTGCATTGCCTCCGCCATAACTATCGGCCCCCGCCCTTACGCTGCCGTTGTAGCCCGTCTTCCGGTTCTTCTTAAGAACGATGTTGAGGATGCCGGCTCCGCCCCCTGAAGCGTCGTATTTTGCGGAAGGGTTGGTGATGACTTCCACGCTCTCGATCGCGTCGGAGGGGATTTCGTCCAGGGTCAGGGTAGTTGGCTTGCCGTCTACCATCAGTTGTGGGGAGGCCCCTCTTAAGGAGATATTGCCATCGATATCGACATTGACACTTGGCACATTCTTAAGGATGTCCAAACCGGTTCCTCCTACGCTCGTTATATCCTTGGAGACGTTGAAGACCTTCTTTTCCATGTCCATTTTTATAGTGGGTTTGGAGGCCGTGACGATTACCTGCTGCAGCTCCTTGCCATCCGGGACCAGATGAAGGTCGCCCAGGTCCTTGTCGGAAGACTGGGGAGTCAGTGTGACTTCTTTTGCCAGCGATGTATACCCAATGGCGGAAATCGCCAGCTTAAGCGGCGTATTCAGCGGCAGGTCTTCCAAAGAAAAATCGCCATTACCCTGGGTGGCGCCTCCTTTGAGCAATTGGTCCTTACGTTTGCCTGAACCCGGGTCTGTGGAGACTTTGAGGATCAGGACGGATACCTGGCCGATCCCATGCCCTGTGGAATCAACGAGTTTACCATACAAATGGCCTGAAGCCGGGCCGCCGGGGGCGCCTCCATTATGTGCCGGAGGCTGGGCCTGGGCAAAGGTAATCCCGATTACCATCAGTGCACCAAGAATCAGTAATAGCTTTTTCATGCGGTAAAACTAGGCTGATACGGTTAGGTGGGCGGGCGACTTGCGAAGAACCCGGAAAAGATTGCGGTAAACCGGGAAGTTCCCGCACATTTGCTACACTTGTTGAATTTTATTAATTTCAGTACTCGGCAGAAACAATATGAATTCATACCAAACTACTGAGAGCATCGCTGGCCATGGATTTTTATCCGGTGGCGGTGAAATGGGCCAGCGTATCCGGGAATTCGATTGGGAATCGACGTCTGCCGGTCCTCCTGGCTGCTGGCCTCAAAGCCTTCGTACTACGATCAGCACAATCCTGCATTCCAGATTTCCGATGTTCTTATGGTGGGGGCCGGACCTGCTCTGTTTTTATAATGATGCATATCGTCCCAATCTGGGGCAAAACGGGAAGCACCCTTCTATTTTAGGTCAAAAGGCAGCCATAGCCTGGGCAGAGGTCTGGGACGTCATAAAACCCCTGATCGATCAGGTATTGACGAAAGGCGAATCTACCTGGAACGAAGATCAGCTGATCCCCATCTACCGAAACGGTAGGATTGAAGATGCCTACTGGACATTCAGCTACAGCCCGGTAAACGATGAGGCCGGAAAACCTGCCGGCGTATTGGTTATCTGTAACGAAACCACAGAAAAAGTCATCCAGTATCGTCAGTTAAAAGAGAGTGAGTCGATGTTCAGATCTCTGGCGGATTCATCGCCGGTAATGATCTGGGTCTTGGAGGCCGATGGAAAATTATCTTTTTTAAATCATACCTGGTTCGAATATACGGGGCAGGAGCTGCAGCAGGCATTGACACAGGCATGGATGGAGGTGATCCACCCGGAGGATTACCAGGCTATCTACGATGCTTATGTAGCCGGAATGACGAAGAAGACTCCTTATTCGGTCGAGATCCGGATCAAGGATAAGGCCGGGGATTACCGGTGGTTCCTGACCAATGGCGTCCCCCGTTATCTGCCGAATGGGGATTTCGACGGGTTCCTTGGAACGGTGACCGATATCGACGATATCAAAAGAGCCGAGAAAGAAAACAGGAAGTTGGTGGCTATCCTGGAATCCAGTCAGGAATTTGTCGGAATGGCCGGGCTCGATACATATGTCGAATACATCAATCCGGCTGGATTGAAATTACTGGGCTGGGATCGTTTTGAAGGGCGGCAGATAATGGATTGCGTCTATCCGGCAGACAGGGAATGTGCCATGGAGCTGTTGCCGAAGATTATAGAAAAAGGATTCTTCCAACAGGAGATCCGTTTCTGGAATGAACGTACAGGTGTGCCTTTCTGGATACAATGGAATGGAATGACCATTGTAGATTCACACACCGGGGAAATCACTTCCCTGGCAACCATCAGCCCGAATATCACTGAACGGAAGGAAGCGGAACAGGCATTGACCGAAAGCGAGGAACGATTCCGCACCCTGGCGGAGACGCTGCCGCAGCTGGTATGGATGACGGATGAGAAAGGCAGTCAATTATATGCCTCTTCCCGCTGGAAAGAATATACGGGCATAGAACCTACCGGGATAGAAACCTGGCAGCAGATCATTCATCCGAAAGACCTGGAGCATATCGGGCGGAAATGGATGAATAGCCTGGACAAGGGCGTCCTATACCGCGCGGAGGTCAGGCTGAAAGACCGGTCGGGTTCTTATCGCTGGCATTCCGTCCAGGGGGAACCGATCCGGAATGAAAAGGGAGAAGTGATCAAATGGATCGGCTCCTTTACAGATATTCACACTCAAAAAGAAAGCGAACAGCAATTGGAAGCGCTGGTGGTGCAGCGAACAGCCGATCTGGCCCGCTCCAATGAAGACCTGGAGCAGTTTGCCCATGTAGCAAGCCATGACCTGAAAGAACCGGTGCGAAAAATAAAGCTGTTTTCCAACCGGCTGCAGGAAGAGATGAATGATACGCTACCGGAGAGAGGGAAAATCTATCTTGACAAGATCCAAAGGGCGGCGGGCCGTATGATCAAGATGATAGAAGGCGTACTGGCTTATTCCTCCAACGATCATTCGACGGAGCTGATCGAAAAAGTGAACTTACAGGAAATTGTCAGGGATATCATAACAGACCTGGACATGCTGATCCAGGAAAAAAGGGCAAGGATATATTACCAGGAGCTACCAACTTTTGAAGGAGCTACGGTACTGATCTATCAGCTTTTTTATAACCTGCTCAATAATTCATTGAAGTTCTTAAGGACGGATATCCTGCCGGAAATACATATAACCAGCGAGCGGGTATCGATGGAAGAAAAGGAATACTTTAAAATCCGGATACGGGACAATGGCATCGGCTTTAAACAGGAGTATGCTCAAAAGATATTCGAGTCTTTTGCCAGGCTGCATTCAAAGGATAAATATGAGGGTACGGGACTCGGTCTGGCCCTCTGCAAAAAAATCATACAGCGCCATCATGGGACCATCTCGGCCTCCGGAGAGCTGAATAAAGGCGCTACTTTCGAGGTGCTGCTGCCGGTCATCCAGGAGAACAGGTCTGTATAAGGGTGAATGGGGAGATCCGCCTGCGAGTTCTGGTAGGGCTACCGCTCATGGAAATCCGGGATTTTGTCAAAAATAGTTGAAGTAATTTCGGGATATGGCAAGACGGATCTCAGGATATTATTGGTGCTTACAGCTCGGTGGATGGGGCTTATTTCTGCTTCTGCCTTTATTAAACTTACCGGGCAACCATGCATTTGAGAAATCATTGATCTATATATTGCCGGGCCTGCTGACTACCCATCTGTTAAGAACTATTATCCTCCGCTATGGCTGGTTGGAGCTGCCCCTTAAAAAGGGATTGCTTCGCTTATTTGCAGGAGCCTTATCGGCCTGTATCCTGGCGGCACTGCTCAGTGAGTCAGCGCAACAACTGGCTGAAATAAAAATCCCGCAATCACCGCACTATTTATCGACCCGGTCTGTTTATAGACAAACGATCAACTATATTTTCCCTATCCTATCCTGGGCGATGATCTATGCCTTGCACTATTATGCCCGTAAGATCCATAAAGAAGATATAAAGAGAAGGGAGTTGGAATTACGTTTGGAAGAGAAAGAGCTTCAGGCACGAGGATTGTCTGTGAGTATCGATTTACTCATCGACTCTTTGAACCGTATTCAAACTTCGATCGATGAAAATCCGGCCCGCTCCCGTGAAGAGATCACCGAATTCAGTAATTTATTGCGTAGGGGATATTTAAATCCACTACCTTTCCATCCATCTAATATAAATCAAGCCCAATAAAACAATGAGTATACGCGTCCTGTTGATTGACGATGATGGTGATGATGCAGAGATATTTTCGGATGCGCTTAAAGAAGCAGGAGTAAGCGATGCTTTTGATTATTTTGATGACGGCTTAAAAGCCATCGAAAAACTGACAAATGGCGCCAGTGTCCCGAATATTATTTTTCTGGATATCAATATGCCTTCCATCAGTGGTTGGGAATGTCTCCGGGAAATAAAAAAACTGGCGGCTTTACAGCATATTCCTATTGTAATGTATTCAACGTCCAATCTTCATAATGAAGGCATCAGCGCAAGAGATATCGGAGCCGCCGCTTTTTTGACCAAACCCGATAATTTCCGGGAATTGAAAAACAAGCTGGTTAATCTGTTTAATGAGCTTTTGGATTCCAGGAATCTTCTGTTAAGAATACTCAAGCGGCGCAAGCCATAGAAATAATAACGGTAAATGCACCTGTGGGCTCCATATGCAAGGCAATATTTACCCCGGCATCATCGGCTACCCGCAACATACCGGTAAGACTGTTCATTTCAGCCGAGTACGTGAATTTTTCGGCATTTTTCACCAATAATTGGATTTGATTTCCTTTAAACACGGTTTCTATCCATATACAGGCGTTGCAACTGCTGTAAATCGCGTTGCCGATAAGTCCGTCAATGATAAATGCCAGGGTATTCTCGTCTGTTAGAGCAACATGTTTTTTATCGACGTTATTGACGATAAAGCTCTTTTTAGCAACAGCCCGGGGCATCAGGCCGCTCTGCAAACGGCTCACCAGCCGGTGGAGGGATACAGCTTCGTTCGAAAGTTGGTTAGAGGTTGAGGTTTTCATATATTATTGGGGGTTTTAAAAACAAGATTGCCCTCTATGATAAATCCCCGGCACGCATGCCAGGGATTTATATCAAATACATAGTCATTGTTCAATTTCCTTGAAATGCATTTAAAATTAAATTTAAAATACATCCCGGATAAAATATCCCGTTTCCATTCTCCATTTTTAAGAGATTGAGATAATATAGCACTAAAGCCATCCACTTATTTTTAATGGAGCCAGGAATATTATGGAATGTCCGAAGCTCTCCTGCCTGAAATCCAGGATACGATAATATGAATACTGGTTTAAAAAACCGTACCATGCGGGGGTATGGGATGACCGATTTCCCAGTGAAGCCCGAAAGGATCGGTGAGGCGTCCCAGTTTCCAGCCGTGCTCCTCTCCTACCGGGAAAACTTCCGATGCGCCTGCGTCCAATGCCTTTCTAAAAAAGGTTTCGGGATCCGAAATGGTTAAAATCATCCGAACCGTCCCCCCACCAAGCGGCTGAGGATTATCCTTGCTCCCGTCCGAAGATTCGCCGCTGATCCAAAATTCTGCTCCCTGAACGGAAAGCCTTACTACCAATCCCCCATCGGGGATTTCGAGGCGGTAGACTTCTATGGCTCCAAAGGCAGTTTGATACCATTCGGTTGCTTTGGCGCCGTCTTTAACGGACAGCCAGGGTGCGATGGAAGTTGGGATGGTATTGGTCATGGTATTTATTTTTCAAAGGTCCATTTTCCCAGGCCGATCGAAGTTATGATATCTGCCCAGGTCTCGAAGCCTACCCTTTGCCCTTACCCTTCTTCACCGGGGCCTTCTTACTCATCTCCTGCGCGATGATCGCCGGCGGATGTTCGCTGATATAGGTGCCGCCATGTTTGAGACGGCCTTTGCCATTCTTCTTTGTCCAGAATTGCAGGGGGGTGGGAGCGCTGAACTGCCCTCCGTAGTAGCTGACGCTGAAACGCACGTCGGAGCCTCTGCCATACTGGTCGCCACCGACCAGGCCAATGGGAGTTCCTGCCTCTACGAGCTGCCCGGGTTTCACGAAGGCGCCGTCCTTCTTCAATACCCCATACTGACCGAAAGAGCAATCGCCGTGGACGATCTCTACAAAATTCCAGCTTCCGGTCGTGGTGGCGCCGGCATCATTCTCTGTATTGCTAACATCCACCGCACTAACCGTCCCGCGCCGGGCTGCATAGATCGTATCGCCGGGTTTCATTTTCAGCCGGATCGTGTAACTGCTATCTATCTGGCCGCTACCGGCGTTGTTCGCCGTATTCCAGATCTCATAGACCTGTGCTTCTTTGCCGGGTGCGATGGGCAGCAGATAGGTAAAATCCGGGCTGAAGGAGGGATGCAGGCATCCTTTGCGGTAGCTGCTCTTGTATTTGAGCTGGATGTCCTCCATCTTTTTGATTGGGCTCAGCGTGAAGAGCTTGTTGACGCCCGGCCTGACCTCGGCCTCGTAGGGTAAGGAATGGTCTGACTGGGCATTCTGCAAGGTGGTGAATTCTACGGACAGCACATATGTGCAAAAGGCCTTGTTGCTGCAGGAAAAAACATAGTTGCCCTTCGTGTCCTGAATATAGCTGACTTCTACGGTCCGCTGGGAAAACAAAGAGGGTTGCAGGAGCAAGAGGGCGGCAAGCAGCAAAAAGAGATTTTTCATCCTGATTCTTTAGAGGGTCAATATACAAAATTTTTGGTCAGGTATCTTTGTGATACCGGGCCCTACCCTATCGCAATTCCCGTCAACGGCTCACTCAAATCTACTATTGACTCAATTAACTATCATAAAAAGGCGTAAAAACTGTACATTCCGCAGGACAATGCCCTAACCCCGCTATCACCTATCATAACAGAACTTTCTTTCTATGTCATCCAGGCTATCGAAAAAAAAAATATACCGGATCTATCCGGCGTTCCTGCCGCTTCTTACGGCCCTCCTGGGTTTTGGAATCGGGCATATCAGCTATACCATCTATTTACCGGTCTGGATTGTACATTCCTGCCTGATTGGGGCTGCCGTCTGGGTCCTTGGAGCTCATCATCTCAAAAGCACAGAGGCCGAAAAGAAACAGGCTGTTATCGTCACCTTATTGCTCATCCTTCCCTGGATGTTCTTCTCTATTTTTTTTGGCATGGGTCCTCCTCCTGCCACGGCAGCGGGATGGGTAACCTATGGTACTGAGCAGCAGGTAAGATATTCTATTCTAACGATTGGCGGCATATCAGTGACGGCGGGATTTGTCCTCCTACGGGAAAAGTTAAAAAGCACCGGGGAGGGGTTTTATTCCCTGCTGGGTGTCACGGCTATCCTGATCGCTATCCCTCTTTTTGTCATGAATATGACCTTTTGGGGCAGCTATCTGCCCGAAGCCTCTAAAATTTTCGCGGCCGCCCCTGCTGCCAGGAGGCCGGACTGGTTCTTACCCATCCGGGAACATTTTGGCACGATCAGTACGACGGAGATCAACCTGACTTACCTGGCAACAGCCGCTTTTGCCGCTTCCCTGAAAGCTGCAGGCTGGTTCAAGCCGGCTGCCTGCCGGATCTATATAATCATAAGTTTCATAGGGGTGGTATTCAACTCCCTGCCCTACACTGTTCCTGAGCCCTGGGCCACGATCGGTTATCTGGTCTCTGTTCCGGCTATCCCTTTTATTATGCCTTACCTGATGGGCCTTAATTTATTACGGCGTTTGGGAGATTAAAAATAAAGTGCCGCGGATGCGGCACTTTATTTTTCAGGTCTTTACTGCACGAGCAGTTTCTTTGTTTCGTTCAGTCGTTTGGATTGAACGGTAATAAAATAAAGCCCGGCCGCCAGGTGTTGTTCCAGTTGAGCGGATCCGGTAATTGTTTTTGTCAGCAGGAGCTTGCCATTACTATCCCGGATGGTAACAGAAGCGGGTTCGTTGGATACCAGACCGGGTACTGAAAGATAGAATTGTCCTCCGGGCGCGGGGTTGGGGTATAGTTTAATGAGACCTGTCTGCTGACCGTCAGCCAGGTTCAGGGCCGTGCCGGTCTGTAGGGCCGGCGTCGCGGCGGTACCGGTGACGGGGTTGACAAAATTCCACATAGCGCTGTACCAGCCTGTTTGCGCCCCGCTGTATTGGGCATAGCCCAGCAGGTTTTCGATATGGATCCATTGATTAGTCTGCCATCTGTTCTCGATATAGTTCCAGCCATCCCCTGTAGCTGCTATCGTCCACATGGCGCTGTACCAACTGGACTGGATAGCGCCGGCCTGCACGGCGCCATTCTGATTTTCCACGTGCATGAAGTTGCCGGTAGACCGGTTCTGCAGCTGTATATATCCATTCCCCAGGTTGACCTGCGCCCATTGGTACAAAGTGCTGGTACCGGGAGTCGTTCCATATTTTACCTGGCCATTGCCGCCATCATACAGATAGGTATTCGGCTGCCAGCGGTTGATGATCTGGTACCAGGTGGTACCGGCGGAAGGAACGGTGATGGCAGCCGTGGCTGTTTTGCTACCATCCTGCGTAGTAACCGTGATCGTAGTCGTGCCTCCTGCCACTGCCGTGACCAGGCCCGTCGTGCTGACCGTTGCAACGCCCGTATTACCGGAAGTCCAGGAAACGGCCTGATTCGTGGCATTGGAGGGGGCCACTGTTGCCGTCAGCTGTTGGGTAGCGCCCACATTGACCGTAGCCGTAGCGGGGCTGAGGGTGACGCCGGTAACTGCCACGGGTGTTCCCGGGTTGGTATTATACCAGGTGCCGTTGAGATACCATCCGGTACTGCTCCTGCTGAGGTTAGCCGTTTGATTCGAACCATCGTTGAAGATGAGATTGGTGGAGGTGACATTGGTAAACGTATAGCTGTACCAGCCACTGCCTGCCGCCGTCATATTCACACCGGGCCAGGTGCCGTCAGCCAGTACACCGGCGGGTAAGGCCGACCACCAATAGATCTTTATCCCGGTGCCCCATCCGGTTGGTGGATAGAAGTATACGGTAAAGTTCGTGGAGGAGGTGACGGTGATCGCTGCCGTTGCCGTCTTCGCCTGATCGGCGGTTGTCACGGTGATGGTGGCTGTCCCTGCGGCCACAGCAGTCACCAGGCCAGAGGCGCTGACGGTTGCAACGGCTGTATTGCCGGAGGTCCAGGTGACGGCCTGATTCGTGGCATTTGCCGGAGCGATGGTGGCGGTGAGCTGGGAGGTAAGCCCGGCGGGGATGCTGACGCTGGTGGGGCTCATCGTCACGCCTGTCACCGTAACCGGCGGTACGTTGGCATTGGTGAGGACCCGATACTGGTAAGCCGTTAAAGAAAGCGAAGTACCCAGGGATACGGTAGCCCCGCTATAAGCGTCTTTCCAATTCGTATTGGCCAGCGCCGCGGGAAGGGTATAGTTGGTCGTGGCATTGCGAAGGTTGGAGAAAACAACGACCTGTTCGGTCCCGGATGTCTTGGTGAAGGCGCAGACATCGTTGTTGGTATAGGATACCAGGGTGCCGCGACGAATGGCTGTGCTGCTGTTCCGGAAGCCGATCACTTTGGTGTATTCGGCCGTCACATCTGGATTGATGGTCCAGTCGATGGTGACGGAGGTGAAGGGGAAGGTGATCGGGGTGGGGAAAGCGACTTCCGTTCCATTGTAGACAAAGGGCACTCCTTTCATATAAGCCGCTACGACAAAGGCGGCCATGGAGCCCGTCTTGCCGCCGAACAGGGTCACGGGTGCTCCATCCGAGCCGTCGACATCATGGTTGGTCAAATATCGTACGATCTGCTGGTTGCCCGTGGCGCTGGCATATTCGACGGTATTGGAATTGTCGATGGCCGTGGCTGCGCCGCCGCTGAAGATTGGCTTCAGGCTGTTGTAATAAAACTGCATCCCGAAATTGTAATCGAAGCCGGCGGTATAGTTGGCGGCTCGGGTGCCTTCGGCCAGCAGCAAGAGCTTATGTGTGGTGATGCCTCTCAGAGAGGTGATGGTCTGTTGCCAGAAGTCGATGGGAGGGTTGTCCGCGAAATCGCAGCGGAAACCGTCGACATTGGCCGCAAAGACCCAGTAACGCATCTGGGTGATCATAGCCGTTCGCATAGCGGTCTGAGTGAAGTCTAACGCGGCGACGTCTGTGTAGCCATTGAGCCCGGTGATATTACCGCTACCATCTTTGAGATACCAGTCGGGGTGCTGGGTGATCCAGGGATGATCGTAGGAGGTCTGGTTGACGACCCAGTCCATCATCACCGCCATCCCCCGGCTATGAGCCCCATCTACGAGGTTGCGAAGGTCGGTGAGGGTTCCGAACTCGGTGCCTACCGAATCGAAGTTGCGGATACAGTACGGAGAGTTCACAGATTTAAGGACGCCTACCGGGTAGACGGGCATCAGGTAGACGACGTTGGTGCCGAGGGCTTTGATCTGGTCGAGCCGGTTGATCACTCCCTGCAGGTTATGCGTGGAGCTGAAGGCACGCATGTTCACCTGGTAAATGGTGACGTCGCGGGGATCCGGCACCCCGGTGAAGGGGGTCCCATATTGGGCCGGGTCCTGGGCGAACAGGGGATTGGCTTGCCCTCCTAACAGGAGTATGCAGCACAACGAGACGAGAAATCGGAGGAGATTTTTTTTCATACATGGAAAGTTTAATCGTTAATAAAAGTAAGAGCGTTGGATACCGAACGGGCCCGGCGAATGCCGGGCCCGTTCGGTCTTATTTATGGATTGCTCAGGATCCTGTATTCATAGGGTTGCAGGGAAATGGCCGGCGTTGCTGTAAAAGCGCTGCCGTCGAACACATCTTTCCAGGAACTGCCCGCCAGGTCCGAAGGCGTGGTGTAACTCAGGGCCGCATTCCGGAGATTGACGATCACCAGGACTTTTGTGCCGTTATACGATTTAGTGAAAACACATACATCCATGCTGCTGTAGGAAACAGGATCCCCTTGTTTGATCGCGTCGCTGCCATTGCGGAAGCTCATGATCTTTTTATAGATGGCGGTTATATCCGGGTTGATGGTCCAGTCGATGGGCGTGCTGTTATTAAAAAAATTCAGCTTGACGGGGCAGGCTACTTCCTGCCCGTTATAGATCATGGGGACGCCCTTCATAGTAGCTGCCACGACAAAGGCTGACAGCGATCCGTTCTTACCCCCCAGCAGATCGAGGGGGGTGCCGTCGCTATTGTCCACGTCGTGGTTGGAGATGTACCGTACTACCCGATCATCGGATGTTGCGTTGGTATACTCTACCGTATTCACCGAATCGATCGATAAGACGGATCCCTGTTTTGCGAAGACGTTATTCACCATATTGTAATAGAACCCCATCCCGTATTCCAGCTGGAAGCCGGCCGTGAAATGGTCGGTCCTTGTACCTTCGGCGAAGAGCAGCAGCGTATGCGTGGTGATGGCACGGAGGCTATCGATCGCCTGCTGCCAGAAATCGAAGGGTACAAAATCCGCGGCATCACAGCGATAGCCATCGATATTGGCCTGGTATACCCAATACTTCATCGCTTTGATCATGGCTTTGCGCATGTCCGTATTGGTGAAGTTGAGCGCCGCCACATCATTCCATCCGGTATTGGGGGGGCTGATGATATTGCCGGCCCCATCCTGCTTGTACCAGGTTTTGTTGCTGATCCAGCTATTGTCCCAGGAACTGTGATCGGCTACCCAGTCGAACAGGACCGCCATATTCCTTTTATGCGCTTCGGATACCAGGGTGCGGAGGTCGGAGAGGGAGCCGAATTCGGTGTTGACGCCCATGTAATCTTTTACACAATAGGGGGAGTTCACGGATTTCAACACGCCCACGGGATAGACCGGCATCAGGTACAGGACATTGATTCCCAGCGCCCGGATAGAATCGAGCCGGGCCTGTACGCCCGCGAAATTTCCCTGAGTGCTGAAGGCCCGCAGGTTGACCTGGTACATGGCCACGTCCCTGGCAGCGGGCACCTGCGTATAGGGGGTGCCGTATTGGATCGTCGTACTGTCGGCCGTCACCGGCGGAGGGGTTACGGGCGGGGGCGTCGGACTGCTGCCGCTCTTGGAACAGGAGAGCAGCAGGAAGTAAAAGGCGAGTAGGCTATTCATTGTTTTGCTCATGTCTTTTGGTTTCCGTTGTTCATCGGCCTTCGGCCGGACCGGCGGCGCGGGCCAGGCTTATGTCGCATGGCCCGCTGGCCCAGCGGGCCGGGCTTACTGTTTCACCAGGCTGTAAGTATATTTCCCGGAAATATGCAGGTCCAGGGTGATCAAATAGGTACCGTCAGCGGGCACGGTGAGATTGTTCAGGTTGGGATTATAGGTGAAGAAGGGGTTATCCGCATATTGCAGGTTACCGCTTCCATCGATGCCGAAATCGATGCTCCAGGCGTTATTCGCACGGAATTTAAAGGAGCCGGCCTGTTTCATCACGGCTGTCACCGTCCACACCGAATTAGTCACATCATAGGTCAGCTGCGTGTCGGTATTCCATCCGCCGGGGGTGGCGTCTCCGAGGATGCCCCAGGTGGTTTTCGTAGCCGTCCAGGTATTGTTTGTCAGGTTAGCCGTCAGCTCATAATAACCTCCGTCGGGAACGGAGAGACCGGCGGCATTGCCATCGGTGCTGAAAGTGCCGTTGCCGCCATCGCCATAATTGGTATGGTTCCAATCCGGGGCGCTGGTATATTTGAAATATTGGAGGCCGCTGCCGGTAATATTCTCATAGGCCTCGTATTTGCCGGGACTTCCCTTCACCGGGTTAAGCAGGGGGGCCGTAGAGGGATCCCAGTTCTGGTAAGCACCGGGGATATACAGGCTGAGGCTATAAGGCGTCACCTGAACCAGCACGGTGTTTGAAAACACGGGCACTATCGTGGAAGCAGCTCCGTTGTACTGATTGACATCCGAACGGATCCTGACAGCGATCGTACTGGCCGTACCGGCCGGCAGGCTCATGCCGTTCAGCAGACTGTTGAGCACCAACCCGGTAAATCCGTAAGACAGGTGGTTGTTGCCGGCGGAGAAGGTTTTGGCGTTGGCCCAGGTAGACGTATCCGAAGGAAGGTCCAGCTGTAACGTATAGGTGACCGGCGGCTGTTTGCCGAAGTCCGCTGCCGGCCAGGTAAAGCTCACTACGGTGTCGGGGTCTTTATCCTGGGTCAGCACGACGTTATTGGAAGAAGCGGCGAGGGTCGGCGCCATCGTGCCGTCCTTGATGGTCAGCTGTTCTCCTTCTTTTTTGCAGGAGGCGCCGAAAAGCAGAGCGATGGTTGCTATGAGTAGAAGATGATTATATTTTTTCATGATGGTCATTTTGTCTGATGAATGTTGGGCCGTGGCGACCGTGATCTCAATACCCGAAATTTTGTTTAAGATTAGGGTTTGCGATCGTCTCCGAGGACGGTATGGGCAGCAGGGCATAGTGTGCGTCCACTCCCCTGCCGGCGGCGGCGCCTCCTTTCCATGGCCAGAGATAGCTGCTGCCGGTATAGGAACCGAAGCGGATCAGGTCGGTACGGCGGGAGCACTCCCAGTATAGTTCCCTTTGTCTTTCATTGAGTACATCGGCCGTGGTGAAGCTGGCCACATTGCCGGAAGTATTCTCATAGCCTCTTGCCCGAAGCAGGTTGAAATAGCCGAGCGCTGTCGCGGGGTCACCTCCGCTGCCGCCGCGGGATATGGCTTCTATATACACGAGGTACATTTCCGCGAGCCGGAACAGCGGGAAGTCCGTACTACAGAGGACGCCATTGGGAGAATAAGGAGTGGCGCCGGTAGAGGTGAGGTTCGTGAATTTATATACGCCGACACCCTGACCGAAATCGAGGGGGTCGTTGATAGCAAGGGTTCCGGGACCGAATAGCGCGCGTTTATCAGTATTGCCGCTATAGTCCCCGAATTGCAGGGGAAGGGGGCTGGTGCTGCGATTGCCCAGCCATCCGCCGCCGGGGATACCATGCGCCTTGTCGTCGGTGGGGTCGGTACCATGGGAAGAGCAGATCAAAAAGGTCGTGCCTCCATAGTTCTGTGAGCTGCTGGCATCATAGGCGATAGGCAGGATCACTTCGGGGTTGTTGACGTTATTGTCACTGGTGAAGAGGTTCCTGAAATGCGGCATCAGCGAGTAGCCGGCGTTGAGCACTTTAGAGGAATAGGTGATGGCATCGGTATACCGGCCGCTGCCGGCGCCCAGATAAACTTCCGCATTGAGGTACATACGGGCGAGCAGGGCCCAGGCGGCGGCCTGGTCGGCGCGACCATATTCATTCAACCGGGGAGCTATCAGGTCGGCATCGATCGCCTTCAGCTCGGATTCGATATAGGCGAAGAGGTCTTTGCGCTGGATCTGCTGGGGGATGTATTTGCCGATCGGATCTTTCTCCGTCACAAAGGGCGGATTGCCGAAGAGGTCCATCAGCACCCAATACTGGAAGGCCCGCAGAAAACGGGCTTCAGCCTGAAAATGACGAATACTGTCGGCCCCTGCTCCCGTGATGCCATGACCGGCGACATTGGAGGCGGCCGACTGGCGGATGAATTCATTACATACAGTGATCTGGAAAAGACAGCGGGTATAGAGGGCGTTGATATAAACATTGCCGGATGCCCAGTTGAGATTATGAAAGGCCTGCAGGTCGGCATCGTTCCAGGCGCAGATGTCTTCGTCGGTCGACAGCTCCTGCACATTGAAATAAGCCCGGAGGAAGTCGGTGGTGCCGGGATCCGAGATGCCGGCGACATTCACATCGGAATTGCCTACACCCGAGCTGCTGACCAGGGAGTAGCTGCCATAAGCCTTGGCCAGTACTTCTTTATACCCTTCCACGGTGTTGTACTGTGTCTCCGAAGTATTCGCGTTGGTGGGGAACCTGTTCAGATCTTTGTTACAGGAAGTGAAGGCCCAGGAGAGCGAAAGGATACCGGTGATATATAAGAATTGCTTGTTCATAGTTGACATTTACACGTTAGAATTGAAGATTTACGCCAAGCACATAGGTCCTTGGTCTTGGATAAAAAGTATTGTCGATGCCACCATACAGTTCGGGGTCCTGTCCTTTATACTTCGTTATGGTGAAGACATTCTGGCAATTGGCATTGATCCGCAGGTGTGCGCCGTCATGGAAGATGCCGCCTGCATTGAAGGACAATCCCAGGTTATCCATTTTCAGGAAAGAGGCATTCTGGATATAATAATCAGAATGGGGCTGGCTGTAATAGAAATGGGTCGTCTCCAGCTCTGAAAAGGTATTGGCCAGGTAGCCCAGGGGATTGAATACATTGGCGCGGATCGCGTTGGACGAGATCTCGTTGTACATGTAGTTGCCGATATTAGCCCGCAGCACGGTGCTGGCCGTCCAGCGGTGATAAGTTACCGAGGTGCTGAATCCCAGGATATATTTCGGGAAAGGGGATTTGTAATGATACAGGTCTTTATCGTTGATGATGCCATCTCCATTCACATCCGCATAGACTCCTTCGATCGGTTTACCGGACTTGTCGTATTCCTGGTGATAGACGTAGAAGGCATTGGCATTGTATCCCACGGAATTGATCTGGATATTATTGTCGCCTTTCAGGTTACCGGCGAAGGAAGAATCTTTCGTGGCGGTGAGATTGGTGATCTTATTCGAGTTATAGGCGATATTGAAGTTCAGGTCCCAGCTCCAGTCTTTAGTCTTCACCGGGGTCGCCGCGATGGTAAACTCGATCCCCTTGTTCTCCATATTGCCGACATTGGTCAGCAGGGTGCTGCTGAAGTTGGTACCGGCCGGTACGGTGATCTGGTTGAGCAGGTTCTTTGTTTTCTTATAGTAGATGTCGATGCTTCCCTGGATACGGTTGGAAAAGAAGCCGTAATCGATGCCGCCGTTATAAGAGGAGGTTTGTTCCCATTTGATATTCGCGTCATAGGCCGCAGGGGTGGCCATCGTATAGTAACGGTTGCCAAACTGCACCAGGGAGGTGCTGTCGCTATGTGAATAAACGGGCAGATAGGGATAAGCATAAATACCGTCCTGGTTCCCCGTAACGCCATAGCTGAGCCGCAGGTTGAGGCCGGAAAGGGTATTGGAGGTCTTCAGGAAATTCTCCTGGTTGATCCGCCAGGTGAAAGCCGCGGAGGGGAAAGTACCCCAGCGGGTTTGCGGGGAGAAGCGGGAGGAGCCGTCGGAACGGATCGAGGCTTCGAGGATGTATTTGGTATTAAAGGTATAGATCAATCGGCCATAATACGACAGCAGCGTGGTCCGGGGCTTGTCATAAGCATAGGCGGAGGTGCTGTTGGGAATGGTATCGCCGTTGGCCCGGAGGCTGGGGTAATTATAATTCGTCGTCAGGTTATCATAATAGCCGTACCCTGCCAGCACGTTGAAATTACTTTTGAAGGAGGGAACGTCTTTCAGGTAGTTCAGATAGAATTCCCCGACAGTGTTGCCCTGTGTGCTCTTGTATTTATTGCGCTGGCCGCCGTCCAGAAAGTTCTGGGCTGCATAGGCGGGAACGTTGACGGTGCCATCTCCTTTGGCGATATCATAGCCCAGGTTGACGTTCGCATGCAGGCCGGAGAGAAAAGGAAGCTCGTAATCCGCCCGGAAGTTACCGAAGCTGCGCTGTACGGTGGAGAGGTTATGATACAGATCGAGCAGGGCCACCGGGTTGCGGGGCGCCAGCTTTTGCAGGGTGACGGTTCCGCCGGCGTCGGTGCTTGTCCACTCGAAGTAATTGCCGTAATCCGATTTGGCATGTACCGGCTGGGTGGGGTCGAAGTACATGGCGGAGCTGATGGCGGACCCTGCGTTGGCGAACCGGGTCTTGTTGAGAGCGCCTTTGAGGTTGAATTCGAGCTTGAGCTTATCGTGCAGCAGGTGCGGCGTCAGGGCGATGCCGGCGGTATAGCGTTGCAGGTTATCCGTTTTTACGATCCCGTCCTGGTTGAGGTAGCCTACGGAAACGCGGTAGGGAATGTTATTACCCAGGGAGCCGGTGATGTTGAGGTTATTATCGGTGCTGACGGCCGTCTGGTAGATCTCTTTCTGCCAGTCGGTGTTGGCCGTGCCCAGCAGGTCCTTGAAGGTGTGGACGCCATTGTCCCAGGAGCCGGTACCTAAGGAGTCGACATAACTGCGGAACTTCGAGGCGGATAAGACGTCGGCCTCTTTGATGAGCTTGGCCGTCGAAACCTGGGTGCTGAAGCTGACCACGGGTCTACCGCGGGCGCCTTTCTTCGTGGTGATGAGGATGACGCCGTTGGAGGCGCGGGAACCGTAGATGGCGGTGGAAGCCGCGTCCTTCAGGATGGTGAAGGATTCTATATCGTTCGGGTTGACCAGGCTCAGCGGGTTGGAAGCGCCGGCAATGCTGTTGCCGCTGAAGGGCAATCCATCGATCACGATGAGCGGGTCATTGCTGGCGTTGAGGGAAGCTACTCCCCGGATCCGGATGATACTGCCCGAGCCGGGGGCGCCGCCATTGGAGGTGACGGAGACACCCGCCACTTTGCCCGCGATCAGCTGCTCCGGAGTGGTGATGGCGCCCTGCTGGAAGTCTTTTTGTCCGACGACGGAGATGGCGCCTGTCAGGTCCTTTTTACGCTGGCTGCCGTAACCGATGATGACGACATCGTTCAGGGAACCGGTGGAGGGATGTAAGGCCAGCTGCATCTGCGGCGTGGCTTTGACCTGGAGGGTATCGTAGCCTACATAGCTGATGATGAGCAGGTCGCCGGGCGCGACGTTTAGAGAGAAGACACCGTCTTTGTCCGTGAACGTTCCTTTTGTCGTGTTGCGGATCCGGACGGAGGCTGCCTCTACGGGCTCTCCTTTCTCGTTTTTTATAGTGCCGGACACTAAGATCGTTTGGGAGATGGTTTGCTGAGCTTGCGCTAAGAGCAGACCTACGGAAAAAAAGAAGAGTAGCAATGATTTTTTTGGGGCTAATTTTTTTCGGGCGAAGCGTAGTTTCATATATGACAAGTTAAAATGAACAGTTAGTTAAAAAGATCCTCCGTAATTAATCACTATTTTGTCCGGGCTGTTGTCCAGCACCAGTGTTTTTACTTCATAGCTGTAAGCTGATCCCGCCGGGGGCCCCTCCGCCAAAAAAGAGGTTGGGTAGTTATCCGCCTTTATTTGCCGGCCATTGATCTGAAAGGCCGTGTCGTTGCCGAAGCCATGCAGAGCCAGGCGGATATGCCTGAATTTAGTAGGTGCGGAACCGGTAGTCGCTCCCAGGGTGATGTCGCCGGCGGTGGCATCGAGCCGGATGTTGCGTTGATAGTAGGCTCCCGTTTCGTATTGGTAGGTCGTTCCGTCATCTTCGTAATAATCGAAAGAGGTGGAGGGGCCCTTGTAAATATGCAGGATGAGGGTATCTGTCGGCTGTTGCCCGGTATGCTGTACCAGGGATTGCATCGGAACGATGCTGCCGGCTTTTACATAAACCGGTAGGGTGGCCATGTCAAGTTCGGCCAGCTGCTCCACTCCCCCATTCACGATGCTGTCGGTGTAGAGGCCGTACCATTGCCCGGGGGGGAAATAGAGTTTGGTGAAGGGCCGGTTGCTCTCCTGCGGCATAATCAGCAGGGAGGGGCCGAAAAGGAATTGTTCCTGGAAGGCGGGGTTATAGATATGGGCGTCATGGGTATAGTCGATGGCCAGCGAGCGCACTACGGGCATGCCATTTTGGGTTGCTTCATGGAAGGTGGAGTACAGGTAGGGCAGCATGCGGTAGCGCAGGTTGATATAATTACGGGTGATGTCCAGCGTCTCTTCACCAAAGGACCAGGGTTCTGCGGATTTGGTATTGAACTGGGTATGATTCCTGAAATAGGGAATGAAAGCGCCCAGCTGCATCCAGCGGGTATACAGGGCCGTGGTTGGGTTGCCGGTGAAGCCGCCGACGTCCATCGCGGAGAAGGCTATGCCGCTCAGCCCGAGGCTGGACAATAAGCGTACGCCTGCGAGCATGTGATCGTCTTCGGCGCGGTTGTCCCCGGTCCAGAGCGCGCTGTAGCGCTGGAGGCCGGCGTATCCGGCCCGGGAGAGGATGAAGGGACGTCGCTCCGTGGCATTGCGGAAACCTTCAGCACTGGAGCGGGCCATCTGGAGGCCGAAGACGTTGTGGCCTTTCCAATGAGTGGTGGCGTGTCCGTCGTAATCGAAGAGGACGTTGCCTGGCATTTTCTGTCCCCAGGTAGCGATTTCGTTCATATCGTTCCAGATCCCCGCCACTCCGAGGCTGGTATAAGCGGTGACCTGCTGCCGCCACCAGGCGCGTCCTTTTTCGTTGGTAAAGTCGGGGAAATGGCACCATCCGGGCCATACTTCGGCGGTATAGAGCTGGCCATCGGTATATTTCAGAAAGATGTTCTGCTTCAGGCCGCTCTCATAGGCGGCGTACCCTTGTTCCACTTTGATGCCGGGGTCGACGATGAGGGTGACGGTAAAGCCCATTTTGCCCAGGCTGTCGATCATGGCTTTGGGGTCCGGGAAGCGCTGGTGGTTCCAGGTGAATAATTTATAGTTATCCATGTAATGGATATCGAGGGTGATGCCGTCGGCGGGGATGTGTTTCTCCCGGAGGGTGTGGGCGATGCGGTAGACTTCGGTATCGGGGTAATAGGAGTAGCGGTTCTGCTGGTAGCCCAGGCTCCAGAGGGGGGGCATTTTCATGCGGCCTGTCAGCCAGGTGTAGGATTGGATGATACCGGCTACCGTGCTGTGGCTGATGAAGTAGTAGTTCATTTCTCCGCCCCGGGCGCTGAAGGAGGAGAAGCGGTCGTTGCTGGCGCCGAAGTTAAAATCCGACTGGAAGCTGTTGTCGAAGAAGATACCGTATTGCAGACCGTGGTGGACGCCCATATAGAAGGGGATGGTGGAATAGAGTGGGTCCTGGTTGACGGGGTAGCCGAAGACATCCGAGTTCCAGTTGGTATAGGCTTTGCCTTTCCGGTCGAGGTCGCCGGTCTTCTCTCCGAGTCCGATGAAACGCTCGTCCTTTTGCAGATGGCGGTAGGCGGTTACCTCTGTTCCGATCCAGGAGGTGCCGAGGCCGGGTTCCTCTTCATTGAGGGGGCGGCCGTCGGGGGTATAGAAGCTGATGGAAAAGGGGTGGCGGGTGATCTTTATGCTAAGGCTGTCGGTGATGAAGCGGATGATGCTGTCGGTTTGGACCGGGGTGATTTTGGCTGATTGGCCGCCGGGCGATTCTGGTAAGCCAGCGGTTGCTGCCGGGCGGACAGCCCCGGAATCGGCGGATCCGGGGGTCGCGACCACGGCATAGGAGAAATCATTTTGCAAGGGCTGGGGGGCTATACGGACCCTGATGACGGAGGGGCTATATACCTGGATGCGGACATAAGCATGGGTGGTAGTTATGTCGAGCTGGCTGTCACGCACGGATACTTTTTTAATATCGCCGACGGGGATGACACTATCCTGGGCGAAAGCAACCGTTGAGCAAATAGCAAGGCCAAAAGATAAAAGAATCTTCTTCATACGATTCATACGAGCTGAGCAACCTGTTTGGTTTAGGTGAATTCAAACAGGGTGATAAAGGAACGATGCCTGGGAGGGCAGGGCAAGTTTTCAAATGAAAATGGAAAAAATAATGTTAAAATAGTGGAGAGGGAAAATATAATTAATTGTTTATCAAATTCTTATAAAACATTATAAATTTTTTATATAGAATGGATTAGGACCGGAATCAGCGAGTTTTTATCTGCATGATTTTTTCTTCGAAGGCATCTCCGGGGAGGATTGCCTTGTTTTTGATCCGGGATTTATAGCTGTAGATGGTCTTGACGGAGTATTCGAGGATGAGGGCGATTTTTTCCGGGTCGGCGACGCCCATCCGCATGAGGGCAAAAATCCGCAGGTCAGTGGTGAGCAGTTCGCCTTCTTTTAAACGGATTTTTTCTTCGTCCCGGAGGAGGGCGTTTACCTCGGTCACGAAATGGGGGAATAGTTTCAAAAAAATCTTGTCGAAGCTAAGGAGGAGCTCCTCCTTTTCCTTGCGGGCGTCGATCTTATTAAGAAAGAATTTGATGTCGTCATAGCGTCTTTCCTGGAGTTTGTGCTCGATGGTGGTCTTGATCTTATCCAGTTTGTTATAGAATTCGGAGTCCATATTAAAGAAATACCCAATGTACTCTTCCTTTATCTTATTGGAATCTTCTAATTGATGGTTGATGACCTGGAGTTTCCCATTGGCCTCGGACAGGGCCTGTTGGGTCCTTTTGAGCTGCTGCACCTGTCGCAGGATGATCCAGGCGAGCGCGATGAGCGCCAGCACCAGGATGGTAACGAGGATGGCATATTTGATCAGGAGGCTTTTCTGAGCTTCGATGCCATTGATCCGCTCTCCTTCTATCAGCGGTAAGATAGAGCTGGCCTGTATTTTTCGTTGGCGGGCGCCGTAGAACTCTGCATTGGCGATGGCGCTTTCGATGCACATGACAGCATGCTTCAGGTCGCCTTGCTTGTACAGGAGCTCGGCGAGGTGGAAGATGGCCACGGTCTCCTTGGTGGAGGACCGGATATCCGCCATGGTAGCCTGGATCAGCAGGTTGATGGCTTTGTCACGGTCGCCTTTCTGAAGATAGATGGCGCTGAGCGTAGAGGCGGTCAATGCCAGCTGGTGGTCGGTGAGGGAGGGCGTCGTCAGGAGTTTTTCGAAAAAAGGAGCGCCTTCTCCGGAGCTGCTCTGTTTGAAGTTCTTTAGCCCGCTATAATAGCCATATTCGAAAGACGACGGTGCGAAAAATGCCAGGGCGGAGTCCAGGTACCGGTTCCCTTTTTTATCGTAGTCTACGGAATGGTAATGGTCATTGGCATAGCCGGCCATATCATAATAGTACCGGCCCCACAGGGTATAGTACTCCCCTTTGAGCGTATCAGGGATCTGTCGGTTGGTCAGTGAGGAAAGCGAGTCATAGGTTTCTTTGTACAGGCCGGCGGATAAGAGGATAAAGCTGAGCTTCAGCTGGGCGGCGATCAGGTGGGGGGGATCCTTCATTTCGCGGGCGGTGCCTATCAGCCGGAGGGCGTAGCTGTACGCCGAATCATAATTAAAGACCTTATACTGTTCGTAGATCCTTTCCTGCTGGTCGAAGATAGCTGGCAGGGGTTGGCCGGGGGCATTCAGGGACTGCTTCAGCCGGGTAATTTCCCGGGTCCGGGCGGTATCATACCCCGCAGAGAGGGGGATCGTCTTGCTTAGTTCCGTCAGCAGGCTGTCGGCTGCACCTTCTCCGCCTGCACGGGCAGTGGTATTCGTCAGGCTGAGGGCCAGGAATAAAAGGCTGATAAGCAATGGTCTCATAAATCCGTGGATTGATCCTTTGGGGATCAAATATATCGATTCATTTGGCCATTTTAGTATTAGTCTGTTTCGTAGCCAATCTTTCCCATGGCAAAAGACTGTATCCGTGTTAAATCGCTTCCAGGTATCTGATATTTGTAGGATTTTTGCTATCTTTTTAAAGAGGTATTAGTAGCATTAAAAGATCCGGAGGCAATATGCGAACAGTCATTACAGGTACAGGTAGTTTTATTCCCGATGATATAAAATCCAACCGGGATTTCACCATCCATGATTTTTATGATCCGGGGCATAAGCGGATCATTGGCGCTGCCACGGAGATCGTTTCCAAATTCGAGCAGGTCACTGGTATTTATGCCCGGCGTTATGCCAGTACGGATATCAATGCATCGCATATGGCCATCCTTGCCGGTGCTGCCGCCATCAGGGATGCCGGTATCGATCCGGAAACCATCGACCAGGTGATCGTGGCCCATAACTTTGGAAATGTCAATAAACATAGTATTCAGTCCGATGCAGTGCCTTGTCTGGCATCCCGTGTAAAGCAGGCGATCGGCATTAAAAGTCCTGACTGTGTGGCTTATGACCTTTTGTTCGGATGTCCCGGCTGGATCCAGGGATTGATACAAACGGATGCTTTTTTCAAAGCCGGTATGGCCAGGCGGACCCTGGTGATCGGAACGGAAACATTGAGCCGGGTCATCGATCTCTATGATCGTGACAGCATGATCTTCAGTGATGGAGCAGGAGCGGCGGTCCTGGAGGCGCGGGCCGGTACAGCGCAGGATTCCGGTCTGCTGGGGGCCGTCGCAAAATCCTATACGGCCGATGAAGTCGATTATATCCACATGGGTAAATCCTATTTCCCGGATTCCGACCCGCGCATCCGGTATCTGAAGATGCAGGGGCGCAAAGTTTATGAGTTTGCGCTCAAAATGGTCCCGGAGGCGATGAAGGCCTGTCTGGAAGTCAGTAACGTGGAAATAGATACAGTAAAAAAGATCTTTATTCACCAGGCCAATGAAAAAATGGATGCGGCGATCGTCAAAGCATTCTATTTACTATTCGGCAAAATGCAAGTGCCGGATCATATCATGCCCATGAATATCCGGGAACTGGGCAATAGTTCGGTGGCTACCGTTCCCACTTTATTCGATATGGTAAGGAAAGGGGTTTTGCCCGAGCATACGCTTAATCCGGGGGAGGTCATCCTTTTTGCTTCGGTAGGAGCAGGGATGAATATCAATGCTGTCTGTTACCGGCTATGAGAAGGATGAATTGTAGATAAATTTCCCATCTTTATTTCCCTGACTGGGGAATGTCATTTTATATATTGTTTTAGTATTATCCATTTTTAATTGAACATCAATACATTAAGCACCTCTATTTTGCATTGGGTTTTTGGTATGACGATTGAAGATAGAGACATTGGCTTTTCATAGGATATTGGATTTTAAACGGGCTGGATTTCTATCCGGCCCTTCTTTCTTTATTTATATCGGTTAATTTTCGGGGCTTGTTAGCAGGAGCTCTCCTATGCATCAGGTTGATGAACCAGTTCAGCCTGCAAAAAATTCAGTTCGTCCTTTTTTTCTCAATTCCATTAAATACAAATCACAGCTAAACTTATTTAATTTACATTTTCCGTTAATTAAAAAACAAATATCTTTGCCGTGGATATTACTTTTACAGATAAGAAATTGGAGAAACTGGCTAACGATGACAGAAAGCTGGTAAAGGAGTTTGGTAGACTTCGGGCGGAAAAAATCAAGGCACGGTTAACACAATTAAGATTTGCCACTGAGCATGGTCAATATATTTGGCTGGAAGTTACAGGCGTAGAAGTAATTGAAGTTGTAAACTACCATAAAGAAAAATAACAATGGCAAAGCAAAATCAATATAAGCCTCAATCAGTACCACACCCAGGAGCCACCTTAGACGAAAAATTGGAGGAAATAGGTATGGGCCCTAAAGAGTTTGCACTTCGTACAGGTAAACCCGAAAAAACCATTACTGCCATACTTAAAGGAGACAGCTCTATTACTCCGGATATGGCAGTTCAGTTTGAAAATGTCACTAAAATACCTGCGCATTTTTGGCTGAATCACCAAAGAGGTTTCGATGAATACATTGCAAGAGAAAAACGTCAAGTCGTAATTGAGCAATCTATAGAATGGGCAAAGTTATTTCCAATAAAGGAAATGATTGCAAAAAACTGGTTGCCACCAGCCGAAAGCATTCATGAAAAAACAGCAGCAATGCTTTCTTTTTTTGGATTTTCTCATCACTCAGCATGGGAGGACTATTATTTTAATCAACAGTTAAAGGTAGCTTTTCGTATTTCGTTAGCTAATACTAATGAACCGTATGCTATTTCAGCATGGTTACGTAAAGGAGAATTACAAGCTTCGGAATTACATGCAAAAGTTTATTCAGAAAAGGGTTTCAAAGAAGCACTTACCGATTTGAAAGCAGTTATGGCAAAACATCCTTCAAATTTTTTTAATCAACTACAACATATTTGTTTAGATGCAGGTGTAAAAGTGGTGCATACTCCGTCATTACCTAAAGCGCCCATATGCGGGAGTACCCGTTGGCTTAATGATACTCCTTTAATTCAATTGACAGGGAGATATAATCGTAACGATAGTTTTTGGTTTACTTTCTTCCATGAGGCTGGCCACATTTTATTGCATGGGAAAAAAGATATATTCTTAGAGAAGATTGAGTATTCTGACAAAGACAAGGTCAAAGAAAAGCAGGCTGACGAATTTGCTGTAAAATGGACATTGACAGAAGAAGAAGAAGCAACAATATTAGAAGCTGGTCCTCTTGATTCGCAAAAAATAAAAGATTTTTCAAATCAATTCAATACTCATCCAGCTATAATTATAGGAAGATTACAGCATAAAAAGTTAATCCCCTACTCATTAGGGAGGCAATATTTTGAACCTGTTGTTTTTGAATAACGCACCGACATGAAAATCTATCAACAGGCGCTGACGCTGCCAGCAAAGAAAAGAGGATTCCACCTGGTAACATCCGCTATTCTCCAGGGAGCGCCCGGTATCCAGCAATTTCGTGCCGGTCTCTGCCAGGTCTTCATTCAACATACCTCCGCTTCGTTAACCATTAACGAGAATGCGGATCCCACAGTCCGGATGGACTTTGAAACTTATTTTAATAAAGCGGTGCCCGAAAACGATCCGGATTACCTGCACAATGATGAAGGATCGGATGACATGCCCGCGCATCTGAAAGCAGCTTTATTGGGCAGTTCGGTCCTGATCCCGATCGCCAATGGCCGGCTGGCCCTGGGAACCTGGCAGGGTATCTATCTTTGCGAGCACCGCAATCATGGCGGCAATAGGGATATTGTCGTTACCTGTTGGGGGGAATAATCGGAGGCTGGGCCGGGGCCCTATAGCTAAAACCTTTCTTGTAGCTCTACTTCCAGTTCATATCCTGCGATGGCGAAAAGGAAATTCTGCAACTCATGAAGGTATTTTATACGGACCTGCCATGGAGCAGCATGTTTGAGACGTAACCCGTCTTCGGTGAATTCGAAATCTATGTGACTGCCTTCGATGCGCAGGATCCATTCTTCCCGAATATAATTCCGAAAACCGCATTTGTTGAGGACTTTGGGTGTCAGAACGATGGGCTCGATGTCCTGGAAGTCGGCTTCTTTGATCACTTCCACAAACTGGCTGGTATAGGAGCTCTTATGAGATGTCCTGACGCTGGCCACTTCGCGTGTTACCTTGATCTGAGTGTCGTAGATGAGTGTGTTGCTAAGGATCTGCTGTACTGTGATGATGTCTCCGTGCTGAGTTTGCACCTTATTGCCGAAGCGGAGTTCTTTTGCCTGTATCATAGAGTCTATTTTAAAGATGAAATACGATGATTAAGTCACGGTATTTCAAAGGAATAGAACTCTAGTGGATGGGTTGTTCGAAAGGAAGGGAGGATTGAAAGCACAAGATAATAGGCGCTTTTTGAATATGCAAGCTTTCGGAAATTGGATTTATCCACATTTTGGGGTGAAAATTTCTTCATTCCTGATTATGAGAGGTCTATCTATTCCAACGACCAATCCCAGACGACGACATGCCATTCACCTTCCTCTTCCCAATGGGTATCGACGATGGTGAAGCCTGTTTTCAGGTGAGCTTTCAGGGAGCGGATATTGCTGGTTGAAATTTCGGTGACCACCATATCGAAGAGTGGGGAAAATTGTTGCCGGTGGAATTGATATAATAATTGGAAAGCACCTTTGCCACGATAATCCGGATGCACGCATACCTGTCCCATAATGTATGCCCGGAAATCAAAGAGATACCGGTCCCTGTATCTTATCTTCGAAAAATATTCCATGGCAGTTGATAAAGGAGGATAAACATCGATCATTTCCCTGGTCAGCACGAGCGCATAACCGGCAACGAGACTTCCCTCTTTCACGATTACGGCGGGTGTAAGGGTGTGCAGCTTTTGCAAGGTTTCCAACGGGTAGGGCCAGGAAACGAAGCCTTCGCGTTCTTTTGTTTCCTCCGATATATTGGATACCAGGTTAGCCCGGGATAATTCGGCGACCTGTATCAATTCATCTTCCGTGCTGATCAATTTTGCCGTTAACATAGCGCAACTTTTGAGCAAAATCGGTAATATATTTCCGATTTTGGCAAAAATCACTGAGAAAGGCCCTTGAAGCGCAGGAAATCCTCGTTGAAAGGACCGGGGAGATCAGCATCATTAAGAAGAATAAACAGCCCTAGCACGCCGTTTGCATAACCTGCAGTAAACCTTGTTTATGGCGCAGGATACCTCATTTAAAGCAACTACGGTCAATACAGGCAATACAGAACGGGTCCTTTCCACCCTTGCCGGATCCCTGTTATTATATAAGGTCACTCAAAAACATAAGGCCGACAGTCTCCTGCTTCTCGCGGGGGGATACCTGCTATACAGGGGTCTCTCGGGGCATTGTCCGATCCACTCGCTGTTTTCCCGCAAGGGAGCGGATCATGCCCGCAACATCAATGTCAGGGCCAGCGTGATTGTAAACAAACCAAGGGAAGAGGTCTATGCTTTCTGGAGAAAGCTGGAAAATCTTCCTTTATTTATGAAGCACCTGGAAAGTGTAGATGAGATCGATGAATATACGTCTGCCTGGAAAGCAAGGATACCCGGCGGATTAGGGTATATCCGTTGGGAAGCAGAGATCGTCAACGAAGAGGAAGGATTGGTCTTGTCCTGGCAGTCGGTTCCCGGAGCTTCTATCCGGAATGCCGGGAAGATCAATTTTTCGGATACGCCCGGAAAGGGGACGCGGATCGATGCGCTGATCTCCTATCATGCCCCGATGGGCAAATTTGGGGAGGGAGTGTCCCATTTGCTGAGCCCTGTTTTTAGCCGGATGGTGGAAGAAGATATCGTGGGCTTTAAGCATTTTATCGAGGATACGATTACCGTTAAGCCGTATACTTATTTGCAATGAAGTCCAGGATATGTTTTCTCGATGCCCTGGGGTCTTTTATCTTTTCTGCCTCCTCCCCCACCCTGGCCAGCTCTTCATCATGAATAGCATGCCTGAACCAGTTGGTATAATCCTTCCGGTGCAGGTGGTAAAGCCAGGTGTCGGGATCGACGCCCTCCGCCATTTGCATAAAAACCATTAAATTATTGGCTTTCAGGCGCAGTTTGTTCTCGCGGCCGGTGAAAACAAAGCTATTCTTATCCATATTGCCCTGTGCATATTTCTTTTTGTGGCGTTGCTGCAGCTGACTGGGCAAACGAAACCGGACCTTATAGGGAGGCCGGGGGCTATTCCGTTCCCATACACAGATCTCGTCTTCCGCCAGGAAAGGGATGTCACCTGGTACAGACTCTCCCATCATTCTACAAAACTGGTCAAAGGGATAGTGTGGATTTTTTCCTATCGTAAGCAACATCCCTACTTTGGAAAGCATGGCTTTTTCAAGGGTATCGGGGGACGTGCTGATCAGGATAAAATTGTTGAGATCATCGGACAGCCAATCCGATGAGAGACCCGGAGAAGGAGACACCAGGTGATGCGCTTCATCCAGCAGGATCCAATGCGGGTGACCATAGCGGCGGCGCAGGTCCAGCAAGACAGGCATGAGCCGGACAAAAAAGGCAGGTCTGTCGGCCAGCGAAATGGATAGCGTACAGATAACCAGATTCTGTGAAGGATCTTTCAGAAACTCTCTTATTTCTTCAATAGTGGGCAGGGATGAACCGCTGCCCAGTACAACGGAACCGGGTAGTTCCAGATAATCCCCTTCCGGGTCTATCAAACAAAACTGGTAGCCTTTACTGATCAGGAGCTCCATTATGGAAATAGTCAACGTGGTCTTTCCGCTCCCTGAAATGCCGGAAATCAGGATACCGCTTCGATAGGGGCAGATGCTAAACGGGCTTCCATCTTCCTCTTTTCCCAACTCCAGGTTATGTCTGCTTAATCCGCCATGGATTTGTGAAAGGTCGTTGGCGATGAGTCCGTCGATCAGCTCGATCACTCCTTGTCCATGCGCGGCCACCGTCACCCAATCCGCCATGGCCTTCAGCGCGGGCAAGGCGTTACTCACCGCTACCGCACATTCCGATGCCTGCAGCAAGGCACTGTCATTCTCCGCATCTCCGATCCCTACGGTATTATGCAGGGAAAGATGCAGGGAATGAAGAAGGGCTTGTAAACCGGTCGCTTTATTGATGCCGGAGGGCAGGATCATGACGGCGCCTTTGTTAAAAATGACTTGCCGTTCTACACCGGAGGTCTTGATCGTATCGAGAACAATTTGTTCATAGGGTTCCCAGGTGGCTACGATCACGCGGCCTACGGACATGGGATGGACGCCTTTGTCTTCCAGCGCTTTTACGAAACGGGGATCCGGCGGCGGACCAAGCAGCTGCTCTTTTCCAGTGGCCGTCTCATGAATGAGGGCGCCATTTTCCGCAACGATATAATGGAAGATCTTATAGGCGGGGAAGACGAGTATCAGGTCTTTCATTTCCCGGCCGGTGACGAGTACGGCCATCCTTCCGGTGGCTTGTAATTGCCGGAGCTTCTCTATCACGTATTCCCCCACCTGTCCCTGGTCGGCCAGGGTACCGTCATAATCTGTCGCCAGGATCTGATACCGCATGGGGCTATAATTTTAACTATCTGCAAATCAATCCGTTGATTGATAGATGATGGAATAATTGTGCCAGGGCGCCGGGGCCAGTCCAATGGATCCATGGCGATGGTGAAAGACGATGGCGATGGCATGTCAATTGCAACGTTTCAGTTAAACAATAGTTTATGCCAGATAAAAAAACTATAGATCGCGCCCGGCGCGATAAGCAGGAAGGCAAGTCTGCCAGCACCCAGGCCGGTGAATTCGTGCGTGCGGAGATAGACAAGGTCCGCAAAGGAGAGCATGGAGTGCGAAATGCGAAACAAGCCATTGCGATCGGATTATCCGAAGCGCGTCGTGCCGGGGTCGATCTGAAGCCCCCCAGGAAAGGGACGGTCCCGGAAAAGACCCGGGAGAATGCCAAAAGGGAATCCCGAAAAGGCCGGAAGCATGAGCCCATCTCCGGGGAACGTTCGGAAGCCGCTAAAAAAGCCGCACGGATGAGGGCGCATCATTGAGAACGATAAGTATCGTTTAGTGATCTGACCGACAGAGCAGCCGATGGTGAGGCCGGATCACAGTTTCTTATTTGCCTTAACCAGCTCTTCGTTGGCGGATCGCAATTCATCCTGTGAAACCTCCAGTTGCCGGTTGAGGCTTTGCAGCTCTTCATTGGAAGACATCATTTCTTCATGGATCAGCTGCAGCTCTTCTCTTGCCTTATCAAAGGCTGAACTAACGACCAGGGTCTGCTGACGGGCCTCAAGCAGGTCTTTTTCCAATTTCCGGATGTAGTGATCTTTTTGTTCATCTTCGTTCTTTTTTCCGACAGGATTGGATTGGCCTTTCCAAACAGCCGGGAGCGTCTCCCGAATAATTATCAGCAATAAAATTTCACCCAGGTTGGATTTTACCGGCATTACTTCCAGGCTGATCTCACGCGCCGTTTCGTCTCCTAGTAGCCGGGCCCGTTCTATAATAGTCCTTTGTCCCGTATTTTTCAATTTATCAAGCAGGCTGTGCAGGATAAACACGAGCTCATCCCGCACCATCTTAAATAATTTAAGGCTTGCTTTGCCGGGAGCGGGTCGCAGGTAAGGAGAGATGATCCCATAAAAGCGAATGATCTGAAGGTCCAGATCCACCAATATACTTGCAGGCACATAGCGGGATAACAGAATGTTGGTCGCCTCGTGATCGGATTCCACCCCGGTTCTCCGGGAAGCGGAGGCTACCGGATTAAAGAAGGAAAAATTAAGTTGCCGGGATGCAGGAACCTCATTCCTGGTATATATTTTCCGTTCATCATCCACCGGGAGAAACAATGCTTCCGGATCCGTGACCATTTCTTCTTTGCTGCCAGGCAGGAAATATCCGGCAGGTTTCAAAGCATAGTGAAATGATTGCAGGAGTCTTTCGCGGATGGCGGGCTCCAGGTGGATCATTACGTTTTCGCAACAAATAATATCGATCGACGAGAAAGGAGGATCTTTCAGCAGGTCATGGACAGCAAAAACGCATAACTCATGAATCTCTTTATTGACCCGGAAAGCGTTGTCCTTTTTTTCAAAAAAACGCTTGAGCCGGGAAGGCGATACATGTTGCAGTGCTGGCTGATTGTAAATCCCTTTTCTTGCCTTTTCAATAGTCGTCAGGACCGGATCGGTAGCGAAGATCCTGACAGGGTTTTTGATGCCTTTGTGCCTGCAATACTCCCACAGGCAAATAGCAAGGGAATAAACGTCTTCGCCTGTATTGCAAAAAGGGACCCAGATCCGGATGAACTCCTTGGGGTCTTTGTTTTTCAGGAGGCAGGGTAATACCTCTTTGACAAGGACTTTCAAAATGGCAGGCGACCGGAAAAATCTCCTCATATCGGACAAGAGGTCCCTGTAAAGGAGATCGGTCTCAAAGTTATTATTCACCAGCAGGTTTCCATAGTCTTCCAGCCGGTTGACAAGGTTAAGTTTCATCCGGCGCAGGATACATTTGATTACTGCCGCCTGACTACACAGGCTGAAATCAACCTGGTGCCGGCCTACCAACTGGAGATAAATCTTGCCAAGTTCCTTTTTATAGCGGTTTATCTGCTCCGGATCGGGAGCAAAGTGGTTGTAATTTTTCAGTCTGGCAAGTTGACTGGCTATCTTTTCGGGAGGTAATACAAAATCTATATACCCCGATTCGACGGCGTGCCGGGGCATTGCCCGGAACCGTGCCGTATCATCCTGCGCAAATGTTACTCCTCCTGCGTTTCTTATGGCCAGAGTGCCTGCGGTACCATCGGTCGTATCACCCGATAACACGATGGAGATGGCGTTGTCCCTATATGCATCTGCAAGGGTCATCAAAAAAAAATCGACAGGGTAATATTTTTCAGCTTTTCTAAAAAGGGAAGGCGGTGTCAATATCCCTTCGGAAATACCTATATAAGAACCTGAAGGCAGGATATAGATATGGTCTTTTTCCAATCGCATCCCTTCTCTTCCCTTAAGGACTTTCATTCTTGTCTTATTCGCCAGCAATGCAGGAAGAATACCACCCTGGCCCGGAGACAACTGTTGGATAACCACATAAGCCATGCCCAGAGAGGGGGAAAGATAATTCAGCAACCGGATCATTGCCTCATAGCCACCTGCCGACAGACCAATCGCCACGACAGGTACCGGATTCGACTTGGAGATGGGAGAATATTGCCCATCGCTCTCACCAGCTGCAGCAATTTCTTTTTTTAGGGGGGTATTTTTTTCCTGCATAAATAAAGTTAAATGGCATATCCGTTTAAATAAATAATGAAATAAGAGAATTCTCCCAAACCAGGGAGATTTAAATTAGTTTCAGGAGGAAGAGATATGCTACAGGTTATCTGATAAGCGGGCACTTATCAAATCTGTTACAATATTAAAAGGAAAGCCGTTCAAAATCAAATATTCTGCCCAAATATTCTGCTGATAAATTTCACCTTTTGTCTTAATGGGAGAAGTCCGATCGTACCTGCGGTCTGCCTGCAGTCTGAGCCTGTGCAGGCATGAAAATTGCACATTCATCAACGTTTAACCCGGAGTAAGAAACAACCTACGCATGGATACAAAAAGCTGGCTTTGGTGGCAAAAAGGCATTATTTATCAGGTTTACCCCCGCTCTTTTCAGGATAGCAACCAGGATGGCATCGGCGATCTGCGCGGTATCATACAAAGACTGGATTATCTGAAATGGCTGGGAGTAAAGGCTATCTGGCTCTCTCCCATCTACCCTTCGCCTATGGCAGATTTCGGCTATGACATTTCGAATTATACGGAGATCTGGCCTGTGTTCGGCAACCTGGCGGATTTCGATGAGCTGGTGGACAAGGTACATGCCGCCGGCATGAAGATGATCCTCGACCTGGTGCCTAATCATACTTCCGATGAGCATCCCTGGTTTGTCGAGTCCAGGAAATCCCGGGATAATCCCAAGCGGAACTGGTATCTCTGGAAGGATGCCCGGCTGGATGGCAGCCCCCCTAATAACTGGCTGAGCATGTTCGGAGGCAGTGCCTGGGAATGGGATGAGGCGACTAAACAATATTATTACCATGCTTTTTTACAAAAACAGCCGGATCTGAACTGGCGAAATCCGGCGGTGGAGCAAGCCATGTTCAATGTGCTGCGTTTCTGGCTGGACAAGGGCGTAGACGGATTCCGGGTAGATGTGCTCTGGCATATGATCAAGGATAAGCAGTGGCGGGATAATCCAAAGAATCCTGATTACGAGGAGCATATGTCTACATATAACCAGTTGTTGCCGGTCTATTCCACCGATCAGCCGGAAATGCATGATATTACCGCGCGGATGCGGAAGGTGCTGGACGAGTACCCCGAACGTATGATGATCGCCGAGATCTATCTTCCGGTCAACAGGCTGGTCACTTACTACGGAATCAATAATAAGGAGGAAGCTAATCTGCCCTTCAATTTCATGTTGATCACCCTGCCCTGGGACTCCCGGCATATTGCGGTCTCCATTGACGAGTACGAGGCGGCTTTACCGCAGGATGCCTGGCCCAACTGGGTGATGGGCAATCATGATCAACCGCGGATTGCCAGTCGTATAGGACAGCAACAGGCAAAGGTAGCGGCTGTCCTGCTGCTCACTTTACGGGGTACGCCTACGATCTATTATGGAGAAGAGATCGGCATGCGGGATACACCTGTTCCGCTATCGGAAGTACAGGATCCGCAGGGACTGAATATGCCGGGTAAGCACCTTAGCCGGGATCCGGCAAGGACTCCCATGCAGTGGGATAATAGTGAAAATGCCGGTTTTACCGATGGCAAGCCCTGGCTTCGGCTGGACAGGCTCTATCACCGGGAAAATGTACAGGTCCAGAAACAGGATATTTATTCCAGCCTCAGCTTATACAGGCGCCTTATCCGATTACGGCAACAGGAGGCATCGCTGATGACGGGGAATTATAAGCCGATATACTCCGATCAACAGATGATCGCCTATATCCGTCAGGCGGAGGGGCATACCGGTTTTCTCATCGTGCTGAACTTCAGTCATCGTCCCTGTTATTTTACACCCGGCACCATCCATTTTAAGGGGGTCATCGTTATCAATACTTTCCCGGAGCAGGAGCAGCAGACAGTGGAGGATACGATCGATCTTAGCGGTGATGAGGCATTGGTTGTGCGGCTGGATGCCTGGCAACCTATTATTTCAGTTTGAAGGGACATTGCAACAAGATGATGGTGTGATCTTCCACGGTGATAGTTTCGCCGGCTTTGTATTCTGTGTCCGGAGAATCGGGTTCGGGGGCTGTCCCTATCACCTTCTTCCATTGTTTACCAAATTTTTTCGCGGGAAGCCGGAAGTCCATGGGGCCGGAATGGGCATTGAAAATAATATAGAAGTTGTCATCGACCAGCGGCTGGCCATTTTCATCCACTGAATTGATGCCACCTCCATACAGGAATACGCCCAGGGATTTGGCGAAGTCTTCTTTCCAATGGTCTTCGGTCATCCCGGTGCCGTCGGGCAGGAACCAGGCTATGTCTGTCAGTCCTCTTTTTCGGATGGGTCTTCCCATGAACCAGTATTTGCGTGAAAAAGCAGGATGACTTTTTCGGAAGTGAATAAGCTGTGCAGTGAAACCGATCAGTTCCTGATCAGCTCCCGGCCAGTTGACCCAGGAGATTTCATTATCCTGGCAATAGGCATTGTTATTCCCTTTCTGTGTATGTCCTGCTTCATCCCCGGCCCGCAGCATGGGGACGCCTTGTGATAATAGCAGGGTCGCTAAAAAATTTCTTTTTTGCCGCTTGCGAAACCAGTTGATGCTGGCATCATCTGTCGGTCCTTCTACCCCTGCATTGGAAGAACGGTTGTCATCCGCGCCATCCTTATTGTCCTCGCCATTCGCTTCATTATGCTTTTCATTATAGGAGACCAGGTCCTGGAGTGTGAAGCCGTCATGGGCCGTGATAAAATTGATGCTGGCGGTAGGATTCCGGTTGTCATTCATATACAGGTCGGGGCTGCCGGTGAAGCGTTCGGCAAATTCCGCCAGCATGCTATCGGCCCCTCTCCAGTAATCGCGCATACAATCCCGGTATTTATCATTCCATTCCGCCCAGCCCGGCGGGAACTGTCCTACCTGATATCCTCCTTCACCCACATCCCAGGGTTCGGCAATCAACTTGACCTGCGAAATAACCGGGTCCTGGTAAATGATATTGAAGAAAGCGCTGAGCCTGTTGACATCATGCAGCTCGCGGGCAAGGGAGGAGGCAAGGTCAAAGCGAAAGCCGTCCACATGCATATCCAGCACCCAATACCGGAGGCTGTCCATGATCAGCATCAGCACGTTGGGCAGACGGGTATTCAGCGTATTGCCCGTGCCGGTATAATCAAAATAATGGCGTTTGTCTTCAGCCAGCCGGTAGTACCCGGCATTGTCGATGCCACGGTAAGAAAGCGTAGGTCCTAATTCGCTGCCTTCGGCCGTATGGTTGTAAACTACGTCCAGGAATACTTCGATTCCTGCCTTGTGCAGCTCTTTGACCATCGTCTTGAATTCGCGTACCTGGCCGCCGGCATTTTTGCCGCTGTAAAAGCCTATATCCGGCGCAAAGAAACCGATAGTATTGTATCCCCAGTAGTTGGTCAACCCTTTGTCTTTCAGATGCCGTTCCGCGATGCACTGGTGCACGGGCATGAGTTCGATGGCCGTTATCCCCAGTTTTTGTAAATAGCCGATCACGGAGGGATGGGCCAGGGCGGCATAAGTGCCTTTTATTTCTTCGGGCAGATCCGGAAAAAGTTTCGTCAACCCTTTTACATGGGCTTCGTAGATGATGGTATTGTGATAGGCAATCTTAGGAGGCCGGTCCTCTTCCCAGTCAAAATGATGATCGATCACGGCAGATTTGGGCGCTACGGAAGCGTTATCCCGTCCGTCGAAGCTCAGGTCGTCTTTACCTATTTCATATCCAAAGAGGGTATCGTCCCATTCTACGAGGCTGCAGATGGCTTTGGAATAAGGATCGAGGAGGAGTTTGTTGGCATTGAAGCGGTGGCCATTCTCCGGCTCATACGGACCGGATACGCGGTAACCATAGAGCTGTCCCGGGGCTAGGTCCGGAATATAAGCATGCCAGATACTGTGGGTGCGTTGAGTGAATTGGAGCCGCTGGGTCTCTTTTTCGCCTTTGGCGGCATTGAACAAACATAGTTCCACGCCGGTGGCATGCCGGGAGTACAGGGCGAAATTGACGCCTTTGCCATCCCAGAAAGAACCTAATGGATAAGGGTCGCCCGGTAAGATAGTCATAGTTGTGCAGTAGTTTCCGTTAGCTTTATTCGTTACGTTTTAAGCCTCTTATTACAAACCTTTGCGGAATCAAGATGTATGTGCAGCATATGCAGCGTGCTGTCGGCGAAGGCCCTGATATCGGCATCGGCCCCGTTCTTAGCTTCCTTTTCAAATTCCCTGATATCGTTCTTATGGTCGTCTATCATCATGCTGATATAGGCTTTATCGAAGTCTTTTCCGCTTTTCTTTTGCAGGTTATCCGCCATCTTTTGCATATCGGGGGACAGGGTGGCAGGAAGGGTCACGTTCTTTTCTTTCGCTATTGCCTTTAATCTGTCCCCTCCTTTTGAATGGTCTCTTTCCATCATCGCACCGAATGATTTTACATCCGGGGACAGGGCCTTTTGCTGTGCCAGCTGTCCCAATGCTACTTCTTCCATGCCGCCGGCCGCTGCGTCGACCACGAACTTCGCGTCATCTTTGGAGACGGAAACGGGCACCACGGTAGCGCTTGTATTACCGGAAACGGCCGGGCTATCCATTGCCCGGGCATTGGAATCTTTGGCCTCTTTTACGGCATTGGGCTGGCCGCTGTTGCAGCTGAAGCAGATACAAGCTCCTGCGAGAAAGCCGCTGTAAGTTATTAAATGTTTCATAACCAGCGATTTTAGATTGTACCCCGAAAAAATCATACCATGCGGGCATATTTTTATAATCAATTGATTTTAGCGGTATTCTTGTTCCTGTTATCGTTCAATTGTTTGTTGAGGTTATAGGCGGCGCTGATGAGACCGAGATGGGTGAAGGCCTGGGGGAAATTGCCCAGGTGCTGCCCTTCGAACCCGAGCTGTTCGGAATAAAGACCGAGGTGGTTGGCATATCCCAGCATCTTCTCAAAATAAAAACGGGACTTATCCAATTGTCCCGCACGGGAGAGACACTCGACATACCAAAAAGTGCACATCGAGAACGTCCCTTCCCGGCTTATAGATCCATCAGCGCCGGTATCCAGGAGACCATCGGGGGCTGCCAGTTCCGGCCGGTAACGATAGACCAGCGAGTCGGTCACCAATTCCTCTTCGATCTTCTTCAGCGTCGATAACCAGCGGGGATCTTTAGGGCTGATAAAACGGACGAGGGGCATCAGCAGGGCGGAGGCATCGACGGTAGCAGAGCCGGGGAATTGCATGAAGGCTTTTTTATCTTCGTTCCAGAAGTCCGAAAAGATACTGTCATAGATCTTATCCCTTTCTGTCTTCCAGTTGCCGTTGCGGGGAAAAGAGCGGGCTTCCGCTATTTTCATCGCCCTGTCCAGCGCGACCCAACAGGAGAGCCTGGAATAAAGAAAGTCTTTTCGCCCGCCGCGCACTTCCCATATTCCGTCATCGGGTTGATTCCAGTTGGCGCTCAACCATTCGATCTGTTTTTCCAGGTTTTTCCAGAAATCATAGGAGATGGGCTCTACATGTTTGTTATATAAATAAACGGAATCCATCAGCTCTCCGTAGATATCCAATTGAAGCTGGCTATAAGCGTCATTGCCGACGCGGACAGGCGCTGACTGGCAATACCCTTCGAAGTTTTCCAGGGTATATTCCTTTAGCTGTCGTTCTCCGTTAATGGAATACATGATACCCAGCCTCTCCTGTCCTTTGATATCGCGGCAGAGCTTCTCCACCCAATTCATAAAAGTTCCTGCTTCTTTAGTATATCCCAGTCGTATAAACGAGTAGATCGTAAAGCTGGCATCCCTGATCCAGGTGTAGCGGTAGTCCCAGTTGCGTTGTCCTCCGATACTTTCCGGAAGGCCGAAGGTCGGTGCGGCTATGATAGAGCCGTACCGGGCAGATGTCAGTAGTTTCAGCACCAGGGCGGAACGATGAACCATCTCCATCCATCGTCCTTTGTAGGAGGAGCGCGAAACCCAATCTTTCCAGTAGTTGACCGTACGAAAAATACCCTGTTTGATAAAATCGGCGAAATCCTGCTGGCCGGTGGTTTCATTGGCAGCGTCTTCGAGAAGGAAGTCAACGGACTGACCGGCGTTGAGGGTAAATTCAGCTATGGCATCCTTATCGCTGATCTGCAAAGACACGGACGCTTTCAGCCGTATAGCGAGAGATGGGGTCGGGGCCGTCCCCTGAGATCGGATGATTATTTCGTTGGGGCCCGTCTGTTCGATGGTATGGGTGTCTTTCCCATAGTTGAACCGGGGGCTGCATTGCAGCCGATACTTCACTTCTCCCCGTACGGTGGTAAGGCGTCGGACCAGTTTTTTCCCGTCCTGTTCGTCAATAGATACGGGCATCAGATCCGCTATCTCCCCCACCCCTTCGGAGGAGAGGAAACGGGTGAGCAATACATTGGTATCTGGCAGATAGAGCTGTTTGGTCCTCATCTTTTTGAACTCGGGGACGATAGAAAAAAAGCCGCCGCTATACTGGTCCAGAAGGGAAGCGAAGATGCTGGGGGAATCGAATTCGGGAAAACACATAAAGTCGATGGATCCATTGAGCCCGACCAGGGCCACCGTATTCAGATTACCTATAATACCGTAATTTTCAATCGGTTGATAAGACATCGGGGAATTTGAGCGATAGGATGCAAAAATTGTTCCCGGACGAGCGGGTCCAGAGGTAAACCGGCGCGGTCCAATAGCGGTCCAATATTTGCTGATTTGTTTTAAAGCAGTGATCCTGAAGGGCTTTAAGTGTAGCTGAAAAATAATTACCCATTCCTCAAATCGGACACCATGGAAGAAAATGAGTTCAGTCAATTAAAATCCTTGCTTAATGGCACCTGGCATGGGGAGGGTTACGCAAAATTTCCTACAATAGAAGATACTGCTTATACGGAAATCTGTTCCTATGAGCCCGATGAAGAAACAAACATCCTCCGCTTTGAACAAAAGACATGGTATAAAAATGAAACGCCCAACAATGGCAGGATTGTATTCTGGGACACGGGATTTATTTTATTGAAAGACACGGATGTTTTACTGATAAGCGCCCAATCCGGCGGACGGGTCGAGACCTATCGCTTACAGGAGATTAAAGATCATAGATTTTTTTTTGACAGCGTCGATATCAACAATGACGGCAAAACGATCCGTTCGCAACGGATCATCCACGTATACGATAGTTACCTGGACTATGAGCTCAATATGGCTACCAGGCAGGCGACTGAGTTTCAGAATCATTTAAAGGGCAGCCTGAAAAAATTAGCCTTACAGGCAAAAGAAACCCCTTAATTAGAAGGGCGGCTTAGTCTCCGGGCTGGCACAGTTTTTTCGTCAGATAGCAACAGGAAAAATATTATTTCATTTTAAAACTTTAGATATGTCTTACTTAAGATATCAATCCTGCATTGATGCCTGTATTTACTGTGCTTCTATGTGTAATCAATGTGCCGATGCCTGTCTGGAAGAGCCGGAGATCGCTAAATTAAGAGAATGTATCCGGCTGGATATGGAGTGCGCCGCCTTGTGCCGTTCTGCCGCGGAACTCATGATGATAGACGGGAAATATGCGGACGCTCTTTGCCGCTTATGTGCGGAAATTTGTACGGCCTGTGCCGAAGAATGTGACAAACATGCCAAAATGGGCATGGAACATTGCAGGGTCTGCGCGCAAGCCTGTCGCCAATGCGCGGAGGAATGCCTTCATATGTCGGAATTTGTATAAAGGGCATTTCATGCACGAAGAAAGATTTTTGAGCCTTCCTCTTCCATGCCTTAGACCAAGTGGGTAACCTGAAGATACGAAGTTCCCCGCATAGAAAATCCTGTATTTACGGAAACTTATAAGAGGCCCGGGTGTTTGGTCAGATAAATGGAGCGTCTTGCCATGGCATGATTTTAGAGGCGCTAACTTTTCTGAATAGCTTAACTATTTATTTTATATGAGTACTCAAACCACCAATCCCGAAAAACCGAAGGCGCAAAACCTGGAACAATTATGTATCGACACGATCCGTGTATTATCCGTAGATGCCGTGCAGAAGGCCAATTCGGGCCATCCGGGCACGCCCATGGGCATCGCCCCGATGGGTCATGTGTTATGGACTGAAAGCATGAATTATAATGCTAAAAGCTCTCAATGGCCGAACCGGGACCGGTTTATCCTCTCGGCAGGACATGCCTGTATGTTCCAGTATAGCCTGCTTTACCTGACGGGCTATAAGCTTACGCTGGACGATCTTAAAAATTTCCGCCAGCTGCATAGCAAGACTCCCGGCCACCCTGAATATGGATTGACGGATGGCATAGAGGTAACGACGGGCCCGCTGGGTCAGGGCTTTGCCAATGGAGTCGGCTTTGCCATTGCCCAGAAGCACCTGGCGGCCCGGTACAACCAACCTGATTTCACCTTATTCGACTATAAGATCTATGCGATCTGCAGTGACGGGGATATGATGGAGGGGGTAAGCAGTGAGGCGGCATCGCTGGCCGGTCACCTGGGTCTGGGGAATATCATTTACCTGTACGACGACAACCATATCTCGATAGAGGGAAATACGTCCCTGACTTTCACTGAGGATGTCGCCAAACGTTTCGAGGCTTATGGCTGGCATGTGCAGGTCCTGGAGGATGGTAATGATGTGGCGGCTATTGCCAGGGCCCTGAAGAATGCGCGGGAAGAAACGGCCCGTCCGTCCCTGATCAAGGTTCGGACGCATATCGCGTATGGGAGTCCCAATAAGGTGGATACGGCTGGCGCTCATGGCGCGCCGCTCGGAGCGGATGAAGTGAAGCTGGTAAAGGAATTTTTCGGATTCGATCCGGCTTTGTCGTTTGTCGTTCCGGACGAAGTGCTGAAATTTTACCGGGCTGCCGGTGAAAAGGGAGCGGAACTGGAAAAGAAATGGAATGAATTATTCGCAGCTTATAAGAAGAAATATCCGGAGCTGGCCGCCGAATACGAGCGGGCGCTTAGCGGCGAATTGCCTGCGGGATGGGAGTCCAGTCTGCCGGCATTCGCTCCGGCGGATGCCAAGGGAGGTAAGATGGCTACCCGGCAGGCTTCGGGGAAAGTGCTGAACGCCATTGCCGCCGACCTGCCTTTTCTGATCGGGGGCGCTGCAGACCTGTCTCCTTCTACGGACACGAACCTGAAAGATTATGAGTCCTTTAGCGATGGTCATCCGGAGGGTCGTAATTTCCATTTCGGGATCCGGGAACATGCCATGGGATCTGCGCTGAATGGGATGGCCCTGACGAAAGGAGTGATCCCTTACGGAGCTACTTTTCTTATCTTTTCTGAATACATGCGGCCTCCGATCCGGCTGGCTGCCATCATGAAGATACGGCCCATCTTTGTCTATACCCATGACAGCATCGGTCTCGGGGAGGATGGAACTACGCATCAACCGGTGGAACAGCTGATCTCGCTGCGTTCTATTCCCAATATTACGCTGATCCGTCCGGCCGATGCGAATGAAACGGCGCAGGCCTGGAAGGTTGCTTTAGAGCACCAGGGCGGACCGGTGGTGCTGGTATTCACCCGGCAGGGTCTTCCCATCATCGATCAGTCGAAGTATGGCAAGGCTGCGGAACTGGCGAAGGGCGCGTATATCCTGTCCGAACCGGTCACGACGCCTGAATTGATCCTGATCGCTACCGGCTCGGAAGTGGAGCTGATCCTGAAAGCGCAGGAACAATTAAAGGGCGAAGGCATCGCGGCCCGGGTGGTGAGCATGCCATCCTGGGAACTATTCGAAAAACAGGATGACGATTATAAAGAGAAGATATTCCCCAAAGCTATCCGGAAAAGGCTTGCCGTCGAAGCAGGCTCTCCGCTTGGCTGGCATAAGTATATAACCGATGAAGGCGATGTGCTGGGGATGACAAGGTTCGGGGAATCTGCGCCGGCGGAAGATCTGTACAAAGAATTTGGCTTCACCATAGAGAATGTGGTGAAGAAGGCGAAGGCCTTGTTGGAGGGAAAAGTATTCTGACAGAAAAAAGAAGGAGCCCGGTTGATTCGCATCAAGCGTTATTCGGATGCTGTCCGCATCACCAGCAAGGGCATGGAAGTATGATAGGCCAGCTGGTGTGTGGCGCTTCGGTGGAAGAGTCCTTCGAAAAAACCATGCGTTTTATGGATCGCGATGATCAGCGAAGCGTCCCGGGCCTGGGCAAATTCCATAACACCTGTGGCCGGATCCGAACTCTCTACGGAATGGTAAGCCGGATGATAGGCAGTGAGCCACCGGTCTAAAACAACTGCATTCAGGGGAGTTTCCGAAGTAAAATGCTTGTCGTTGTGGTCGACATTAACTACCAGGAGCTCGGCCTGGAAGTCGTCCAGTAATTTCTTCAGTCCTTTGATGGGTGTCGTCTCCTGGGTATCTTTCAGGTCGCAGGCAAAGACGATGCGTTTGACCGGTTGCAGCTTTGCTTCGGGCGGTACGATCAGAATGGGATATTTACTTTTATCCACTATCCTGACGGCTTCATTGCCGATCAGCGCCTGTTCCAGTTTACCGGCTACGGTGATGGCCATGACGATCAGGTTAGCATTTACTTCTTTGGCTATATCATTGATCGAGAGCGACAGAGCAGCTTCTTCCACCCGGTATTCCACGATGGTCTCTTCGTTGGCTAATCCCCTAAGCTGTTCATAAAGCGATCTCAGCTGCTGCAGGCTTTTACGGCGTTGATCTTCCCCATCCTCTATAACAACCTCCGGCGGATATGTCACCGGGGACACCGGTATCTCGGAAACAGGTATGGGCATGGCTACTTCGTAAGCATGATATAAGACAAGCCGCTCCGACCGGAGCTGTTGGGTCAGCAGGGCGGCATAACGACCTGCATGGAAAGATGCTTCTGAAAAATCAGTCAGCAAAAGAATATTGTTCATACAAGAGTTTTTTTGTTTATACTCTCATATATGCAATTATAGTACACAGTCTCTTTGACGGAGGGCATAAAAATTGCAATGCTGGATGGGCCGGTCAATGAAATGCCCCCCTCCCATACGGATCGGGCGGGCAAACGCGGGAATTATGCAAGCGGCAGGGTAAAATGGAAGGTGGACCCGCTGCCGGGAACGCTATCGACCCAGATTGCTCCGCCCTGGCGGGATACCAGCTGGGTAGCGATATAAAGGCCTAATCCCAGGCCGGGATAAATATTCATTTTATGATGATGGACCCGGAAAAATTGCTGAAAGACCTTCTCCTGTACCTCTTTGGAAATACCGATTCCGAAGTCTTCCACACTAATTGTCACCTTTTTATCATCGGCGGCAGAGCGGATAATAATATTGTTCGCGTCAGGAGAATATTTGATCGCATTGGAAAGAATATTCGTAAGGACCTGACCGGTCCTCTCCCGGTCAGCTGATACAGGTGCGACCTCTTTCAATTCCAGGATCAGCTCGTGTTTTTGAAAGGTTTGCTGTATTTCATCCGCGATCTCACCAATGAGTTCATTGATATCGAAGGAGTTAATGGTCAGCTGTAACTGGCCGCCCGTAATCTTGGTCACATCCAGCAGATCTTTTACAAGGTCGGTCAGTCTGTTGACCTGCCGGTCAAGTCTTTCCACCAGTCTGACCGTGTCCTGGTCCTGTGAACCCATTAGGGAATTACGAATGATCTGTGTATAGCCCTTGATGCTGGTAATGGGGGTCTTCAATTCGTGGCTGGCGATCCCGATGAATTCTTCTTTTTGTTTTTCGAGGGCATCCTTTTCGGTGATGTCACGATAATTGGCCACCAATCCATTGATCGTCTCATAGCCCAGCAGGTTGGTGCAGACAGCTTCCATCATCCGGTACTGGCCGTTCTTATGCTGCATCCTGAATTGGGTTCGGATGTTCTCATCGGGAGATTCAAGGCAACGCCTGAACATATCCTGTTTTAAAATGATATCGTCGGGATGAACAAAGGGCTGCTGGAAAATATTGGTCCCGATCCGTTCCGAGGGATGGTAGCCCAATACCCGTTCGAGGGACTCACTTTGATATTTTATGGTGCCGTCCTCGGCATAGATGGTGATGATGTCAAAAGCATTCTGCACCAGGAGACGGAACCGCTCTTCGCTTTGTTTCAGATCGTTCTCGATCTTTTTCCTTTCCGTAATATCTTTTTGGATTATCCAGATCCGTTTTAATTCTTCTTCCTCTACTATACCAATCAGGCTACAGATATAATACCTGGTATTGTTTTCTTTATCGGTATCGCCAATCTCTTCATTGGCAAGCTGGTAACCTGCCTCAATGAATCTGGCTATATAGCCCCTGCCTTCCCTGCCCGAAGGAAGCAGGTCATCCAGATCGGCCCCAAGGAAATCCGCCGCATGGGAGCGGCCATGCATAAGGGCTATGGCGTCATTGGATTCCGCCAATTGCGCGTATCTGTAAAGATGATCGAGTTGTTTTACCGGAGTTTCGTTAACCGGCAACGATTTTTTGAGCTCAAAACGGCAGATACCTTCGGAGCTTTGCGCAATAAAGTTCTCATAGCGGGTATTGCTTTGGCTAATCGCCTCTTCCGATCTTTTGCGTTCTGTAATGTCTTCGATGGCCAGCAGAAAGCGGTTACGGCTGTCATTTTCCTGGTTCATCCGCATGGCGTTGAACAGCAATATTTTGCTATCCCCCGGCTCAAAGGGGATCGTCAGCTCAAAATTCTCAAAACTCTTATTTTTATGGATGATCTCGTTCAATTGGTCCTTCAGCTTCGGGATATTCCAGAGACCATTGCCCATTTCATAAAAATAATGGCCTTCCGCATCTTCTGGCTTCAGCTTAAAAAGTATATAAAAGGCTTTGTTGGCCGTCCGGATGCGCAGATCGGCATTCAATACGACCAGCGGCTCCCGGATGGTCTGGATCACGGCTTCTGAATAGTCGACCGCTTCTTTGAGATCCGTATTTCTATTATTCAATTCGTCGTTGATGGTGGTCAGCTCTTCATTAGCAGATTGCAGCTCTTCCTTGGAAGTCTCCAGCTCTTCGTTGATACTCTGCAATTCCTCGTTGGAAGAAAGGATCTCTTCATTTGCGGACTGCAGCTCTTCCCGTACCGCTTCGAATTCCTCGCTCATGGCCTTCATCTGCTCCCTGGCTTCCTTTAGCTCCAGCTGTAGCAGTGCGATTTTACGATCGCCGACGCCCTTTTTGTTACCGCCGGCTTTTTCATCCGGAAACTCCTCCATTTGGTAAGCGGAGACAGAATCCCTGAAAAGGATCAGGTAATAGGGATGTTTGGAATAAGCCCTGAGCGGGATGGCTTCGATGCTGATGGTCTTTTTATCCTGGTCCAGGGAGATCTGTTCTTTTTTAACAGGCTGGGCCTCTTTTTTTATCCGCTGGAGGAGGGCCCTCAGTTCGAAGACCAGTTCATCTCTCACCATCTTCAACAGATGAAGGCTGGCCTTGCCCTGGTTGGGACGGAGATAGCTGGAAACATCTCCATGAAAATGAACGATCTGCCATTCCTTATTGATCGTTACGCCGGCAGGCGTATAACCTGCCAGCAATAATTTGTTGGTTTCTTTTTCGATGTCTTCTTCCCCGTCCTGCTCGGCGATCATTCTTTCTTCATCAGTCGTTATCCCCGGCAGGGACAAGCCCGATCGTATGGAAAAATCAAAATTGAAATTAGAAGGGGTTATTTTTTTAGAGAAGAGCTTGAATTGTTTATCCACGGAAGCGAAGAGTTCCGTAGCACTGCCCAGGGCCTCCGATTTTCCCAGCAACAGGTACCCGGAGGGTTTTAAGGCATAATGAAAGGAACGTAATATTCTTTTCTGAGCCCCTGCTTCCAGGTAGATCAGCACATTCTGACAGCTGATCAGATCTATCCGGGAAAAAGGAGGGTCTTTTAGCAAATTATGGGTGGCGTAGATGCAAATATCCCGAATGGGCTTAATGATCTGGAAATTGCCTTCCACCTTTATAAAAAAGCGTTGCAGTCGCTGAGCGGATACATTCTGCAGATCGGCTTTTGTGTAGATACCGGCCCTTGCCTTTTCGATGGCGCTATCACTGAGATCGGTGGCGAAGATCTGTATGGGGCTGGCGATGGCCTGGTCGCCCAGGTATTCGTAGAGACAGATGGCGATGGAACAGGCTTCTTCGCCGGAGGAGCAGGCCGGGATCCAGATCCGGATCGCCTCCGAAGGCCGTCTGTCTTTGAACAGTGCCGGAAAAATCTTCTGGCCCATGGCTTCATAAAGAGCAGGCTCCCGGAAAAAGCTGGTCACATTGATCAGCAGGTCCTTGTATAGCAGGTCGACTTCGGCCGGCCGGTTCCGCAATAAATGGGTATACTCTTCCAGGTTCTTGAGCTTATTGAGGGTCATGCGCCGGAAGATGCGACGTAAAATAGTGGATTGTTTATAGTTGGAGAAGTCGACTTGCCATTTATTATGCAGGACGGCGTGGATTTTACGGACCTCGACTTCTTTTCCGGTAAGATCATCCTGTGAAGGAAGGGACAAATAAGGTAGTTTGCTGAGAACCTCCAGTTCCCTGGCTATCTTCTCAGGAGGCAGGACAAAATCTACATAGCCGGAATCAGAGGCATTATTGGGCATGCCCATAAATTTGGCCGTATAATCCTGGGCGAATGTGATGCCTCCCTCGGCCTTGATAGCCCGGACGCCAGCTGTGCCGTCGGTGGCAGTTCCGGAAAGAATGACGGCGATGGCGTTGTTTTGATAGATAGGAGCCAGGGCCGTCAGGAAAAAATCGATGGAATGATAGGTGCCGTCATTTTTTTTTCGGGGGATCAGGGTCAATTTTCCATCCACGATACTCATGAAAGCATTCGGGGGAATGACAAAAACAGCGTCAGGGAGGACTTCCATCCCGTTCTCTACCTGCAATACCTTCATTTTCGTCTTTTTATGCAGGAGTTCCGGCAGGATGCTCTCATGATCGGGGGAGAGATGCTGAATGACTATATAGGCCATTCCCAGGGAGGGGGATAAATTTTCTAATAATTTGGAAATTGCTTCCAATCCTCCGGCGGAGGCGCCGATGGCGACTACGGGAAAAGGCTTTGGGCTACCCTTGCTTTTCATTACTATAAAAATAGGAAAAATGCCGTGGAAATCGCCGCGAAATTAAGACTTTCCTAAATTCTCAGAGGCACAATAATTGCATATTCGCCCTGAATTCTTTAATTCTATTATCCCTCATACGATATGCTTTCGGACATCATCATACAAAAGATAAGACAGGAAGGGCCTGTGCCCTTTCGTGATTTTATGGAGATGGCGCTCTATTATCCTGAATCAGGATACTATACTTCCCTCCCGGAAAAGATCGGCAGCGCCGGAGACTTTTATACCAGCTCCAATCTCACAGCCGCCTTCGGGGCTATGATCGGGCGTCAGTTGGAGCAGATGTGGAGCCTTATGGGCAAAGGTCCTTTCGCCATTGTGGAGTATGGGGCGGGCACGGGTCAGTTTTGTCAGGACATCCTGAATTATTGCCGACATCATGCTGATTTTTATGACGAGCTTCATTATCACATTATTGAAAAAAGTCCGTCTTTGCAGGAAAAGCAAAAAAGACATTTGCCTGATAAGGTAAGCTGGCATGCCAGCCTATCGGAGATTGGTCCGGTCACCGGGTGTGTGTTATCCAATGAGCTGATCGATAATTTCTCCATACACCAGGTGGTCATGGAAGAGGAGCTGATGGAAGTGTATGTAGATCATTCTAACAATGATTTTAAAGAGCTGCTGGCCCCGGCAGGGCAGGCGCTGAAAGATTATCTGACAGCGCTTAAAGTGGACCTGCCGAAGGGATTCCGCACGGAGGTCAACCTGGAGGCGATCGAATGGATAAAAGAAATCGCCGCCTCCCTGCAAAGGGGATATGTAATAACGATCGATTACGGGTATCCTTCTGCCGCACTGTATAGCGGTAGCAGGAGTAATGGGACATTGGTCTGCTATAATAACCACTCGATCAACGACAATCCCTATCGTCATATCGGGCGGCAGGATATCACCTCGCATGTAAATTTCTCCGCTTTATGTCATTGGGGGTTAATGAATGGCCTGGTCTGTTGCGGGCTTCGCAACCAGGCGCAGTTCCTGCTGGCCCTGGGGATCAAAAATTATTTCAGAGAGATGGACGAACCCGGTCGGGATGTTGTCGAAATGGCTAAAAGGGAAGCTCAGTTAACGCATCTGCTACTGATAGATATGGGGATGAAATACAAGGTGCTGATACAAAGCAAGGGAAGACTTTCCAAGGATCTGATGGGACTGACACTCTAAAAAAGATAAGAGGGTGTCTCAAAAGTAATTTGAGGCACCCTCTTTTTTGTTTTCAGTTTTCAGGGTGGGTTTATTCACATAGTCACTGTATAATTTGATCTGCTGAGAGGCAGGCCCAGTATGGTTTTTGTGAGAATAAAGCCATGGCA
>DATMGS010000008.1:0-105818 GCA_035555335.1 Puia sp.
ACCTGTCTTTTCTGTACCAGGCCGTTGCTGATCACCAGCACGGAGTCCAGGGTAGTGTTGGTAGCAACATTGTTCAAGGTGACAGTGCCATTGACGGTAGTATTGCCGTTGAAAGTCTTGTCTCCGCCAAAGGTCTGCGTGCCGGCGGTAACGATGCCGGGGTTGGTAGCGTCTGCGGGATGCAAGATAATGGTGCGGGAAGTGGTATCTGAGACGATGGTGGCTCCGTTCACATCGGAGCTTGCGGCCACTGCACCAATGGCAATGGTCTGGATTCCGCTCTGAATTTTATTCCAATCGGCCAGCGTGAGGAAGCCGTAGGGTTTTGTCGGAGAGGAGCCATTCTGTACGGGCAGGGTGAGGGCGATTGTACTGTCGGCCGTCCGGTTAGCGATGGCGACTGTATCCGTAGTGGTACTCGCCGCAGCGGTAATACTTAAAGCCTGCGCCTGGATGCCGTTAATGGCCCTGATGGCATTTTGAAAGACGGTGGATGATACGGTCCTTTTATATACCGAACCATCTGCTGCTAATACCAGCACTTGCAGATCCGTGGAATCTGCGGCCAGGTTTTCTAATTTGACGGTTCCATTCACATCCAGGTTGGCTGTCGGCGTATTTTGTCCGATCCCGATAAAGCCATTGGAATTGATCCGCAGCCGTTCTGCATTGTTTGTTTTCATTACCAATGGCTTGCCGTCGACTGTCCCTATGAAATTGAGGGTGGAATCGGTGCCGGTATTGCCGGTCAAAGCCCAGTTGGCTGAAGCAGCCGCTAAATCGGCGATTTTTTTCCAGCTTCCGTTGCTGCGCAGACGTAAGCTATTATCACTGGTCAGGTAAATGATCATCCCATCCGGCGGCGTCAGGGCATTGATGGCCCCCGTATCCGTCAGCCTGGGCAGGAGCAGACCCTGCCGGGTGCTTTCCAATTCCAGGATGGAGGATTTGTTGATGGAGGTGGGGTTATCACCGATCTTTAACTGAGCCTTTACGAGCGTGGCCGTAAGCAGCATAAAAAGCGAAAGAAAGAGGGTTTTTCTTCGTTTGGGAGTAAAGAGGCGCATACACTTAGTTTTTAAAAGTACCGATTGAGAATAGAGATTATACCAGCCTAAAATAGCGTCTATTAATTGCTTTTTAATGTGCTACACAGTATATATAGTTATAAAGTATATAATTGTACCACATGTTTAATAGGTGTTTATACTTAATTTACTATAGTTTTTTAACGTTTTATTTATAGAAAAATAACTAAATATCACCGCCCGGTTTTTATGGTTAGCTGGTTCGAATCCTATTATTATGCCAATTCCCAGTCTCTGAATTTCAGTGCTCCTGCGGTAACAAAAAAGCGGCCCGTGAGGAACCGCTTCTTTTAGCAATGTACTTGCATTAATATGCTAAAGTGTTTTGGCGCTGATAGAGACTGAAGCCGGCGGCAGCCCCTCTGCGTTCACCAGGAGCGTGACATTGCCCGGCCCCTGGCCCTTTGAAGCCCTCAAACTCCATTCGTTCGAAAAGACCGACTGCAGGATCATCTGGCATTTCCCATTGAATAAACGTCGCTGCCAGCCGGCGCCGGGGTATTGATCCGGCTCATGGCTGCTGGGGTCGCCATTGCCTACCCCGATGATCTTTGCAGGACCGGAAACGGAAAAATGCAGGAGGTTAGCGGCATCCGGCACTTCCAGTCCCTGCCGGTCCACTACTGTGATATTAAAAACGGCGGCATCCTTACCATCGGCGAGGAGCGATGCTTTGGTGGGAGTTGCGATGATCCTGTATGGCTGGCCGGTAGTCTGTACAAAGGCCGTGATCTTTTTTCCCTTCTTGTAGGCGACGGCTTCCAGTTTGCCGGGGGCATAATTCACGATCCATTCCAGGTGGCCGTTGCGGGGCATTTCTTTTTTGCCCAGGCTCTTGCCGTTGAGGAATAATTCTACGTTGTCTGCATTCGTGTTGACCCATACCGGGATCGGCTTACCTTCTTTTCCGGGCCAGTTCCAATGCGGCGCTATATGCAAAATATCTTTATCCGTCCACCAGGACTGGTAATAATAATACACTGTTTTAGGAAAGCCGCACATGTCCATGATCCCGAAATGCGAGTTGATATCCGGCCATTGGAAGGGCGTCGGTTCTCCGCGATAGTCAAAACCTGTCCAGGCGAATCCGCCCATATACCATTGCCGGGCGGCAGCTATACGCCACCATTGTTCCGCCGTGCTGGCCCAGGGAGGATAGACGCTGTCATAATCCGGCACATAGGCATTGACGGTATCTGTTTCGTAAATACCGCGGGTAGATACGGTGCTGGCCATCTCGGATCCCATGACGGGTTGGTCGGGATGGTCTTTGCGGTAGGGATCAATCTGCGGCAGGTGATAATTGAATCCGCGCACGGGTATCACTTCATTGACGCCGTGCCACTCATTGCCTACATTGGCGGCATAGGTACAGGTGCGGTAGGGATCCAGTTCCTGTTGTTTAAGTATCTGGTTCTGTGCGATGAGTTTGCCTGTGTTCGAGGTCTGGATCATCCATTCTTCATTGCCGATGGACCACATAAAGACGCTGGGGTGGTTACGATCCCGGAGGATCAGCTTCTCCCATTCCGCGCCATATTCAGCGCCGCTGTTCAGCAGGCGGGTCTCGTCCAATACCAGCATACCCAGACTGTCACAGGCATCCAGCAGTTCCGGCGTGGGAGGGTTATGGCTGGTGCGGTAGCTATTGACGCCCATTTCCTTCAGCAATTGGATCCGGTAGTACTGTAAATAATCCGGCAGGGCGCTGCCTACTCCGGCATGGTCCTGGTGGCAACATACACCCTGGATCTTTACCGGTGTACCGTTCACCAGAAGCCCCAGGTCCTTGTCGATGGTGACGGTGCGGATGCCGAAGCGGGTGTTGACGCTGTCCACGATCTTACCGCCCGATCGTACGACCGATACAACCCTGTACAGGTAAGGATTGTTCAGGGACCAAAGATTGGGGGCTGTGATGGTTAGCGAGTCCTGCACGGTCTGTTTGCCGTTGATTGCCAGGGAAAGGGGCAGTTCACGGCCTTGTGCCAGTCGTTTACCATCCCGGTCGGTGATATAAGTGACCACGGAGGCGTCGGCCGCCTGCAGGCCCCTGTTCTCTACCTGTGTGGCTATCGTCACCGTGGCCCGGTCGTTGGTGCTGGTAGTATGGACGTATACGCCACCCTCCGAAGCGATGTGCAGGTTATTGAAGATATTCATCCAGGTATGGCGGTAAATGCCAGCGCCTTCATAGAACCAGCCTTCATACTGGCTGGCATCCGCCCTGACTACGATGGTGTTCTTTCCGGAGAAGCGGAGGAAGTCCGTGATATCGTAGGAAGAGCCGCTATAGCCGCTGAAATGACCGCCCATATAACAGTTGTTGATCCAGACTTTACTATCGCGGAAGATCCCGTCAAACTGCAATACGAATCGTTTGCCGGAATCGGCCCTGTTGGCGATAAAGGTCTTGCGATACCATCCGATACTGTTCTCGGGGAAGAGGCCCCCCACGGCATGATACCCATGTCCATCTACATCTTCGTTAACTACGTGTTCGAAAGGAAGGGCGACGGCCCAGTCATGAGGGATTTGCACGGAAGCCCAGCTTTTGTCGTCGAAGTCCATTTTAATGCAGGTATTGCCGGCGTCTCCGGTTTTAGCGAGGATATTGGCTATACCATAATTAAAGTCCCTGTGCGGGTCCGTCGCATGTCCCATGTGAAATTTCCAGCCTTCGTCAAAATTAATATGTCCGCGAAGGGGAATCGCAGGGACGGCCTCAGGCTCTGCAGGAAGCTGCTGAGCGAAAGTGGCGCCTGTATCGGAAAGCAGGGCGGTGAGCAGGGAGGCCAGGAGAAAGAAAGATCGTTTAAGGGGGAGTGACATATAGACTTTATTGTGAAATGATAATATAAATTAATGGTGCTGTTATTTGATGGGACGGGTGACGCCCTGTATTTTAAGAACGTATCCGAATTGGGATTTGATCCGGTTAGGGTCAAAGGCCGGTAGGGTGACAATACAGTTATTACCCACGCGACGCCAGGAAAGGGATGCATGCGTATCCAGCAATTCGATCCGGGTGCCGGGAGAAAGCGGCAGGTCCTGGATGGTGAAGACTCCGGACGTTGGCCATTTAGGAAGGATCACGTAGAGATCTTTCCGATCTGCATTGTAGGTGAAGAAACATTCTTTGACTGCATAACCCGGTTCGGGGTCCACGGTGAGCTTGAGCAGGAGGTCGCCGCCGCCGTTGGCGGGTTTGTAATCACGCCGTCCTTTTCCCCATTGCGCCGGAGTCTTCCAGCGGGAGGCTCCGTAGATTGCTTCTCCATTGACCTTCATCCAGTCGCCGATCTGGAGCAGGCGCTCCTGCATGATCGGGGGGATTTTACCGTGTTCATCGGGGCCGATGTCCAGCAGGAAATTTCCTCCCCGGCTCACTTTGTCGATCAGCTGGAATACAAGGGCGCGGGCGGAATTATAATCCCAGGCGTCTTCGGCCCTATTGTAGCCGTAGGAAAATCCCATTCCCCTACTCTCTTCCCAATAGTGATCGGCAAAATCGGCATCGGGCTGGTATTCGGGGGTGTAGACGCCTCCATGGTGGAAGCGGATACCATTTCCCCAGCGGTCGTAGGTGACGATCTTATCTTTCACCGGGCTCTCGTTATATAGCCAGGCAAGGAATTCTCTTGATTGGAACAGGGTATCGCTGCCCTCCCAGTCTCCGTCCGTCCAAAGCACTTCCGGCTGGTAGGTATTGATCAGGTCCTGCATCTGGGGCCACATGTAGGAGGATACATAGGTGGGTTTATCTTTCAGCCAAAGGGGGTTGTACCATTCGTATAATGAATAATACAAGCCGGGGTGTACGGAGGTCTTGCGGATGGCGGTGAAGAGATCGCCAAGCAGGTCTCTGTGCGGACCGGTCTCCAGGGCGTTCCAGGGAAATTTCCAGGCTTTTACCGTTTCCTTACTGGGCCAGTTGGCAAAGCCGTCGTGATGTTTGGAAGTGAGGACGACATATTTCGCTCCTGATTTTTCTATTACGCCGGCCCATTCGTCGGGATTATAGAGTTCGGCTTTGAACTGGTCGGCCAGCTCATAATAGGTGAGGTCGCCGAATTTCTTTTTATGATAGTTCCTTCGGGCGGTGTCTCCCCTGGTCAGCCCTTCCTGGTACCATTCGGCGTATTCCCCTTTTTTGCTGTAGCCGGGTACGGAGTATACACCCCAGTGGATGAAGATCCCGAATTTGGCGTCTTTATACCATTGCGGAACGGGGCGCTGGTCCAGGGATTTCCAATCGGGCTGCCAGGGTTGGGCATAAATAAGAAAACCTGAGGACAGGAAGAGAGCTATGAGGAAGAGTTTTCTCATGGAGTTTGTCGTTTAGTCACTTTATAGCCTGTATGTTATGACAGGGAAGATAGGATATACTATCCTTTTTTAATTGCTTTTTTCTTCTTGTTCACCGTTATTTTTTGGCTTTCAATATTGCCGTCTCTATCTCCTTTAAAGACATTCGCTTCTTGATTAAACATATAAGGGTAAAAGTGCTTCGCAATTTGTCCAGGGTTAGCAATAGGTAAAACAATGTCTTGCCATCGAGTACCAGCTATATTTTTTGAAAGGAGTGCTCTTCCATGAGAAAGTGACATACTGACAATAGAAATTAATAATGTTTCGGGCAATATGAATATTCCATCTTCATTCATAAATCTTTGTAGATCTTCAACCTCAAACATATTTTCTACATTGATATCTACAAGTACTTCTTGCGAATCCTGATAATGGAAAAAAATTCTCAGGATAAAATTAACAAGATTCGATTCTGCACTAAATCCAATCCGTTCACCAAGCTCTATCCTAACAATTTTATTCGGATCTTCAACATATAAATCCTCTTTTATAGAAAAAAAGGTTTCCTTTACCCGTTTGATTGCAAAAACAACATTTTCATTTTGCATAGTACTGTGACTTCATTTTATCTGATTGATACATGAATTTTATTGGAGCGCCAGAAGTGTTTTCTTTTGTTGAGGCTTCCGATGGAGACATAGATGGTAACGCGTAAACTCTACTGTTCGCGTCTTTATCGATATATGTATCAATGTCCACAAAATCTAATATTGGCACTTTGTCAAATGCTAATGACAAATCAATAAACTTACTCATCTTATGGTCAAAGTCGCCATTTAAAATTTGTGTGATATAGCCTTTAGTAACTCCTAGTTTTATTGCTAATTCTGTTTTATTCAGATTATTGTCCTTTCTATATTTTTCTATGAGATTGAACATCTGCAATTGAAATGTAGTAATCCAATACTCACGGCTTTTTATCAAATCTTCTCTTGTCATTTTCTTTGCTTTTTATAAAATCAATAAATCTCTTTTTAAGAGAACGAAAAGATACTATATCGGCATCTTGACTGTTCTTGAATCCTAAAAAAATAACTAGTTTCTTTGAAGGCTGCTGAATTACGTATACACGCAAATGTTCACTTTTAAACTCAAATTCGGTGATACCGTCCGCATTGCCTTCTAATCGGCGCATCTTTTTCTTAGGTAATAAATTACCATTTGCTGCATGCTCAATATATTTTAAAATTGTCTTGTATTCACTCAGATAAGTTGTGCCAATAAGTTTATCCTCAAAAACATCTAGCTGCTTAACCCCATCAATAAGAAGTTGGTCCACTCTTTCTTTGGCATTGATCAAATCCACTCTTATCGTTTCAAAACTACTCATAAATTTGTTTAGCTGCAACTAAACTTTCGTTAACTTGAGCTACTTTTGTCTCCCATAAAAATTGAAAAAGAACATAGGTACAAATAAAATAGGGCAAAAAAATCTTAAAATGCCCTACGCATTAAACATAATTTATATATTGCAAAAATTATCACTACAGAAAAGAATACAGATAATCAACTTGTTAGTTACCAGAACCGCACATAAAGCGCGGAAAAGACCAGCAGGATAAAGACGATCAGCACCCAATTGGCGGGCCGGAGGCGGAACATCTCTTTGTCGAGCTGGAAGGCCTGGGGATTGATACGGGGTCCGCCCAGGCTGATGCCCACCATCAAAAGCACGGTGAAGAAGAAGGACCAGCCCATGCAAATGAAGAAGGGGATTTCGTAGACGCCGTTGCTATTTATAAAAGCCGTATAGATCCAGGTGTCATGACCCAACACCCGCACCGCGAACTGGCCGAAAAAGACGGATAACAGGAACCCGGTCACGATGCCTGCAATGGCGGCCTTACCGGTGGTTCGTTTCCAGAACATGCCCAGGATGAAGGTCGCAAATACGCCGGGGCTGATATAGCCGGTATATTTCTGAATGAAGGTATATCCGCCATCGCCGCTGATCCCCAGGACATCCTTCCAGGTGAAGAGAATGGCCGTGACCATCGCCAGCAAGATAGCCAGGCGTCCTGTCCACACCATCTTTTTCTCACTGGCGCCGGTGTTGATGTATTTCTTGTAAATATCAAGGGTAAAGATGGTGGAGATGCTATTGGCCTTTCCCGCGAGCGAGGCCACGATCGCCGCCGTCAAAGCCGCTATGGACAGTCCTCTCAATCCATTCGGCAGGAAGCCCAGGATGGCCGTATAGGCATTGTCCTTGCGTCCTCCGGGGAGCTGGGGCAGGTGACCGTTCTTGTACAGTACCCAGGCTACGATCCCGGGGAGCATGACGATGACGGGCATCAGCAGTTTCAGGAAACCGGCGAATAAGATCCCGTTGCGGGCGGTCGGCAGGTTGGCGCCAAGGGCCCGTTGGGTAATGTACTGGTTACATCCGAAATAGTTCAGGTTGTTGATCCACTGACCGGCGTAGTACATGGTGATGCCCGGGAGGATGAGGTATTTATTGACGTTGAGCTGCGGGGTATTGGCCGAGGGTTTGGGGAAGATCATGTGAAAATGATCAGGTGCGTCCCTGAGCAGGACATTAAATCCCGCGATGATGTCTTTGCCGAACCCGAACTTTTCGCTGACCAGGGTAAGGGCCATATAGGTTGTCGCCAGACCACCGATCATGAGGACTGCCACCTGGATCACATCGGTATAGCCAATGACCTTCATTCCGCCCAGGGTGATGAGGAGGGCAAAGGAAGCCAGTACGATCATCACGATATGGAAGTACCCACCGCCCAGTAAGCCATTGATCGCCAGGGCGCCCAGGTAGAGAATGGATGTCAGATTGACAAAAATATAGAGGAACAGCCAAAAAACGGACATGATCAGGGCTACGGTCTCATTGTAGCGGGTTTTCAGGAATTGCGGCATGGTGTAGATCTTGTTCTTCAGGTACACGGGCATGAAGAAGACCGCCACGATGATGAGGGCGATCGCTCCCAGCCATTCATAAACGGCTACGGCGATGCCGGCAAAGAAGCCATCCCCGCTCATCCCGATGAATTGTTCCGCGGAGATATTGGAAGCGATGATGGAAGCCCCTATCGCCCACCAGGTGAGGGAGCCTTCCGCCAGGAAAAAGTCTTTGGTACTGGTAGCCGCCTTTCCTTTTTTGTGATAGATCCAGTAACCGTAGCAGGAGATGAGGATGAAATAAGCTATAAAAACGATATAGTCCCAGGAGACAAGTTGATTATTCATAAGCAAACAAACGTAAAAAAATCCAAAAAAAAGCCAGGCGGTCACGCGGGCACGCCTGGTTTGCTACTAAAAGTTCTGATTTGTTAAAATTTCAGGGTAGCGGGTAAATATTTAGCTACCAGGTCTTCGTAATAGGGCTTGAGCTCCTGCCAGTTGGGAGGAGTCGGGCTCTTGGAATACAGGTCATAGGGGTTGAATAAATTAACCCATTTGAACATTTCCCGATCATGGTCATCCATCAGATGGTCGTAGCCATGCTCCCGGTGTTGGGAATAAAAGGAATGGTAACGCAACATGTACAAAGCGGGTTCCGGGAGATGGTCTTTCATCATGTTGTAAACGTATTCGTCATGTCCCCAGGACATATCAACGTTCCGCAGTCCGCATCCATGGGAATAAACTCCGTATTTTGTCTGATAGACCGGGTTCTCGTAATCCGGGTTGTTCTTAAAGAATTCGGGATAGACGATCTTATCGGAATAGGCGCAACCGACGGGGAAGGTATCCCCTACTACGGCCCACTGGGGCTCATCGAACAGGCAGAGGGTCTTTCCCATATCATGGAAGAGGCCTGCCAGGACCATCCAGTCGGGGTGGCCGTCGGCCCGGATTGCTTCGGAGGTCTGGAGCAGATGCTGGAACTGGTCCAGGTCCGTGTCGGGATCGGAGTCGTCCACCAGCTGGTTCAGAAAATTAAAAGCGTCCCAAACAGACATTTCCTTTTTATCGAATTTCAGGAACTCCGCTTGTTTCTGTTTTACGAAGTCGTAGGTCTGATAAGTATGGTTCAGCCGGTAGAATTCCTTTACGGACTCTCTTTTAGGGTCTTCGTAGTTGCGGTATTCTTCGGTGGTCTTGTCTTTGGCGATCGTCTCCGGATCGGGATAACGTTCCAGGAGGTCATCTTCCCATACATCGAGGGAAGAGAGGGGATTGATTTCAGTGGTGGAAAGGTGGTCGGAATTCATGGCATTCATTGTTTAAATCGTTATCGGTTAATTTGATAGCCGTTGTGTAAATTAACCATCTTTTTTTACGATCTTACGCTGGTTCGTACAATTATTTGCTTAACCGTTTTCGTAAAAAGATGCCGTTTTATCCGGTCATTTATGGGAAATGTAACGCTCCGAATGCTGGCCAATGCCTTGCAGCTCTCTACTGCCACTGTGTCAAAAGCATTGACCAACAGCCATGAAATCAGTGAAAAGACCCGACAAAGGGTCCTGGATCTTGCCAAAGAGCTGAATTACACCCCCAATCCATATGCCAGCGGCCTGCGCAACAAAAAAAGCAGGACGATCGCCGTGATCCTGCCGGAAGTGGCGGATAGTTACTTTGCGCAGGTGATTGACGGGGTGGAAGCCGTCGCCCAGGAGAAGGGTTATCATATCCTGATCCGGCTCACGCATGAGAGTTGCCGGAAAGAGGAGGCCATTTTACAGGATCTCCGGGGAGGGCGGGCCGACGGCATATTAATTTCCGTAAGCTCTGAGACCAGGGATTCTTCTCCGATAAAGGAGTTGCAGGAGAAGGGCATTCCGATCGTTTTTTTCGACAGGGTCTGTGAGGATATCGACACCGCGAAGGTCGTTACGGATGATTTCGAGAGTGCCCGTAAAGCGACGGAGCATCTCCTGAGCCGCGGTTGCAAAAGAGTGGCCCTTCTGTTTATCTCACCGGACCTATCTATCAGTCATCAGCGGATAGAGGGCTATAAAAAAGCAATGACGGATCATCAGCTGTCCTGGCGGGAGTCGGATATCATCGCCTGCACGCATGATCCGGTTGTCAATCACCGGATCCTTACCGGTCTGATGGGCGGTCCCGATGCTCCCGATGGCGTGATCGCTACGGTGGAGAAGCTGGTGACCGGTATTTACCTGGCCTGCCAGGAGCTGCGGGTACGCATACCCGGGCAGGTGAAAGTGATAGGATTCTCCAATCTTCCTTCCGCTATGCTGTTAAACCCTTCGCTTACGACGATCACCCAGCCGGCTTTTGAAATGGGGAAGGAAGCGGCGTCCCTGTTGTTCCGGGAGTTGGAAGGAAAGGCGGTCAGGCAAAAGCAGCCGCTGGTCATTCCTTCCGTGCTCGTGGTAAGGGGATCGACGGTGCTGTAATTCCTGCACGTTGATGAAAACCGGCGCCTCTTGTTAATGAATGTATAAAACACAGGATCGAAAAACTGTTTCGTCGCAAAATTTTCCCCGTTCACCTAATTTGGCAAATTAAACTTATGCCGCCGAACTATTTTTATGGCATTACTCATTGCCGGTGATGACCGGAATAACTATAAAATAGTACGTGCCATGACAAAAATCAGGTTATACATTGAAAGGAGAAAATATGAGATTTTGCTGATCAGCTTCCTGGCGCTCATCTTTGGGGGCGTGTTTTTGCCTTCTGACTGTTCGGGGCTTGTGGAGGAAACGCTGCCCTTTCAGAATATGCTCGTTGGGTTGATCGTCTTTTTTAATAAGAAGAATCTAAGGATGGTCATCATGGCATTTATCATCGCCAATATTCTCATAAGTATACTCAGTCATTGGATCACGAATATAGGGCACAGTGATCTGCACAGTTTATGGGGTATTGTTTATTTATTCTATTTCATTATAGTTACTATAGAAGTATACAGAAAGATCTTTACCGCCCGGTTCATATCGGCAGAAATGCTGTCGGCGGTTTTATGTGGCTTTATATTGCTGAGTCTGATCGGCACTTTTTTATTCTTCCAGATAGAGACGCTCTCTAATCATTCTTTTTCAAATTTGCATACCGTAAGGGGCAGGATGTCAGATCTAAGCTATTTTAGTTTTGTGACCGTCCTTACCATTGGCTATGGAGATATAGTGCCTTTGACGCCAGTCGCAAAAGAGGCCGTTATGTTCATTGGTCTGGCGGCGCATTTCTACAACGTATTTGTAAGCGGCATTTTTATCGGCAAATATATTATCCGGACTTCCCATAATCCGGCACCGAGAAAGGTGCAACCCTAAAGTCCCGGGAAACCAGGGAAGGCGAAGTCCGGAGGGTCCGGAAAATGTATAGCCGGAGAGCCCTGAAAAGAGAGAGAAAGCCCTGAAAAGAGAAAAGAGACCGTCTCAGAAGGAACGAAATTGCTTCCTTGGTTCTGAGACGGCCTCTTAACAAAAGGGTCCTTAAAAGCGGTTGTTTTTAAGGTTTGACCGGACCAGGTGGTTCAGTCAGAAAATGAACAAAGCAAATTATTCGACCTATTCTTATCTAAGCCTCAACCAATGATCGAGCCCATTAACCAGTTGAGGGGCGTTATTAACAGCTAACAAAATAATAACAACCCTTAAAGTACTAACCATCTGCAATGTATCATTAAGGCTGTTTTTTTCCGGGATAAACCTACCATCGTGTTATTTCAGCCATAGGCGTGTGGATTTTGACCATAGGCGTGTACGTGCCGGGAGGAAAAATCTTAAATGGTTACCATTTAATACTTAACTAGTCACCATAGGTTTACCCCAAAAGTTCCGGACTTTTGGGGTATCATTAAAAACTACAAAAATGGGATCAACTAACAAAATTGCCCTGATAACGGGCGGAAGTCGTGGATTGGGCCGGAATATGGCCTTACAGCTTGCCGGTAAGGGGAATGATGTGATTATTACTTACCGCAGTAAGAAAGCAGAGGCCGATGCGGTGGTGGCTGAAATGGAGAAAAAGGGTGTCCGGGCAGCCACGTTGGCGCTGGATGCGGGAGATACGAAATCTTTTGATAGTTTCTTCCAGGAGCTGAAGGGAATCCTGCAGGAAAAATGGGGAAGGACCCAATTTGATTTCCTCGTTAATAATGCCGGGATCGACGCGGCATCTCTTTTCCCGCAAACGACGGAAGAAGCATTCGACAGTCTGTTCCAGATACATTTCAAAGGGGTGTATTTCTTAACGCAGAAGGCATTGCTTTTTCTGGCCGACAAGGGGCGTATCATCAATATCTCGAGCGGTCTCGCCCGGTTTGCCACCCCGGGTTATGCTGCCTATGCTTCTATGAAGGGGGCAATCGAGGTGTTGACGAGATACCTGGCCAAGGAACTGGGTGGCCGGGGCATCACGGCCAATGTGGTGGCGCCGGGCATTATCGAAACGGATTTTACCAAGGCCGCTTTTGAGCATAATCCGAATTTAGATGCGTTCCTCTCTTCCCAGACGGCGTTGGGCCGGATAGGGCAGCCGGACGATATCGGGGGCGTGGTAGCTTTCCTTTGTTCGGAAGAGGCAAGATGGGTGACGGCTCAGCGGATCGAGGCATCCGGAGGCATGTTCCTGTAGAGGCCATGAAACCGGTTCGTAAAGAAAAAGGAGGAACGGTCGCAGGGCGACCGTTCCCCGTTAACCGGATGGAGCCCGGTTAAATTCATAATTAAAAATCAAAATCCCCGACGTATACCGTGCCCTGGGCAGTGGACTGCATTTGTAAGGTGATGAGCTTGCGGGTTTGTGCCGGTGTCCCGTAGTTCGTGTATATTTCGACCATAATGGTAGTCGGTCCGGCTATTTTCATCTGGCTGTCTCCATAATAATTCACTTCGACCTTGTATTTTCCTTTTATCGCCCGCTTCAGCATGAACTGCTCGGGGCCCAGTCCCCTGGTAAAGTCATGGGAGATGCGGCCGCCGATAGCTGTGTTCCGGTGACTGTAGTAGCATTTTTCGTCGTCGGGGTCCGTGACCCAGAGGTCGATGTCGGTATCATTCATATTCCAGTTGAGGACTACGCGGATATCCACCGGCATGTTGGTGAGCAGTTGTTTAGGGATCCTGCTGAAGTCGATCTTATCGGCTTTCCGGGCGACCAGGTTGTTGATCTCGGGAAGGATCGTCTCTTCGATGCCCGGGTACAGGGCGCTGACGTTCGCGTCATAATTTTTCACGAGGGCAGCGTACAGGGTATCCAGCGCTTGCTGGTACTGGCCGGCGTCTTCCAGTGCCAGTCCGTAATCCCGGTAACTTTGGGGTTCGAAGGGGCGCCAGTCCAGTATTTTCTTAAAGGCGGCGCAGGCGGCTTCCGTCTCGCCCAGCTCCTTCAATTTATACCCCAGGAGTTTGTAGATTTCATAGCTTTCGGCGTCCAGCTCGGCGATATTGGAAAGGATGCGAAGGCCGATATTCTTTTTGCCTGTTTCGAAAAAGAAGTTGGCGGTATTAAAATAGAACAGGGGGGTATGGAGGTTCTTTTTTCTCATCTGCAGGTAAACGGCATATTGCTCTGCGGGGCGGGCAGCTTGTAGCCGGGTCAGGTATTCCGTCTGTATGTCTGCTTTCCAGGCTTTGAAAGTGCCGTAGCCGGAGGAGTTGTTGTTGGCGGAGGGAGAATGATTGCCATTGGCGGACGATTCCGGTTCGGCTGCTTCCAGATCTTTATCATCTATAGTAGTTACTGATCCCGTGATAGATTTCTTTTTAACAGTGGCATATCCTACTACCACAACTTCGTCCATGTTGCTGGTTCCGCGGATGGTGGATGGAGAAGGCTCGTTTCTTCGGTTACGGCTGACTGATAATCCCGGGGCGCGTCCTTCTAATGCCTGTTCGGCAAGGGCGGGGGCTGTTGCGGGAGGGCCGGGAATAGGCGCAGGAGGAGGAAGAGTTTTGTTCTTAACCGGGCGTTTATAATCCGTTTGCCACCAGTGGAGGAGTTCATTGAAATAGACTTCGGCATTGTCGACGGTGGTATGACGGAGCTGCCGGTCTGCCTGCCCCCTTTGTTTCATGATGCGGTCATATTCTTCGCGGAGTTCGGCTGGAGGCTCGATCTCATAGGTAATATAATCATTTACATTTTCCAATACGATCAGGGATGTATTGCGGGTGACGATCCCGTAGCGGCGGCCCAGTTGTTCTATTTCCGTCTGGTTATCTTCGAATCGCCGGTCCAGCTGGGCAATTTTCTTTTGCGCCCATATACGGGACAGGTCGGGCCGGCTGGTTTGCTGTTTAGTATAATCCAGGGTGATCGTGGACTCGCTGGTAACCTTACCTCCATATCCGAATTGCAGGACCAGTCGTTGTTCCGGTTGATAGCTGATGCCTGCCACGGAAAGACTGGAGACTACGGGACTGGGGAGGGAGGGATAAGTTTCCTGGAGATTAGCGGAAGCCTTTACACCCATGAAATAGAGGCTTTGGTAGCATAGTTGTTCCCATGCCTGTTCTGTCGTGGTGGTGAGCAGGTTGATCAGTTCGCCGCCAGATGCATCTGTAATAGCCCGCAGGAAAGGAAAGTCGGCTTTCGGCGTAGCCACGATGGCATAGACGGGCTTACCACCTTCTTTTAGCTGATCGTTACCGAAGGTGGAATGACCGTCGCTGAATAACAGGAATTCGTCGCAGGGATATTTTCGCAGGTCCAGGCTACCGAACTGGGTGGCGCCGTCGTAGACGGTATGTTGCAAAACGTCGTGAAGCCGGTCCCATTGGCCGTTATGGAGGGTGAAGGTCTGTGCTTCCTGTACGGTATTGCTGAAATTCACCAGTCTGATCTCCGCGTCCTGCAGCTTGTCGAAATACTGATCCAGCAGATCCAGCTCTTTTTCTGTGTTGCGGGAAAGACTGCTCAGGGAGGCATCCCAGAGGATGGTGATCTTTTTCGGCAGGGGTTTCTCTATCTTTTTATGCACGGGGAAAGTGCTGAGCACATAAAAATAATGATTGCCTGCCTGCTGCATCATGACTTCGCTGGCGCCCGTTGTCTTAGGGATACGTATGGTGAGGGACCGGTCGGCCAGATAGTTCTTCCATGACCGGGAAGCGGACCAGGTATCATTCCATTCGTTGAAACGCAATTCGTTGTCGATATTCCCTTCAAAGACTGGTTTCTGTGTGCCGCGCACTACACTGATGTTGATATTGAATTCTTCCAGTGCCCGCTGAAATGCAAGCGGCAGATGATATAGCAGAGAGGATTGACCGCTCCACGCCAGCTCTTCTTCATATCTGATCAGCACGGTCCTGGCTCCGTTCGGATTGATGGGATAGATCCTTGTCCGGAATCCATTGCCATCCACTTTCTCCAATAATCCGGGATCTACTCTGCGGCGTTCGATATTTTCGAAGACCCGGGTACCTTTTTCTTTTTCTACCGGCACGGCTTCCCGCAGTCTGCCATTAATATCCAGTGCATATCCTGACACGCTGATGCCTTCTGCCAGCGGGAAGCCCAGCTCTCCTTCCAGGATTCTTGCGGTCTTGTTCTTAAAGGTCATGGTCCAGGTGGTCGTTGCGATGGATCCGTTGATGGAAACGTCTATGTTAAGTTTTTGCAGGTAGACCAGACCGGATTCTTTCCCCTCTACTTTTATGGAGGGTACCTGGGCCCGGAGGGAGAAACACATTCCCTGCAGCAGGAGCAGGCTGGCCAATAAATATTTGTTGGGTTCAGTGTTCATATGTACTGTTTTGTGTGAAGATGCAGGGGGCGGGGAAATTACATAGGGAAGATTTTGGAATGAAGTTTGCTTATTGAGAAGAACGTTTTTTATAGAGGGGCTCTGTTCATTTTAACGCTATTTTGGCAAATCGGCCATACAATAATTCATCAGGCCGGCGTTTTTGCTTCGGCCGAACCGGGTATCCCTGGTATTCCGGCCAGAATTTCTCCCAGTTTCCCATGAAATGACTTCTATCCAATTTCCAATTGTATCCATCCGAGCGTTGATCTATTTGTAAAATCTCCTATATGAGTACCTATAGTGGCCAGAAACGGCCACAATATATCCTGTTGGTTCTATTGGCGATGGCCATTCTGCTAGACAGGTATCTGATAGCCGGGTTGTTCCCCTGGGCGGCGGGGCTGGCGGGGGTGAATCCTATGCTGGTGTTTTTTGATATTCCGGTTCCGTTGCCGGTGGTCATCGATCTGCCGGTTATCGGGTTATTCTTCTTTTTCTATTGGATCCTCCTTTTATCTTATCCTTCCCGGTATGGCGCCGCCACCTGGCCGGAATTACGAAAGAGGTTGTGGAGTTTGTTTACCGGGGGGCTGGCTATCTTATTATGCCTGGCGGTGGGGGGAGCCATCTTTTACTTATGCAGCGGGTTGATGTCCCGGGAAGTACGGAATGGGATCGATTCTTTTGGTATCCAGGCGGATCTGTATACGCCGATCCCTGATCATGAAATAATCCATTTGAAAGGGGGTATGATCCTGTTGGTATGCTTTTTTATCGGGATGCGCATTTTCATGAAAAGAACGAGAAGGACATGGATCCTGGCGGAGCCGGGAATTGCCGGGAGCAGGGCGCCGGGGGCGCCGGATTTTTCGGGGAAGCTGATCGATCAGGGGAAGGACTTCGATCTGAGAAAGGTTGCCGATCCGGGGATAGCCGATCCGGGGAAGGTTGTCGATCCGAGGATTGCCGGGTTCCAGGAAAAGGAACGGAGGATGGGGGGATGGGAAGAAGTGAGCGTGCCGGAAAAGGCGAAGACTGCAGCTACCAGTGTGCCGGTGGTGGCTCCGTCACGGGTAAATATCAATTAAGGGATGATGGCAAGCCATCATCCCTTAATTAAGCGTTTTATTGCTCGATCTCGACTACTTCATAAGCGGGTTGTCCGTTGAATTCTATCGGCTGATAATAATCTCCATTGTATTGTAAATAGGTAATATTACCGGCCTGCACCTGGGTGCAGCCATCCGGTAGATTATAGACGATAGCTCCTGCCGGGGCCCTTACCACCTGGTAGCCATTCGGCACGGGCGCGTAGAAGGTCCCTCCGAAATAATAATAGACATCTCCACCTACCTGCATGCTCACTGCTTCCGGTGGATAGGCGGGGATGATAGCCCCGAATGGGGGTGCTACTACCTGGTAACCTCCGTTGGCAGGAGCATAGAAGACTCCTGCGTCATACTGGTATTGCATATCATTGATCGCAACGATGGTGGCAGTGGCGGCGACGGCGCTGAGGAAGAATCCCAGGGGGTGCCAGGATGGTCCGAATACATAGGGCCTATAGGGATGGGAATAATAATGATGATAGGCATAATAGCGATGTCCGCCCCAGATATGCGGAGGGCGGGTATATGCCGGACGGTTGGGTTTCCAGCCGGGGGGGCGGTGATGGATCGGAGGACGGTGTGATGGGGGACGATAGTTAGGCGGACGGGTATTTCCGGGAGGGCGCTGATTGCCCGGAGGACGAACATTGCCGGGCGGGCGTTGCGGAGCCGGAGGCCGCTGTTGAGCGGGCGGGCGTTGCTGCTGAGGGGGCCGTGCAGGCTGTACCTGGGGCCTTTGTGCCGGAGGGGGCGCTACCGGTCGCGGGGCGGGTGGTCGCTGCGGCGGAGTTGCGGGGCGGCCCGGACGATCCTGTGCGAAAGCCGGAGAGGCGATACTTGCTATAAAAAAAAGGATAGCTAACCATAGACCTTTCAACCGTGTGACAGGCAGTGTAATTTTTTGCATGCTGTTGATTTTTATGAGGGGGGACGGTTGCGACAGGGATGAATCAAAGTTACGGGAAAAAACAATATATTTGTTTCACCACCACCATTCAGGAACAACCGTATTCCTGTCGCCAATTTTTATTTCTCACTCTAAAAATTTATTGATCCATGTCTGAACAAAACAAAGGCAGATCCCAAACAGCGCTTGGAGATGTCGCTGCGAGACAGCTAGCCATTGCAACACGCACGGTACCACAGATGATTACGATCACGCCACGCTGGCTGACGCATTTAATGAATTGGATTCCGGTGGAGTCGGGAGTCTATCGTCTGAACAAGGTCAAGGATGCCGAAAACGTAGAAGTAGATTGTTCCGGGCGTGACGAGAGAGCGCTGCCCCAGACATTTGTGGACTACATTGAGAATCCCCGCGAGTATAATTTAAGCGCTGTCAATACGGTAGTGGAAGTTCATACCCGTGTGTCCGACCTCTACAGCAAGCCTTATAATCAGATCAGCGAGCAGCTGCGCCTGACGATCGAGACGATCAAGGAAAGACAGGAGAGCGAATTGATCAACAATAAGGAATATGGGCTGTTGCATAGTATTGTACCTGCGCAACGGATCAAAACACGTACGGGCGCTCCCACGCCGGATGACCTCGATGAGCTGATCACGAAGGTCTGGAAAGAGCCGGGGTTCTTTTTGCTGCATCCGCTGGCCGTTGCGGCCTTTGGCCGTGAATGTACCCGCCGGGGTGTGCCGCCGCCTACTGTTTCGCTGTTCGGCTCACAATTCCTCACATGGAGGGGGCTTCCGCTGATCCCTTCCGACAAGGTGCCCATCGAAAACGGGAAATCGAAGATCATTCTGTTACGCACCGGTGAAAGCCGTCAGGGGGTCGTAGGTCTTTATCAGCCTAATTTACCCGGAGAGCAATCTCCTGGTTTGTCCGTTCGCTTCATGGGTATTAATGACCGGGCGATCGCTTCTTACCTGGTGTCGCTGTATTGTTCACTGGCAGTATTGGTAGATGATGCCATTGCCGTTCTTGATGATGTCGAAATCGGAAAATACCATGAGTACAAATAATAGTAATGAATTCAGTCCGCTGGATGAGGGCGCCCTGGCGCAGTTAGCGAACCAGTTCTTTAAGGCGATGCCGGGGGAGGCTGTTGCTAATTTGGGAGCCCCCTTGTCCTATCCGGGGGAAACGGCGCCTGCGACGGCAGGTGCGGTGACGAGTCCGTTCCCCGGAGCAGGCGGAGCGATTCCGGCTTCGGTAGCGGGGAGCGGTATTTCGCCTTCGGCGGTACAGCGGCAGGAAAGTTTTGATCTGAAGAGTCCGCCGACCAGTCTGCCCGATCCTCATTTTGCAGGCAGGGGGCATGTACCGTCCTCTGTGGCTGGCAGCGGTATCTCGCCTTCGGCGATGCGGCAGAAAGACAATGTAGAAGATCTTCATAGCCCGGTCGGGAGAGCGCAGCTGCCTCAGGCGCCTTCGGCGATTCCTTCCTTTTATTTTTTACCCGGACAGGAAGCGTTGTCGCTGACAAACGGGTTGCCGGGGCTGTCTACCCGATCCTTGACCGACGGGGGTGGGATCAGTGGCATGACGAGTCCTCCGTTCGATGTGAACCGGGTGAGAAATGATTTTCCCATTTTGCAGGAAAGAGTGAATGGGCGTCCGTTAGTATGGCTGGATAATGCGGCCACTACACAGAAGCCCTGGCAGGTGATCAGCCGGCTCAGTCATTTTTATGAGCATGAGAATTCGAATATTCACCGGGCGGCTCATGAGCTGGCGGCGAGGGCGACGGATGCTTATGAATCGGCGCGGAAGAAGGTGGCGGATTTTCTGAATGCGTCTTCTGTCAATGAGATCGTATTCGTCCGGGGATCTACCGAAGCCATCAATCTGGTGGCCAAAAGCTGGGGAGAGCAGAACCTGAAAGAAGGGGATGAAATTATCATCAGCTATTTGGAGCATCATGCCAATATTGTGCCCTGGCAGCAGCTGGCGGCAAAGAATGGGGCGAAACTAAAAGTCATTCCTGTCGATGACGATGGTCAGGTCCTGCTGGATGAATATGCCAGGCTATTAGGTCCCAGGACCCGGATAGTGTCCTTTACGCAGGTGTCTAACGCGCTGGGTACAATCACTCCGGCCAAGCTCATGGTGGAAATGGCCCATCAGGCAGGAGCGAAAGTATTGGTAGACGGCGCCCAGGCAGTGTCACATATGCGGGCCGACGTACGCCTGCTGGATTGCGACTGGTATGTATTTTCAGGGCATAAGGTCTTTGGTCCGACGGGGATCGGCGTATTGTATGGCAAAGAGGCCCTGCTGAATGAAACGGCGCCCTGGCAAGGGGGAGGCAATATGATCCAGGACGTGACTTTTGAGCAAACGAAGTATCATCAGGCGCCGGCTCGTTTTGAAGCCGGGACCGGCAATATTGCCGATGCCGTAGGATTGGGAGCGGCTATCGACTACGTCAATAAGATCGGCATGGAGCTGATCGGTCAGTATGAGCATTACCTGTTATTATATGCCACCAAACTACTCAGGGATGTTCCGGGACTGCGGCTGATCGGCACGGCTGCGGAGAAAGCCGGGGTATTATCTTTTGTCATGGATGGCTATCGTACGGAAGAAATAGGTTCAGCTCTTAACGAAGAGGGCATTGCAGTGCGTTCGGGGCATCATTGCGCCCAGCCGATCCTGCGAAGATTTGGCGTGGAGTCTACGGTACGGCCTTCTTTAGCCTTGTATAATACCTGCGCTGATATCGATGCGCTGGTGAGGGTATTGCACCGCCTCCGCAGCGGCCGAAAAAAATAAGCGTTTTTATTAGAGCCTGTTTACCATATAGATCTCAGGGGAGTCCATGACAGTTGCTGTATCAGCAAGTGATCATTGGATCCGATATGAATTTGGGTGTATGGCTTCTCCGGAAAAAAGATGCTGGTCATTACGGTCAGTCCCTTGTCGGCAAATAGTTCCAGGGAGGTGGCGTCCATGATCAGGGTAAGGTTCAGCTCTTTTTCCGTGCTAATGCGGGGGGCAGAATATTTTTTTGAGAATTCCTTGTTGAAATTTGTTATGCCGGACTGTATGCGATCGATATAATAGTGATTGGAGGCCTTATCATATCCGATCGCCAGCTGTTCGCCTTTCGCATTAGAAAAAGCGATAAAAAAATCTTTGATTGCTGCTGCGTGTAAAGTCAGTATATACCGGTTGGAGGAGTCCTGCCATTTGTCTGAAAGATCCACGGTATTATCTATGCTGATATCTTTTAAATGCACGGCACCTGCTGCAGCCAGGCGATTTATTTCTTTGACAGGCTGGGAAGTCAGATAGATCTCCTCGCCAACCCTCTGCAGCTTCAGGTCCCTCGGGATGGTCATGGCATTACGCCATTCCCGGGTAGGCACCTGGTTAGCATAGATCCAGTTGCTCATCCAGCCTAAAAATATCTTTCGGCGGCCGGTGTTATTCCAGGTCACTCCGGCATAGTCGTCCGGTCCATAGTCGATCCATTTCGTAGCGTTTCCCAAGGGATGGAATTCCCGGCCATCGAAGTGTCCGATAAAGTATTGTGTACCGGAGCCTCCGTTAGGGCCTCCCGGGTTGGTGCTGACCAGCAACACCCAGAAGGTAGTATCTTCCAGTTTCAGGGGGAACAGGTTGGGGCATTCCCAAACGCCTCCGTGCGCTCCGCTGGACTTACCGAATTCGCTCTCTTTATCCCAGTTTTTGAGATCCGGCGAAGAATAAAAGCTGATACAGTCTTTGGTCGCCAGGCTCATTATCCATTTATTTGCCGGCCGGTACCATTGGACGTTCGGGTCTCTGAAGTCGATGATCCCGGGGTTCTTTAGTACGGGATTGTTCTTGTATTTGGCCCATGTACGTCCTGCGTCCAGGCTATAGGCCAGGCTCTGGTTCTGATAGTTCAGGCTGCCTTTTTTTTCTCCTATGGGATCATGGTGTGTGAAGATCGCTACGAGGGGTGTCTGTCCTTTTGTCCCGAACCCGGTGGTATTATTGGAATCCACGACGACACTGCCTGAAAAGATATAACCCAGGCTGTCCGGGTAAAGGGCGATGGGCAGCTGCCGCCAATGGATCAGGTCTTTACTGACCGCATGTCCCCAGTGCATGGGTCCCCAGACAATATCACCCGGATAATGCTGAAAGAACAGATGGTAGGCTCCATGGAACCAGACCATTCCATTGGGATCGTTCATCCATTTCTCCCTCGGGGAAAAATGCAATTGGGGTCGGAAAGGCTCTTTATAGACGGGGGCGGGCTCTTCTGATTGCGGTAGTTTGCCGGGGGGAAGTTTCTGGGCTATGGAAAGGGCCGGACAGGACATGGCATAAACACCGGCCAATATTGCCATCCATAGCGCAAGCTTGGGCCTTGGGTTGTTTTTCATTCCAGGTAGTAGTTTAGTAAGGCTATTCAGTTATTAGTTCGATCAGGGTTTGTCTACCGTCAAGCAGGTAGAAGGCGATAAAGACCATGGGCTCGGTGGTGGAATAGTTATCAAAATGGAGGATACGGGTCAATGCCGGTTCGAAAAATGCTTCGCCGGCGTGGAGGATCTGAGCGGGTTGTCCTTCCACTTCGACCAGGGCCGTTCCTTTTAAGATATATCCTGTAACGGGGCAGGGATGATAGTGCAGCGCTCCGGTTTGTCCCGGCGCAAAGTGGATCTCGTGGGCCTCTATTTTTGTAAGCTGTCGAACACCTGTGTCTGCGGTTAGTAATTGCTTCCGGATAAGTTCGTTAGATATCATGTCCTGATGATTATCCTGTAAAGATAGTATCTTTAAAAGATGGAAATTAAAAAGCCGGATCGGGGTGTCGCCGGGGGCCGGGATGGCCGGCGGAACGGATGGATTATGGGGGTGGGGTAAAAGGGGGATGCTTGGTCAATTATTGGAAAAGGTCTCCGCTCCGGAGGCGAAGGCGCCGGATATCGATTTTACGCAATTGCCGTAGGGCTGGCAGAGCTTGAGCTGGTCGTTTATGCCGTGAGACGGACTACATGAAAAATTGCTCGGATATTATCTTTCCGTCTTTTACCTGGTAGACGCAGAGCTCTTCCATCTTTGAACGGGATGTTCCCTTCATGGCAATGTCCAGACCGAGCGTGAAAGCGATTATATTACCCGTTATCAGGGGATCTGATGCTGTAGTGCCATATACTTTTTCCGTCATTGCTTCGAATTTATGTCCTTTCTCCAAAATGGCCGGCAGGCCTTTTGTCTCTTTTTCAAAAGCGGGGGTTGCGTGCGGTTCGATGCTTATTACATCCTTGGCATACAGTTCTTTCTGAGCGGTCTCATATTGCCCCTGGCGGCAAAGTTCTATCAGCCGGGTTGCGATTTGTGGAGTTGTCATTATTGATGTTTTTTATATGGATGCAAGAAGCGGGCCAGGGGATCCAGTTGCTAAACTGCCGGGCAGGACCGTCAAGGAATCTTAATGGAGACCTTGTGGCTTTCCTTAGTCCCGTCCTGATGGAATATTGTCAAAATATAGATACCCGGGGCCAGGGTCTTAATGTCTATCCTATTGTCATTCGATAAGAGGACGATAGACATTAATGTTTTGCCATTCCAATCGCTCAGTTTTGCCCCCCTGATAGCCCCGGGGTTATCGGTTTGGATATTGATATAGTCCGAGGCAGGGTTGGGATAAATAACGGTTCCGTTATTGCTGTCAAAGGAAATCTGGCAGACAGAGCTATAGGTATATTTCCCATCCAGGTCGATCATTTTCAGCCGGTACAGATTTATTCCTTTTGCAGGATTAGCGTGAGTAAAGGAATAGTAGTTATTCAGGGTACTGGCTATTGTAGAGGGGACGGTCCCAATTACGGTCCAATCACCCTGGTTTGGCGTACTATATTGAATCTCAAAACGGGAGAAATTAACTTCGTTGGTCGTTTCCCAGTTCAATTTCACTGCGCTTGATTCTTTAATAGCAGTAAAGGAAAGGAGGGTAACCGGCAGGATAGCTCCGGTGTAGCCCAGCGTGTAAGCAGTATAGGTATCCGGCGTGATGCTGGCGCTGGTCGTGATGCTGCCTGCGGTAAGGCTGCTTGATCCTCCGAGAGCGGAGGTCGCGTCGACGGCAGAAGGGATGTTTACCCATTTGCTGCCATCCCATCCAACGATCGTCAGTTGTGACAGCGTGTTACCGGTAAGTGTACCGACCCCGCTCCCCGCATTCCAGGTCAGCGTAACATTGGTAGAACCTGAGCCATCGATATCCCAGTATTCGACCGAGCTAACAGAGGTCACCCCGCTCCCTTTGCTGGAAGTGGAGAACGGAGCACCTGCCGGGAGAGGTGGATAGCTCCCGCCGGCCGGATTGGGCACTACTGCAGAATTAGGGTCTGCATGGAAATAGGCTCCGGTTGTTCCATCGGCTGCAGCGGCGAAGGGACCATAGTGACCATTGCTCCCCACGGGAAAAATAAAAGATGCAGTTCCTGATTTGCGAAGATATCCGTCGACATTGTTAGCATTGTCTGCTCCGGTGTAACTGACTGCTGTGGAGGCAAAATTCAGGGTGCCGTAAGGAGCGGTACGAACGGTGCCGATGATGCCTGGCTGTGCGCCGCTGCCTCCTGTGAGAAAGTTGTGGTTGCCCAAGAATGTCATCGTGGCCCCGCTGAAGACAGTGGTATTACCCTGACTACCCTGTTGGGACCTGGCTAAAGAAGGAAACAGCACAATGAGCAGGGCTGCCCATGGGAGGATACGCATGGGCAAACCAGGTCGGTGTATAGATAATTTTTTCAAGAGAATCGTTTTTAGGCTGAGAAATTAACGGATTTGGGCGATGGTCATGAAGGTCCGGCTGGTGGTAGCGTCGATGGTGCAGGTACCGGTTGAAGGCCCAAACCCTCTGGGATATACCACATCACCGGCGTTCAATTTGATGGGCAGTACAATAAAGACAGTATAGGCGCCGCCGCCCGCAGGTGAAACGTACATGACGCTACCGACATACTCCAGGCTATTGATATGGAGAAGCACAGTGGGATTAATAGGGCCGGTGTTGCAAGTAGCTAAATTATAACAGGTTAGCACATACGTGCCACTCCGGGAGGCGGTAAACTTCCCCGTAGAGGTACTGTATTCGCTATACGTATCGCCTGCCACGGTTTGAAATTTATAATCCCAGTAATTACCGCTATTGGTCATGGCGGAGGGGTTGGTAAGCGTGATACTGGTCAGGCCTGAAGCAACAGAATCCAGTTTTACCCAGCCAGAGCCATTATTATAATAGATCCCCGGGGAGACATTGTAAGGCGCCGAACCTGTCGTGGCTGTATTATACACTGCCATGCCGGCTACATTGGCGGAAAGTGGGGAGGCGGCATTGGTGGCAGTAAGAGCGATGCGTGGCAGGAGGAAGCCCTTGTTCGTGCTTTCTGTCTCCAGTACTGCATCGGCATTGATTGTCGTGGGATTGTTCCCGATCTTGACCTGGGCGAAAGTCCTCGCGGATTGGCATAGGATGGCCGCAACCAGAATGGGTAAAAGTGGTTTCATATACATAATAGATGGTTTTGTGACACACAATTGCTTTCAGGGCATTGATGGAAAGATAACCAATGCAAGGCCTGAAGGACTAACCAGAGCTGGGAAAATAGGGGGAAGTAAAATGCTTTGTATTTATGGGAAAGGCGCGAATATGCCTTTCAGCTAATCGTTAGGAGGAATCTACGGAATAGGATGAAAAATGGATTTCCGGATTTTGAAAAAAATAGGAGACAAATAAATATTTAAAAATAGCAAATACATAATCGGATGATTACTTTGATTGAGAGGAGGAGTGACGTCAAAAATGCTAAAGAAAAATTTTTTTTAGCAGGGTGTGGGACTACCTGAGTAGGATACCCGATGAAGAATAAAGAGGCCGCCTCAAAAGTAAATGAGACGGCCTCCTCAACATGCTGGTTTGCGACGTTGGGTCCTATTTAAACAAGGTATTGAAGAAGGATTGCATTTCATTCCAGGAGGCGGTATCAGCTTTGGCATTATAGGCAATCGGCATTTTAAATTTCAGGCCTGTTTCCGTAGAATGGGGGTTGGTAAATGCGTGGACGGCGCTGTCGTAACCGACGAATTTATAATCGGCTCCGATAGAATCCATTTGTTTTTTAAAAGCAGCTACGTCTTTGGGCGAGACGAACTGGTCGGCATTACCATGTAAAACGAGCAGCTTCGTTTTTAACAGGTCTTTGCGGGCCGGTGTTCCCAACAGGCTGCCGTGAAAGCTGACGACTCCTTTCAATTCATCTCCCAGGCGGGCGGTATTCAGCAGCATCCCACCACCAAAGCAATAGCCGATGGCGGCGATCCGGGTCGTGTCTACGACGCCATAGGTTTTCAATTTGGCGATGGCGGCATCGATGCGGGCTTTGGCTTTTCCGGGATTCATATACATCGGGCCGGCGAATTTTTTAGCGCTATCCGGGTTATCGGCTACCTTGCCGTCGCCATACATATCGATGGCCATGGCCACATATCCTAATTCCGCCAGTTTTTTGGCTCTCATTTTAGGGTAGTCGTTCAGTCCCCACCATTCGGGCACCACTATCACTGCGGGGCGCCTGTTCTTATTGGAATCGTCGTACACGATATATCCATTCATGGAGATACTATCTCCGGTATAGGTGACATTGTCCTCTTTGAATGAAGGAGGGGGCGTTGCCGCGGAAGTATTGTCAGCGGGTTTGGGTTCATTATTGCAGGCCATGAAAAGACCGGCTATCAGTAAGCTACCGAGAAAAAGTTTTGTGTATCGCATGGAAATTAAGATTTCCGCGAATGTAAGAAGAAATATTGGCGTTACCGGCTTCTCCCCAGCGGCATTACCTGCCATATTCTACTGAGCTGGTATAATTGCTTGTCCTTGCCACCTATGCGGCCCAGGGAGCCCGTACCGATGGACAGGCCGACACCGCCGCCGCTGCCAAAGGAGCCAACGCCCAGGCCGCCTCCTATGGAAACACCGCCTCCTCCCCCATCCTGCCGGACGTGTGCATCTGGTGGCAGTCCTTCGATAAAAATGCCTACCGCGACCGTCTTGCCAGCGAAGTTGTGAGAGGTATTCTGAGGATAGATGGAGCTGAGCGGGACCGATGCTTCATAGATCAGGTCGCCTTCTTTATTGTAATCTATTCTGACCTGTACGCCTTCTTCATTGCTCTGTCCGTATTCATAGTTTTCGATGCTCTCATTCTTAAAGCTGTAAAGCGAGTAATCTTTCAGGTCATCCAGGGTGATGCCCTTATCCTTGTATTGGCCCGGTCGCGCCTGAGCCATCAGCTCTCTGTCCCTGTTCTTCCGGCTGTCTAACGGAAATCCGATCCCCATGGACGAGCTCTCGTTTTTTTCCGCCTGGTTGTTGATCCAGACGGTCATGCCGCCCTGGATGATTTTCTGTTGTTCCTGCGGGCTGCGGGTAGACACCAGGATATAAACATTATCCCTGTCGTTCGATACGGCATAATTCAGCTTCTCCTTGCGATCGGTATATGGCAGGGGTTTAGGCCAGTCAGCGTCGGAACCGTCTATGATAATCGGCTGCTGCTGCCAGCTACCTGTCTGAGAAGAAGAGGCAGCCTGATCGTTGCGCGAAGAACGGCAGCCGCCGGCCAATGAAAGGGAAATCAAAATAATGGTATAGTAAGAAAGAGGCGCTTGCATGATCCAAAATTATTGCATTAGCCGCTAAATAGCACAAAACTGCGGGGCGGCTGCCTTAATTTATTCACAATTTTTTTATATATTCCGGTTATGGACGCAGAAAATTTATTAGATGATGTACTCCCTGAAAATTCCCCATTAGTAAGAAGAAGGGCATTGCTTCCCTGGTGGATGAAAGTATTTGCCTGGATATTTATAGTCACGGGGGCCTTAAGCATTCCTGTCTTTATTGCCGGACTTATGGGGTTCAATGCCGAACTCTCTTTATATGGCCTTGAGAGCTATTCTTCCATTTCCTTTACGGGGATCCTGACCTTGACACTGTTCTTTATAAAAGGTTTAGTAGGTTATGGTTTATGGGCGGAAAAGGATTGGGCGATCAATATGGGATATGCCGATGCTATTATCGGGATCTTCATTTGTTTGTTTATCATGCTGGGCCTGCGTTATTTTCATCCGGACTCCGGTTTTACCTTCCGGTTAGAGCTCCTGCTGCTGGTCCCCTATTTAATAAAGCTAAGGCAGTTACATCCCGAATGGGATAAAAGATCATCAACCTTCATAAAGCGGTAACCACGCCGTTTCAGCTGCAAGCCCATTGACCCGGATCCATTCCGACGGAGGGCCGGTCGTATCTGCGGGTCTGTTCCGGTGGTCCGGTTGTTGCATAACAAGGATAGTGCTTAAATGATCCGGCCTTGAACAAAGGGGTTTATTGTTTGTTGGGGAATATGGAAGAAAATTGACTTTTAAAGCGGAAGCGAAGGTTTTATCCGATCAAATTAAACATTAATACGATTTTAATGTCTATAGACTGGCCGGGGAGACCGGAGCTCAATCGGTTAGGGACATATTAACTATATTTGCCCTTGCTTAAGATCGTCAGACTGGATCCGTAATTATATAAATGAAGCATATGTACGATATTTGTTGCGTAGGGCACATCACACTAGATAAAGTGGTCACAACCAAGGCGGTAGTCCATATGGCAGGAGGTACATCCTTCTATTTCTCCAATGCTGTCCGCAATATGGAAGTGAGTTATAGCCTGGTTACGGCCCTTGCCCCCGGACAAATGCAATTCGTAATGGATTTACGGGCTAAAGGCATTGAAGTGAAGGTCTTACCCAGCACTTACACCGTCTATTTCGAAAATAATTATAAGGAGAATCAGGATCACCGGACACAAAGGGTCTTGCAGAAAGCCGATGCCTTCACTGTCGGGCAATTGCAGAATGTAAATGCGAGGATCTTCCATTTGGGTCCTTTGCTGGCCGATGATATGCCGGTGGAGCTGATCAGGACCTTATCTGAAAGGGGGAAGGTATCCCTGGATGTGCAAGGCTATTTGCGGGAGGTCAAAAATAAAAATGTACATGCGATCGACTGGCCTGCCAAGAAAGAGGCGCTTCAATATGTGGAAATTCTGAAGGCCAATGAATCGGAAATGGAGGTGCTGACAGGGCATACCGATGTCCGCAAAGGCGCCAGGACCTTGTTTGAATGGGGTGTCAAAGAAGTGGTGATCACGCTTGGCAGCAAGGGGTCTGTAATTTATGACGGGTTTACTTATTATGATATTCCGGCTTATAGTCCTACTACTACTGTCGTCGATGCCACCGGATGCGGAGACACTTATATGGCGGGTTATTTATCCCAGCGAATCAAAGGGGCGGGGTTGCAGGATGCAGGAGAATTTGCAGCAGCTATGGCTACCTTGAAAATCGAATCCTCCGGGCCATTCAAGGGTACCGCGAAAGATGTCCTGAATTTATTAACCAATAGTAAAGAAGGGCCTCTACTGAATAACAGGGCCGTTTATCCTGTCTTTGAGCCATTAGGGTAATCAGAGTCGATGGAGCCGGGTGATATTGACTCCATGGTAAATCATTCGCTCAGCCACGATACGCAGCAAAAATTATAGTGTCAGACCGATCTTCAGCGACCATCGCTGGTTGCGGTAATCGTAACGGGTATTCTGCGGGTCATTGTTCACTCGCTCTTTCAGTTCTTTATAACTATACCCGGTTAGCAATGACAGGGCATGATCGCTGTGAGTTGATAGCTTGATCTTATAGCCCAGTCCGGCGCTCCAGAAAGGTCCGGCCGTAAATTTACTGGGGGAGCCATTATCGCTACCATAGAAATATTTGGGGCGATTGTACAAGGGAAAATTTGTTCCTCCGTCCAGGCTTACGAAAAGCCCGTTCTTAGCGGGCATCAGCTCCTTTGTCACCGACAGGAACAGGGGGAGGCTCCTGAACCTATAATAATCCAGGCCCAGTCCGGCTCCCAGGAACCAGGATCCATTGTAAGCTCCGTTGATAGTCTGAAACTGACCATAATTCCCCTGTTGTCCGAAGAGCATCCCAATGTATTCAACAGACCTGAATTTCCAGGAAGACCGGGAGGATGGCCGGTCGGACGGAGGGGTGACTGACTGTGTGAACGATGTAACGATTGACGGAGTGAAAGACGGATCGATTGACGCGACGAACGAAGGTGCGACTGACTGGGCGAATCCGCCTGTGCAGCATAAGCATCCCAGGCAGACAATGACCAGGCATTTTTTCATGCGTTATTATTTTACGGATAAGGTGCTCAGTAAGCGGATATTCTGGGGATTGCTGTAATCATATTGATAGAGGCTGCTACCGGCTATTATGAACAAGCGTTGGTTGGCGGCAATGACATCTGTCGCTTCTGTCTGAGCGGTCGGTATCTGAGTCAGCAGCTGCAGGCCGGCGGGATTGCTGGCATCATACAGCTTCACTCCGTCAGTGCCATCGCAGACAAAGAGCAGGTTGTTGTCCTTGCTAAGCCCTTCCGGTTTAGTCATGGGATAAGAAGCCACCAGGGTGGGCTGGGCCAGGTTCTGCACGTTCACAACGTCCAGCTCATTACTATTGCCGCCGCAGGTTGTCCCGGCATGTAAGGTAACATAGGCATAGTTATCGTCAGCGATCACGGGGTCGCAGGCACGGCCATGTGTAAACGTACCTTGCTGAACGGGACTAAGAGGGTTGCTTACATCATAGATGAAAACACCTTCTTTCGATCCCAGGAATAACTTGTCGTGAAACGGATAGATCGTTTCCAGGTCATAGCCGGCATAGACGGTAGAAGCCGGGCCGGGGCTGGGGGCATTGGAGACGTCCAGGATAGCGATGCTATGGGGTTCAGGGATAGTATAGAGATGATTGTTCAGCAGGACCATTTTGGCCATGGAACCTGCTATACCGCTGCCTGCGCCATTGCCGGCGTTGGAGCTGGAGGCGGCAGCAGCCAGCGCATAAAAGAAAATGGGATAGATACCTCCGTAAACAGACGTCGGAGCATCGGTGTCCATGGTCGTATCTTTTGTGATATATCCTGTGAGCAGCAGGTTGCTGTCGATGATCGCTCCATTATTGAAGGTGGTATATCCACTGACTCCATTATACCGGTCCAGGAATACATTGTCGGTCATGCCGGTTATCCGGATCTGGCGGGGATTGGAGATATCGATGGCCAGCAGCTCGCGGTACATATCCGCATATAGGGTATTTCCATTTATGGCAATTTCTTCATTGCCCGGGATATTCAGGAAGGCCGTCTGCTGCGGATGGGTGGGGTCACTGTTGTCGATGATATGAAGGCCTTTCTCCGGCTCATTCAGGTAGATGAAATTGTCTTTAATATAGAGTCTGCCGATCGAGCCGATAGGTTGTCCGGGGTTACCGTTGATATTCCCCAGTAAGGTCGTTTTCAAGGTATATACCGGTCTGACGATCGTGTAGGTCTTGGTGACTTTGTCTTTAAAACAGCTGGAAAGCAGGAGCAGGAGGCAGGCGCCAGTCAGGAGGCTGAGTGTAGAAGGGGTATCTTTTCTCATAAGAAGCAGTTTAATGCCACTGACAAGCGATTTAAAAATACCGTTGCATAGGCTTTCAAAAATGAACTTAGCAATGGGTTTCTTGTTACTTTAGAGAATAATTTATCATTCGTATGGCAACAACAGCACTTACAAAAACACCGGTAACGGCCTTGTTCCTGGATATCGGGGGCGTCATGCTCACCAATGGCTGGGACAGGAAGGCCCGGGAAGCGGCGGCAAAGCAATTTGGACTGGATCTGGCGGAGCTGAGCGACCGGCACCGGATGACCTTCGATACTTATGAATCCGGCAAATTAAGCCTGGATGAATACCTGAGCAGGGTCGTTTTTTACGAAGAGAGATCGTTTACCATAAATCAGTTCCGGGATTTCATGTTTGCCCAATCGGTGGCCTATCCGGAGATGATCACCCTGGTCCGGGATCTGAAAGCAAAATACGGGTTAAAAATAGCGGTGGTCAATAATGAAGGCCGGGAGTTAAATGAACACCGGATCCGGCAATTCAAGCTCAACGAGTTCGTGGACTTCTTTATTTCCTCCTGTTTCGTCCATTTCCGGAAACCGGATGCGGACATCTGGAAGGTAGCGCTGGACATAGCCCAGGCGCCTCTGGAACAGGTTGTCTATATAGATGACCGGCCCATGTTCGTGCAGGTGGCGGAAGGATTGGGCATAAGAGGGATTGCCCATAAAAAATATGAGCAAACGCGGGCTGCGCTGGCGGCTATGGGGTTGTCGCTGGATTGATGTCGTTCCCTGGATTGATGCCGCTTGCCGGGGGAGGATACGGATCACGCTGGATTGATCCCGTATTTAATACTTGACTGGCGGGCGATGATCTGCGGTTTCAGGACCAGTTTCCGGGGATGGCTGTTGGAAGGGTGTCCGCTGCGGAGGCTTTCGAAAAGTAATTTGGCGGCCTCCTCTCCCATCGTCACCGTTTGCTGGTTGACGCTGGAAAGAGAAGGCGTCAGAAATTCGCCGAAGGCTTCATTGGCAAAACCAATGATGGCAATGTCCCCGGGGATCGTCCGGTCAGTCGCTTTTATGGCCTGCATGGCTCCCAGGGCCGTAAAATCCTCCACCGCAAAAACGGCATCCGGCAGGGTGTTTCCTGTCAATAGTTTCTTCATACATTCCCGGCCCGATTCCACGCTTACTTTCCCATGTACGATGAGGTCGTCATCCAGGGGGATGCCATGTACGTTCAGTGCCTCGATATATCCTTTCAACCGGAGGTTAAAGATGTTCACATGCTGCTGTCCGGCGATGTGGGCGATACGACGGCAGCCATTGTCTATGAGGTGTTTGGTCGCCTGGAATGCGCCGGCAAAATCATCTACCTCCACGGAGGAAACGCCCAGCTTATCATTGGTCCGGTCGAAGAGTACCAATGGAATGCCTCTGTTCCGGATCTCGCTGTAATGATCCAGGTTGATCGTCTCCTTGGAGATGGAAGCCAGCACGCCGTCTACCTGGGATTGTAAAAAAGTCTGAACGCCCTTCTTCTCATATTCATAGAGTTCGTTGGACTGATAGAGCAATACCGTGTAATTGTTATCATTGGCGACCTTCTCGATCCCGTGCACCACCGATCCGAAGAAACTGATCTCGGCACTCGGGATGATGACGCCAACGATGTTGGATTTGCCCGAACGCAGTGAAGAGGCGATCTTGTTATGCCGGTAGTTAAGTTGCGTCGCCATTTCCTTCACTGCCTTCTTTGTCGTGTCCTTGATGCCCGGATGATCGTTGAGCGCACGGGATACGGTAGCCGCCGTGATGTTCAGCTCCCTGGCAATATCAGAAATGGTCACTTTGGAGATCCTGTCGTTCATTGGTCAGTTTATCCCGTTTAATTTTTTTATCAGGTTTACTTCGTCCTGGCGGTAAGGGGATCCATCCTTATGGAAAATATCATGAAACCATTCTACCGGCTGGCTGGCGTCGGGCAAGGGTGTATCCCATGCGTAGATGGTATTGGTCTTGCCGTCGACAAAGCCCCAGTTGATGGCTCCGACGTTCTCTTTTTTCAAAAGAGGCAGGATGGTAGCAAAGCGACTATTGCGTGTGCGGGCCATGTATTCGGTGCAGATCAATGGCTTGCCGTTGGCTTTCAGTAGTTGAATGACCCGCTGGTGCAATGGCGCTTCTTCGTAGTCATGATAGGTAATAATATCTGAGTTATTCAATTGGAAGGTATTCAGATGTTCCAGGTTCCAGTCCCAAAGGCCTGCGCTGACGGGTTGGTCGGGATTGACTTCCCTTGCCCATCCGAATATTTTTTTGAGCAGGACGAGGGAGGAATCTCCTTTGCCGCTATTACCCGGTTCGTTGTAAAGGTCCCATAAGAGGATCCGTCTGTCATGGGCGAAGGAGCCCATCACATCTTTGACATATTTTTCCAGGCCCGGGTAATTAGCGGAGTCGGTAGAAGCCGGCTGTCCGGGATCCTGCACCCATCCGGAATTATGGATGCCTGGCCGGGGGGCGGGCTGCTCACCGGCCTTAGGCGTCTTATTCCAGCAATCGTCGAAAAATACGAACAGGGGCTGAATATGATGTTGGTTGGCAATGGTCAGGAACTGATCTACTCTTTTCTTAAACCCGCCGGAATCTGCCGACCAGGCCACCGAGTGAAGGAAGACCCGTAGGGTGTTGAAGCCTATGCTTTCCGCCCATCCTAATTCTTTGTCGATCGTAGCCGGGTCGAAAGTTGCTGCCTGCCACATTTCCAGTTGGTTGATGGCATTGGCCGGAATATAATTAGCGCCGGTCAGCCATCTATGTTCTTTATACCAGGCGTTGGCCTTTTCGGCTGTCCACACGGTCCCGGGCGGGGTTATGGAGCCCGCCGGCTTTTTTAATTTCTGTTCCAATAGTTTCATGTAATAGCCTCCGATGACGCTCCTTGCCTGGAAACCAACCATTTTCCCATCCGTCGTCTCGTGCCAGTCGCTAAGCGGCACCCGGGAAGGCGATTGCGTGACATATTTATAGATGGGATTGATCAGCGCCTCGAAATCAGCGGGGTTGTCTGCCAGCACGGCCGTCCAGAGTATCCAATCGGACTTTGAGTAGGTCTTGCGGCTGTCGAGCGGCAGCCCGAATTCATTTTGTTTTCCCAGGTAAAAGCTGATTTCTTTTTTAAAGATCTCTTTGGGAAAAAGGTCCAGCCCCAGCACTTTATCCCAGACCAGGTTATATTTCTGGCTCCAGGTCCCATTCTTATCGAAAGTCAGTGCATAGTGATCGCCTTCATCGCACATCGGTCCCCATTTCGCTGCCATATCCTTTGCGATATTGCGGTACTTCGCAGCCGTGGCCTGATCGCCCAGCATGTCGGCCAGCATGGCATAGCATCCGATGCCTACGATGGCTTTGGCCGAGAGATTGGCATTCCGGGCCAGGTGCCCCGCAAAATCATCGGTACATAACTGGTTCGCCGGGTCAAATCCTTCTTTGACCAGGTAATCCGTCCAGGTCGTGAGGGCGGCCCAATGCTTTTTAGCATAATCGGCATTGCCTTCTGCCCTGGCGATAGCAGCGGTAAGGATGGTCATATTTCCCGATTCTTCTACCGGCATGCCTTCCCCATACACCTGACCGTTTGCCAGCGGATAAGTGCCCAGGTCATGGGCTGCAAAAGGTTTGGTCCATTTACCGCTTTCGCTAAAATAGAAAATCCCGTTCAGCATACCCTTCATCAGCCCGGGGTTATAGATAAGGAACAGCGGTGCGGAGGGATAAGTGACATCCACCGTATTGATGCAACCGTTGCTGAAATTCTCTTTAGACAGGAAAAGGGTCTCACCCTGGGGGCTTCTTACAAGCTTATGTGCTGCGATGCTTTGCCGGAAGGCCAGTGTGCAGAGATCGGCATAGGTTTTGCCGCCGGCCAATTCAGCATCGGCGTAAAGGTTTTTGTCAAAGGTTACGCATTTGAGCAGTACCTCCTCATATTGCCTATTGGCTAAGGCCAGTTGTTTTTCGATCGTTTGGGAAGCATCGTTTTTCCACCAGGGCCTCAGGTTCTGCTGAAAGTACTGAATGGAATAAATGTCATCATAGCCCACTAAGAAGATCTGTTTTTTGGGGGTGGCCCCTACCTGACCCAGGTCAACGGTGGTATTCAACATAAGGTCTTTGCCCGCTGCTAATTCCGGAGCGGCAGGAAGTCCGGCGACAAAACCAGACGAAGCCTGAAAGGCGCCGGTGATCGTTTGGGTGGCTTTGGCTGATTGCGGTATACCTATATACATATACCCCCAGTCGATCCGGAGGTCATCTCCTTTTTTTGCCAGGCAGGCCTGGGTCTTTGTACCGGCCTTCAACATACGCAGTCCTTCAGCCGTATATTTTTCCGCTGTCATTTCCTGCGTCGGGGTATTGGCAGCCATATTGGTGGAAGCGCCGAGGTAGCATTGCACAGCATGGGTCTTATCATCCGTCGAGTGCGCCTCGTACGTAATATAGGAAACCGGCCTTGCCAGGAGGTCCAGGTCATCCGGCAATAAGGGAGAAATAAATTTCAAGTCCAGGCTGACGGGCCCGCACTCGAATTGATAACTGGTTTGAGTAGCCGTAATCTCGCTTTTCTTTTGGGTAGCCTGCGCGATCAGTCCTTCGTGCCTGGCGGGCGGCTCCGTTACGATACCTGCGTCCAGCCAGGCCCCTCCCGCCGTATTCGCTACATGGATGGCCAGGACATTATTAGCTTTTTTCAGTTTTTCTTTTGCCGTGTCGTCAATGGGAATATAGACAAACTTGTTCGTCCAACCCGTGAGGCTGTATATTTTAGCTCCGTTGAGATAAACCTCCACGTTATCATCATGTTTGATCTTCAGGTAAAGCGTCCGGTAAGGGGCAGGGGGGAGCGAAAAACTTCTCCGAACCCAGATGTCTTTACCGAAGAAGCCCGTGCCTTTCCCGTCCTTATCATCGCTGAAAGGAGCCTGGCCGGTTTTCCACCCGGCGTCGTTAAATTCAGGGGCCGTCCATCCTGCCGGCGGTACGGTTTCCGTAAATTCGGCCGCGTACCCCGTCTCATCGCTGCAGGGCAAAACCGCCTGGTACTTCTTTGCTTCCCCGCCCAGGACGCGGTATACCTTTCCGTCGACTTTTATCATACCCGACAGGCTTTGTTCAGCGCCGGTCCAATGTCGGGTAGGAGAAGCGTTGAGGGTATCGGTAAAAGACCAGATGCTGAAATACGGATCATGTGTGATGAGCGGATATGCCGGCGCTTCCCGCTGGGCAAAGACCGACTGTGCAGAAAGGAGGCAGGCCGCTAAAAATAATTTTTTTGTCATGTATGTTTCGTTATGTTAGTTCCCCAAGTTATGTCCGGCACCGCTCATGGAAGGCGCGGCAATGGAAGTACCTTCTTTCACGGGCTGTCCGAAATCGGGGCTGCCGTCGCTCTTCCAGCTAAAGGGTTGGGCATGTGGAGAGCGGGTATTGCCGCAACCTTGTCCCGGTTTAGAATTAGCGTGATACAGTATCCAGTTCTCCCGACCATCGGGAGACAGGAAGAAGGAATTATGTCCTGTCGCATAGACCCCGTTCTTCACGGACTGCTGAAATACGGGTTCCGCCGATTTGAGCCACGCGCCGGCGTCCAGCGGATCCCCGCCTGCCCGAAGCCGAAGCAAACCCAATGCATAAGTATCCGTCCAGCAGGCGCTGCCGGAATATACGACGAAAAGATCCTCTCCATGCACCAACCCCTGCGGTCCCTCGTTGACGTTGATATGCGGCGGGTCTACCGAGGAATTATGAATATCTCCGTGTTGCTCCCAGCCATAAGAAGGGCTGCTGATCATCACCCGCCGTCCTTCTATCGTCCAGGGGTTCTTCATTTTCGCGATATAAATATTTTGTTGTCCGTTGACATCTCCCTCCCACCCCGACCAAACCATATACCAACTGTCTTTATAAGAGAATACATCTCCATCGATAGCCCATTTATCCGATGGATCGGCGATCTTGCCCTTCATCACCCATTCTCCTTCGAAAGGATCGGAGGAGGTATTCTCCAGCACGTATAAGCGGTGATGCTGGTTACCGGTATCGTCCGCGGCAAAATAGGCGTACCATTTCCCTGCTATGAACAATACTTCCGGAGCCCACAAGTCCTTCGAATAAGGCATGCCGGGCGGCGGCGCATAGATCGTTTTATGAGGCGCCGTGCTCAAATCCGCTATGCTTTTCGTCTTCCATAGTTCGATCCGGTTGCCCATCGTATGGGTATAGTAATAAAAGCCATCCTTATACCAGCTGTAAGGGTCGGGTCCAGAAGGCAGCAAGGGGTTCACCAGGGTTGCGGGTGATGACGGGCCGCCGGGCGACGTGGCGCTGACAGGAGAGGTATCGCCGGCTATGACAGGGAAAGCTGAGATCCTTAGCCTGGCGCCGCCCATCGGCACCAATTGCAGGTCGGTTACCGGCTGGTCGCTGACAACCGGGCTTTGTGGCAGTAGCCCGCACAATCCATATTGGTCGATAGTCCATGCGGGGATTTGCCGGCCCCGGGCCCTGAGCTCTATGGGCGCCGCGGCATTCACAAAGGGATTGTTGTCGGCCGGCCATGGTTTCCGTTCCACGGTAACCGACTTCTCCGGGTGTTCCTGATCAAGCAGGAGGCCGTAGTTCCAGGGGGAGGCCGGATAGATCTCGAAAGAAGGCCACTTCTTAGCGTCTGCTCCTTCCTGCCATCCTGCATCTCCCTGCGCGGTCTCCCTGCTTCCTTTCTGCTCATATCGTTCAGCTATCAGCAGGGAAAAACCCAGGGGGCCATAATTAATGCTTACGCTATTCTTGTTTCGGGTCCATTGCCGCAGTGTCAGCCGCATGGGTAAGGTTAATTCTATTTTGTCACCGTTCTTCCAGGTTCGCTTCAACCGCACATAACCACCGGTGGATTGACCGGCAGGCTGGCGCTGACCATTAATGCTCACTTCCGGACCTGCACACCAGGCAGGTATGCGCAGGTACAAAGGGAATTCGGTTGGTCGATCATTCCTGACTGTGAGCTCTACCTTCTCTTCGAAAGGGTAGCGGGTATTTTCGGTTATCGAGACCCAGTCCCCTTTTCCGGCGCGGGCTTTAACCGTCCCTTGTGTATAAAATTGCGCTGCCAATCCATTATCCGGGGTGGCCATCCAGGCATTCTCCGCATAATATACCCAACCGGCGGCATGATTGTGCTGGCAGCACCGGCTGCTGAATGGATTCATCATGAGGAAGGGGCCTTCATTGGCGATGCCGGGCGCATGATTTTTGCTATCGCTGATGACCATGTTCGGAGCCGTAAGGTATCTGAGTGAGCGGTAGTCGGGCATGAAAGCGGCGGGAAAGGTATTGAAAGCAATGTCTTCACAATTGTCCGCCCACTTCGTATCTCCGGTAAACCGGAGCAGGAATTGGTCGGAGGTCATTTGTTCCACCATGCCACAGGTCTCAACGGCTTGGCGGGGATCGTCATATCCTTCCCGGGCATTCTCGTCTGCCCCGAACAGGCCGCCGGGCACCTGCCCGTACAATTCCCGGATCCAATCAAAATCTTTGTAGCTGGCATCCAGATCGGAGGTTTCATGGCTCTGCAAATAGTAGGTGGCCGGCTCCCGGAAGCACTGGGCTATATTGACATTATGCCAGTTGGGAAGGTTATTTTTTTGCCGCCAGTCGGCCGTATTCCGGTGGATCTTGGTTGCCAATTCCAGTAACCACTTCTCCCCGGTACGATCATATAGCCAGTAAACGCTGTAGAGGTTATCTCCTCCGCGGCTGTTTTCCCAATAGTCCTTTAAAAAATGTCCATCGGGAATCGACAATTCCCATTTAAAATATCGGCTCATGAATGTAAGCACTTTGGGATCGCGGGAATACTCGTACCAGGATTGCAAACACCATAACATCGGCATATTTGTCCACAGGTCCCGGTTGCCCTTGCGTTCGACCATCGGCCCGAAATCTCCGTTCTCCCGTTGATTGTTCAAGACGGTATTGATCCAGAATTTTGCCTCCCGGATCATTTTCTCATCTTTGAGCATATAGCCGATATTGGCATATCCTTTCAACCAATAGGGCAATTCCTCCCAACCCCATCGACCTTTACCCTCTTTGTTCAGCCAGGCGTTGTCTTTTTTGGACAGCCAGATACTGATCTCACCCAGCTTGCCTGTAAGCCCATCCCGCTGCAGTTCCAGCTGTCTGCGCAGCCATCCGCCCGGTGTAAAGGCCGTCACGGGAAGTTTACTAAAATATTCAGGTAACAAAGGAGCGCGGTTACCGGTATACCAGTGATTACCGGTCTCCTGAGAGGAGGTCAGGGGTCGGCTGGTTTTGGTCTGCCCATGGGCCTCCGGTATAAGGCTGCACAAAAAAATAAGCCCTTCCGACAGGGTACGAACAAGAGAGTGAGTGAATGTTGTTGCCATTAGAAACTTACTTTTTGCAAAGGCGAAAAGATCATATCCTCCAATCCTGCTATTTTCAGTCCGATCCGTGCATACACATAGGTTTGGGTGGGTGTCAGCGCAGGGACGGTCACCGTGAGAGCGATATTATTAACATCTACAATATCCGTACCGTTCAGATCGGTCACTGCGATATTGTCCCCGCCGGAAACGAACTGGCTTTTATTGATATAAAGGCTCACCCGCTCGATGTCTTTTGCATTGATATCCGTAATGATCTTCTCTGCCTTAAAGGTACCGGTTACTTTGCCACCGGATCCTGTAATCTGCGGGTTTCGGATCATATAATAAGGCATCACTTCCAGGTCCAGTGTCTTGTTACCGTTCAGCGATACATTCACGGTATCCGGATCGCCGGCTGCTGTCTGTTTCCAGAGGAAGGGGCCTTGCCCGTTGGGAACAATGATCTTATAATTTCCATTGAAAAGCGTGGCCGAATAAGCCCCATCCTGACCAAAGGTCTGCCCGATCGGCCCCACCTTGCCGAATCCATACTGGTAGATCTGGAAAGGCACCTGGTTCCTTTCCAGCTGGATAGCTTCTCCCTGGTATACGACATGGCCGCTCAGCAAAGAAGAAGGCCCGGCATAATTGTCTTTCTTGCAGGCCGCCATGGAGGCGACCAGGGCAATTACGCCTATATATCTGAATGAAATTTTCATAACTCAGTATTTAAACAAAATTATTGATTGGGTTGACGTATTATCTTAGGGTTCGCTGCGATCACATCGTTACCGATCAGTGAATAATAGTTGCCGAAGAGGAACCGGTTAGTGCCGGTCACCAGTGCGGGCAATGTCTCCTTAAATAACCATTTGCCGTTGTCGGGGCTGGCCGGGTTATACAGTTTATACGGCCAAAGCCCCCAGGGCTGTGTGCTATGTTTGGTCGCAACCCCTATATTGCTTACGAGGTCGGCCAAACCGGTCGGAGCGCCGTCCCATACTTTATGCGCCAGTCTCCATCTCTTCATGTCGAAAAGGATATGTCCTTCGAAGGCAAGTTCCACCCTCCGCTCATGCACGATACGATCGAAGGTAATATCGGCGGCAACCAGCGGGGTAGTCAATCCGGCGCGGGCGCGTACCTGGTTCATATAACCCGCGGCCGTAGCGGGATCGCCCAGTTCGAAAGCCGCTTCTGCAGCGTTGAGCAATACTTCAGCAAAGCGGTAGCGGATGAATGCTACGGTACTCCCCTGCCCTCTTCTGCCTGAGCCTGTGGTAGGATCCAGGTATTTCCGGATATAGAAACCCGACTGGCTCCTAAGTTCCAGTCCATTCACCGGGCCATCGGTACCGACGACCTGCACCGGCGTGGATGTACCCGGCAGGGTTTTGTGGTGGCCGGCCTCATCGCTGGTGAAAATACTGCCGTCCGCCAGTACGTAACCCGCCCAGATATCGACGGTCTTGCCTTTGAAAGTTCCATCCGGCAGCAGGATGGTACCCGCCAGGCGGGCATCCCTGCCAGCGAAAATATCCTGCAAATTGGTGTAGTAAATGGGGTTCCCGCCTCCGTCCACTGTGGCGAAAGGAGCATAGGTATTGTCCAGTTTCTCATATGCTTCAGCCAGGTTCAGGGAAGGGTTTAACCGGCCGGCATCACCTCCTTCGTCAGAAAAGGAGTAGGGTTGATCGTTGGTGGTGAAGGCATGTGTTTTACCCCCTGTCTTGAAATCTTCCATGAAAATCGTCTCGGCGCTGGCTTTGTCCAGGAAGAGGTTCGCAAAATTGTCGGAGAGGTCGCCGCCGTTGTTATAGAGGGCATAGGGCCCGGCCGCCCCGCTGATAATCTCTTTGGCCGCCGTGAGGGCGGCATTATAGTAGCCGGTTGCCTTGGCGGCATCGATGCCTACTTCGCCGCCGGGTAAAGCTACGCTGGGAGTTCCGGCGCCATACTTAGCGATCGAAGCCGCATATAAAGCGGCCCTGCATTCCATGGCAAGGGCTGCGCCCTTGCTGGCACGTGATTTCTCATTGATGTCGGAAGGAAGGTCATTTTTGATGGCTTCCGCTTCACTGATAATAAAATCATACATGTCCGATTCCTTCGCACGGGGGAATTGAAGGGATGTGACATTGCCCTTGTAGTCGTAATCCAGCGTCCTGGTGATCAGCGGAACGCCTCCCATCCTCCTGGCCATTTCAAAGTAAAAAATGGCCCGTAGGAAACGGCCTTCTGCATAGAACCTTGTCCGGTCAGCTACAGAAAGTCCGGTGGAGGCGCTGTCTCTTGCCAGGAAAAGGTTTAGCTCGCGTATATAGGTATACGCTCTTGTCCAGTCCAGTCTCCAGGCATCATAGCCCCATCCTGTTCTGCTAACGATATAAGAGCTTCCGTTCTCCGAAGGAAAACTCTCACTGAAATCAGCCATGGTGCGCCAGCCCGGCTCCGTATTGTTGCTATAAGGCTGAAGATATCCGTCGAGGCTGGTCAGATCCTCCTGTCTGTTATAGAGATCGGACAAGACCGTCAAAGCCAGGTTGGGATCCGAGAAGACCTGGTCGGTCGTCAAAAAAGTAGTTGGCTGAACATCTAAAAAATCACTGTCCTTTTTACAGCCCCACCAACCGACGGTAAGGGTAGTTATGGTAAGTATCGATACTATCTTTTTCATTGAAATATTTTTTATTTCCGCAATCATTTAGAAGGAAAGATTCAGGCCCACATTGATAACCCTGTTCTGCGGGAATTGCAGTCCATTGTCATCGATCGTTTCCGGATCTACGCCATATTGGTGCAGGTTATCCAAAGAGAAGAGGTTATAGGCATTGGCGTAGATCCTCACCCGCTGAACCTTCATCCTCTTCAATACGGTCTGGGGCACCGAGTAACCGAACTCAATAGTCCTTGCCCTGAACATGGTGACATTGTGCAGCCAGAAAGTCGAATTGGTCGTATAATCGCTATGGTTACTGATATTGTACCTGTTCGGCGGATATTTTCCGGCGACCCAGGGGCTGTTCAGATCGTAAATATTCTGGCGGTGCCACCTGTCGGTGAAAATGGCGTTGAGGTTGCCATTGTTCTGGAAGGCCCAGCGCTGTTCCCAGTTCTGGTACCAGGTATAACCCGAGGCCCCGGAAAAATCGGCATGGAAATCGAAGCCTTTATAATTGGCGGCGATGCTGAAACCGAAATTGATATTGGGTTGTGTACCATATCCATAGCCAATAGGCCGCTGATCGAGATCGTCGATCTTATTATCCCCGTTCACGTCCTTATAGATCAGGTCACCGGGCAGCAGGGTCTTATTACCCTGTCCATCGATATCGACCTTGTAGCTATTGATCTGTTCCTGGGATTTGAACTGACCTATACAGATATAACCCCAACCGATATTGGTGTACCTGCCTTCGCTGGAATTCCGGTATTGGTCATAGGAGTTGAAGAAAAGAGGGTTGTAGGAGGAAAGGAATTTGTTTCGGGTGAAGGAGAGGTTGCCGCTGATGGTAAAGCCTACATTCCTGATCCTTCCGTTGTAGGCTAAGGAGCCTTCTTCCCCATATTGCGCATCGGAATTAATATTCACCTGAGATAGATTATAACCGGTCTCCAGCGGAAGGACCACGTCGTTCTTTAGCCCTGGCAGTCCTGTTCGCTTGCGGTAGAACCAGTCGAAGGTGCCGGTCAGTTTGCCATTCAGAAAGCTGAAATCCGTTCCAAGGTCCGTGATCCGGCTCTTCAGCCAGGATATGTTGGTCACGGCGGCGCCCCTGTCACGGGAAGCGGTCACTGTATTGCCATCCAGGATACTTGGGGTCAGCAGGTTGCCATTATTGTCTGTGCCGTAATTATATCCCTGCAGGTAGGCGAATGGAGGTACGATCGGAGTATTGTTCGGGTTATCGTCGCCCAGGATACCGTAGGAACCTCTGAGTTTCCAATCGGATAAGATATTTACGTTGTCATGCAGCAAGGCTTTGAACCAGGGTTCTTCCGTTACTTTCCAGCCGGCCGAGAAGCCGGGGAAATAACCCACCTGTTTGCCGGGGGCAAAGAGATAGGAGGCGTCTCTTCTGGCGGAGGCCTCCAGGAAATATTTATTGGAATAGCTGTAGGTCACCCGGCCGATATACCCGATCCTTGCCTGCGTATTATCTGCGTCCTGGTATTGGTCCATGATAGCGAAAGTTATCAGGGGCAGATAATTGGACTGCGGCGAGGCATGCAGCCAGTTCCGGGTATAGTGATTTTGTATTCTTTCCGCAACGACGGTCGCCCCTACGGTGTGATGGCCGAAGGTATTGGTATAGTTGGCCTGTAGCTGAACGTCGGTATTGATCTGTTTGATCTGCTCCCGGTCGCGCCAGGGGTTGGTGCTGCCGCCGGTAGCTTTGTAGGTCTTGCTGCTATCTATATAGGTATAGGCCTTGTAAGTATACTCCTGGTTGTTTTCCAGTTCATCGGCCATGTAATAGGAACCCAATCCCCTCACGGATAATCCCTTGATGCCGGGGATATCATAGTCGATATGAAAATTTGTCTGGATCACCCGCCAGTCCGAACGGAAATGCCCGGAAAGCTTTTCATTCAGGAATGCATAGTTTGACTCCAGATGGGGTCCCAGATCGTTCAGGTATTGAGGGTTGTCGTTGGCGAAGGGTCTTTCCATAGGGGTATTCCTCAGTACCGCCAGGCGCGCCAGGAAATAGTCGTCTCCGCCAGGCACTCCTGGGTTTTTCCTTGTTTCCACCCGGCCATTGATGTCGAAGCCGACTTTCAGCCCTGTTGATAATTTGGCCGTCACATTGGACTGGATATTTGTCCGGTTAAAATTATATTCCTTTCCTAATACCGAGTTCTGGTATAATTCGGTACCGGACACATAGTAGTTCACTTTATCGTTGCCCCCGCTGATATTCACGTTGACGGAATTGAGTGGAGCTCCGTTATTCCCCAACACATATTTCCTCCAGTCAAAACTCCTGTACTGCGGATCTGTGCCTGCCTTGGCGGCATCCAGGACAGCTTGCGTCGTGCTGGTGCTGCCGCCTGTATTCATTTCCGCGTCTGCCTTGTAATAAAGGTAATCGTATGTTTTGGTCACCACCTTAGGAAACCGGAAAAAGCTTTGCCATCCTTTGTAGGCGTCCAGATTGATCGTATTCTTTCCCGTAGTTCCTTTCTTTGTGGTCACCACGACGACGCCGTTCGCGGCACGTACTCCATAAATGGCTGCGGAAGCATCTTTGAGCACGGTAATACTTTCCACATCGTTCGGCGCCAGGTTATTAAACTGTCCTTCATCCTGCTGGATACCATCGATGACATACAGGGGGGTGCCCATATTACGGATCTGTATGCTGGCGGAGGCTCCGGGGCGTCCTTCCGCCTGCCGAAAAGTGACTCCGGGTAATTTACCTGCCAGCGTAGTGCTCACCGTGCTGCCGCCATGGACACGGTCGATGTCTTTGGATGTCACGGTGGCAATGGCGGCGGTGATGGATTCTTTCTTGCGGGTGCCGTAACCGACAACGATTACATCGCCCAGGTCGCTATTCGAATGACTCAAAACGATGGAAAGGTCTTTTCCATCTCCCACGGCCTGACGCGTATCGATAAAACCGATGGAAGTGAATAGCAGTACTGCATTGGGTCCGGTCTTCAGGGTAAACCGGCCTTCTCCGTCGGTAAATGTGGCATTCTTCGTCCCGTTTTCCGTCACGGTAACCTGGGGTATTCCCTTAGCGGTGCTGTCTCTTACGGTTCCCGTAACGGTGATCTTCGCTGTTTGGGAAAAGGCGGGTGTAATGAAGAAGAATAACATGCAGCAGGAGAATAAAAATCTTCCCTTTCTGATCAGCCCGGGCGGTAGGGTTCCCGTTTCGTGCCGAAAATGCCTGGTGTAGAATTTCATACAGCAATTAATTGTTGGTTTAATAATGGTTGCAAACGTTTACATGAATAATTTCAGTGTAAATCCTTACTTTTAATCATCCGTCAAAAGTAAAAGTTATATACGGGGGCGTTGATTCCTATCGTATCATAATTTTAGCAAAATGTTACATTTCAGGTTCGTTGCCATATCATCGCTACTCATTTCTTTCTGCACCTGCTCCAAAGGCACGCATGCGCAACCATATTATTTCAGGCACTACCAGGTGGAGAACGGGCTTTCCAACAGCACGGTTTTTTGCAGTACACAGGATCAGAAAGGTTTCTTATGGTTTGGCACAAAAGAGGGGCTCAACCGGTTTGACGGATATCATTTTAAATTGTTTACCCCCAACGATAATAAATCACTGTACCTGAACAGCGATCTCATCTACTGCCTGTTCAGCGATCAGGACGGGACACTCTGGGTTGGCGGACAGAATGGCCTTTTCCGCTTCGACGAGCAGCAGGAGAAACTGATCCGCGTGATCGATTCCCTGGTAGAGATCAACTGGATACAGCGTGATGATATGGGTAATCTCTGGTTTCTCTGCCTGAATAATGTCTACCGGTACAATCTGTCGACAAAGCGGCTTACCCACTTCCCGGAGAATAAATATTTCTTTGCCACCTCTATCTGTAAATCGGAAGACGGCGGCATCTGGTTCACCACCAGCGATGGGCTGATCAAGAAATTCGATGATCGTACGGAAACCTTCCTCTCTTATAATGTCTTTGCACATTCGCGGGAGCCCAGTTCCCGCTGGCTCCAGCGGATCCGCTATGCAGGACATCATATTTTCCTGATAGGCACTTCGAACCAGGGCCTGAAAACCTTTGACGAGTCCACTGGCGACTACCAGGACATCCTCACTTACAACCCTGACAAAACCGCCATCTTTGTCAGGGACATCCTGCAATACGGTCCCGATGAATTCTGGTTGGGCACCGAATCGGGAATATTCATCCTGAATATGAAAACGCGGGCGGTGACCAACCTCCGGAAAAAATTTCTCGACCCCTACTCTCTTTCCGATAATGCCATCTATACGCTCTGCAAGGATTCCGAGGGGGGTGTATGGGCAGGCACTTATTTTGGAGGTGTCAACTACTATTCCCGCCAACATTCCTCTTTCCAAAAATATTTCCCCGATAATTCCAGTACTTCCATCAGCGGCAGCGCCGTGAGAGAGATTTGCCAGGACCACTATAATAACATCTGGATAGGCACGGAGGACGCAGGGCTCAATAAGCTCAATCCCAGGACAGGGGTTATCACCCATTTCCTGCCGGGAGGCAGCGCCACGGATATCGACTATACGAATATCCATGGACTGATAGTCACCGGGAATGACTTGTGGATAGGAACTTTCGAGCATGGACTGGACGTGATGGACATCCGGACAGGAAAAGTAAAAAGGCGTTACCTCGCGGGCCCTCATCCCAATGAGCTTAAAAGTAATTTTGTCTTATGTTTTGCCCATACGATGGCCGGGGAATTGCTGATGGGATCATCCAATGGCGCCTATGCTTACCGGGAAAAGACCAATGATTTTTCCCCGCTTCCCGGCATCCCGATCCACTTGTTTGTAGCGGCTATCACAGAAGATCATGATGGGACGGTATGGATTGGGACTCATGGCAGCGGCGTATATTATTACAACCCTCTCACGGGGCGTAACGGGCATTTAGAAGGCAGTACCGATGGCAATCACAACGGTGCAACCATTAATGTCCTCAATGCCATTACGGAAGACAGCCAGCATAATATCTGGTTTTCTACCGAAGGATCCGGCGTCTATCGTCTTTCTCCTGACAGAAAGACCTTTACGAATTATACGACGGCCAGCGGTCTTCCCAGTAATTTCATATTCAAAGTGGTGGAAGATAATAATAACGACGTTTGGATCAGCACATCCAGGGGGCTGGCCAGCCTGCGCGGGGGAAGTGTCCCCTTCGAGGTCTATACCAGGGCCAACGGCCTGCTGAATGACCAGTTCAATTACAGCTCGGGTTTTAAAGATCGTGAAGGAAAATTATATTTCGGCAGTGTCAGGGGTATGATCACTTTCAGTCCCAATGATGTCGTACCCAGCGGGTTCAAACATGCTGTGTATATCACCGGCTTCCAGGTGGACAACAAGGAGCTGACGATCAGCAAGGACAGCTCTATCCTTAAAAAATCTATTATTTATACCGATCAAATAACGCTGCCCTATGACCAGTCCTCTTTCAGTATCGATTTCACCGCCCTGAGCTATACCTCCCCTGAAAGAACCCAATACAGCTACAAAATGGAAGGCCTCGATAAGGGCTGGACCGATATAAAGACCAACCGGAAAGTCTATTACACCAACCTCTCGCCGGGTAAATATCTTTTCAATGTCGAGGCAACCACGGGAAATAGCCGGGACAATAACAAGCGGCAATTGGCCATTGAAGTCCTTCCTCCTTTTTGGGAGACAAAGATGGCTTATTTTATCTATACGCTGCTGACGGGACTGCTGATCTATTATATCGTGCGTAATTATCACCGGCGAACGGAGATCAAGAAAGAAAAGGAGATCTACGAAGCGAAGTTCGATTTCTTTACCAATATCGCCCATGAGATCCGGACCCCTCTTACCCTCATAAAAGGCCCGGCGGAGAATCTCCGGGAAAAGATCGATGAGATACCCGCCATCAAAGAGGATGTGGTCATGCTGGAAAGGAATACCAACCGTCTCATTGCTCTTGTAACCCAGATCCTGGATTTCAGACAGACCGAAACCAAGGGTTTCAGCCTGGACTTCACCTGGGTCAATATCACCGGAGTGTTGCAGGAGACCTATCTGAATTTCAGCGCCCTGACCAAAAAGAAAAATATTACTTATTTATTCGAGCATCCGCCAACCGATCTCTATGTCCTGGCAGATGAAGAGGCCTTGAATAAGATCTTCAGCAATCTTTTCAGCAATGCTGTAAAATATGGGCAGAATTATGTGTGCGTAAGGCTGATCCAATCCGGGGAAGAAGAGGGTGATATCCTTATAGAAATTTCCAATGATGGCCCGCTCATCCCACCGGAAATGAGGGAAAGGATTTTCGAACCTTTCTACAGGCTGAAAGGCAATGGCAAACAAAAGGGTACAGGTATCGGGTTGGCCCTGGCCCGCTCATTGACGGAATTACATAAGGGACGGGTGTATGTGAAGGACGGGTTACCCGGTCTGAATACTTTTATATGCATCTTACCCGTCTCGCCGGAAAGGGCCAGTGGGGGAAAGCGATTTTTAATACCCCGTTCCCATCGCGAAAAATAAAACTAACACTATGCTGCCAATGATTTTACTGGTCGACGATGAAGAAGAGATCCTTGAATTCCTTGCAAGGATCCTGAACAGCCGTTATTCCATTCTGAAAGCTATCAATGGGAAGGAAGCGCTGAAGATATTAAGCGGTGAAGCCGTACAATTAGTCGTCAGTGATGTAATGATGCCGGAAATGGATGGATTCGAGTTATGCAGGATTATCAAATCCACGGTCGATTTCTCCCATATTCCCGTGGTGCTGCTGACGGCCAGGAATACCATCCAGGCTAAAGTGGAAGGGTTGGAACTGGGGGCGGATGCCTATATCGAGAAGCCGTTTTCCAACCAGCATTTGCTAGCCCAGATCGCCAGTCTGCTTTACAACCGCAATATGGTAAGGGAATTTTTTGCCAGTTCGCCCCTCGTGCATATTAAAAGCATGGCCCATACCAAGGCTGACGATCGGTTTCTGGAGAGTTTGCAGGAGGCCATCTGCAAGAATATGGAAGACCTGGATCTGGATGTAGAGAAACTGGCCAGGATCATGATGATGAGCCGTATCACGCTCTACCGGAAAATCAAGGTCCTCTGCGACCTGACGCCTATCGAGCTTATCAATATCACCCGGCTGAAACGGGCCGCGGAGTTGCTCGCTGAAGGGGAATACCGGATCTACGAGATTTCCGATAGGACGGGCTTTAGCTCGCAGAGCAATTTTGCCAGGAATTTTCTCCGCCAGTTCAATATGACGCCGACGGAGTACATGCATTCAAAACATATCTCTTCTTCGGGTACGAATGCTGCCGGCCACGAATGATCCGATCCGGTATCCTTCCTCCAGCCCGTACCGGATGGCCGGCATGAAATGAATGCCGCCATAGAACCGGCTGATGGCCGCCTCGTCAGCCGCGGCATGGAATGACGCGAAGTGGCGGGCAGGAATCCCGAATTCCATTTCCGTCGAATCGGCGAATTCAACATTCTCTCCGAAAAGCCGCGTAAGTATGGTGGCCGCGCAGGCTGAAACCACACTATGACCGCTGGTATATTCCGGAAAAGGAGGGGTCTGCAACAGGGGCATCCATTGTGCATTGATGTATTGATTGATATAGGTTTCCGGGCGAACGGCCTTGCTGCGGTATTTTTCATCCCAGCAGCTGATAAAGGCATCGGCGATAACAATGGACACGGAGGCGTAGGCAGCTACCGACCGTATATAGTCCGCGTGCGCTCTGCGGCAAGCCACTGCTGTGATATTTATCCAGTGCCCTCCGGGGGATATTTTTTTAGTAGCATACATCACATGGCCGTTAACATTCATCTTAAAAGGATTACAATCCCAGAAGTTGGCGATCTCCTGCTGTTCGGCGGTCAGGTTGCCGCCTATCGAATATACTTCCAGGGCCTCCTGGTAGAATGGGCTGTTCTTCTCCGTGGAATAAGGCGTTGGCGGGTGAGGAACAAACTGCGTGGCCGAATCCAGCACGAAGGTCCGCATTTCGCTCCAGTGCGGTTCAATTGCCTTCATGTAGGCAGGAGGAGTCGGTTTCCAATTCCCCGTCTCATCATTCACATCGTACCTTGGGTAGGAACGGGTTTCTTTATAATGATCCCGGGCGGCCCAGGCCAGGATATGCTCCGCTATCTTCGTCCCATAGTCCAGGGAGTTTGCATATATCTGCAGCGGCATGCCCGTGGCCCTTATTTCCCCGAGGACCTTTTCGCGAAAATTATCTACGGCGCCTTCGGAAATAACGAGAGACTTACCCACCAGCAGGATCGCCTGCACTGCCGCCAGTGAAAAACAATATTGCTTGCCGGCATCGGGATTGACCACTCTTCCCAATTCGTGCAACTGACCTTCCAATCCCAGATAAGCGGTATCGCCCTGCCGGGCCGCTTCATACCCGGCCACGGTGACATAGGCATAGATACGGCTGGCCACCGGCGGCGAAAAAATATCATGGACAATCACATCCGTTATTGTCTTGATCGACCGGTGAATACAGGAGGGGTCTTCGGCCTGCGTCTTCCAATCGCCTGCGTTCGCTCTCATCCCCACTAATCCGCCCGCAAAAAACAAGACCAGCAGGAAAGTTAGTTTATTCATTATGCAGCTCGTTATGGCAGGCAACATAGTGTAATTTTCTATTCCTGTCGTTTCTTTTTTTATTCAGGACATTACAACCTGTCCTCCAATCGCCAAAATTCAACTTCCCCCCTCGAAAAGTTTTTATATTGCAGGACCAAAACGATCGCTCATATGATATTCCGTTGCCAGCTTTTTCGCCCCCTGTTGTTACTCTCCCTGCTGGTCTGTATACAAAGAGCGTTCCCCCAGTCCCGGCCAAAAGCGACGGGTTCCGGCCCATCCACGCTTTTCGAGCTTCTCCCTCCTTCCAGGACGGGTATAAGCTTTACGAACAGGATTTATGAGAGTGACTCGCTGAATATATTGAATCAGGCCAATATCTATAACGGGGGTGGAGTCGGCATCGGAGATTTCAACAATGACGGGTTACCGGACATCTTTCTTTCAGGCAATATGGTGTCCAGCAAGCTGTATCTCAACAAAGGTGGTCTGAAATTCCAGGATATCACGGAGCAGTCAGGGGTTGGAGGCCAGGGCCATTGGTGCACCGGTGCTTCCATAGTGGATATTAATGGGGACGGGTTACCGGATATTTATGTTTCCGCCTCCTTCCGTAAAGATCCGCTATTGAGGACCAATCTCCTCTATATCAATCAGGGTCCCGGAAAAGACGGCATACCTATTTTCAAAGAGTCTGCGAAAGCATACGGTATTGCGGATACGGGCTTCAGTACCCAGGGGGTATTCTTCGACTATGATCATGATGGAGACCTGGATCTCTATATCGTGACCAACCAGTTGAATGACCCTAAAACGCCCATTCGCTTCCGGCCGAAAGTAGTGGACGGGAGCGCCCTGAACAATGATCGCCTTTACCGCAACAATGGCGATGGCACTTTTACGAACGTGACCAGGGAGGCGGGTATTCTTATCGAAGGGTGGGGCCATGCAGCCTGCATCTCGGATTTTAACCAGGATGGCTGGCCAGACATTTACGTCAGCAATGATTTTGTATCCAATGACCTCCTCTACATCAACAACAGAGACGGGACCTTCACCAACAGGTTGGGAGAATATTTCAGCCACACGGGTTGGAACGCCATGGGCACCGATGTCATCGACATCAACAATGATGGTCTGCCCGATCTCATCTCTCTGGAGATGTTGCCGGAGAATAATCTCCGTAAGAAAAGGATGCTGGCCGGAAACGAATACTATAATTATTTCAACAGCAGCCGTTTCGGCTACACCCATCAATACGTTCGCAATACCTTGCAACTCAACAGGGGCATGGGGCCGGAAGGGCACCCGGTCTATAGTGAGATCGGGTTCCTGGCAGGCGTTTATGAGACGGATTGGAGCTGGTGTCCCCTGGTAGCCGATTTCGATAATGACGGCTTCCGCGACCTCGTAATCACTAACGGGTTGCCCCGCGATGTCACGGACCTGGATTATGTCGCTTTTAACAACGGCCAGGGTGGCGGGGCCGCCAACCTCTCCCTTAAAATGGTAGATTCCCTTCCGGTCGTCCGGCTTCCGGGATATGCCTTTAAGAACAGCGACGGGATCCAATTCAGAAATACCAGCCTGGAATGGGGGTTCACACATCCTTCCTTTTCCAACGGGGTGGCCTATGCGGACCTGGACAATGACGGGGACCTGGACCTGGTCATCAATAATATCAATGATCCGGCCTTCGTTTACGAGAACACCTTACACCGCCCCGGGCAAAAGACGCGGGATCACTGGCTTTCCGTCATCATCAGGGGGGAAGGTCTGAACAGGGACGGCATCGGCGCCAGCCTACGCATCTACTACGATAGTGGTCACCAGCAGTACTATGAGCATCAGCCGACCCGTGGTTACATGTCCACGGATGATTACCGGGCTCATTTCGGCATTGGGGAGGTTACGGTGATCGATTCACTCCGGGTGAGATGGCCCGATGGGAAAAGCCAGCTGCTGACGGCGATCAATCCCGACCGGGCTATCACCGTTAATTACAAAGATGCTGTCGGTTATACGGCACCTGGTAACGCGAAGCCTGTTATACCTTTGTTTACAGCGGCCCCGGCGGAATATGGTATCCGCTTTAAACATGTCGAAAAAGATGTCATTGACTATAATATTCAGCCTGCTCTTCCGCATAAACTTAGCCAGTATGGCCCTGGGATCGCCGTGGGGGATATCGACGGCAATGGTTATGAAGATTTTTATATCGGGGGATCGGTCGGACACCGGGGGATATTCTTTATGCAGGATGCCCGGGGAAATTTCACCCTGGACTCCAGCCGTATCCTGGTGAATGATAATCATCCGCAAGAAGATATGGGTGTCCTTTTCTTCGATGCGGATAATGACGGAGACCTGGATATGTATGTGGTGAGTGGTAGTTATGAATTGCCTCCCGGCCAGGCGGCCAGCCAGGATGTATTGTATATCAATGACGGAAAGGGGGTGTATACGCCGGATTATGCCGCGCTGCCCAAAATGTTCTCGAATGGCAGTTGTGTACGGGCGGCGGATTTTGATGGAGATGGGGACCTGGATCTTTTTGTCGCGGGGCGGGTGGTGTCAGGGGCTTATCCTTCCGCTCCGCGGAGTTATCTTTTAATGAATCATTCCGGAAGTTTTTTTGACGTCACCAAAAGGTATTGCCCGGAGCTGGAGAGGATGGGCATGATTACAGACGCCCTCTGGTCGGATTTTGACCAGGATGGGAAGGTGGATTTGGTGCTTACGGGAGAGTGGATGCCGGTAACTTTTTTGAAGAATACCGGGAATGCGTTTGTATCCATCAATGAAACCAGCGGGGTCGGCGGGCATGTGGGATGGTGGAATAGTCTGGTGGCGGGCGATTTTGACAATGACGGCGATATCGATTACATAGCCGGAAACCTGGGCCTGAACTCCAATTACAAAGCCACCCCGCAGGAGCCGATGTTTCTTTATGCCAAAGACCTGGATGAGAACGGATTGCTGGATGCCATGGTATTTTGTTATATGAAAGCTGAAGATGGCAGCCGGAAGCCTTTTCCCATGACCTCTCGGGATGACATGGTGAGCCAGATGATCTCTGTACGCAAAAGGTATCCAACCTATAAATCTTACGGGCTCGCCACGATGGATGATCTATGGAGCAAAAAGGATCGGGAAGGCGCCTTGCTATTCCGGGCTACGGATATGGCCAGCAGCTATATTGAAAACCTGGGCAATGGTCATTTCGCCATCAGGCCATTGCCGGTCGAGGCGCAGTATGCGCCCATTTATGGCATGGCGGGAGAAGATATAGACGGAGATGGGAACCTGGACCTGGTGACGGTAGGCAACGATTATGGCATGGATCCTTATAGCGGGCGGCATGATGCCTATATGGGATTATGTATGAAGGGAGACGGCAAGGGAAATTTCAAGGCGCTCACGATCGCCGAAAGCGGTTTCTATGTGAAAGGGGACGCCAAAGGGTTGGCGACGATCCATACAGCCAGGGATGAAGACCTGCTGATCGCCACACAAAATCAGGATAGTCTGGTGGTCTTCTCGCGGAATGTCCTTGCCGGGGGTGGCGAAAAATCGGCTTCGACGACTCATCCCACCTGGATCAACCTGCTTCCCGGTGATTTTTGCGCGGATATTATCTATAAAGATCTGTCCAGGCGGCATATCGAATTTTATTATGGCTCTACCTATTTGTCGCAGTCATCCCGGAAGCTGCGTTTGGAAAAAGAAGCGGCGAAGGTGATCATAACAGATTACCGGGGGAATCGGCGGGAGGTTGGCCCCGCTGGGAAAAACATAAATAGGTAGTTATCAATAAGATATAAAAAAACTGTGTTTTAAAAAATTTTGCCCATGCTGGCTGGAGGGAGGCTATTACCGGCATAACTTCGTGTCATACAATTCAGTCGCTGTCATTTTCGTTCTATAAGGGTTCAGAGAGCCCTGTTATAAAAGAAATAGTTGGGCAAGCTGATTACAAGTCCTTCTTCAGAATCTACTAATATATGAAAGCCGAGGAAAAATACACTGATGTCGAATTGGTAGCCGCTATCGGTAACAAAAGCAACCTGAATAAAGCTATTTTATTCCTTTATCAGCAGTATTCCGAAAGCACCAGTTCCTTCATTATTCATTATGGCGGGAGCCAGCAGGATGCCGAAGATGTCTTCCAGGAGACGGTAGTGTCTTTTATCGAAATCGTGAAAAAGGGCAAATACCGGATGGAGGCCAGTATTAAGACTTTCCTGGTATCCGTGGCCAAAAACATCTGGATGAATGAAATAAAGAGAAGGGAGCGATCCGGCTACCGGGAAAAACAGTTCGAGTATAGCCGGGAGCAGAAAGAGGCGGATATAAGTCATCATATCACCGACCTGGAGAAAAAACGTCAGCTGCGCGAGCTTGTATACAAGTTAGGTGAGCCGTGCAGAAAAATATTGTTATTGTTCTATTATGAGAACCTGTCCATGAAAGAGATAGTCGATCACCTGCCTTATGAAAATGAGCAGGTCGTCCGAAACAAAAAGTATAAATGCCTGCAGCAACTGACCGGGTTCATTAAAGACAATCCTGTCATTGCCATGCAGCTTAGCGAAATAGTTAAATAAAGACCTATGGCAGACAACCACACACAATCGTTAATCGATCATCTTGATGAGAGCCTTATCGGCAAAGGTTCCGTTGAAATGGAGAAAAAGATCAGTGATGATCCCGAGATGGCCCAGGAATGGATCCATCTTAATCTGGCTGTCAATGCGGTGCAGGACGCCGGTTTGCATGAGCAGGTGGCTGCTGTGAAGGCTGTCTGGCTGGCGCAGCGACCTGTTGAAGCGCAAGCTGGTTTTGTCAGGGCCCGTGCTGATCTTTCGGGAACCGATGCGGATGCTGTCATCCGGCCTGCCGCGACCCGAGTCCGCACCCTATACCTGAATGTGATGCGTGTAGCGGCCTGTATCCTGATACTGGCAGGGGGAGCGGGAGTCTTTAAATATGCAACGACCAGTTCTTCCGGGTTATACGGAAAGTATTACACTTCTTATATATTAAATGCCAACCGTGGCAATGAAGCGAAGGATGCTATGGGGGAGGCGTACAATAATAAGAATTGGGAGGCTGTCATAATGCTCTTCAATACGACGAAAGAAAAGACCAACAAATCTTATTTTTTGACTGGAATGGCTGATCTGGAATTGAAAAAATATGTTGATGCCATTGATAAATTTCAGCAGGTCATTGCGGCTAATGTTCTGTCGGGCAGTGATTATTTCCAGGATGAGGCCGAGTATTATTTAGCTATGAGCTGGCTGGCCAGCAATGATGCGAATGAAGCCTATCCGCTTTTTGAAAAGATCAAGGCCAATAAAGGGCATCTGTATCATGACAAAGTCGCTGAAATGTCCTTTACGGATTTGCATATCGCACAATATAAGAATCATAAATAATTGATAATCAACTAGTATATGTATTCCCGTTCTTAATCCACCTATATCGTTCCGATCCCATGAAATGACCTCACTCCAATTTCTTATGAATTCTCTTTCTGATGCCTATGAAAAAACCGGAAAGAATGGCCAGGAGAAGTATGAAGATGCTCCATTTGCCGGGGGCTTTTATTCCTGACGCATAAAGAGGTTCTATATTCCCCGTCAGTATCAGATGCGACCAATAGGCAGGGCTTTTATTGATCGCATCACTTTTTAAGTAATCCAGTTTAGCCTGCCGCAGCGCTTTTGATTTGGTATATCCTTTTTGGAGGTATATATGAAACTGCCCGATGATAAAGGACGTAGCCTTGTCATCGGCTTTCCAGAGACTGTTGATGGTACTTTCACAGCCGGCATAAGCGAATGCTCTGGCCAGGCTTATCACGCCTTCATTACTTACCAATTCTCCCTGTCCTGTCTCGCAGGCGCTAATGATCACCAACTTCGTAGCGTTCATGTTAAGACCATAGAGTTCTTCCAGGTATAAGCAATCTTCCATCTGAGAGCCTTTTTCAGGGTAAAAAGCTATAAATGATGCAGAAGCGTTGTCGACAGCGGAGACCGCATGAGTGGCCAAATGTACAATGGGATATTTATTGATCTCTTTTAAAAACTGAGTTTTGGTAGCCAGGCTGTCGATATAGACCTTTCCCTGCAGGCCAGTCACTTCTGCCCGGGAAGCGGATAATTGGCTAAATCCGGCGGATCCGGATTGAGCGGGACTTGTTCCTTTTCCGGCAAAGGGGGCGAATGCCAAGACGCTGATGGGGTTTTCGGCGATGGCGGGGGTCGCAGGGGATGCGATTAGCCGGGCTGAGAACTGGTAGCTGATCGTTGTCGTTTCCAATAATGTCGTCCCTTCCTTGTTGGCAGGCAGGGATTCGAAGGGCAGAAAATATAAGAATCCATCGGGGATGATGATCCATTCCTCTTTTCCGGGAATGAGGGCTTGTATCGGTTTGATCAACTGTTGGTACAAGCGGGAGCCAAGGGTCTCGCCTTTAAACTTCCGTCCGTTCTCTGTCGTTTTTAATAATTGCAGCCAATCCCCCACCTCTTTTTGCAGGGTAGATAAGGAATCGACCCGGGTATAGGCAAAAGAGGATTGGGTTACTATAAAGATATGCAGCGTTTCTTTTGTAGCGTAAAAGCTTATGAGGGCCTGCTGATCGTTCAGGTGCTGTTGTAATTCCTTTAAACCCGGGGAGGAGTCGTCGTATTTTAGTTTGTAATAGTTCCCGTTTTGTTCCAGCTCTTTTTGCAGACGGGATAGCTCTATTTCATACCCGGCTTTTTCTCCGGCGATCTTTTCAACTTCGCCCCTATCGGGAGTTTCTTCGCTCTTGACATTCAGACGGGCGATATTGTATTTAATATTCCTTTCGCGCTGTAATAAGGTCGACTCTATTCCCGGAATTTTATTGGAAGTCCTTTCTTTCAGGTTGGCAATAATGATCGACGCTTTGTTTTTCTCGCTGATCAGGAAGGCCTGTTCAAGGTAATTATCTTCCGGGTGTAAGCGGTATAGTTCCAGGCATACGGATAAAGCTCCCTGGTAAACCTCTCCGTTATTTTTCTTCAGAAATATTTTTGCATCATCCGTATCATAGCTTTTTTCAATATACCGCAATAGGGATAGGGCGGCTTTATAGGCTTCGTAAGAACCCCGCAGGTATTCTTCTTTGGGCTGGGTCCTGAACAAGCGTTCGAAAAGAGCTGCTTTTTTAAACAAGGCATCGAATAACCGATAAGAAGCAAATGTTCCCGTGAAATTGGCGGGGTTTGAAAAAATGTCTTCGTTGTTAAAATTGCGGGAGAAAATAATAATGGCCCGCTGAAGGCTCGTTAAGGCAGTCCTATATTGCTGTTGGCCGGCAAGCAGGTCAGCCCTATATAAATCATTGATGCCCAAGTCCAGGTCATTCAGTTTGCCAGCATTTCCGGGAGCCTGCAACCGATCCAGGAACCAGGCGGCGGAGTCGGGCTTGTGTAATTGGAATTGCATATATCCCATTTCATTAAAGACCCCTGGTACCTTAGTCTCATTCACTTTTCTGAAACAGGCCATTGCTTCCCGGTATTTATTCAGGGCAGCATATGCCGTGCCCATGTTTAAATAGGTATGATCGGTAAATATGCGATAGGCAAGGATCTTATTATAGATCGAAAGGGATTCCTGGTATAATCCAAGCTGGGAAAAAGAAGTAGCGATATTCGTCTCGATGGTGACTGCGTATGTAGTATCAAAAGGTTTTTTGCCTTTAATTATTTCAAGGGCCCGGTTAAAATAATTCTTTCCCTGCTGATAATTGCCATTCGCATGATACAGGGCTCCCAATGTATTATACAACCTGACCTCATCGTCCGGGTCCCGGAACCGATCGGCCATGGATTCCGCTTTGAGCAGGCAATAGTTGGCGGAGTCAAAATTGTTGAGGTTGTAATAGCTGGTGCCGGCATATATATATGCCACGAAACCTAAAGAATCGTTTTGTTTATGGAAGTTTAAGGCCCTGCAATAAGCCTCTTTGGCCCCGGTATAGTTATATTTAACGTCAAGCAAAACCCCTTTTTTCAGCCAGGACTGGAACAGGAGGGTGTCCTTATCACTAAAGTCCGGATACTTTTGGAGTTCAGCGATCACCTGTTCAAAACCAGCCAGTGCGGTGCTGTCGTTAGCGGGGGTGGAATTGGGGAGGCGAAATAAGTCGTCCGCTTTATGGTAGAGTGTGAGGATCCGGCTTAGGGGTGTACCGGGGTTGCCAAAATTAAGGGATACCAATGCCAGGAACGCGAGTAAGGTCATGCATATTCTCACGTCAATGAAGTTACATTATTTTCCGGAAGGGCCCCTCATTAGACATATTGCGGCTGAGGGTTATCTTTCGCAAGAAACCCTCAGCCGCAATATCTATTTGATCCTGACGATATAGACGAGCGGGGGTCTTGGATTGCTGGTCGTGCTGATCAGGTTACCGGCCAGTAAATTGTCGAGTTTCGTGAGTACATTAGCCAGCAGTCCCTGCCCTATCTGTGATTTGCTATAATAGTAGATTAACTGGACATTTATATGCTGCAGGGCATTATTACTTGGGTCGTTGAGCCGGTAATAGATGGGGACGTTAACGGTCACCCCGTTCAGGGGAATAAGACCAAATGCGCCCCCCAGAAGACTGGATCCGTCAAGTGTCTTTTTCAAGTCGATCACACCGGTGGATTGATTCACGATCACTCTCAGGTTAGCCGCCGACCCTGTGACATCGAATGTGCAACCGCCACCGCTACAGACAGCCGGCAAATAGGGATTGGCTTCGAAATAAGGTACTGCCGTTGTCGCACCGTCGGACAGAACATATACACTGTCCATATAGGCGGCGCCACCGATGATCAGGATATTTAAACAGGTATCGGTAGTTCCGTTTTTTACAAAGCCGATAGCATATTTCATCCCGGTCTCACTTTTGGTCACATCGATGGCTCCTGTCAGGGAATCGATGACCAGTCCTATCGGCCATGAAAGATATTTACCAGGTCCCGGGTTATTAACGGGGCTGACGATATAATCCTGGCTGGTGACCGGTTGAGGATAAATAATCGAGTCCCCGTAATTGGGCGCATAGGAGCAGCCTGAGACAGGTGTCTGCGGATAGGGCGGCGTTTGCGTTGCCGTGCTGTCCGGCTTTACGATCGGTGTGACGGTGGAATCCTGCGGGGTTTGACCGGCAGGTTGCGGAACCGGGGAAAGAGATTTTTTGCAGGCCAGTACTGTGAGGCATAGGACCAGGCCCAGCAACGGATATATATATGTATTCTTTTTCATGGATTTGGAATGAATTAAGGGTAAATACTTAACAAAATAGTAATTTATTTTTTTAGTTTCAAATATAATCACACCAAAAAATATAGTCACACCAAAAGAGGGTGGCTATTATTAGTAAAAGCTGTGAGCGGGGTTGTAACCGGCAGGGCTATATAATATTATTGTATCCCTCTATTCTACAACGCACTGATATTCAATAAATTGACAAATTCTATGAATTTTTCTTGTCTTCCCGGTTACATTTTCACTTCCGGGGCTTACTATTTAGAGAGCAATTGGGTCATCAAAAATACTCCCGGTTACCCGCTCCCGCTGAAACCATATATTGTTGACGTACCATTTTACCTTTCCTAAGTAACGCACGGATTTGAATTTGAAGAGGATTATTTGCACCGGGCCGGATAATTTCTTATCCGGCTCATTTTTTTGGTTACTTTCATCAAAAAAATGAAGCTTTCCGTTTCCTTCGCCGCATGCTCCTTTGCCGCCGTCCTGCTGGCAGGGGCCTTATCATCTTCGGCACAAATACAGGTAAGTGAAGAGCCCCGGCACCATAAAGTTTTTGAAAATGTCTGGGTGCGGGTGTTGGATGTGCATATTCCACCGGGAGATACTTCGCTCATGCACAAGCATTCGACGCCTTCGGTATTCATAGTACTCACTAATACCAAAACCGGTTCGCAGGCCATCGTTGAGCCGGCAAAGATGAATCTCGCTAATGGGCATATCTGGTTTGAAAGCTTTTATGACAAACCGCGTATCCATCGGGTATGGAATAGCGATACCACTGAATTTCATGTCATAGACATGGAGCTGCCGAATAAAAACCCGCAGTCAATCGATCCCCCTTTGGATAATAAGTCATTTACGTTGTTGTTTGATGAAAAGCCTGTCAGAGGATATCAATTAACGCTGGCTGCCGGGGGAAATGTCAAGGTGCCATCACGCAAGGCTCCTCTATTGGTGGTGATACTCACCGACGGGAAGGTGGCAGTGAATGATAAGGATTTTGTCAAAAAGGGAGACTATTTATTTATCGAGGCTGGTAAGCCGGTTACTATTATCAATAAAGGGATGGACCAGCGTCTTGCTCTTTTTGAATTGAAGTAGGGCACCCACGTGAACGAAAATCAACTTTGAGGAATGGCAACCGTGTCACTAGGCAGTTCGGAGGGCAAATGGGTTATGGTTTCGGCCATACTGGCTTCTGCGATGGCTTTTATCGACGGCACGGCCCTCAATGTCGTTCTGCCCTCTTTGCAACAAAGTCTTCAGGCCAGCGGCGCCGATCTGTTCTGGATATTGAATGCCTATCTGTTAATGCTGGCGGCGCTGATCCTTATTGGCGGCTCTTTAGGCGATAAGCTGGGCCGCAAAAAAATGTTCATGGCAGGCATCTTTATTTTTATCTGCGGCTCGGCGGCCTGTGGGTTGGCGACTACTGTAACTTTATTAATCGGATTCAGGATCCTGCAGGGGATTGGGGGCGCCCTGATGATTCCGGGGAGCCTGTCGCTAATTTCTTCCTCTATCAATGAAAAGGAAAGAGGGAAGGCTATCGGCACCTGGTCGGCGATTACTACGGTCGTTACCATGGGAGGGCCTATCCTGGGAGGAGCTTTGGGAGATGCGGGTTTGTGGCGTTTTATCTTTTTCATCAACGTGCCGATCGGTCTGGCGGCGCTATTCATTCTTTGGCGGTCTGTAAAAGAAAGCAAGGAAGCAGAGAGTGATCCCAGCATCGATCTTTCCGGGGCCATTGCGATTGCCCTGGGGCTGGCGGCTCTTACGTTTGGCTTCCTGCGTATTCCGGCCATCGGTTTTACTAGTTGGGAGGTCATTGTCTCTCTGGCCGGGGGGCTGTTGTTGTTAGTTGCTTTTATATTCATTGAAGCTAAAAGCAAGCATCCGATGATGCCGTTTAATTTATTTAGTAACCGGATTTTCAGCGGGGTGAATCTGCTTACTTTTTTTCTATATGCGGGGCTTGGCGCGGGCATGTTATTTTTATCCTTGAACCTGGTGCAGGTACAGGGTTATAGCCAGTTACAATCCGGGCTTACTTTTTTACCTTTTACGATATTGATGATCTCTGTAGCCCGTTGGGCCGGCAGCCTTGCCGACAAGCATGGTCCCAGGCTGCTATTGATCGTGGGGCCCGCCACGGCGGGGCTGGGACTGGTGCTCTTATCTCTTGTAAAACAAACGAGGGGGCCTTCGGATTACTGGACGAGTTTTTTCCCAGGTATTGTTATTTTCGGTCTGGGAATGTCGTTTACGGTAGCACCGCTTACTACAGCGGTGATGGGTTCCGTGAGTGATCATTTATCCGGGACTGCTTCCGGCATTAATAATGCCGTGACCCGCATATCCAATGTGTTTGCCAATGCTATTTTTGGCGCCCTGGCGGTCTTATTCTTTTCCGGTGCGTTGCAAGAGCGGCTGGATTCGAGTCCTCTTTCCGGTCAGGAAAAGGCGGTCGTCATGGCGGAGGCGGCTAACCTGGGCAATGCGAAGGCGCCGGAGTCGGTCCCTGCGGCGACTAAAACGCTGGTAGAAAAGTCCTACCATGAGAGTTTTATAGAAGCGTATGCGAAGATCCTTCGGATATCGGCCGGGCTGGCTTTTTTAGGGGCTGTGATGACGATGTTTTTTTTAAAGAGGCGTGTTTTAAAAAACCCGTAAGAATTATTAGGTTTAACATGTATTTTTTCTATTTTTAAGCCTTACTAATTCCCCTATTACCTATGGCAACCCCTTTCCTGACCTTTCAAAAATTCAATGATGCCGGCCTTGCGACGACTGTTGCCGAGAAACTAAAAGAACAGCATATTGAATTTCAACTGGAAAATGAACAACCCAATTTCGATCCCAGTTATGCTTTTAATACGGTTGAACCGACTATTCATCTAAAGGTTCAGGCAAATGATTTTTCAAAGGCTCATATAGCTCTGGAAGAATATTACCAAGGCCAGCTACAGGATGTAGATCCGGATTATTACCTGCTGTCTTTCTCCAACCAGGAATTGCAGGAAATCATCAAAAAACCTGATGAATGGGGGCATTTCGACTATGCCCTGGCTAAAAAGCTTTTAGCGGAAAGAGGCATCTCGATCACGCCGGCCAAAGCCGAGCAGCTAAAAGAGGAGCGGCTTCATGAGCTGGCCAAGCCTGAGACCACAGGAATATACTGGATTTATGCAGGTTATCTATTCGCTGTGCTCGGTGGTATCTTAGGTATTCTCCTCGGGTATATTATAACGTATTTCAAAAAGACGCTGCCCAATGGAGATAGGGTATTTGTTTATCCCGAAGCAGAAAGGGTACATGGGAAGCGGATACTTATTCTTTCGGTCATCAGTATACCTGCCTGGTATATATGGAGGTTCTGGATGATACAGGGCTGATGCCTGACTCATTACTTTAAAGAGTTCGCGTTAAGAGAAACCTACAATAGCATTCCTGATTTTCTCAGCATTGATCCTGAAGGCGCCGGTAGAACTGGCCGGAATTACTGGCAAGGATTTTCCGATGTAGATTCCGGGTTTTGAATGTAAAAATATCCTATCTTTAGCGGGCAATATACAGCCTGACGACACCCCTTAATTATCCTTCCTGTCCTTCGTTTCTATCTCCCGAAATAACGAAAACTATCATATGAAACAGAGGATCCTGTATTCCGTCTTATGCGGCAGCATAATAATGACAGCCAGTCAATGTTATAAATCCCGTCCAATCATCACAGGTGCAGGTCGATCTACCTATTCCAGCGATAGTTCGGCCATCGGCGTAATGACGGGGATCTATAGCTCCCTCTATGACACTTACGCAGGCGCCAACCTGTCGGTGCTGGCGGGATTATCAGCCGATGAGCTCAGCCCTTATGACCTTAGCAATATCCAATTCACCGGATATTATCTCGACGCCCTTCTTCAAACAGGGACAGGCACCGAATTCTGGAATATTTTCTACCGATATATTGCAGTGGCCGATTCAGCGATAGCGGGCCTGGATAGTGCAACCGGGTTAACCCCTGCCGTAAAGACCCAATTGCTCGGGGAGGCTAAATTCGTCCGCGCCTTCTGTTATTTCTACCTGGTGAATTTATATGGGGATTGTCCCCTGGTCACCGGTACGGATACGGCCGTCAACCGGCAGCTGTCCCGATCGCCCAAGACGCAGGTGTGGAACCAGATAAAGGCAGATGCTACTAACGCGCAAAGTTTGCTCAGCCCAAACTACCTGGATGTTACCCTGCTGAATATTTCCGGGGAGCGCATCCGACCGAACAAATGGGCTGCCGCTGCCCTTTTGGCCAGGACGGCCCTATATACGGGCGCCTATGACAGCGCTGAAGCAGCAGCCGGGGCCGTCATTAACAATTCGGCCGAATACAGCCTGGAGGCTAGTCTCAATGCTGTCTTTTTAAAGAACAGCCATGAAAGCATCTGGCAATTGCCCCCTACCAGCCCGGGTCTCAATACGGAAGACGCCCGGTATTTTATTCCCCTGTCTTCCACGTCCTCGTATCTGAGCAACCTGGTTTATGCCAACAGCCCGTTGGTACAGGCTTTCGAAACCGGTGATGAAAGGAAGGTCTATTGGATAGATAGTCTGACAATAGGCACGAGCACCTATTTCTATCCCTATAAGTATAAGATCGCCGCACCGAATGCTACGGTGGCAGAATACGAAATGGTGTTTAGGCTGGCGGAGCAATACCTCATCCGGGCAGAAGCCAGGGCGAGGCAGGGAAATGTAAATGGCGCTATAGCCGACCTGAATATCATCCGGGACAGGGCGGGACTTCCGAATTATACAGGAGCAATGGATATAGCATCGGTGGTCAAGGCCATCCTACACGAGCGGCAGGTCGAGCTGTTTACCGAATGGGGGCACCGATGGCTGGATCTAAAGCGGACCGGAGATATCGATTCCGTAATGACGGTGCTCACACCAGTGAAAGGAGGAGTCTGGAATCAAAACTGGGCGTTCTATCCCCTACCCCTTTCTGCTTTACAAAGCGATCCCAACCTGGTACAAAATCCTGGGTATTAACGAAACGCCGTATTTCGCTAGCGCGGAGCACGGCGTTTCGTCATCATGGGCATTTATTTGCCAGCCATTTTTTCCCGTAGCTGTTTCATCCAGTAACCACCGATAACGCTGCGGGCCTGGAAGCCGACCATTTTACCGTCGCCGGTTTCATGCCAGTCGCTTAGCGGTACCCGCGAAGGAGTTTCGGTAGCGAAGCGGTAAACCGGTTGGATCAGCTGATCGAAGTCCTCTTGTTTATCGGTCATGGCGGCTGTCCATAAGATCCAGTCGGACTTCGTATAGCTTTTGCGGCTGTCCAGCGGCAGGCCGTATTTCTGCTGATGTGTGAGATAATAACTGAGCTCCATATCGTATACTTTTTGCGGGAACAGGTTTAAGTGGAGTACTTTATCCCATACCATATTATATTTCTGGCTCCAGGTGTCCTTGTTGTCGAAGACCAGGGCGTAGTGGTCACCGGCATTGTCTTTGTCCACCCATTTGGCGGCCATCTCCTGCGCCATGGCCTTATATTTCTTTGCCGTCTGGGCTTCGCCCAGCATTCCGGCCATTTGTGCGTAGGCTCCGATAGCAACGATGGCTTTCACGGACAGGTTGGCATTGTGAGCGAGGTGACCGGCAAAATCGTCCGTACACAATTGATTGCCCGGATCAAAACCGGCTTCGCCGAGGTAGTTCACCCAGGTGGTCAATGTTTTCCAATGTTGTTTGGCATAAGTGGGATCATGCTGCGCCTGTACAATGGCGGCTGCGAGAATGATCATGTTGCCACACTCTTCAACAGGCATGTCTTCTCCATAAGTTTGTCCGTTGGCAAGCGGGTAGGTTCCTAAGTCATGCGCTGCAAAGGGTTTGCTCCACTTGCCGCTCTCGCTATAATAAAAGATGCCGTTCAGCATGCCTTTGAGCAGATTGGGGTTATACAAAAGATAGAGCGGAGCGGACGGATAGGTTACGTCAACTGTATTAATAGAACCATTGCTGAAGTTCTCCTTTGACAGGAACAGCAGGTCGCCCTGCTGGCTTTTCACCAGCTGGTGTGCGGCGATGCTCTGACGGTAGGCCATAATGCAGAGTCTGGCATAGGTATCACCTCCTGCTTTTTCCGCATCCGTATAGATCCTGGCATCGGTTACTTTGCAGGCGCTCATTACAGCCGGATAATGGGTACTGGCATTGGTTAGCATACCATCCATGGTAGCTCCTGGTGTATTGCGCCACCAGGGGGCTAAGTTGGCTCCGAAATATTGAACGGACCGGATATCATCATATCCGACCATGATAAATTTGCTCAAGGGGGTAGTTCCTATCTGGCCGAAAGGCAAAACAGTATTCAGCACGAGCTGCTTACCGTTTTCGGCGGTACTGGTATAGCCGGCGTGCAGGAAGGAGGATATCCCCTCCGCATCCGGAGTAATGTATTGTTTAGCCCCGGATGTCAGCGGCGCCGACACATAGACATAGCCCCAGTCGATCCGCAGGTTATCGCCTTTCTTTTGCAGTACCGGCTGTTCGACGGTGCCGGCTTTCAGAATGCTGAGCCCATTTTTAAGGTAAGCAGACGCCTGTACGGGCTGATAAGGCTGATTTACGGCTACGTTGCTGGAAACACTCTGGTATATATCTACCTTATGTGTATTGCCATCATTGGAATAAACCTGGTAGGAGATATAAGATACGGGCGATGAGAACAGGCTTAGGTCCGACATGATCAAAGGGGAGGTAAAACAGACATGCAGGTTGGCGGGCCCGCATTGGAAGGTATAGGTCGTTTGTGTAGCTGTAACATTTACGGATGTTTGTTCAGCCGCAGACATACCGGCTTGCGCCTGGTCAATTATTTCTTCTGACAGGCCTGCATCTATCCAGCTACCGCCGCCGGTGTTCTTACAGTGCATAGCTAAGAGGTTCTCCCCGATCTGCAATTTGGCTTTTGCGTCGTCGGACAGGACAATCATCTCATAATCACTGTTGGCTCCCGGCTGATGTGCAATGCGCTGGCCATTCAGGAAAACCTCGGCGTCATCGTCGTGATAGAACTTTAGCAGCAGTTTTCCCTCGGGCAAGGCAGTGATGTTGAAGGAACGGCGAACCCAGATATCCTTACCTGTCCAGACCGTCCCGGCATTTGCGCGCTGATCGCCAAAAGGTCCTGTACCCTTCTGCCAGTCCTGGTCATTAAAGCCAGGCTGGTTCCATTCTGCGGGAGGCATTGTCTCCGCCAGGTATTTGGCTGCGTAAGCCGCTTCGTCACCTGCCGCCAGCACCGTTTTATACTCCGTTGCCGGCGCTCCCATAAACCGGTAATAGTCGTCATCCACCCGGATGATCCCTATTAAGGACTGGTCTTTACCCGTCCAATGGTGGGTGACCGATTCGTTGAGCTTATCCGTATTGGACCAGATGCTGAAATACGTGTTGTGTGTGATTAATGGGTAAGCGGGCATTTGGCTTACCTGGGCACGGGCAGCTATGATCGTAAGGGCCATCACGCCGGTGCCCGTCATGGCAGCAATTTTTTTCAGGAGATTTTTCATCAGCATGTTACGTTAAACAGAGTGAAGATTTAATAGGTTGCAAACCTATCGAGAAACAGGCTAAAGATCAAAGATCATTTTTTTTATGCAGGCAGGGCGAGCTAAACCTCTTGCCTTTTTTTAGCAACAGGGAGGAATACTTTTCAAAGAAATTTATAGCGGAATACCTTTTTTTTGCTACTTTCCTGTCGTATACCTTAAAGAAATGATTAGCGACGGAGAACTATTACACTCTATTAAAACAGACGATAATGCTGCTGCTTTCGAGACGCTTTTTTCCAGGTATTGGAACGGGCTGTATACAAAAGCCTGCCAGCGGGTAGATAAGGAGGTGGCGAAGGACCTGGTACAGGAGGTCATGACCACTTTATGGCGCAGGAGGAAAGAAATTTTCACTTTTGAGGACGGAGAAATTGGCCGGTATCTTTTTACGGCCGTAAAGTATCGTGTGATCAGCCATTATGCCTATACTGCCGCTGAGATCAAGAATAGCGCCGTATTTGAAATGCTAAGCGACCATACTCCTCCTAATTCTATGGAAACAAAAGAATTGAGTGGGCTTATCGAAAGCGAGATCAAGCAACTGCCAGCCAGAATGCAACAGGTATTCCGAATGAGCCGGGAAGAGGATCTCTCCATAGCAGATATTGCAAGCAGGCTGAACATTTCCGAGCAAACCGTAAAAAATCAACTGACCGAGGCGCTTAAACGGCTAAGAGCCTCTATTAAATCCCATGACAGCGGAGATTGGGCATTTATTGTGTTTTTGCTGGTCTATTATGGCTCCAATTAAAGGAAACGCCACCGCCGCCCCCCCACCCCATTCCCCCGATTTCTCCCCCTACCTGGGAATTTTTTACTTTTTTTTCAAAAAATCGCTCTTTCGACTAGTACCAAAGGGCTTTTTAAAAGATACTCTATAAAAGGAAGCCCATTGGAAAAACAAAAGATCAGGCAATTACTCAAGCGATACCTGCTTGGCAATGCCGCCGAAAAGGATATAAGCGCTGTCGACAATTGGTATCAATCATTTGACAGCGGAGAACCTGTGTCCTTATCTGAAGAAGAAGCGGCGGCTACAAGGCAGGAGATATGGGGCAAGGTTCAATCTACGATAAGGGGCGAAGGGAAAGTATGGATGCTGCCGCGTTATTGGAAAGTAGCGGCCATGATACTATTAATTGCCGGTGCAGGAGGTGTGTCCCAGCTATTAAAGAACCATAAGGCTGACCAAAGCAATACTATCGCATTTACTACCATCAGCACCGGCATCGGTGAAAAGAAAAAAGTCATCCTACGGGACGGCTCGCAGTTGATCCTGAATGCAGGAACTTACCTCAGGGTCCAAAACGATTTTTCCGGGGCCAGAAGGATCGAGCTGGTGGATGGAGAGGTCTTTTTCGATGTCAAAAAGGATGAGAAACGACCTTTTGTAATTCAAAGCCAGGGGGTGACAACTACCGTGCTTGGAACTTCCTTTTCTATATCTGCGTATAAGGAACTGAACAATCTGAGTATTGGCGTTCTAAGCGGGAAAGTGAGCGTTGCCAGTCAATTTGTGCCCCTTAGCCTGCTTGAAAAGGAGCAGGAGCTGGTATACGACAAGGGTGCCAGGAGCTATAAGAAAATAGCATTGGATGAGTCATTAACGGCCTGGCAGAATGGAAGATTAGTATTAAATGATCTTTCTTTCAAGGAGATGGCGGTGCTTATAAAAAAGAATTTCGGGATCGGGATGGAAGCAACTGATGAGGCCATAAGAAATACAAGATACACCACTGAGCTACTTGTCTCCATGTCGCCGGTAGAAGCCGCGCAGGTATTGGCCGCCATCCATAACCTGAGAATCGAAAAAAAGGGTAATCAAATTTTCTTATCTAAATAAATTTTTTAGTTCTCTAACGGTGCTGTTAAAAAACCAAACTAAAGCGTTAAAAGTATGAAAAACGAGCTTGCCATGAAAAAAGCCAGTAGGCTTAGAAAGCTGTCCTGCGTGTTGCTGTATTTATTCATCCTATACTCCCTTATTCTGCCGGCATATGCCGAAGATGGGCAGATCCTGCAGGCAATCACCGTTACGGTGAAAATCAAAAGCGGCACATTGGAGTCTGCCATCCGGGAGATCCGGAAAGCCACAAAAGTGCCCTTTGCTTATGACAAACAACTCCTCAGCACCTATCACGTGGGGAATTGCTCCTTCTCCAAAGAGCCGTTGGAAAATGTGCTGCAAAAATTATTGCAGAATAAATCCCTCGGTTATGAGGAAGTGAACAGAGTGGTGGTCATCCGAAAAAGAACAGTCAATCAGCCGGCGTCCTTCATCTCGGCCATCACCCAAAAAGAAACAGTCGTATCGGGTGTGGTTATCGATGACAACAACAAGCCCATGAATGGAGTAACGGTATCGATAAGCGGTGCTGTTACCATGACATCCACGGATGTCAATGGCCGCTATGAGATATTGGTTCCGGGTGACAGCGCCGTATTGGTGTTCAGCTATATCGGATATGTGCAACAGGAAATACATGCGGGCAATCAGCATGTCATCAATGTTCACATGAAGCCGGGCATTGGAAAAGACCTGGAAGAGGTTGCCGTGGTGGCTTTTGGGAAACAACGTAAGATCAGCCTTGTAGGCGCCCAATCGACGTTAAATACGGAAACCCTCAAGCAGCCCACCGCCAATATATCCTCCATGCTGGCAGGCCAGATAGCCGGTGTTGTCGGGGTACAGCGTACCGGCGAGCCCGGTAAGACCTCCGCAGATGTATGGATCAGAGGCATATCGACATTTGGGGACGGTAATAGCGCTAATCCACTTATCCTGGTGGATGGCGTCGAGCGCGATCTCAATAACATCGATCCCGAAGATATCGAGTCATTCACCATTTTAAAAGATGCGTCCGGTACAGCGGTGTATGGCGTACGGGGCGCCAATGGCGTCATACTGGTGAAAACCAAAAGCGGCAAGGTGGGTAAACCGCAGGTGTATGCCGATTATAGTGAAGGGGTGAATACTTTTACCAGGATGCCTAAAATGATGGATGGGATCAGTTATATGAACCTTGCCAATGAGGCGTTGACTACCCGCAATCAGGCCCCGATGTATTCGCAGGATTACATCGACAAAACGGCATCCGGTCTGGATCCGATGGTCTATCCCAATGTCAACTGGCTGGATGCGGTGTTAAACAAGATGGGGCATATGCGCAGGGCCAATGTCAATACCAGCGGCGGCGTTCAAAATGCGCAATACTATATATCGCTATCGTATTATGATGAAAGCAGTTTCATGAAAACGGGGAATCAGGAAAGCTATAATTCAGCCCTGAAGTATAACCGGTATAATTTTACCACGAACCTGAATACAAAGCTTACCAGCTCTACGAAAGTGGACTTAGGGGTCAAGGGGTATTTCTCCATCCTGAATGGTCCGGCCCAAACTACACAGACTGTTTTTCAAAGTGCCATGGATGCCGCACCGGTGATCTACCCTGTTATGTATCCCGGAGGATTGGTACCCGGCATTTCTCCCAATGGCGGATTCAGGAATCCATACGCAGACCTGACGACCCGGGGTTTTGCCAAAACCAATGCCAATGAAATAAACTCTAATTTAAGACTTACGCAGGATCTGGCTTTCCTTACCAAAGGGCTGAATATTACAGCCATGGCTGCTTTCGATGCTCATAATGAACAAACCATTACCCGGGGGAAAAGAGATGACACCTATTTTATCGATGTAAATTCCCCCTATAAGGCAGACGGCACGTTGAATTTAACCCGGACCTATGTTTCTCCCAATCCCTATCTGGACTATGGGAGGGGCAATACGGGGACCCGCCTGTTTTATACAGAGGGTGCTATTAATTACGAAAGGGCTTTTAACAAGCATCGGGTAAGCGGTCTGGCGCTTTTTTATGCCAGCAGCAAAGAGGATGATTTTGCCGCCGACTATCTGACAAGTCTTGAAGAACGTTATGTGGGTCTGGCGGGCAGGGTCACTTATTCCTATGACGACCGCTATTTCGCTGAGTTTAACCTGGGATATAATGGTTCAGAGCTGTTCAGCCCCGACAAGCGGTATGGCTTATTTCCTGCCGGGGGGATCGGCTGGGTGATTTCCAATGAAAAGTTTTTCAACGGCCTCAGCAGGAGCATCAACTTCCTTAAAGTCAGGTATTCCAATGGAATTGTGGGCCTTGGTACCGTAAATGATGCCAACCTGCGATTCTTATATCTTGACAAGCTGAATGACGGCGCCCAGGGGTATTCATTCGGCAATTTTAATAGTGTAAACGGTATCGCGATCAGCCGGTATGGATCCAATGTAAGCTGGGCCACCTCCAACAAGCAGGACATCGGGTTGGAAGTAAAAACACTCAATAACCGGTTATCATTGATCGTCGACGGATTTACCGAGCACCGCAAAGGTATATTCCTTGCACGGGCTTCCAATGTTGATTTTATGGGCCTGACAAGTCAGCAATATGGCAATCTGGGGGTAGTCGATAATAAGGGTATCGATGCCACGCTGGAATATAATACCAAGATCGGCCGGGTAAGTTTGGGTCTGAGAGGCAACATTACTTACAATAAAGACAAGCTGATCCAGAATGATATGCCTCCTCAAGATTATCCCTGGATGAACCATACGGGTCATAATATCCTGGCAAGGTTCGGTTATGTAGCCGATGGGCTGTTTACCAATCAGCATGACATCGATACCCACCCGGTGCCAGGCGGCGACAAATCCAATATTTTGCCGGGGGATATCAAATACAAGGATCTGAATGGGGACGGGCAGATAGATTATCATGATGTCGCTTATATTGGTCGTGGGGATGTCCCGACAACGGTGTATGGTTTTGGCTTTAATATCGGCTACAGGGGTTTCAACCTCGCGATATTTTTCCAGGGTGTTGCCAATTGCGACCGATACATCGGCGGCGACGCCATCTCTCCGTTTACGGCGGAGCAAAGCAATGTGTTTGCCGTCGCCAACGACCGATGGACGCCGGAGAATCCCAGCCAACATGCGTTATATCCCCGCCTGGCCTATGGCAATGCGGCCAACTTTAATAATTATCAAACCAGCAGTTGGTGGGTGAAGGATATAAATTTTCTGCGTTTAAAGACAGCGCAGTTGTCTTATAATCTACCGACCTCCTTCCTGAGCAGATGGGGGGTAAAAAATGCGGCTATCTATGCCGAAGGGCTCAACCTGGTGACATTCAGCAAATTCAAATTATGGGATCCTGAGTTGAATACCAATAATGGAAATACGTATCCAAACGTACGAACAACTTCTATGGGCATTAACCTCAAGTTCTAATTTCAACCTCGAATAAAATGAAAAAAATACTCTATACATTGCTAGCCTTGTCTCCCTTATTTTTTGCATCCTGTAAAAAATATTTAAGCCAGGTGCCTGATGATAATATAACACTTGATAAAACCTTTGAATCATGGCCGACTGCCAACGAGTTTTTGGCGAATGTGTACAGCCGGGTCCCTGATGAATATGGTCAGCGCGATGCCGGGGGCGGTCAAAATGCCGGTGTATGGACCTGTGCCTCGGACGAAGCCGTGCTAACCTGGCCGGACCGGGTTGCGAACAATATCAACAATGGCAGCTGGGATGCTTCTTCGGGCATTGTTGATTCCTACTGGGCTAATTATTACCAGGGTATCAGGGCTGCGAGCATTTTTCTGCAAAAGGCGGACGGCATCAGCGGCATTTCGGAGGACCAGATAAAAATGCATAAGGGAGAAGCGAGGGCGTTACGGGCTATTTTTTATTTCTATCTCATGCGTATTTATGGGCCGGTGGTGCTGATGGGAGAAGCCCCCGTATCGGTGGATGCCAACCTGCAGGTACCCCGCAATTCCTATGATGAATGCACCGACTATGTAACCAGTGAACTGCAAAAGGCTTCCCTGGACCTGCCGGTGCAATATGCGAGTAATGACCAGGATGGCGGTCGCATTACGAAGGGTGTGGCATTGGCTATCCGGGCGCAGGCTTTGCTATATGCCGCGAGTCCTTTGTTCAATGGCAATACGGATTATGCCGCCTTAAAGAATAAGGATGGGAAACAGCTGATCAGCCAGACCTATGATGCCAATAAATGGGCCCTTGCGGCCAGCGCTTACCATGATTTTATCAGCCAGTTCGTCCCCTCCGTATACGATCTGAATGTTGAAATGAACAGTGGTGTAATAGACGCCTATATGTCCTGTAAAGATGCCATTATAAAAGACTGGAATAAAGAGGCCATTTTTATCAGAGTGGCCAGTTCTGTCGGGCCCTGGCAATATGCATTGACCCCTTATCACAACGGAGCGCCGGGTGGCAATGACTCCAGAGGCGGCACGGCCATCGATGCCACTCAAAATATGGTAGATGCCTTCTTCACAGCCAATGGAAGAAGCATCGATGATCCGCAGTCGGGTTATGTAAGCACCGGATATTCGAACTTTCAGGCTCCGCTGGATGACCAGGTGAGGGCCATTTATAGTCCCTGGGTCAACCGGGAACCGCGATTCTATGTAAATATAACCTATAGCGGGAGTTTGTGGCTGGATACACAGAATGGTGAAATTCATACCGAATTCTTTTATCATGGTAATTCAGGGCACTCGCAAACATCGAATGACTATTCCAGGACGGGGTATGTGGCGCGTAAAGCGATGGGATTCGGAGCCTGGAATGTCAATAACAGGACGCTGCCGCTGCTGCGTCTGGCTGAAGTGTATCTGAACTATGCGGAATGTCTGAATGAATCGAACCCGGCCGATCCTGATATCCTGAAATACCTAAACCTGATAAGGGTCAGGGCAGGTATACCCGAGTATGGTTCTGCCTCCCTGAATGCGCCTTCCTCACAGGATGATATGCGTATTGCCTTAAGAAAGGAGCGGAGAGTGGAACTGGCATTTGAGAATAACCGGTTTTTCGATGTCCGCCGATGGAAAATTGCCGAACAAACGGATAACGGTCCGATGTATGGTCTCAATATAGATTTTGATCTGCCGGATTTTTTAAACGTAATCGTTTTCGAGAACCGTGTGTTTAAAAAACAACATTATTTGTTTCCCTTGCCATCTAACGATGTAAACAATGATAAGCAGCTGGTTCAAAACACCGGTTGGTAAATTTTCACTTTTAAACCAGATCAATTTATGTCGACTAAAATTTATATAGTACTACTTGCATCGATCATCTCTGCGGGGTTGATCAGCTGCAAAAAAAGCAATGGATTTTCCCACAATCCTTCTCAGCCAATCACCGTAACCTCTTTTTCGCCGGCAACGGGTCCGATAGGCACGGAGATCCTTATAAAAGGCAGCAATTTCGCAGCCGATACTTCCACCGTAAAAGTGTCTATTAATGGCGTGCCCTTGCTGGTAGTAGGTGTAAACGGCAGTGAGATCATGGCTGTCGTTACGGAAAAAACGGGTACCGGACCTATCGTCGTTACGATCGATAAAACTTTAGGCACCAGTTCCGATGTATTCAATTACCAGTTTTCTTACACGGTGGCGACGTTAGCAGGCTCCGGCAGCGCCGGGTATAGCGACGGGCAGGGAGTCGGCGCCTCCTTCAATTTCAACGGGGTAAGGGGCCAGCTATCGGTTGATAAGGACCTGAACGTCTATGTAGCCGACGGAGGAAATCAACGGATCAGAAAAATCGCTGCCGATGGAACTGTCACTACTATTGCGGGCAGCGGCATCAATGGTTATGCGGATGGCAATGCCAGCTCAGCGCAGTTCAATAATCCCTGTGGCACCACCGTGGATAACAATGGCAATGTGTATGTTTCGGAAAGGAATGGCCGGAATATCCGTAAGATTACGCCGGATGGGGTTGTTTCCACCTGGGCACATAGTGACGGGAATGGCGGGAATGAGTTGACCTCGGTTGTTGTCAACAATACGACCGGGGCTGTTTATTGGTCGGACTTTTACGGAAATGGTATTTATCAGCTTAAGAACGGATCCGTGCAACAGGTTATCAATCACTCTCTTCCTTGTACCATAACCATCGACGGGCAAGGCAATCTCTATGCGACGCATTATGACGATGAGGCCGTCATGAAATACACGTATGATGCAACTGCCGATACATTTGACAATGGAGTCGTCCTTGCGGGCACCTCGCATGTCAGCGGGATGGACGATGGCATCGGAACAAGCGCCACTTTTGCGCGTCCCTGGGGGATTGCGATCGACAGTAAGGGCAATCTGTTCGTCAGTGGGCAGGGAGGGGGAGATCCAAGTAATTGTGTCCGCCTGGTAACGGTCGATACATGGGCGGTGACGACCATCGCAGGAGTAGGTAATAACACCGGGTATATCGATGGATTAGGGAGCGACTCCCGGTTTAACCAGCCTACCGGTATTGCCGTTGATAAAAATAATGACCTCTATGTGCTGGACATGGGCAACAATAGGGTGAGGAAAATAACAGTAAAATAAATGCATCGCTATGAAAAATATATCTGCTTTTTTTGTCCTGCTGTGTATGGTGTCCTGCGGCAAAAGCGGGGGCAGCACGCCGGTGACAGATACGTCAGGTAATACTCCCGTATCTTACACTGCCAATAATGCCACCAGCGCTTATAATGATTTTAATAAGTACCTGTACAGTCCGGATATGAAATTGTACTACCGGGCATCGGATAAGAGCGGTATTGGCGCTATCTGGACACAGGCTATTTATTGGGATATGGCTATGAATGCCTACAAACGAACCAATGACCCCGCCTACAAGCAGCTAATCGAAGATATTTACCAGGGGGGCAGCGTGCAGTACGCGGCTTATGACTGGACAAACCAGGATAAATGGTTTATCTGGGATGATATGATGTGGTGGATCATTGCCCTGGCCCGGGCGTATGAGACTACGGGCGATCAAAAATATTTAGATCATGCGAAAGCTGGTTTCAATTTTGTGTGGAATGGCGACTCCACGATCGGCAGGGTCGGGTCCTTTGATCCATCCACCGGGGGTATGGAATGGGCCTGGAAGCAAAGAGGCAAGACAGCCTGCATCAACTACCCTACTGTCATTGGGGCCTTGACCTTGTACAACATTACCAAAGACGGGCAGTATGTACAAAAAGCGGAGACGGTCTATCAGTGGGCGAGGACGAATCTTTTCGACACCACCAGCGGTAAGGTAGCTGACAATAAAGTAGACAATAATCCGGCAGACTGGACGACGCACACCTATAATCAGGCGAGCTGCATTGGCGCCGCGGTGTTGTTGTATAAAACGACAAACAATGCCATGTACCTGGGTGACGCGGTGCTGGCTGCCGACTATACCCAAAATAAGATGTGTGATGCCAATGGTATTTTGCCCTTTGAAACAGGGGAAGAGCAGGGGGTGTACAACGCAATTTTAGCTCAATATATAATACGCCTGATCGAGGATGGCAATAAGCCGGACTATTTGCCCTGGTTACGTGCCAATATCAATTTAGCCTATGGCAAGCGGAGCACGGCCACCGGGCTGATGGGAAAAGATTATAAGACGACTCCGCCGGCAGGGGCGCCTGTCTCCTGTTATGATGCCTGTAGTATTCCGGCCTTGATGCAGGTGGTGGCGCCGGAATGAGATCAAACGGGGGTTTCGAGCAATTCTTTAATTTGCACGAGGATGGGGGTCCAGCCGCCGCCGGCAATGGTTTCCTGGTAGCGTTGGTCGCCGTCGGCCACGGTGCTGTAGTCGCCCTGGGAAACGGTGAGCAGCGTCTGATCGCCCTGTGGAGTCAGGTCGTAGGTGACCGTGAGGTAATTGGCCGGGAGATCGGGGATAGCCGGGTTGTTGGGATCGATGGTCGTATAGGCCAGGAACCTGCCGGGTTCGATGGTAACGACGGTACCCTTGACGGCGACCATCTCAACCCCATTGAAATGTCCTTTCCAGATAAGGGGGCTGCCGGGCCGCCAGTCGGAGAGGGCTTCACAGCCAAACATATATTTTCGGGTCATTTCCGGATTGGTGAGGGCGTTCCAGACCCTGTCGGGAGAAGCCTGAATGGTGATGGTGCTTGTGACGCTAAGTGGCTGGTGCATACAATTTGCTTTTTGTTATGCACAATAGTAGACCGATTTTATGGTGATGGATTGCACTTTACGGATTTTTTCTGACCCTCTACTGCTCTTTTCTAACAGCAGCCGGAGTCAGCCCAAATCGTTTCTTAAAGACATTATTAAAGTGCTGGGGGGTCGTGTAGCCGAGCTCGAAGGATATTTCGGCGGCGGTCTTCCGGGTATCCAGCAGGTATTGACGGGCCATCAGCAGGCGTTGTTCAAGCAGATACCCAAAGACGGTATTATTGAACATTTCCTTAAACCCTCGTTTTAGCTTGTATTCGTTGAGACCTACCGAACGGGCTATCTGGGAGAGACTGGGTGGTTGGGTCAGGCGTTGGTTGATCAGGTCGCGGACGGCGATGATCTTTTCCTTGTCGGCGGGGGTCCGGATGAATTCCTGCTTTTTTCCGGCGTCGAGGTGGCAGGATTCGGCACAGAGAACCAGGATTTCGAGACATTTGGAGAGCAGGAATACCCGATGGAAGTCGCCGGTATAGTTGTTGTTAATGACCTGGTAGACGGCCTGTTGCAGTTGCGGATCGACGGCGCCCCACTGATCGGAGAGGAGGACCGGATTGCCGGCGGCCACCTGGTCTCCGAAAGCTTTGAGGAGGTCGGTTGCGTTTTGGGTGAAGCGAAGGAAGCTCTCGCGGGGGAATTGTATGCCGAAGGTTTCGATTTCCAGTGTGCGGTTTTCCACTACCATGTCAAAGTCTTTTGAATACATGATGTTGTGATGGCCGCCGATCAGGTGGAAGTCGGTATCGAGCTGCCGGTGGTGGAAACTGTAGTTGCCTTTGAGCCCGATATGAAGGCGAATGACATCGTCGTTGGCGGTACTGGCGCTGAAAGAAGTGAGCGCATGGAATTTGGAAACGGCGTGTCCCATGCGGATGCCGTCGAATTCCCAGAGCAGGGAATCCCGGGAGCCGGCTTCATTGACCATTTGATGGCGCTGATTCATGCGCTTAAAGATACGAATTTGTCGGAACGACCTCATTATGCCGGGAAAGACCGGTTTTAGGCCGGGACAGCCCTCATACTTGCCAGTTCTACTGTCAGTTCGGCCAGCCTGTTGGAGATCCCGACTTCATTGTCATACCAGGCGACTACTTTTACCAGGTTCCCAATGTTGCGGGTTAGAGTACCGTCAATAATAGAGGAATGTGTATTGCCCAATATATCGGCAGAAACAAAGGGTTCTTCGGTATATTCTAAAATACCTTTCAGCGACGAGGAGGCATGATAACGGAAGAACTCATTCATTTCGGCGGCAGGGGCCTGTTTTACCAGGTTGATGGACATGTCGGCTATGGAGCCGTCAATAACAGGTACGCGATAAGAAAATCCATCCAGTTTGCCTTTTAAACCGGGTAACACATCTCCGATGGCTTTGGCGGCGCCGGTGGTAGTGGGTATGATAGATTGGGTAGCTGCGCGTGCTCTTCTATAATCCTTGTGCGGGCCATCCTGCAGCATCTGATCCATGGTAAAAGCATGGATGGTGCTCATAAATCCCGATGCAATGCCGTATTCTTTTTCCAACAGATATAATAGCGGTGCAATACAGTTGGTCGTGCAGGAGGCGGTGGAGAGGATCTGGTCCTCTTCTGTTATCCAGTCATTGTTTACGCCTGCTACGATCGTCTTTACGTTGCCGGTAGCCGGAGCGGTGATGAGCACTTTTTTAGCGCCAGCATTAAGGTGCAGCTGCGCCTTACTCCTTTCTGTGAAGCGGCCGGTAGATTCTATCACAACGTCTATCTCCAGTTCTTCCCATGGTAATTTTTCAGGGTCTTTTTCACTCAGGAGCAGGATCGGTTGTCCGTTGACAACAATGCTGTTGTCTTTCTGTACTACCGTGCCGGGGAACTTCCCGTGGGAGGTATCATATTTAAAGAGATGTGTGAGCAATCCTATGTCAGTGAGGTCGTTGATGGCCACGACTTCCACTGCTTGTTTATCCTGGAGCGCCCTTAAGGTCATTCTTCCTATGCGTCCGAATCCATTGATAGCTACTTTCATGATGGTATGTTTTAAGATATTTTATTCTATGTGGTGAAGGGATGTCCTGAAGGAACGACGGTAATCGCTGGGTGATACCATCATGTGCCGCATGAAAGTGCGGCGCATGGAGACGAGTCCGCCGAGACCACATTTTACCGCTATCTGATCCATCGTGAGATCGCTATCCTCCAGGTATTTGCGGGCGACTTCGACACGAAGTTTTTCTACAAATTTGGCAGGTGTGAGCCCCGTTTCTTTTAGAAATACGCGGGTAAAATTGCGTACGCTCATGTTGCTGTGTTCCGCCAGGTGTTCTACGCTTAGCTCTTCTGCCAGGCACCGGATCAGCCAGGGGTGAAGTTTGCCTGCGATCGAGTTTTCGAGGCTATGAACCTGGAGCAATGTGCTGAACTGAGACTGGTAACCCGGCCGTTTCAGATGCAGTACCAGCTTACGGGCCGTGTACAAGGCCACATCCCGTCCATAGTCTTCTTCTACAAGGGCCAGGGCCAGGTCGATGCCGGACGCTACTCCACCGGAGGTATATACATTGCAGTCGCGCGTATAAAAGGGGTTTGTGTCCACTTTGACTGCGGGATACCTGAGCTGAAACTCCTGACTAAATTCCCAGTGAGTGGTGGCTTGTTTGCCATCCAGGATACCTGCTTCGGCCAATGCATACGTGCCTATACAAACAGAGCCGATGCGGCGTACTTTCGGATAGATGTCCTTCAGCCATTGAAAGAAGGGATGTCCGCTTTGCAGCTGCATCCTGGAGAAACCGGCTATAATCAGGGTATCGATGGGCCTGGTGATCTCCGATGTCAGGACAGGGCAATCTATTTCGATGCCGCTTTTAGTCAGGATTTTTTTAGATCCTACCGGTGATGCGAGTAAAAGTTCATATCCCGCTCTGCCGGTACCCGGGTTTTCGCTCAAGGCTCTGTCGGCCGCCATGAACACGTCACAGGGGCCGGCTATATCCAGCAGGAAAATCCCCGGCATGGGTATGACAACGATCAGTTTCTTTTTTTCGGTGGGCATAAGACGGTTGACTTTAACGGTTGGCTTGGTACCAGAGGACAAATGTAAGTCGTTGCGCTGATGGCGCAAATGACATATTTTATACAATTTCGGCCATTTATCGAATTTGCCTGTCGGGTGAGATGAGAAGTATATGGTGAAATGGATTGGACGGATATTGTTATATTCGAATTATGTACAAGCTGAATAGGAGTTATACTATACCGAAAAGCGCCTGGGTATCAGGCGTCCTGTTATCCGTTTTATTATTGGGCAGCTGCCGTACGGCTAAAAACGCAGGGCAAAAAGACGAGGATGGTTTTGTGCGGATATTCGACGGCCGAACTTTGGACAATTGGGTTGGGGATACAACCTACTGGCGGGTGGAAGATAGCTGCCTGGTGGGCGTCGTTACGCCGGCAACGCTGCTGAAACGTAATACGTTTATCATTTGGCAGGGAGACATGCCGGAAAATTTTGAGATCAGGGTGGAATACAAGGTTTCTGCCGAAGGCAACAGCGGGATCAATTACCGAAGTGAAAAAATAGAAGGGTTCCCCTATGCATTAAGAGGCTACCAGGCAGATTTAAATGGCGCCAATACCTATACCGGAAGCAACTATGAGGAACGCAAGCGGACAACGCTTGCTTCCCAGGGGGAGAAAACGATCTTACCGCCGATAGCCGTTTCTCCGGACTCCTTACAGGCGCATATCGGGAACAATCAATGGCTGCCAAAGATGGTGACCGGATCCCTGGGAGATCCTGCCGTCCTCAGGGCAGCTATCAAAAACGATGACTGGAATCAATACAGGATTGTAGCACGAGGCAATCATATGCAACACTATATCAATGGGATCCTGATGAGCGATGTAACGGATAATGATACCGTCAACAGGAGGTTTACCGGTTTCCTCGGCGTGCAAGTGCATGTAGGGCCTCCTATGCGGATCGCTTATCGTAATTTTCGAATGAAAAGGCTGAAATAACGGTCGTGGCTGATATTCATTAAAACAAAGGCGCATGTTCGTATGCACCTTTGTTTACAAATACGTTGTTTTAATTAATCGACTATCTTTTTGTTCTTTATGTCCTTGCCATTCTTTTCTTCCACCTGACGGGCATAGGTTAGGAGCGATTGTAATAACTCCCGCTCGGGAATGAGCTGTCCCTTCTCTATCTTGACTTCAGGTATAGTACGACTGGGAATATATAAAAAACGGCCATCGGCCACACAACGTAAAAATAGAACGTTCAGCCCCGGAACTTCTATTACGCTTACAACGGAAGCGCCTGCCGGCCTTTGTGAAGAAAGTACTTCTACGTAACTGTTGTTCCCTGCACTGGTCAGTTTCCACGAGGCGTCATTTTTTGTAACGATGGCCGTCGTTTTTGTTGAATTGTTGACCTGTAAAGGATACAGCCATTTTTTCTGTAGCGCTGAATCTGCCGAAGGCGAAAGAATGGCAGAATCGGGTCGATCCTTCAGTAAATCGTTATAGGAAATCTCCTGCACAGGAATCGCTTTTCCGATGACAAGCTGTTTGGCCTCGTCGGGGGTAAGGTTAATGGTGCCTTTTAACTTCTCGTCGGAAGCCAGGGTTTGCAACACTACAACAGACGTTGCGGCTGCGCTGTCGGGATTGGCAAACGTATTTTTCATCTGATCCCCGTTGTTACCGGGCTCTTTTTTATTCTGACAACTGCTATCCAGCATATAGAAAGAAATAATCAGGACAGACAGGAGTATTTTATAAACTCTTTTCATGGTAAAAAATTTAACGTGTATAAACAAAATCATGATCCGTCGTCCACAAATCCCGCGATATATTGTTGGCATAATCGTCGTAGGCCAAGGCATAAGAGTTTCCTACGCAGGGACCCCATGGATCTTTAATCAAAAGATAATGGGTGCCGGCAATGTTGGCATAGCCGTAAATTACCCTGCAGTGGCCCATCCCTCCTCCTTTGGGGCCATCGATAAGATCGGTGGGCTGCCTTCTACAGGAGATGCAGGCAGTGATAGTATCCCAGGGAAGGGGATTAACTCCGCCGTCAATATAACTAAATCCTGATTCATTAAACATGACCCAGCCGCCTTGTGTGCAGGCAGATGTTTTGCCATTGCAGGCTCCGTTACAACAGTTAGTTTGCCCAAATCTTTGATTGGCCAAGTCACATTGCGACCTGCCATGGCCTAAAAACGTGGTAATCATCTGCGTACAGGCGGCCCAGCACCAGACATTTGTTTCCTGGGGATAGAGCGTGACGGCACAGGTGCTTGCCGTTGGATCGGGAGTACAGCAGCTGCTTAATACTCTAACGCCCAGTGCCGCCAACAGCAATACATAGGTTCGCTTTTTCATTTTGATTTCTTTTGGTTTATAAGATGAAAGGGTTTTATTACCCAAAATCTTAATATGTAGACGTGAAACCAGTTGGAAAAGGTAACAGGGGGAGGATACTACTTTAGTAGTATGCAGCTGAGTATATAATGGCGGCGTCCGGATTTTTCTTCAACATGTACACCAGCATTTGCTTCCTTGTTGTAAACCCGATGGTTTCATAGAGCTTACAGGCAGAGATATTATCTGCATACAAATGCAGAAAGGGGATACGGCCGGCCGTTCCTATTTTCCGGAGTTGATTGCGGATCAGCAGTTTTGCATATCCTTTTCCCAGGTGATCAGGGTGAACACATACGGCACTCACTTCGCTGTAGGGATCGGGCTGAAGGCGCTGCCCGCACATCGCTACCAGCTGTCTACCGTCGAAAATCCCTTCATAATTGCCAAAATCGATCGTTCTGGGAAAAAACGGACCGGGTTTCGTTAAGGCAGTCAATTCTATCATCGCCGGGATATCTTTATCCTGCAGCGGAATGAGGGAAGCGGTGTCCTCGTCCGGGGGAGAGGCGTGCTCATAAACCATTTGTAAGATTTCTTTTTTTAGGATGACATTCCAGATGGCTGGGAGGGCGATCTCGCTTTCGGTAAACGTCGCTGTCACGGTGTTAAACGGCGTCAACTCATAAAGCCCCTGGAAATTGTTTTCGGTAAATTCCCTGAGGCCAAAAAATATGGCCATATTCCTGTCCAGATATTTGACGGTTTCTGTGCCGTTGGAGATGCTTTTGTTGCCTGTTATCGCGGCGTTCCACATTGGGTTGTCGAGGATGTGTTGCATCAGGCAAAATTACAATAAAGGTATAAGCAAGTGATGGCTGCCAGGCGGTAAACTTTTTGATTCACTCCTCCGCAATCCTGGCTGTTAGCATATATTCCCAGACCCGCACATATTCCGGATCGAGCACCGACGAATGCGGCCCTCCTCCATTGGTAGTGGGGCTATCGGTGACCAGAATATGCTGATGGCCTTGCACGGCTTGCCGGGGCCAGACATGAAGCGTATCGGCCTTATTCATCCCCATCATTTTCATATCGTTCGCCAGTTGATTATGCACGTTAAATGGATCATTCAGGTTCAGGAAAGAAAAATAACGGGAAGGAGGCGTCTTCCCCTTAAAAGAAAGCCAACCAGCCGGGTGGTCGAAATGAGCGAGGTAATCCTGCGGCCCGGCAAATAGCAATACCCTATCCACTGCCACTAACTTGCTCAAAAAACCAGCATTTCCGGAACCTTGGGAATGACCAGCCAGTATAATACGGCTCCAGGCCGGGCGGCCTCCTTCAAGATATTCCTCCCATCTGCCTTCGGGGTCGTTCATCGCCAGGTATTGCAGTAATTGCCCGAAGCGATGTTCAATACTGTTGAGAGAGTCGACTTCCGTCATCTCGCTGACTGAATGCCCTGTTACAATTTCCTCCCGGAAACGGTCAAAACAGGTGCTGTCCGAACTGTTCTTACAGCAGATGCTGTTGATATTGTTCCGATAATCAATACTGATAACATGGTAGCCCATCTCAGCAAAGCAACTGTCCAGCTGTCTCGCCTCATAAGCCGTGGTACCCGTGCCTGTGATCATGAATATCAGTTTATGCTTGTCGGATTTTTGAGGATTATAGAGGGCGATATGCGGTCCGTGTACGGTTGCTATCCCATCTCCTGTCACCGCTGGATCAACGGGTATTAGATTTACTTTTTGGGCAGGCGGCTGATAAAGCCAGCTTGCCAGTTTATAATTATCCGTAAAATAGGACAGCGAAGGCGCCTTGCGGGCATTGTACACAAACAAGGGCACATGGGCTTCGTATAAGGAACCATGGCTTCTGTAGGTGGCGGGCAGGTCTTCCGATTCCCCTTTCTCCAGATGCCCGAAAACAGTAGTGCTGTCGGCGAGCACCATCAGGTCACCGATACGTTCCGGCATGAGGTGGAATCTTCTTACAGCCTCCGATTTCGAGATCACCTCTTCCACCCCTTTGAAGCCTTCCAGCAGGTGTCTGATCCGGGAGGAATCTTTCAGGTCGTTCAGATAGATGTATTCCGATCCGCCCATACCCAAATGATGTTTGAAATACCTGTCCTTTTCGGGGGAAATGGCCGCTTTGATCTGGCCGCCACAGGTGGCCAATGCTTTCTCCAGGTCCCAGCATCTGTTCTTATGCTTTACATTATGGTCCGCCGTTATCAGGATGGCTGCATCCGGCGCCGCCTGGATGAGTTGTGCCAGGTAGCCGTCTATTTTATGCAGATGCTCCTTCGACTCCACGCTCCCGGGCGCCCAGGTATGCATGGGGTAGTCGGTTGTATGGATAAAGATCAGCCCCAGTTCCGGGTTATGTTTCAGGCTGTAGAGCGCTGCTTCCATGATCCAGTAATTGATCTCCCGACTGTAAATATCCGGGGGCGTTCCAAGCCGTTTTGTCCATTCGGGCGTCACGGTCTCCCTCGACATGGCTTCCTCTGTACCCTTATTCAACAACATCACCGTCTTGGTCTTACAGGAGAAAAGAATGGATTTGACGCCAGCTTTCCGGGCTCTTTCAAAAATTGTCGGAGCCAGTACCAAATTCGCATCTTCCATATATTCTTCGACGCCTGAGGCAGGGTTCAGAAATACGTTTCCGGTTATCCCATTCATTTCAGGCGTTTGTCCTGTGATGATCGATGCGTTGTTTACATTGGTCACGGAGGGCATGAGGGAGGGAACGACTTTAAACAGTCCTTGTTTTTCCATCTTGTTTAAAGTGGGCATGTCGCTGTTGCGGTAGTAATCTTCGCCGAACCCATCCATCATGATAATGATGATTTTTTGAGGGTTACTTTGAGTGCGCCCGGGCACATTACTTTGAGCGCCTCCGGACAACCAGGCCGAAATACTTGCCAATAACAAATAAAAAAATATACGAATACCATGTCTCATAGATGATTGTTTTTTGCAAAAATGGTCCATCCGTTCATCGTTTCCGTCTGCTTTAAAGGAGAAGGCGGCTGAAGGGTGTGGCTGGTTTAATTAAGACCTTATATAAATGATAGTCAATGCATTATGATGTATTATCAAAACATTAAGGATGACTGTTCACAATTTGGTAACACACAATAAGTAGTTTCACTTCCTTAAATAATGTGACAATGACCTATATATTAGCAGCAGGATTATGGCAGGCATGCGCAGCTATAATTTTACTTTGGCTGAACCGCCCAAAGAACAAGGCTGATAATCTTTTGCTTTTATTGTTGTGTTCTATTGGATGGCATTTGTCCACCAAGCTCTTTATTTTTTCCCGACTACCTGACCCCGAGGTAGTTTTCAGGATGCATACCTTCATTCAATTGGCCTATGGTCCCCTGATCTACTTATATATTTTAAAGACCCGGGACGCGGCCTTCCTTCCAGCTACCAGATGGTACCTGTTTCTCCCCCTGATGATTGCTTCCATATTTTACTTAAGTGCTGTCAATGTGCTTATCTGGTCTCCGGCGCTGGGCCATCGCCTGTTAGATATTTATAACCGGTTGTCCTTTTTTCTAATTTTAGCCGTACATGGGGTCTTCAGTTATCTTGCCCTGATCGCCTGCAGGATCAATACCGCCAGCAAAAAGGAAACCCATTTGGCGACCGGGCTTAGCGGGGCGCTAATCCTGATTGGTATCTCGGAAATCGTACTGGTGATTGCAGGGAATTATAACCCAGCATATAATACCCTGGTCAGAAGTATCTTATACTCAATCATAGGGACAATGCCTTTCCTTATTATACGATATAAATATGAGGGCATACATGGAGAACCTATAAATGATCCGGACCAGGGTCCGGAGATCCTTTCACAAGAAGATGAAAAAAAATTGCTGCTTTCGCCCGGCCGGCACAAAGAAATATTCCAATCGATTGAGGATTTTTTTCAGAACAGCAAGGCGTACAAAGAAGAAGACTTCAGCCTGGACAAGTTGGCATCTTCGATCGGAATCAGCCGGTATTATATTTCCGAGACGTTGAACAAATATGCGAGGAAGCCCTTTTATCAGTACCTCAACGAATATAGGATCCGGGAAGCGATCAGCCGGATAGAGTATTGCATCGGTAAGGAGATCCATTTCAATATTCTTATGATCGCCCATGATAGCGGGTTCAAAGCGAAATCGTCCTTCAATCAGCATTTTAAAAAAATAACGGGGGAGACGCCGTCAGCGTTTGTGAGAAACAGAGTGAAATCGCCCTCCCCATACTAACCCGCTCAGAAATTCGTTGTTGTTACATAGGTTAAAACAACTATGTTAAACTAAGCTATACCCTTATGAAGACCCTGATCGCCCTTATTTGTATTACTATAACATGTTATTCCTGCAGTTCTACTAATCTAATGTCGCTTAGCGTGACGCAACCGGCTCCTGTGAGCCTCCCGCCCAATATCAAGACCGTAGCCGTTGTAAACAGGACCCGTGTCACCGATGAGAATAAGACGATCGATGCCATTTACAAGGCAGTTTCCCTTGAAACCAGGGATCTGCAGGCTGAGGGGGCAAAGGCCAGTGTGGTTGGATTAGCGGAAGAATTGATGAAGAACAGCCGGTTCGCCTCCGTAAAAACCATTGATAAACTTGATCTCAGGTCGTACGGCGCAGGGGTATTCCCTTCTTCCCTGCCCTGGGATACAGTGGAAAGAATATGCAGGGAGAATAATTCTGATGTGCTGTTTTCCCTGGAACTATTCGATGCGCAATCCAAAGTCAACTACGACGGTTCCCTGACTAATCTGAAAACCGTCATTAGTAATATCCCGGCCATTCAGCAACAGTTAAGCATGACTACGCTGGTAAAGACCGGCTGGAGGATCTATGATCCCTCTTCACGAAATATCCTGGACGAATATATTCTTTCCAGGGAACTGGTCTTTTCCGGCAGGGGCGCCAGTCCACTTGTGGCCGGTTCTGCCCTCATTGGTCGCAAAGAAGCCGTAAAACAGGTGGGTAGTAAGGCGGGACAGGATTACGCTTATCGAATTGTACCATATTCCGTGCGGGTATCCCGGTATTACTATGTCAGAGGCAATAACAATTTTAAAGTTGCCTGCCGCATGGCACAAACCGGTAATTGGGACGGTGCTGCCAGGATCTGGCAGCAGGAAACTGCCAGCGCCAGCCGGAAAACGGCGGGAAGAGCCTCGTATAACATGGCCATTATCAGCGAGATCAATGGCGATCTGGATGGAGCGATCCGATGGGCCCAAAAATCGTATGAAAACTATAACAATCACCTGGCTCTCGGCTACGTCAATGTCCTGCGAAACAGGCAATCTGACAATGCTGTCCTGAAGAGTCAGGGCGAAGTTTCCGGAACTCCATGATCTTTACTGGACATAAAGTGTGATAAAAAAATCTATTCACCGTATTTCAAAAGGAATTCCGGATTGATTGCCTTGAATGTTACCCGTCCGTTGTTGAAGTTCTCCCTGGATAACAGCATATCTATCTTCTCGATCAATGGCCGGATCACAATACCCTCGGCCCAGGTATCCGGCCGGACAGCGCTGCGGATAGTTGCCATTTGCACGATCGTATCAATATTATCATCGAGCTCGTAATCCATCTTTATAATGGGCACTGTAGGTAACTGCAACTGCTGGCATAACTGGATGAATCGATCCAGTGAAAGATACTCGAAACGATCGATGTCAAAGGCATTAAAAAAAAGAGCCGTTTGTCCCTTTAACCTCAACTTGTTCCCCTGGATACCTTCCCCGACAAGCTCGCCTTGAATAGCATAATTGCCGTTCAGATCTCTCAGCTTATTTTCTATATCCATCTGCCTGGCCACTTTCCAAAAGCTGTTTTCAGCATCTTCCAACAATTCCAGATTCCGGCTACAAACTCCAAATTCATTATTGTTTATGTAGAAGGTCGCAGAGCTTCCATCTAATTTCTCCGAGATATAACATTTCTCTCCTTTGTATTTGCTCAACAGCTGTTGCAGCACCTGAACTCTTGTTTCGTCGGTTTTGGGAATAAAGGAAGGGAGCTTCCCCTTTACAATACCGCTCAAACAAGCGGGAATCGGCGGTTCATATTTTGTAATTCCCAGGATATCTGTACAATCGGTATTTTCCTCCAAAACAGCGCCATCAGGCAAGATAGAAAGCGGAAAGCAAATCCCCTGAGATACCTGTCCCCGCAATCTTATTGTTTTAATTCTCATTCCGCGGGGTTTAAGAAATTCAAATTCGGGTCTTTCAGGCATCAAACTGTCGATCTCACAGTAGACGCACAAATCTCCGACCTGGAATTCTCCTTTCTTTACAACCAACTGCCAGCCCAGCACCGTTGCCTTTTCGATGGCATCCGCGCCTTCAATCGCTTCCATTGATTTGATCAATTGGATACTTGCTAATTTTCTCATACTTTTTGTTTTATGGGAGCTTTTTATGGGTCAATAAAATTCCCGCATGCTGCGGAGTGGCATGTTGCAATCAATTATTGCATCATCGTGAAGAACAACAAGCTCCCTGATAGCCCGTTTCGTGGTGAGAATTTCTGCTTTTTAGTATCCGTTAAAGAAGATGGTGTATTGCGGAACTAATGATTTCTTGATGTAGCAAGGAAGTGAGCAGCAAAATTAGGTAAAGTAAATTATTTGCAAAAAATAAAATGTTTTCTGATAAATATCCGGCCATGCGGTCTAAGTGACCTGGATTGAATTACTTTCGGCTACTGAGATTCAGTAGCCTGATTACTTTGTCGATCAGTTTGTCGATCTTTGATGAGGAACTGGGGGATTTCTTACGTATTTCTACTCAGGTAAATCTGTCTTTACGAAGGTAATAATAATTTAGGTTATCGTGTTTGTCATTTATTTTCAGTGGATTTTTATGTCACATTTTTACCAAATTTTTGTCACCTTTTTGTATCATTTTTGTGACATTTTTTGATCATCATGTCTGTCGGTTTTTATTTATTTTTGTATACTCTGAATTTAAAACAATGGCAAGAATAATAAAGCTCCCTGAAGAAAAGAAAATCTGCTTTACAAAAAGAAATCATCAAAAAGTATGATACCCCTGGGAGAAATCCTGAAAAAGCAATTGAGCGCATATATGGATTATTGGAAGGGAAGGATATCTCATTAGAAACAATCTGTGCAGCAAAACGGCATAAAAAATAGTAATTGTAGAGTAAACACCCGAGAGACAGCGTCTTGTCAGATTAAAAAAGATCATTCCTGGTTTTAAAGGCTTTACTATATTGTGGGAACAAAAATTATATGACCAAGTATTCCAAAAAATATATTTTGACCAGTGAGATAGATTACCTTCCTATGTCCCATGATTTTAGAGATAGGGCAGTGAACGATAAAACCGGTATTTGCAAAGGAGAGAAGTCATGGATTATCAAATGGCCAAAGGGAAGTAGCCGCTGTCTGGAGAAGGCCCCTCCTGGCCGTGCATGTGACGGCCTTTAAATTGTTTTCTTATATAGCCCCTTCTTATATACCTACAAAATACCTCATTATAAAAAATTCCCCACCGTTAAAACACCTTTTTTTCCTTAAGTAAACGGTATGGGTGTTTTCACGGGGGATAACCAAAATAAGTCGCTTTACATTTAGCGAAACTATTTTTTTATGAGAAAAATTTCGATTCTTCTGATTATCTTTTCCGTCAACGAGCTACCGGCAAAATGTCAAAATGCATTCTATGATGCCCGGTACATCACGAATTGGTATAATCAAACCGATGAACAATTTCTTGGGAGAAAATTGGAATCGCCGCAAAGGCTTGAGAAACTACGAATACTGGACGCCATTAAATCAAAAATACAGAGCTATTATTTATCCGACTCGACCAGTGCTACAGATACTGTCAGTACAGCAATACTGAAATACAAATTAGTCAATAAAATATTTTTAAAACTCAATGCGCAGTATTTTAAGATATTGGGGTTTGATACGACCGTGGTTAAAAAATTCGCTACATCTGATTTGATCGGTGTATTGGCCCCTTTTCCCCAAGGGCTGAAGATCATCCAGCTTTATAATGTCGACACCGCAAGACGACAGGCTCAGATTGCTGCATGCGCGATGATCCAGGCAAAAATTTCATCAATCATTGCAGATTCGACGCGAAAAAATGATTCTATTTCCAAGCATGATATCGACTCGCTAACGTTGTCGCTAAGAAATCACACAGATTCTATCAACAAATACCAGGAGTCGGCAAGCGCAAGAACAAAGGCATTTGTCTATTTCCTCGATAGCCTTCCCTCGGCCCAAAAAGAAACGCTATTTGCAAATTACAGGTCCATGCCTGGTTGCCACTGTGATGAAATGGTAGTCATGCCAGGTTCATTACCCAAATTGGAGAATTTTCAAAATTCGGCCCAGGCAGCACTTGAGGAAAGGATTACGACGGCGTCCAGCCAGCCTACGTCTATTCTGTCCAACACAGGCGGGAATATCGAATCGGAAGCGATCAACCAGTTATCCATTCTAATCGTCAAGAGATTTAAGCAGGAAGTAGCTCTCACTTTTATGGATCTGCTGCGAAAGAAAATAAAGGACGATTCCCTTTTGAATGAGTTATTTCAGAATACGCTCGCATTACTAAATAATGAAGAATCATTCCGGCTACCCCGCTTTGGTAGTGTTTGGAGCCACGCCCTGGCGCAGGACTTCGTTCGGGTGGCAGAGACGTTATGTAACAGTTCCCGGATAAAGGCCAAAATAGAGACGTGCAGCAATAAAACGAAGGAATTGTTTTATGTTTTTCATGATATAGTGTATCTGTCCAGGCTTGCTATGCAACAGGTATCTGTACCGGATATCGTCAGCCATTGTTATAGCAACAATTTGGATTCCTTACAATCCAATAGTGCGAAATCCTTTATCCGGATTTGCTATTTCATCAATAATCAATTGTATGATAGTACGACTGAAAGGTATTGGCTAAATTGGAACGTCGTTACCAAAACAAGTAAGACTGAATGGGAGCTTTTTGCGGACCTTCTTGCGATACGATACGGCTCCGAGTTTTTGGATCTGTTGAAATTTACCGATCCTGCAGATGCAACGCCCGCTAAATTAGAAAAGATAAAAAAATATTTCTGCGCCATTTTAGAGGTTCTGAATACGTTTGAGAAAAATCAGCAATTCCTTTTCTCGAATACATCCCAGAATATCGGAAAGAGTGTTGCGGGGATCAATTTTTGGGATTTGCAGAATAAACTGTTGCAAGTGGTCCTTGATACCAATGTTATCAAACTTTCTCCGAGTATCAACATGATATTCAAAGTGGCCCAAAGCAGTCTGGAAGTCTACAAATTATTGCAGCAAAAGGATTATGCAGGTGTACTCCATGAATCGATCGGCATACTTGACACGCTTCTTCCGAGGTCTGCCAGTAGGATACAAGACCTGTTTTTCAAAACGGAGTTTGGAGATGGGAATTTTCTGAAAAAAAGAGCGCTCTCCGGGCCTGTTCTCGCTGAGGTAAATATGATGTCTGAGCTATTCGACTCGGCTCGGGAATGCCGTCGAATTTACCCAAAGGATAGTGATGCAGTGATCAAACATACCATCGAACTGTACAGAAAGCTGTATAACGACCCTTCAACCACCCTTATCAATTTGGATCAGGTGTATAGGTGCGCGCTAAAACATCTGACTGATGTAAATAACGCGAAAGATATTATGCTGAAAACTAAAGGGGAGAAGTTGGTAGTGCTCTTGTCTACAGAAAGCCTTACGCTCAGTAACGATTATCTGGTAGCACAGCCTTATCAGCGATCTCGGTTTTCCGACATACTAAGAGTATGTTCGTTCCTGTCGGACGTTCTGTCGGTGAAAAACGAGCAGGACCTAGGAAATGTGATCCAGACCTATGCCGCGCCGCCAAATTCTTATAAGATAAAACGTAACACCCTGCATTCTTGGGATCTTAATGCTTATGTCGGAACGTATGTTGGAACGGAGTTTATAAACAATTCCGGAGGAAATGCGTCTTCTGGGGCGCCAGTATATGGTTTTACCGTCCCGATCGGATTCACCTATAGTGTGGGAACCCAAAAAACAACGGTTGCCGGTGCGTCACCAAGGCTGATCAACAAACGTGGGCAGTTTAAAAGTCTGAATGGCAATTGCTGGTCCTTTTCTTTGACAGCTTTTGATCTTGCAGCGGTCGTAGCCTACCGGTTTCAGCATGGCGAAACCGGGGAGTTACCGAAACAGGTGTCTTTTGCGCAACTGTTCTCACCAGGGTTTCATGTCACACGGGGGATCCGGAATACCCCTTTATGTGTGGCGGTGGGCTGGGAACACACGCCGCAGCTCCGGACCCTGACCTCTACATCGGAGCAACACCCAGTAAATCGGCTATATGCCGGGCTGTTTTTTGATATTCCGTTATACAATATTTATTACAAGTAAGTGACAGGCCTCCTGTGCCGATCATTTAGTTGGTGGGATAGGCTCCAGGCCAAGTTTTTGCAAGATGGCCAGCACTTTTTTAATATCCGTCGGTCCGCAGGCGTTGATGACTTCAGCGATCTTGCAAATGGGGTAAATTTTTTAGATCAAAATATCATTTCTTAAGAACAACTAAAGTGTCTCACGCGCCGCCAATGAAGTCGAAGAATTTATGAGTAGCCAGAAAAGCTGTGACAAATGTCAATGCGAGATTGTGTCATATGTGTTTAGCGTTCTACCGGGCAATAAACAAACGGGCAGACCAAAAAGAAGATTTGCTTTTGCATAGCAACGGAGTTTAGGGCTGCTTAAATACATAAAAAGCCGAAACATGGCCATCAGTATTGAACCAGGGCAGGCCGCCGATCGAAGTATGGCCAAATTCAAAGTTTGTGGCCCCCGCCTGCGACTGAAGCGGATTAATCACCTTGCCCGCGGAATTTCTCACCGCCGAAAATATGCCTGCCGGTTCCGGGGTTTGCTCCGGGACCACGATGGTGATATGCCCATGCCCCACTGCCTTCTTGCCTACCAGCACCCCGATGTCCCCGGTGCTGTTGACCGATTCCTGCAGATGATCGAGGTCGTTCTGTCGTACCCATCCGAAGTTCCCTCCAAAAGAGTCAAACCAATCGTGGAGATCGTTGGCCGTCATTTCCCGAAGGGTAACTCCAATCGACGGTATTTGCGGGATGCCATTCCGGATCTTTGTAACAGCTGCATCCGTCCACCAGACACGGGGTATATAATATTGATCAATATCCCTTCCCATGAGATAAGCCAAGTCATAGACGTAGATATTGCAAAAGGTCTTTCCCCCGCCCGGCTGATATCGCAAATGCGATGGCTTGCTGACGCCCAGAAAGGCGATGATCTTCTTCAGTGAGTCGATCTTTGGACCGGCGACCGTGCTGGTATTGAACGGCATTGTGCCCCCTTCGTTGAGGGGAAAAGGTTGGCTATCGGGTGGTGTTGCCTCCAAAGTGGCTGCCGGGTTGTTAGCGCGAAGGTGTACAGGGGTGTTGAGGTCGCCGATCGGTGTGGCGGTCTGCTGAGAGTTGCTGAGTGCCATTATATTGGTTTTTATTTTTGGTCCAGTCGTTTATTCCATAGGTAGAGCCCGGCGCTGGTGCCCATCAGCCCCAGCTGTTCTATGGTAAAATCAACCAGCCGTAATTTCTGTATGGCGGTCACCGTAAATACGACCAGGAAAATAAAGGTGGCAATAAGAAATTGCAGCCGGGACATGCTTAATCCAGTGCTGTCAGAGATAAGGTCAGTAAAAAAGTCCCTCGAACAACTGGGCGGTGGTGGAGGTGGGACGGTGGGAGGCGGCGGGGGAGTGGGACTCTTGACCGGGGGATTGTTTGCATCGATCATCTGGGCCAGGATCTTCTGGCCGAATGCGATGCCGAGTAACACCAGATGGGAGGCCTTTATCTCGGGGAAAATATCCGTCACGCCCCACAAATAGGCAACCAGGGAAAAAAGGACAAATGTCCAGACAAAGACCTGTACCCGGGACAGACTGAAAGGGTTATTCAACGGGTTCGTGCATCCGGAATCGTCCCGTAACAAGGTAAATCCATTATCCGATGCTTTAATAATGACCAACGTGAAGAGAATAAGAAAGAAAGCAAGAAATACATAGATCCGATAGGTATCATAAAAGATCAACTCTATTATCTTTGCACCATGCATGGGTTCATTTCCTGGCTTTGCGGACACGAATGAAATGTTGACAGGCCGTTGATTATTCAGCGGTTTGAAATGTTGCGACCAAAAGTCGGACAATAGTACGATGCCATTGTCATCCTTGTAACCCGAGGGCAGCTTTGCTTGGTAGGTTACGGAATAGATTTTAACCCTTGCAGTGTCGGACGTTTGCAGCGTGTTCGAGATCACTGTCATCTTTTGGATCTTACCATCCTCATAGGGTATCCCGTCGATGACGAGATTGTAGTCGTTCAGATAAGTCAAGGCCTCTTCATTGCGGTGGGCGGCATCGAGGGAGTAACCGATATTAACATTTATCAGGTCGCCAAGCCTGAACTGCGAGCTATGCCAATCCCCTGGAGACACAATGGATACCAGTCGGGGTTCATATTGCGCCTTTACGGCCGTGCATGCAAACAGTATGGCAAAGGCCATCCATAAGGTAATTCTACCCTTTTTCATATCCAGTGATTTTAAATTGTTAAGGGTGGATCAATATGCTATAGACCAATGTGTAGATAAGAAGTGAATGTACAGAGGACAGAGTAATTAAAAAACCGTGTTTTCCACGTATTTTGGCCCGATTATTTGTTCCCCCCCCGAAATAGGTACAAAATACTTGCCTATTGTTACAACAAGTTAGTTTTGCAACATTTGTATAATTTTGTATCTTGATGATCAAAATCATACAGATGAAAAGAGAGTCTGTCAAATTAAGTCCATCGGAAATCAAGTTTCTGCACGCCTTCGAAAGCTCGGAGAAAAGGAGCCAAAGGGAGTATGATAGGGCGAACATCCTTTTATTATTGCATAAAGGAAAGAAGGACGCAGAGATCGTAGATTTTTTGGAAGTAGAACGTACCACGATATGGCGGACGCGCAAGCGGTATCTGGAAGAAGGATTAGAAAAATCATTGCTGGAAAAGGAACGTAGTGGTCAACCCAAGAAATATGGCCCCCCACAAGAGGCAGAGATAATTGCCCTGGCTTGTAGTGATCCACCCGAAGGCAGGGCAAGGTGGAGTTTAGAATTATTAACGGAGAAATTAAATCAGCAGAAAGGCTTAGGGAGCATTAACCGGGAAACGATTCGGTTAATACTAAAAAAAACGAATGTAAGCCTTGGCTGAAAAAAATGTGGTGCATAGCAGAGATCACTCCTGAATATAGGGCGAGAATGTATAAGCTGTTAGCTTTGTATGCGCGTTTATATAATGAACAATATCCGGTTGTTTGTGTGGATGAAAAAAGTAAGCAACTCATACAGGATGTCCGGGAAAGTATTCCATTAAAGCCAGGAAGTCCTGCAAAGTATGATGGCGAATATCGTCGAATGGGCACCAGGAATATTTTCGTGGCGGTGGAACCATTAGCTGGAAAACGTAGAATAAAGGTAACGCATCAAAGAAAGAAAGATGATTTTGCCTATTTCATTAAGGAACTAATAGACCGGGATTACCGACAGGCAAAAAAAGTGCTAATAGTATTGGATAATTTGAATACCCATTTTGCCGCTTCGTTCTATGAAACATTTCCAAAGAGGGAAGCGAATCGAATTTTAAGAAAAATAAAATTTTACTATACGCCCAAGCATGGAAGTTGGTTGAACATGGCCGATTTCTGCCGCCATATAGATCGCCTGCCGGACACGCGGATACGTCCCGCAACGGCAAATATTTCCAGACATCGCATCATCAATATCCTTATCCGACGGATTTAAATTCTCCCGCAGCAGCTCACCCCCCCGACATCAGCTAATTTTTTGAAAATCTTCCTCCGTATCTATGTCGATCCCTCCTTTCGGAAAAGAAATAATCGCCCCGCCCATACCCTTTTTCTGCCGGATGATCCTGCCTGATTCAAAAGTGATAATTCTGTCCGCATGATTAAAATAAGCATCATCGTGCGTAACGGCAACGATCGTTTTTCCATCCGCTTTTAATTTCGGTAAAAGGACGTTATAAAAATAGCTTCTGTAGGTAGGATCCTGATCAGCCGCCCACTCATCCAATACCAGGATATCTTTGTCTTCCATCAGTGCATAAATCATCGCCAGTCTTTTCTTTTGTCCACTCGAAAGGGCATTGTCGATCGAGTTGTTTTTCGGATGTATTCGGACCACTTCTGACAATTCCATTAAGGCAAGATATCGATGAAACAGCGTATTGGCGTCACTAAAATCATATTCATCGTAATTGAAACTGAATAAATAGTTATCTGAAAATATGGCAGAGATCCGATCCCTATAAAAAGAATAATTCTCTTCTGTTATCTCCTCTCCGTTCAGCCAGATCGTTCCTGCCGATGGGGTGAACAATCCCGTAAGCAAATGGATGAACGTGCTTTTTCCACTGCCATTACCACCCGTAATGAAAAGTACTTCGCCTTGGTTGATCTCAAGATCGACAGGTGTAAGGACAAATCGGCCATCAAGATTGCCGGCACCGTATTCGTAGGTGACTCCATGGAATATCAGGTTTTTAAATTTCCGATCGGTCAACATAACCTTTACTGTTGTTTCCCCGGCATTGGCGGATTGCTTAATTTGTTCGTTGAATTGCCGGAGGCGTTCGAAAGCAACCCTTGTATACGAATATTTTGGCAAGAGCTCGACGAGAGCGATTACCGGGGTCATCAGGTACAATAAGGTCACGATATAATTGATCGACTGCTCCTGCTTTAAAGAGAAGGCATGTGGCAGAACAAAAAGTATAAGTCCGATCAACAGATACCAACTGTAACTTCCGGTGAGTTGGTTATTGACGAACTTGGCTCCGATTTTCAAGTATAGCTCATTAAAAGCGATCCTGTTTTTCTTTAAGAATTTATGATAGAATGTATCATTCCGGCGCGAGCTCATTTTGATTTCTTTGAACCCTTCCAGCAGGTCGCGGATATTTCTGTGGTATACTTCCGTCAGCAGTCTTTGCTCATGCATATCCTTGATAATACTCACGTTCTTATACAAGTATAACAGTGTCAACAGAATTAGCATCAGCACAACGGGTATCGCCCCGGCGAACGAGATCCTGAAAAGATTGATCAGCCCGATCAAAACAACAGTGCCGGAATTTAATACATTGATGAGATAGTCAGGCAAATTACTTATCTCATGTGCATCTTCGATTACGGCATATACCTTTTCTTTGCCGATGCTGTTGAATTTTTCAAACGATGCCGACCTTACCTTTTCAAATATATCCATAATGACCTCATGGGCAACGGAGCTGGTAACATTCACCATATATAGTTGAAAATATCTCGCCAGAAAAAACGAGACCGCGATCAGGCACAGGAAGACAAGCCAATCGTAATCAGGAAATAACTGTAAAGGTGTATGATTCACTGCATTACTGATAAGGATCAGAAGGGCTCCGTTAAAAAAGCTGTTGCTCAACGCTAACAGGACAAGAATCAAATAAAAAAGTTTCGACTTTTTTTGAAGTATAGAAAAAAAATGCATTGCCGTCGTGTTAATGTTTTAAGAGTATCCACCTATATGAACAACCGAATGAGTTGATAATCAGAAAGTACAGACTAATGTTATATTGAACTGCGGCAGAGTTAGAAATATTTTTTTTATTTACCAAGTTTTCTCTAAATTTAAGAACATTTTTATCAAACCCGAATCAGCCTTTATGCATAATGTGCTCAACTTTATCCTCCTTCCCATTTATCTTTTTTCGGTTGATTCTCCCTGTAAGGAAAACGCTTTAGATGCCGGCATCAGGCCGGCCGTGTCGAATATGCAAGCGATAACTAATGCAGCCGGCCACAGGCTGGTGATCACCTATGATATTTCCAGCAAGGACAAATCGCCTCTTTCCATCAGTGTAGAGCTTATCAATTCTAAGGGCTTACCTTTACATTCCACCGGTATCACCTTCAAAGGCGACCTGGGGGCTCTAGTCAGGCCTGGCAACCACAAGACGATCTACTGTGACTATCCGGATACGATCGAACAGATCGGAAATTACCAGGTGTGTATACGGGCCGACGACAGAGCGACCTTCGATCTGCAAGAGATCCTTTCAAAGGTGGACACCGCCAGAATCAGAAAAAGAATGGAATCGATAGCCGGCATACGGAACGATTTGAATATTAAAGGGAAAGAGACGGCTAAAAAAGAAATAGCAGGGAGCTTTATCCATGACAAAATGGAGGTAATGCGACAGCCTTTTGTATATGATGGAATGAAGGAGAAAGTTGACGGCGAAAATCTGATCGGCAGGATCAAGGCACAGGGAACCGATCCGAAGCGTTATCTGCTTTGCGCACACTACGACACTTACCAGAATTGCGGCGGGGCTGACGACAATGCTTCCGGGATTGCCGCAATGCTCGAGGTGGCAGAAATATTATCAGGGTATGCTTTGGAGCATACTGTCGATTTTGCAGCATGGGATCTGGAAGAATATGGCCTGGTCGGCAGCACCAAATATTTAGAAGCCAAAACGCAGCAACAGAAGAATGAGATCGGTGGCGTGATAAATATGGATATGGTCGGCTATTATTCCGATGTGCCCAATAGCCAGGTCTTTCCTGAAGAGTTGAAAGGCGTGTTTCCGGAACAATATAAAGCCATTTCAACGGATCGTTTCAGGGGAAATTTCGCGGTTAGCATAGCCACAGAGCATTCAACCCCTCTCAGTAGATTGTATGACAGCTGCGCTTCAGCGTATGTGCCCGGTCTAAAGGTGATCAGCTTGTTGATCCCCGGCAACGGGTCGGATGCGCCGGACCTGCGAAGAGGCGACCATGCCGTCTTCTGGGATGCCGGTATCATGGCATTGTATCTTGGAGATGGCGCCGACACCCGCAATACACATTATCATGCCGCTCTGGATCAGATGGCCGATATGAATCTAACTCACATCGGCAATGTAACAAAAGTAGTTCTTGCCAGCCTGGCGAAGCTGGCAGTCATTCATCATACCACTGCTTCGCTTTGTACTATTTCGGATTTGGCCCGGCGTTAAGCTGCACATATTACTCACTCCGGCGTAATAATTTTCTTTCCCGGCAGTTTCCTATCCGTATACCCTTTTAAACAAAGAGCCAGGTCCTTTCTTCATTAGTCATCCAGATACGACTTGTCGGTTTAAAAGCATAATATGACCATATCCTTAAATCAGGACATCAGCGATCTTGATGAAAGAACAATGTTATCTGCTCTCTCCAGGCTGAAAAATGTGAGTGACAGGGGTATCACGTTCATATCAGGAAAAGGAGACGAGTTCTTGTCCTATAAGGCTTTATACGAAAGAGCATCGTTCAGCCTTTACCAGTTTAAGGCATCAGGAATCAGAGCAGGCGATGAAGTGATCCTCCAGCTGGGCGATAACAGGAATTTTCTGATCCTGTTCTGGGCCTGCCTGATGGGCAGAATAATTCCGGTCCCCTTGTCGGCGGCCAATACGGATCAACACACTCTAAAATTATTGAGTGTATACAGAAGATTGAAAAATCCTTATGTTGTCAGTGACCTGCATATTCCGGAATTACTTGCGAGATCCATTTCCGTCGATTATCTTCTGCTGCAAGAACATTATGGAGACAGGCTTTCTGCCATTGGGAAGGATATTGCATACATTCAATTTTCCTCCGGTTCAACAGGCGATCCGAAAGGTGTCATTTTAACCCATTCCAATTTAAGCACCAATTGTCAGGATATTATCTATAATTCGGCCATTACGGTACAGGATTCTATGTTAAGCTGGATGCCCCTTTCCCATGATATGGGGTTGATATGTTTTCATCTGACGGGAGTCCATGCAGGCATCGATCAATATATTATGCCGGCCTCCCTGTTTGTAAAAAAGCCGTTGTTGTGGATGGATAAAGCCAGCGAATACAAAGTAACCCAGCTCTATTCACCGAATTTCGGCTATCACTATTTTCTGTCCGTTCTGGATACACGACAGGCACCGCTCTGGGATCTGCACAAGATTCGCCTCATTTACAATGGCGCCGAACCCATCGTTGCAGGACTTTGCACCCGTTTCCTGGAAGCCCTGCGACCGTATGGTCTGCAAAGCGGATCGATGTTCCCCGGCTATGGCCTTGCGGAAGCATCAGTTGCCGTCACTCTTTCGAAGGTCGGCTCCGGGCTGCATTCCATTAAGCTCGATCGGTCCCGGCTCAATATAGGGGATAAGGTACGGGACTGTGAAAAAGACGATCCGGACGGTGTCGAATTTGTATCAGTAGGTTACCCGGTGCGAAATTGCCGGTTGCGCATCTGCGATCAGCAAGGGAATTCCCTAAAAGAAAATCATATTGGCCATATCGAGATCAGCGGCGGAAATGTCACAGGAGGGTATTATAACAACAAAATGGAAGAACTGTCCTTATTTACGCCGGACGGCTGGCTAAAGACAGGCGACCTGGGATTTTGCAGGGATGCACAGCTGATCGTCACCGGAAGGTCGAAGAATATCATTATTGTTAACGGACAGAATTATTATCCACAGGATATCGAAACGATAGCAGCGCAGGTGAATGGCGTCGACACAGGCAGGGTCGTCGCCTGCGGAATAAAAAACAGGATCAACGCCCTGACTGAAGTTGTCTTGTTCATTCAATATAAAGGCAATGAATCAGATTTCCTTTCCATTCAGCGGGACATAAAACAACAGATATTGGGCGTGCTTGGATTGTATGTAACCGAAGTCATCGCAATAAAAAAGATCCCGAAGACAACCAGCGGTAAGATACAGAACTATAAGCTGGTCGAAGAATATGAGGAGAGCCTGCTTGAAAAGTTTGATCTCCGAAAAGACGGCTCACCCGAAACAGGGATATCTATTCAAACGCCTGAGGCTGTCAGGCAAGCGCTGAGCAGGATTGTTTGCGAGGTATGCGGTTACGACCGGATTGGCGAGTCCGATAATTTTTTTGAGATGGGCATCAGCAGCATGCTGGCATCCAGGCTTGTGACCCGGATCCAGGACAGTTTGCAAACAGACATTTCCCTGCCCTGGATATTTGAGCATCCAACCATCGAAGCTATTTCCACGGCTCTTTTACTCTTACCCCGCAGAGAGAACGGGATCAGGGTAGCACCCCTACCCTGCCAGGACTATTACGATCTCAGCCATAGCCAAAGAAGGTTCTGGTTAATGGATCATTATCAGCAGGATCACAACGCTTTGAAGATATCGTATGGCTTCAATTTATCCGGCATTCTGGATAAAGATTCTTTGATAAGGGCGCTGAAGGAGATTATCCACCGGCATGAGATTTTAAGAACCATCATCCGGATAACGGAATCGGGACCCCAGTATAGCATTGCAGCGGCAGGAGAATTCGATCTCCCATTAGAACTCTTCAACCTTGAACAGGTGCCCGATCCCGCAGGAAGGCTCGGGGAATTAGAGCATGCCGAGGCTTCCATTCCGCTGATATTGGAGGAACAGCCGCTTATCCGTATAAAATTGGTCCGCCTGGAAGAACGCCGACACGTATTGCTCCTATCCATACATCATATCATATCCGATGGCTGGTCATTGGGAGTATTCGTCAGGGAGCTTTGCCTTTTATATCGGGCTTTTTCGCTGGGCCAGGAAAGTCCTTTATCTCCTCTTCCTTTCCAGTACAAAGACTTTCAGGCGTGGATGCCAGCGCATCTGACCGGGCAGATGGAAGGTCTCGGCCAGTACTGGAAAGAACAATTCTCAGGGACACTGCCGCTATTGCGTCTACCTGTGCAGCCGCTGAAAACGCTGCGTTCATACGACGGAGGATCACTGGAATGTATACTGCCTGAAGCCTTGACCAAAGGGTTGAAGAAAGTCAACCGGGACAATGAGGCGACCCTGTACATGACATTGGTTTCGGTATTATACGTATTGCTCTACAAATATTCCGGGCAAACGGATATCGTGATAGGCACCGATAGCTCAGGTCGCAAGTATAAAGGTCTGGAAGATCAGATCGGCCTTTATATTCGAACGATTGCGCTACGTTGCCGATTTTCCGCGGCCAATTCCTTCAGGGAGCTTTTGCAAACCGTAAAGAGAACCCTTTTAGCGGCATACCATCATGAAGACTATCCATTCGACCTCCTGGTGGAAGACCTGGGCCTTAACAAGGATCGCGACTTTATAAATCCGCTGTTCAATGTCCTCGTGTTGATGCAAAATTTCACGATCGACATTCATAAGCAGCAGGTGACTGACGACCTGATGTTAACCGGCTATGAGCTGGACACCCAATCCTGCATTGCCGACCTCCAGTTTGAATTTACCGAGCTGGAGCAGGGCCTGTCATTGATGCTTCGGTATAATACGGATCTTTTTACCTCCCGTCAGATGCGGGATATGATGACCCATTTTCAGTTCCTGGCAACGGTGATCATCGCCGATCCTACCGGACCAATAAAAACGCATTCTATTTTCCCCCCGGAGGCCCAGCGCCTTCTGGCAGCCCGCTCCAGCGGTCCTAATATACCCAGAGATCCGGCTATTGGCATCGTGGACCTTTTTGAACAGGCAGTCACCCGTTTTCCTGACGAGATCGCCATGCTTGGAAAAAAAGAAAAGATCACCTACAGAAGGCTCAACGAAAGGGTCAACAGGATGGCGCATTATTTTATTTATGAAAAAGGGCTGAAGACCGAAGATCTGGCAGGTATCCTGTTGCCAAGGTCGGAGGGTGCGGTCGTGGCCATCCTGGCCGTGCTGAAGTCGGGAGCAGCCTATATACCGGTAGATCCAGCTTACCCGAAAGACCGGATAGACGCTATCGTCGAAGACAGTAACATGCGTTTCCTGCTTACGGAAGAAGAACTGGCCAGGATCCTGGACAGACTTCCTGATTACGATCCGAACAATCCCCGACAACCTATCCGAAACAGTGATCTGGCCTATGTGATGTACACTTCCGGATCTACGGGGAAACCCAAAGGCGTCATGATCGAACACCGCTCATTGACCGACTATGTCCTTACATTCTCCAACCATTTCAATATTTCTCCTGCAGACAGGATCATTCACCAATCCGCCCTTTCATTCGACACTTCCATCGAAGAGATCTTCCCTGCGCTGTGCGCTGGCAGCCGTTTGCTTATTCTGGAAGAAAGCGCTGCTGACAGCGCTGCCCTGCTGAACCTTATCGGCCAGGAAGGGGCAACTGTCCTCAGTACCACGCCACAGATCCTCAACATAATCAACGCCAAGGTTGAAAATGTGAAAGGTCTCCGGCTCATCATAAGCGGCGGGGATGTTCTAAGGGCGGCTGATGTCGACCACCTGATCCATCTTCCGGGAACCGAGGTATATAATACATATGGCCCTTCGGAAACTACCGTCTGCGCCAGTTTTCACAAGCTGGAGGCTTCTTTTGGCAGAAATATAATCGGCAATCCGATAGCTAACCACACCATCTATATTCTCGATGAGGCACTGAATCCGGTGCCGACAGGCGCAGCTGGTGAAATTTACATCGGCGGTGCTGGTGTAGGCAGAGGTTATCTCAACAGGGAAGCCCTTACCAAAGAAAGGTTCATCGATCATCCTTTTGAAGAAGGTGCCCGCATCTACCGAACGGGGGACCTCGGCCGCTGGACCGAAGACGGCATTATCGAATTTATCGGCCGCACCGATGACCAGGTCAAAATAAGAGGTTATCGTATAGAACCCGGTGAGATAGAAAATGTCTTCAGCAGTCTGAACGGTATCGATCAGGTGGTCGTCATCGCCGTCGGACAGGAGCCCGACCGGTACCTGGCTGCCTACTACACAACCATTCAGCCAC
>DATMGS010000009.1:0-37100 GCA_035555335.1 Puia sp.
CATCCGGGCGGACATGGGTGGTGACGATATGGCAATGGGGATGGCCGGCGTCATGATGGCGATATACGAGGTAGGGTTGTCGTTCGAACCCTATTTCTTTCATGTAGCGTTTGGCGATCTGTTGCATCTGCTCGTTGGATAATTTATCCAGGGGATCGAAATTCAGGGTGATGTGCTGGTTGGTGGTGACCCGCTCATTCAGTTCCATTCTGCGTTGGAAGCAGTGAAGTTTGTCCTGCGGGGTGAGACGCGAGATGTCCTTCAGGAAATTGGCTGCCAGGATGCATTCGGCTGTTCCCTGTACGAGTTTCTGCTCGTTATATTGCAAGGTTTTGGCGATGTTCTTACAGGGCATTATTTTGGGTCTCATGGTCGGCTATTTTTTCGATGAGGGTTTTGATCTCGTTTATTTTTTTTATCAAGCTTTCCCAGCCAAAAAGGACGAGGTTCAGTTCCGATTTCAATTCTGGAATAGTTTTCAACGGAGTGATCTTTTTTGCCAGTTGGTCGAAATTGTCGCTGATCGTTTCCAGCAGGGGCAGGAGCCGGGTCATCTGTTCCTCGAAATGGTCAAAAGATTGGTTGCGATAGAATACTTTGACTGGTTTGTTCAATAATATTTTCCGGGCATATTCGCTGATGCTTCGGCAGGTAGTATTGGAAGAAAACCGATGCACTTTATCCCATTCTTCCTGTGAGAGGCGGATGTTGAGGCGGCGGAGCCTGACCTTTTGTGTGGAATTCATGATTACTTGATTTTATAGGAAAGGTTTATAGTTTTTAATAACAGGGCTACTGGCAATAGCACCGACCCTCTAATTTACAAAAGTTTTGTTTTTTTGTTTTATTTATCAAAACATTTTAACTTTATTTTTAAAACGGTTCACACCGATGGCCAAGGAATTCTATGATATCAGCTACAAAGCGTATTTCAATACCCGGTTAAAGGAAGTGGTATTCCAGGGGGTAGAGACCTGGCCTTTGTATGTACAGGTGACCTATGACCGAAAATCTGTTTTTTTTAAGAGCTACTATTTTGGCTTGTTTTCCCAGCCGAAATATGATTTTTTGAAGATGCCCCTTTGGCATGTGATTGAGCTGGAACACAAGGCTATAGAGTTCCTTATAGCCTGGAATGCCGATGGATTTAGCCTGGGCCGGCTACAACAGCAATATAAGATGCATAGTCAGGATTTGCTGGACAGTCTGGATAGGCCATTCAAAAAATGGCTGGCGGGATATTTTAGGGAGCAGGGGTTGCCCGGATTGTCTGCTCTGATGGAGCATGAGCCCGATAGGGTGGCTGCGATCCGGTTATGGGATGATCTTGCAAAATGCCTGGATGCCGATGTTTTTGCCAGGCTGGAGATGAAGGTTACGCGGGGGGAGGCGCCTCCTTATATTCATTTAGCTATGTATGTACGGGATAAATTACCGAAAGGGCCTTTTTGTCTGCCTTTGTATGAATGGAGTGATGATGATACAAAAAGAGCCATCGGGCGATCTATCGAGAGCAGGTTATGGCGGGCGGATATAGGTAGGATCGAAATGATCGTGAGAGGGCTGCTGCGTTCGAAGGGGTAGGGGGCGAAAGAATTCTCGCGTAGGTTGATAAGTTTTAAAATTTGAGGATTATAAAAATAGGAAATTTGGTTCCCTAAAAAAATAAAAATGGCAAAAGAAGTGCATAATACCAATAAAAACAATTTAGAACGTCTGGTCAATGTGATACAAGAGGCTAACCGTTTTTTCCTTGACCAAGTTCAAAAGCAAGTAAATACATCCTTGACCTTGCGAAATTGGATCGTCGGATATTACATAGTAGAATATGAGCAAAATGGGCAGGACCGTGCAGAATATGGCGAACAATTATTTCAGAAATTGGCGGAACGTTTAAAAAGGGCAGGAATCAAAGGTTTGTCTTTTACTACTCTACACTTGTGCAAGCAGTTTTATGAGGCGTATCCTCAAATTCTTCAGTCACTGCCGGAAGAATTTCAAATAGCTGATATTCAGCGAAATAGAATTGTTCCATCACTGACGGAACAATCTGAATACATTGAGAACACGTCTACGCATTTATTGCTTAGCCGTTTATCTTTCACCCATTTTGTTGAGTTGATAAAGGCAGATACATCGTTGAAACGTCTTTTCTATGAGGTCGAAGCCATAAGTAATAATTGGTCTGTACGCGAGCTACAACGGGCAATGAATAGCATGCTATTTGAGCGCACAGGATTGAGTAAAGATAAACAATCGGTACTGGAAAAGCATAGAAATGGGACGGGGCTCAAGCCGGAGGACATATTTCGCAATCCGTATATGCTTGACTTTTTAGGACTGGAAGAAAAGACCGCTTATGTAGAAACAGACTTGGAACAGGCCATTATCAATCACCTACAAACATTCCTCCTGGAATTGGGTAAAGGATTTTGCTTTGAAGCCAGGCAAAAACGCATCACATTCGATAATACCCACTACCGGATAGACCTCGTTTTTTATCACCGTATCCTTAAGTGTAACATTTTAATAGATTTGAAACTGAGCCAATTTACCCATGCGGATGCCGGTCAAATGAACGTATACCTAAATTATTATAAAGAAAATGAAACCTACGAAGGGGATAACCCACCTGTAGGAATTATACTTTGTGCAGGTAAGAATGAAACATTAGTACGATATGCAACTTCGGGGTTGGCCCATCATGTTTTTGTATCTAAGTATATGACGAACCTACCAAGTGAAGCAGAGTTAGCGAAGATCATTAAAGAGGAACAAGAGAAACTGATAGAGTAATCCTATTCTAAGGAAATCTTACATTAAGATATTTTTGTTTAAATTGTCATCTGAAAAGTGCACCACAATGAAAACACCGCTTAGATGTTTCATATCTTATTCTCATGACTTGGACGTGTCGCCTTTAAAAAACATGCTTGCCGAATACGACGTCGAAACGTTTGATGTCTATGATTTTTCAATTGGCGAATCAATCCAACAGCTCTTTCTCACCTCCGCCAAAAATCTGTTTGCAAATTGTTTGCAAATAAAAAAAGGTCGCTTAATCGCGGCCTTTTTAATCGATTGAAAACCAAGTGCCCGGAACAGGAATCGAACCTGCACTACCTTGCGATAACCAGATTTTGAGGCTGGCATTGAGCGATTATGATGGTCTTTTGGCCACTGCAGGGAAGGTCTGCGGCAGCAACTTGAGCCGGACTAATTCTTTTGTTAGTTAGCCATAATTCTTTTGTTAGCTGAGCGACAAGAAATGTTTGTATTTACTTTTATCGGGATTTTCGAAATTGGTAACTACAAACATTTTCAATATGATACAGACAAAGGGATACGCAGCGCAAAACAAGGATACGAAGCTGGCTCCATGGAGTTTTGAAAGAAGGGAATTAAAGCCGCGGGATGTGCAGTTCGACATTCTCTACTGCGGGGTTTGTCATTCCGATCTGCACCAGATCAAGGACGAGTGGGGCGGGGCGATCTTTCCCATGGTGCCGGGGCATGAGATCGTGGGGCGTGTGGTGAAAGTGGGCAGCCAGGTAAAGAAGTTCAAGGTGGGGGATCTTGCCGGGACGGGCTGCCTGGTGGATAGCTGCCGGATCTGTGACAACTGTGAGGATGGGTTGGAGCAATATTGCACGAATGGGCACTCCCAGACCTATAATGGGTTGGAGCAGGATAAGAAAACGCCGACCTATGGCGGGTATTCAAATACGATCGTGGTACATGAAGACTTCGTATTGAGCATCTCTGAAAAACTGGATCTGGCTGCCGTGGCGCCGTTGCTTTGTGCAGGCATCACCACGTACTCTCCTTTACGATACTGGAAGGTCGGCAAGGAGCATAAGGTAGCCGTGCTGGGACTGGGCGGACTGGGACATATGGGGGTGAAATTCGCGGTGTCGTTCGGAGCGGAAGTGACGGTATTGAGCACTTCTCCCAAAAAAGAGGCGGATGCCCGGAAATTAGGCGCGCATAAGTTTGTCGTAACGACCGATCCTGAGCAGGTGAAGGCCGTGTCGGGATATTTTGATTTTATTCTGGACACGGTATCCGCCGACCATGATATGAATTTGTATTTATCTCTTCTGAAAACGAATGGGACGCATATCTGCGTGGGAGCTCCTCCCGAGCCATCGCCTGTGCATTCTTTCAGTGTTATCGTCGGCCGTAAGAGCCTGGCGGGGTCTATGATCGGCGGATTGCCGGAGACCCAGGAAATGCTGGATTATTGTGCCGCTCATGATATCGTCTCGGATATCGAGCTGATAGACATCAAGGATATTTATTCTGCGTACGATCGTATGCTTAAGGGGGATGTCCGGTACCGGTTTGTGATCGATATGGCTAGTTTGTAGGGGGGCTGCGCCGGGGTAGTTGCATTATTTGCCGTTTAAACCGGCGGGTAAGTATAAGCTATTCATCGGTGGGAGGATAGGACTTGTTCCTGAAAATCCGGGGAATTTTATTGAAGATCAGGGTGACGATCAAGGCTACCAGGCAGCCTGCCACTACGCAAAGGACCCGTTCCAGGGGTAGGTACCATTCTTTTATCTGCTCCTCGTGGATCAGGACGATCACCAGGGCTGCCATGGCGCTGCGCAGGGTACTGGTGAGCCTTAGCGCAATGCCGACGGCGATGGTAAAGGTGATGCCCAGGCATAGCAATAATAAATTGGGGACGTGAACGGGGTAGAGGCTGAGACCTACTGCGCAGCCAAGTATATTCGCTTTCATCCGGTCATAGGCCTGGCGGTTGCTGCTGTCGGGCGCGAGGGCGACCACTACGGAAACGATAGCCCAATAAAAAGGATATCGGGGGAACTCCTTGTATAAGATATAGCAGACGATAACGCCAGTCAAGCATTTAAGCAGGTAGGGGATATTGGATATAAATATCGGTTTGTTAAAGGATGGAATCTTCATCGTTTTCCGGCTGCTTTGCCCTAAATTACTTTATCGGAGCTTACCGAAAAAAAACTATTTTCTCACTAACTTATCTCCCAGGTATTTGTTGGGGGAGAAAACTGTAATACGATCGACTATGAAGATTGCCAAAATGCTCGTAGATATTCTTGTTGAGGCGGGTGTCAGCCAGCTACACGGGTTGGTAGGGGACTCGGCGAATGCCATTGCCAATGAGATCAGGGAGAATAAGGAAATTAAATGGCTGCATTACCGGCATGAAGAAGCCGCGGCTTTTGCGGCGGGGGCAGAAGCGCAGCTGACGGGGAAGCTGGCTGCCTGTATCGGCAGCTGCGGTCCGGGTAATATGCATCTCATTAATGGACTGTATGATGCGCATCGCAGTATGGCTCCTGTACTGGCTATTGCCACCCATATTCCCAGCACGGAGATAGGGACCGGTTATTTTCAGGAGACCGATCCGAAAGCGTTGTTCAGGGATTGCAGTCATTATTGCGAGCTGATCTCTTCGGCTGCGCAAATGCCCCGGGTCCTGCAGATGGCCATGCAGCATGCTGTGAGCATGCGGGGCGTGGCTGTTATCGTTTTGTCCGGGGATGTGGCTGAGCAGGATGTGAAGCAGACCTTTCTCCGTCATGAGCTGTTGTTACAGGACCCCGTGATACGTCCGGCGGATGCCGAACTGAAGAAGCTGGCGGCCCTGCTCAATTCGCATGATAAGATCACTTTATTGTGCGGCAGCGGCTGCCGGGATGCGCATGACGAGGTCATTGCTCTCTGCGACAAGCTGAAATCGCCGGTCGTTACTGCATTACGGGGCAAGCAATATATAGAGGCCGATAATCCCTATGATGTTGGTTTGACGGGGTTGATCGGGTATCATTCCGGGTATATCGCTATGGAAAGGAGCGATGTGCTGCTGATGCTGGGGACGGATTTTCCTTATAAGGACTTTTTCCCTTCCAAGGCGAAGATCGTGCAGATCGATATCCGCGGGCAGAACCTGGGGAAAAGGACGGCGGTGCATATGGGGCTGGTAGGGGATATCCACGAAACCCTCGGCGCCTTGCTGCCGTTGGTGAATAACAAGGAAGAGGACGCACATCTGCGGTATTGTCTGGATGACTATGCGAAGGTGAGGAAGCAGCTGGATAAGAAAGCCGATAAGGACAGGAGCGATACGCTGATCTATCCGGAATATGTGGCGGCGGAATTGAGCCGGCAGGCGGCTGATAACGCCATTTTTACCTGTGATGTCGGTACGCCTACGGTTTGGGCTGCCCGCTACCTGCAGATGAAAACGGGGCGGCGTCTGCTCGGTTCCTTTAACCATGGAAGCATGGCCAATGCGATGCCCCAGGCTATCGGGGCGCAATTTACCTACCCGGGAAGACAGGTGATCTCCTTGTCGGGGGATGGCGGTTTCAGTATGTTGATGGGGGATATCCTGACGATCAAGCAATATAACCTGCCTGTGAAGATTGTCGTATTCAACAATGGCAGTCTGGGTTTTGTGGCGATGGAGATGAAGGCGCAGGGATATCCGCCTTTTGTAACGGACCTGACCAATCCTGATTTTGCCCTGATGGCGCAGGCCATCGGCATAAAAGGGATCCTGGTGGAAAGACCGGACCAGGTGGCTGCTGCCATTACGGAAGCCCTGGCGCATGATGGGCCGGTGTTGCTGAATGTGCATGTGAACCCTTCGGAGCTGACGATGCCGCCGAAGATCGAGTTCGGGCAGGCCAAGGGATTTGGATTGTATATGTGGAGGCAGATGATGAGCGGGGATATCGGGGAGGTCGTGGATACAATCAAGACGAATTTTCTTCAATAAAATTGCAACTTTAAACGGTTTTTTGCATTGTAGCCTTAAACCATAGAAAAATTGCAAAGCGAAAAGCATTTCATTGAGAAAGCCAAAAATGACCCCAGGGTATTTGGCCAACTATATGATTTATACTACCCTAAAATTTTTGGCTACATTTTTCGGGTTACCGGGAACTATACTATTTCATGTGATATTACTTCAGAAACCTTTTTAAAAGCCTGGATAAAAATTGGCTTATTTAAATGGAAAGGTATTTCTATTTCCTCCTGGTTTTTTAAAATTGCGACCAACGAACTGAATCAATATTTCCGGAAAAAGAAATATACGCCCTTTACCATACTTGATTTATCTGTTTTTGACGGGGAATTGCCCAGAGGCCGGACCTACTTCAGTGATGAGACCAACGAAACTATCACTAAACTGGATGAAGAAGATGAATTCAGGAATATTCATCGAAAATTGAAAATGCTTTCTCCGAAATACCAAAAAGTAATTGCATTACGATACTTCGAAGAAATGAGTATTAAAGAAATTGGCGAAATATTGGGTAAAAAAGAAGGCACTGTGAAATCTCTTTTATCCCGGGGCCTGGAGAAGCTGAAAAATATATTTTAAAAATGTGCAACCGGATCCCGGCTTATTGCATTATAATTATAAAACCTACACAATGGATAAGGAAAAACTGGTAGAATATCTGAAGGATATTCCGAAACCGGCTCCCACCGAATCGCAGTATCAGAAGACACTTAAAATTTCATTGCTTACTGCACGGAAATCCTCCAGGATCGGGTTTTGGTTGATTGCCTTACCCGGGATAGTTGTCCTGTTATTCATTATTCAAAATTTGTTTCATCTTAATCCTGGCTTTTCCCGGTGGATAGGTAAGAATACTTCCTCTCTTTCCACTCCGGCAAGGGCGGTGCTGGTTTTTGTTTTTCTCGTTGGATTTCCTTTGCTGGCCATTGTTTTAAATCTGCTGTCTGTCTGCTATTTTCAATATGATAAAATAAGAAGGGAGTTCAACATTTCTTTTAAAATAAGATGGTGGAATATCGTTATTACATTGATAGGTGGCGCATTGGCTTCCTTTTATATTCTGCATCTTTTGGCCGATACTTTGTTGAGCGGCAAGTAAGGCCGTTTTGATTTATATCCCATAAATTGAAATAAAATGAATAATAATTTTTCACGCCAGGTAAAAGAGACTATATCACTTAGCCTGGAAGAAGCTGTACGATTGGGGAGCGATTGCATTGGCACTCAACATTTGCTGTTGGGATTGATAAAGGAAGATCATAATGCCGCCGTGGCTATTCTGAAAAACCTTCAGGTGGCATTGCCGGAATTAAAAAAGGAAATCGAAAGCAGTATAGAATCTGAAAAAGAGGGGCGGCGGGGTAATAATAGGCGCATGCCATTGAATGAGCAGGCGGAAAAGGCTATTATGGGAAGCGTTTTGCAGGCAAAGGATGCTAAAAGTGCGACGGTGGAACCTGAACATTTAATGCTCTCTATTCTGAAGAGCACGGAAGATAGAGGAACGAAGATTCTGAATCAGTATGGTGTGGATTATGATAAGGTGGTGAATGCTCAGAGGACCAGCCGGGAGTAGAGTTTTTGGAGTGCGGTGGGAGGGTCTCCGCAGAATCCGGGGTGGACCTTCGAGGTTTGGACGACGGTGCTGCGGGTGGCGGTGAGCCAGCGAAAGCGGGAGGCTATGTCCAGTTTGCCGATGGGGCCAGCATCGGGGCCGCCCAGGGCGATCTGTTCGAAGGCACGGAGATGTTCTTCTACTTCCCGGATGTCCAGCTGGGGAGCGAAGCTATGAAGGCGTTGTTCATCGAGGGTGAACAGGGTTTGCAGGAATTTGGGTTTCGGGCAATAGAGGATGACGCCGACGTTGAGAAATTCTTCCCGTTCGACCCTCGGCACTACGCGAATGACGGCATACTCAAATAAGTGATTGTCTTGCATACTGGGCTTCTTTTACAAAGATTTGAGAGGCGGCGATCCGTAATTCTAAAAATCGGGTATAAACCTGCCGGATTTCATCGGGGGTACCGGTGTATGCTCCGCCCGTGAGCCACTCGTCAGGTACCAGGGAGACGATGGAGCGGATGCGTTCGGGGGTCAGGATGGAACGAAATTCCGGGTCGACGGCGTCCAGTTCGGAGGCCCGGGGAAGCAGGACATGGTCTTTGACCTGGGCGAAGGGGCGTTGGGCCTGGGCGACCAACGCGGGCGAAGGACTGCGGGCAACCAAAGATGCCGGTGGCATCTCGGGCGAAGCCCCGTCGTCAAAATAATTATCCCAGGAATGGTGGAAGTAGAGGGAGGCGCCGTGGTCGATGAGCCAAAGTTCTTTATTCCAGACAAGCATATTCGTATTGCGGGGAGTGCGATCCACATTGGTCAGGAGGCAATCCAGCCAGACGATCTGTGAGGCCAGCCGCGGGGGCAGGGCAGTGACTGTCGGGTCGAAGGTAATGGCGCCGGAGAGGTAATGCAGGGCCAGGTTGAGGCCTACGCTTGCTTTCAGCAGGTCCTGGATTTCTTCGTCGGGTTCTGTCCGGCCGAATGCGCTGTCGAGGTTGGCAAAGACGATCTCGGGTACTTTCAGGCCGAGGGCGCGGGCGATCTCACCGCCTATCAGCTCGGCTATGAGCGATTTGACTCCCTGTCCGGCCCCCCGGAATTTGAGCACGTACAAAAATTCATCATCTGCTTCGGCTATGGCGGGCAGGGAACCGCCTTCCCGCAAGGGGGTGACATAACGGATCACGTTGACGGTTCTGAGCTGAGCCTGACTATTATTCATAAATGGTGGGTACAAAATTACCGGGAATGGCTGGATTCTCCGCTATTGTTTTTTGGCGGGAAGAAGGGCTAATTTGACCCTGCCGGCGCCTACGAAGCATCTTTTCCAATAGGGGTCGTCCAGGCAGGCGATGCTGACTCCTTTGGAAGAGGAGGAGTTTACGAACATCCGGTTGTTCAGGTACAGGCCTACGTGTGAGATGATCTTGTCGTCCATGGTCCTGAAAAAGACGAGGTCTCCTTCCGACAGGTATTTGGTCGAGCCGAAGCGGTCGATCCATTGGGCAAAGAATTGCTGTACGGAGGTGCGGGGGATCTCGATATTATAGACCTGGGACAGTAGTTTTTGCATGAAGGCGGAGCAGTCGATGCCTTTTTCATTGTCGCCGCCCCATTTGTAGGGGGTATAGAGCCATTGGTCGATGAACTGGTAGAGGCGGATATTCTGGATCTGGGCGGGGGTAGTATTGAGATAACGGGCATACTTGGCTTGCAGGGAGTCGAGCGGGATGGCGGAAGCCGTTGGGAAAGGAGCCGGCTTTACCGGATTGGAGGTGGATTCGATGACGATATCGCCACTGTCGGCATGGGTTGTCTTTTTCGTAGAGCTGCACGAAAGCAGGAGCAATAAAAGACTACCGGAAATGGTGAATTTAGGCCAGGCCATATGGGTAAAGTTTAGCTGGGCTGATCACGGATAGAAGATATAAGTCATTTATTATTTGGCAGTTAGCAAGGGCGCAACGAATCGAGTGCCGTTTAAAGTTACTATTAATTCCCAGGAAACCGAAGTTATACTCTTTCATATTCTCGTTTTATTTATTACCTTGTCAAACTTGTGAATCTCTGCCCCCTTAAGAATCTAACTGTCTATCCTTTATCCGGATTAGTAGCATCCGACTCTATATTCATAATGTAGTTTAAGACTTTACCATGAACAAAAAATCATCCTCTACTTTCCGGGTGGATGAGCAGGTATATATTACCATGGCAATACTTTGTGTTGTTGCGCTGGTGACATTAGCGTTTCGATATGCAACTTCCCATCCCTGCTCGCCGATAAATATGCAGATCAATGCGAACGCCTTCATCGAAGGCAATGTCATCACTTTTAAAGCGGAGACGCAGGGAGGCAAGAGCTTTGCCTGGAATTTCGGGGATAATACCGGCGTAGAGGAGCATGATGCTACGTCTACCCATGTGTACAAGAATGCCGGTAAGTATACCGTGACCGTGATTGTGAACGGAGAATGTACCGAAGTTCAGAATGTGGTCATCACCGAGGCTCCGGTGGTGAGTAATAATAGTTTGCTGCCTATGTTCATCGGTCCGGATACGGCTTATGTGAACCAGCCGGTGGGCTATGAAGATATCTCCATCAATTCTACGAGCTGGGAATGGCATTTTGAAGACGCGAATACGATCGATGCCAATACCCGAAAGGCGGCTCATACGTATACGACGGCAGGCCCCAAAAAAATATTGCTGAAGGTCAATGGCAAGGCGGACCTGGTCACCGGCCGGCTGATCTATGTCATCGACAGGGACGCACAGAAGAATGCCGCCAGAGAAGCTGTCCGGCATGAAAAACCTGTCAAGCCCAGTGGAACCACGCTGGTGCTGAAGGATAATTCTACTGTGCCGCCATTGACCAATTCCACTGTTGTGGAGGATAAGAAGCCCGAAGAGAAGCCCAAGGCGCCTACGGCCACGGATGCGCAGCTGGAAAACATGATCAGGGATGTGATCGCCGGGAATAAGACGGCCAGCGACTTTTCACCCTTCCTGTGCAATAATCTCATGATGGCCGTGACCTACAATAATGATAAGACGACTTTCAGCGCGATGTGTGAAGCCCTGAAGGAATATAAGAAGAAGAAGTTGAAGAAGGTGACGGTCTCGACGGTAAAGGATGCTACGAATTGCATTCTCTATATGCATGTCACGATCGAGAAAAAAGGATTTTTGGGACTTTAATTAAACCCTATCGGGCAAAGCCCGGTGGGAACGTTGTCAAAATTTAAGATTATGCCGGTTGTAACACAGGACATATCGCTCGCTGACGATGCTAAGAGGGTGGTTAAGATCGCCCAGGCCATCGCCCGGGAAAATATAAACGCCACGTTGAGCCCCGCGCATTTGTTAAAGGCCCTGATGCATAAAGAGGCGGGTTTGCAGGATCTGCTGAAGAAGCTGGATAAGGATATTTATTATATCGAAGAGTGGGCGGAAGTGCGGATCGAGTCCATTCCCAAATCTCCTTCACCCAAAGACACGATCAGCGGGGATGCGGCGTTGGAAGAGGTGATGAATGAAGCGGATAATATTCGTTTGAAGCTGTTGAAAGACACGATCGGGCCGCTGCATCTGCTGGCGGCCATCAGTACACCGGGTGTTGGGTTCACTTATGAACAATTGAAGACTTTTCCTCTCCGGCGGGATGAGCTGATACAGACGGTGGCTGAAACGGAGGAGATACAGTCTGTGCTGGGGAAGTCTGCCGGCGCCGCCAAAAACCAAAATGGGAAAGCAGGTCAGCATGCCTTGCTGAAATACTGTGTGGATAAGACCTTGCAGGCAAAGGAGGGTAAGATGGATACGGTCGTGGGGCGTGATAAGGAGATCCGTATGATGGCCGAGATCCTTGGTCGCCGTTCGAAGCCGAATGTGATGGTCGTAGGGGAGGCCGGTGTCGGCAAGTCGGCGCTGGTAGAAGGGTTTGCCCAGGCCATCCTTGAGCAGAAAGTACCGCAGCATCTTTATAGCGCCCGCATATTCGAGCTGGATACGGGGGCGCTGATTGCCGGCGCTTCTTACAAAGGAGAGGTGGAAGACCGGCTCAAAAGTATTTTGTCGGAGATCAAGCAGTTCGATAAGGCTATTTTGTTTATCGACGAGATCCATACGCTGATTGACAAGAATGGGCCGGCCGGGGGGGCCATTAATTTGCTGAAGCCTGAGCTGGCACGGGGGGAGATCACGTTGATCGGGGCCACTACCCTGGATGAATACCGGAAGTTCATAGAACCTGACGAGGCTGTCAGCCGTCGTTTTGAAATGCTGAAGGTGGAAGAGCCGGATAGCCTGATTTGTTTTCGCATGCTGCAGGGTATTATTCCCCGCTATGAGACGCATCATGGCATCAAGGTATCCGATGAGACTATCAAGGAAAGCATACGGCTGGCAAAAAGATATATAAAGGACCGGCGGCTGCCGGATGCGGCGATCGACCTGGTAGACAGATCGATGGCTGCGCTGCGTATGATCAATGACACGGCCGGGACCGACCTGGAAGTCCTGAAGAAGCAATATGACCAATGGGGGCTGGACGATCAGGGGGACAGTCCGCATACGCTGGAAGACTGGCAGTGGATGCATCTGCAGATGAGGCATAAGCTAAGTCCCATTTTGTGGGCGCATTTTCAGTCGGAGGAAGATCCGGCTTCCATGACGACGGTGCAGCCGGTGAAGGAGTATATCGGGCTTGCCTTGCAGGCGTTGCAGGCCGGGGCTGTCAATCAGCATGCCTCTTTGGACAAAAGTGACGTGGCGGCGATCGTATCTTATAAGACCGGTATTCCGCTGGGAAAAGTGCAGACGCAGGAGAAAGAGCGGCTGCTGAATATGGAGGCCGTATTGAAACAGCGGTTGATCGGGCAGGATCATGGGATCAAGAGTATTGCGGAAGCTATTTTGGAATCCAGGTCGGGGTTGAGTAAACCCGGGCAGCCGATCGGATCTTTCTTTTTCCTCGGGCCTACGGGTACGGGTAAGACAGAGCTTACGAAGGCCCTGGCTTCTTTCCTGTTCCAGGATGAGTCTTTTATGATCCGGTTCGACATGTCGGAGTTTAAAGAGGAGCATTCTGCCGCATTGTTGTATGGTGCGCCTCCGGGATATGCAGGATATCAGGAAGGGGGGCTGCTGGTAAATAAGATCCGGGAGAAGCCTTATTCGGTGGTGTTGTTCGATGAGATCGAGAAAGCGCACCCGTCCGTATTCGATATATTCCTGCAGATCATGGATGAGGGGAAGCTGCATGACAAGCTGGGTAAGGAGGGCGATTTCTCCAATGCCGTCATCATCTTCACGTCGAATATCGGGAGCCAGCATGTAGTGGATTCTTTTAACAAGGGGGAGATCCCTTCTTCGGGCGCATTGATGGAGATCATGGCCAAACATTTCCGGCCGGAATTTCTGGGAAGGCTTACGGAGATCATTCCTTTTGCTCCCATGAACCCTGAGATGGTGCGGAACATATTAGGTATACAATTGAAATCGCTTCATGCCGCACTTGAAAAGCAGGGAATTAAGCTTAGTATCTCGGATAAGGCTCATAAAGTATTGGCACAGATGGGGTTTACTCCGCTGTATGGGGCGAGGCCATTGGGCGGGGTGATCCGGTCGCAATTGAGAAGACCTTTGTCACGGAAGATCATCAGCGGGGAGATCGGGCCGGGAAGTTTGGTGGAGGTGGATACGGATGCGGATGGTGCGATCACCTGGAAGATCGGTTGATCAATGCCATCGGAAAGTAGCGGGAAAACATACCACTAATGGGTATTTCTCACCGTTTTTTACGTTACCACTTAGAATTTCCATAAAAAGTCACTACTTTTAAAACCGTTCGTTTTCCTCCCTCTGATTAACCTGTCGCCAATTAATACCGTTCACTCACGCATTAAAACAATGTATCTATATGGCTGAAAAATACACTATCGGCGGTACCGTAGCGGAAACGGAAGCTTTTGAAGCTTTTGCCGACATCCAGCAAAACCGCGTTCTGCTGGCTGAAAAATTAACGGCGGGTACGCCCGTAAAGCCTGAGATCATCGAAGGACTCACTACCGTCGAAGATGTGTTCGGGCACTTCAAGCCCAAGATCGATATGGACTTCGAAACGGAGGAAGGAACTTCCAAAAAGGAAACACTGCACTTCGAAACCCTGGGAGATTTCGGGGTTAAGGGGATCACTGCGCAAAGCAGCTTCCTGGAAGAGCTGACTTTGAAAAAGGAGCAATACCAGAAGATCATCAAACAGTTGAAAACGAATAAGCTGCTTAAGCAGGCGCTGAGTGATGGAGATTCCAAGCAGGGCGTTATCAATGCATTGCATGCCCTGATAAAAGAGCTGGAAGAGGCGAAATAAGCCGGCCGGAAAAGAACCGGATGACTGAACACCAACTGATTTTTAATATTAATCTACCTGAAAAAATACTTCAAATTTTTCCTATGGCACAGGAACTATCAAAAGCCGCAGAAATACAAAGCAGGGTACAGGAAGCCGTCAAGAGTATCGACAAGCCGGCGGAGGTGCTGGAAGCCGGTCTGAAAAAGCTGGAAAAGTTCGGCGGGTTCGACCTTCTTGAATCTACCATCGATGGAATACAGAATATCAATCCTGAGAGGAAGGCCCGGAAAAAAATATTCCTGGAAGAATCGGCCAAGAAGGCGGAGAGGGATGCGCTGAAAAAGACGTTGCAATGGTGGAGCGAGATCCTCAACAGTTCGGATGACCTGGCCGATATGATACAGACCTGCCAGGAGAAATCGGATCTGGCCGACCAGGTATTGAAGAAGAACCTGAAAGCTGCGGTGGAGAGTACGAAGGAGCTGGAGCGTTCTTACCGTTCGGTGGCTTTGTTCTATAAGAATACGGAGAGCACGAAAGTAAAGAATGTCTCTATTATCAATGTGGAGCCTGATCAGCTGAAGGATCTGGACAACACCCGGTTCATCGATGCGATACAGGCTGAGCTGGTGGACAATTATGACCGGCTGGATATGCGCAGCAATTATGGGCTGGTGGTATTGCCGGGATACCTGGGCTCGAATAAGGTCGTGGAGAAGTGGGCTAAGATCGCCTATGAGAATAAGGTGATGCTGGTAACCGATTTCGAGGACCTGGAAGCGCCGGACGATGTGATGGAGCTGTTCGAGGCTGCCAATCTTACGGGCGGCGACAATTACCGGTCGAATGTGATCATGTCCTGTAACTGGCTGGTAGGAAGGGGTAAGTTCGACGAGGTAGGAGAAGAAGAGGACCTTTATGTTCCGCCGGCATCCGCGCTGGCAGGAAAGATCTATAATACGCTGATGTCACAGGTGACGGCGGGAAAGAAGCATGGCGGGATGAACGAGATCGACGGCGTTCGTTTCGATCTTAAGAAGAGCGAGATCGCCAGCCTGGAGAAATTGGGGTTGGTGCCGATGGTGAAAGAATTTGGAAAGGTGATGGCATTCTCCGCCAAGACTTTGTTCAACGGTGACAACCTTGGATTGCAGACCTATTCGGTCGTGCGGGTATTCGACTATGTAGCGAAGGTGATGATGGATTTCCTGAACCGGAGGGCGTTTGAAAACTTCAACGCCAATACCCGGAGAGATCTGAATAGCCAGATTGTAAAATTTCTGGATAGCATTACAGGGCCTAATAAACTGATCGAGAATTTTACGATCAGGAGATTTGAGCAGGACCCGGTACAGAAGGACAAGATCTACCTGGATATACATCTGAAACCCTATTTTCCGGCCAAGACTTTCCTGGTCAAGCTGGAAGGGCAGAAAGGGGATGATGGAAACGAGTGGGCTTCTGAATATGCACAGGACTAACAGAGTGAATTAATTCTTTTTCCGCCCTTAATTTTTTCAGAGAAACTCTACTAAAAAAATCTTAACCGGGATGTTGCCGAAAAACGGCGAAATTCCGACTAAGGAGAGGTACGCCCAAAATTGTATGTTATTCTTCGATTTTTTTAATACCAATTGTTCATTTTAAAACCTTTTTTATGTCTTTCAAAGCAAAATTAAAAGTGGCTGGAAAAGAGTTGAACGTTCTCGCCTGCCATTATGCTCTCAAGCAGGAAACAGATGCGACCGGACGTCCTTCTTCCGTTACCCGCGGCGGTAAACTCAGCCTCACCGTCGAGGCCACGGGAGATACCTCTTTTTTCGAATGGATGTGCAATAATTTTGAAAGAAAGGATGGCTCGGTCGTTTTTATCAAACGCGATACGGATGCGACGTTGAAGGAGCTGAAATTTAAAGAGGCTTACATGGTCGATTACGAAGAGAATTTCGACAGCACCGGCACCAACCCCATCACGGAATCCTTTACGCTCAGCGCGAAAGAGGTAACTCTTGGCAGCGGTACGCATACCAATGAGTGGACAAAATAAACTGAAAATAGTTTAGAAACGGGTGGGGCACGCCATCCGTTTTTACTTTTCAGCGTTACGCGGAGGATCATTTTATTAATCATATATTATGTCATTCATTGCCAAATTAAAGCTGGACGGTGAGGAGATAAATGTGCTGCATTGCGGATTCAGGTTCACGCAGATCACGGATGCTACCGGTAAACCTACGGCCATTCCCCGGGGAGGCACGATCGAATTGCTGGTAGAAAGCGATGGCAGTACGGATATCTTCGACTGGATGATCAGTCCTACGCAGACCAAGAACGGGGTGATCACTTTTTACCGGCGGGACACCAAGAGTAAGCTAAAGACCCTGGAGTTTACCGATGGGCATTGCGTGGATTATTATGAGACTTTCGATCATACCGGAGAGAACCCCATGCGTATACAATTAACGGTGAGTGCGCGGGAGTTTAAGCTGAATGATTCGGAATTTAAGAACAACTGGCCGCAATAGTGCTTACGACAATCCTTTTTTATGGCACAATATGTAGAAATTGGAATTGATATAGATGGCAAGAGCGTCAAGCAATTCAGCTCTTTCTCGTTGTCGCAGCGTATCTTCGACCATCATGCTTTCCGGCTGGTATGTCCGAGCGAGGGTATTGACGGCACGTCCGGAAATATCCTGAATAATTCCCGGAACATGATCGGCGGGAAGATCAATATTCAGATCGATACCGTCAATCACCAGAGCCAGCTGAAATTTGCCGGGGTTATTACCCAGGTGGAAGCGGCCCGGCATAGCGGGCATGCCGGAGACATCATTATCAGCGGGTACAGTCCTACGATCCTGCTGGATAATGGTGCTCATTGTCAGACCTGGGAGAAGAAAGCGATCAAAAATATAGCCCAGGACACGCTGCAACCCTTTCCACAAAATCTATTACAGCCCAAGGTTGCGCCTTCTTATGGGGAGACGCTGTCTTATGTTGTACAGTATAAGGAGTCGGCCTGGCAATTCCTTTTGCGTTTATGCGCCACGTATGGCGAATGGTTGTTTTATGACGGGCTGAAATTGGTGTTAGGCCCTCCGCAGGGTAGCAAGATAAAATTGTTCTATGGGAGTGATCTGCATAGTTTCAATATGGCGGTACAGGTACGGCCTGCCAATTTCCAGATGATGGCCTATGATTATATGAATGCCCAGGTGTATGAGGGACAGCCTGCCGGCACGGCCAACAAGGCGGGACTGAACGATCTGGGCAAGCTGGCGCTGAATAAAAGCGAGCAATTTTATGGGATGCAGCCTAAGCAATGGCACAACAGTTTCCTCACCAACAAGAAGCAGTTGGATGATTTCGTCAATGCCCGGGCTGCCATGCAGAGCAGCAATATGGTACGGTTTAACGGCAGCAGCGATCATCCTGGTTTACAGCCGGGCGGATCCATTACCGTTGAAGGGAGGAACGTGTTCGATGATTCTCATGAATCGTTCGGTGATCATACGGTTATTGCCGTCAATCATCATTTTGACGGTCAGGGAAATTATTCCAATGACTTTATTGCGATACCGGCTACGGTAAAGATGCCGCCTGTCACGCAGTTTGCGGAACCGCATTGCGAGACGCAGAGTGCGCTCGTGACGGATAATCATGATCAGAAAGGTCTGGGCCGGGTTCGGGTAAAATTCCATTGGATGGGGGACGGAGAGAAATCTCCCTGGCTGCGGGTGACGAGTCCGCATGGCGGCAACGGGAAGGGGATGTTCTTTATTCCGGAAGTGGGAGAGGAGGTGATCGTTGGATTCGAAGGCGACAGCCCGGTAAAGCCGTATGTCATCGGGACGGTCTATCATGGACAGGCCAAAACGCATTTTAGTACGGAGCAGAATGACGTGAAGGCGTTACAGACCCGGAGCGGGAATCGTATCGTGATGAATGATAAGGCAGGCAGCGTGCATGTGGCCGACGCTGCGGGCAATGATATGCTGATAGACGGAAGCGGCAATGTCAAGATCACGGCCAGCGAGAGTATTACGCTTACCTGCGGGGATGCAAAAATAGAAATGAAAAAAGACGGGACTATCAACATCAATGGAAAAGAAGTTACGATAACAGCTACGGATAAGGCGGTGATGACCAGCGGCCAAGCCACCTTTACGGCAGAAGGACAGCAGAATAATGCGAATATAGAGGGCATGAACGTGAATGTAAAAGGGTCTAATGAAGTGAATGTAAATGGGATGAAAACTGCTATAAGTGCAGACACGGAGGTCGACATAAATGGGAATGCCAAAGTTTCAATCGGTTCTTCAGCCATGGTGGCGGTGAAAGGGACCATGATCACGTTAAATTAATATATAACCTGGACTTATTATGGGAAAACCTGCAGCCCGTCTGACGGACATGCATATTTGTCCGATGGTGACCCCGGGCTTACCCCCTATCCCTCATGTCGGCGGGCCTATTACCGGTCCCGGATGTCCAACAGTCATGATCGGCGGTATGCCTGCGGCGGTGATGGGGGATGTGTGCGTCTGTGTGGGACCTCCTGATTCGATCGTTTTAGGATCGACGGGTGTCATGATAGGAGGGAAGCCGGCGGCGAGGATGGGGGACCAATGCGCACATGGGGGAGCTATTGCGGTGGGGTGTCCGACGGTATTGATCGGGGAAACATCTATGGATTCAGCTCCTCCGGCGGATCTGATGCCAACCGTGGTTAAACAGCTGGTAAGTTTACTCGAAGCTGCCAATGACGGATCTCCTTTGATGCAGCAATGTGCAACTTCCTAATAGGAATCAATATGTTTTTGATAAAAAAAGAGCAGATCAGGGCATTTAATAAAGCGAGGATGCCTGTTTTCGAAGAAAAAATGATAGATCATCTTTCTAATCATTTTCGGAGGCAGCTATCTATTACGGACAAAAAAGGATTAAGTAAGTTTATTAAGCAAGGGTATGAAACTGCACAAAAACATGGATTCATTACTTCTTATGAATGTTGTCTGTATATCGATCTGATGATCATGTTAGGTCATGGTTTCGATTCGGATCCGCAATTATCCCGGGTAAATGAAATATTAACTATGCAGGATATAGCCGATCCGACCGAACGGATCAACCTGGTGTATAAAAGGGCCCTGGAATTTATGGAAAAAATAGTAGGGAAGAAGGAAGTTTTTCCAAAGACACAATTTGAAAAGATGATAAATTTTCCTTTTGACGAATTGGGGGCAAGACTTAATGCCGGTTTTCAAAAGAATATTTTGATTTTTCTTGAAACATTCTGGCCGGAAAAATTCGGTGAAGTAGATAAGAAACTGTCCGGGCTTATTTATAACGGGATGCGAGAGGCAAATGACCTGGGATTTACAACGAGTGTCAACATCGGCTACTATTTAACACTTGTTTTTTTGCTGGGACATCGATTTGCTACAGACCTGCAATATCCATGGTTAATGAAGGTACTCTATGATCCTGGGCTGAAGGATGAGTCGTATAAAGCAGCCTGTTTGCATTTTATGGCCCGGAAACATTTTGAAGTCCTGTTGGGAAATACAGCGGTGATAAATTTAAACGACCGGGGAAATTAAGTATTATGTGCCATCCACCGGACATATCGGAAGTTGAAGAGGAATTTGAGCCGGTGGTTCAATGCGGCGGGGAGAGGAAACGCAGGAAATTGAGTCCTGCGCCGGTTCCTCCGCCAGTTCCTCCTCCCCCTCCACCCCGTATTGCCGTTCTCGTGGTACAACTGGTAGAAGTCCATACGGGAAACCCGGTTAGCGGGGTTACGGTGACTGCGTCGGGGGCCGGAATGAATCTGGGGGAAAAAGTTACCGCCGGTACGGGATTGGCTGATTTTGGAGTAGTGGGGGATGGGACTTTCTATGATGTTGCTTTAAAGCTTACCGATGCAGATAAACTGAAGTTCTTTGCAAAGGCAGTTGCGTTCCCTGGTGTCCCAGCCCAGGCGCCGGGAAGCCCTCCTTTTAAAATAGAGGTGATCCCGCATTCACTGAGTATTGTATCGGTAGATCCCCAGTTTGCACCGGGGGCTGAAAACCTGGATATAAAGTATAATGTCAGTGGGTTGGAGGGGCATAATCTTCTTTTGGAAATTTCAAGCGATAAATACCCGAATAAGCTGGTCTATAGGGTAGAACTGATCGGTGACCAGAAGAAGGACGGGAATAATAAAGTCGTAAATTATGATGGAAAAGCAAATCAGACGGGGCCTCTGGAAAACAAATACCTTAGCCCGCAGTTTTCTCCCTACAAGGTTGTTTTGCGGGTTTATGGCGCCGGGGGCTTAAAAGATGAAAAGCAAACAAAGGTCGATATCGATCGTTTGGATATCGAGGTAGACGCATCTGGCAATAAGATATTTAGTAATGATCCCGATACGGGAATAAAAGTGGAGAGAAAAGTACTTGTTACTTCCAAGTTATATATTAAAGCTAAAAATGGTGGCGCCACTCTTACCCCTGTCGAGCTGGAGATTTTCTATACCTGTACCCCCAATGGGGCCAATACGGAGGCTGTTAAATCCTATGTTGATGCCGGTAAGGCGCTGGGTAAGAGGAATGATGTAAATGCACTTTATTGGGAAAAACACCCCGATAATGAAGGGTTTTCCACCGATGGGTTTAAATTGAAATGTTCGGCTAAAAGGCAGGCATTTAATAGCAGGGCCGAATTTGGGATGGTAAAAACATTTTTTTTGCCTTCCGGCGTAGGGGGAGATAAGTTTAAAATAAAATCGGATGCCCTGGCTTATGACGGGAGCACCATCCTTGCTTCAAAGGAAACCAATGAATTCGAAGTCTGGCGGCATGTAACTTATAAGAATATTATGGAAATGCAAGGTTTTACGCATGTATCTACCAATGCCACCACTGGGAAAATTGCGCCTACTTTCAATCCGGCTTTTGTGGATTATACGGCAGGCGCACGGACAGAGCTGGCGGCAGTGTATAAAGTAAAATATATCGGTTTATGGAAGGATACGACGACACCGCAGCAGAGCTGGGCAACACTTTGCCAAAAGTTGCCTGCAGAAACCCCTACGCCCGCTGAACTTGCCAGTGCCAACTATGCAGGAGCTGACCCGGCCAGAATTGCCCAGTGTACTACAGATAGGAATAAGATCATTGCAAAAGCTCAGGCATGGGTGAATAGGATTGATACTGCATACCAGACGGCGCAGACAAAGTGGATAGCGGATGCCGCCATTCCAATTAACTCCCTGATCGGGATGGATTATTTTCATCCTAAATATTCGACAGGTGGCGGTGATACTATAACGGGCGCATGGAATCTTTATGGAGCGGGAACGCCAGCCTGGTTGAGAGTAAATACTTATTCAGGGTCTTATCATAATATTGACCCCGATCAGGTATGGATACAGGGTGGGGGACAATTTGCCGGCTTATCCGTTGGGGATGGCCGGATCCTCATTCCCAAGTTTTTGAGTGCAACTGTAATAGAAGATACTGTGAAACATGAATCGGGCCATGCGACTAAATCGTTTTTTCCACGCCATGATTTTATCGGAACGGATGGCTTGGATCATTCGGATTCACGAGCGGGACTCATGTATCGAACGACGGGCGGTGGGAAGACATTTACAGCCGAAGAATTAAAGGTATTGCGAGGGATTCTTACATGAAAAAGTTGATTTATATATTAGCTGCTGCTATAGGTTTTCAATCATTTTTTGTTCAGGAAACAAATAAGGGAAAGGTCATGCATATAAAATTAAACAAGTCATCTTATTTCTTCGGGGAGGCCATTCCGGTCAAAGTATGTTTTGAAAACCCTTCAAAAGAGACAATGGTGCTGGAAGATCCTTCAAAGTCCGCTGATGTTATGCTACATTTAATTGATGTCGGTGATCAACAGGACTATTACTATTACATGAAAAAAATGCAGGTTTTGATAACAGACCCTAAAAAGGACCAGTACGTGATAGTCGATCCGCCGAAAGAACATATTTCAATTTCCCCGTCTTCTTCTTTTGAGTTTACAACAAACGCTAACGAACGGCTGTACTTACAACCCGGGACTTATAATTGTTATGTAAGTGAAGGCAACGATGAATCCAATAAAGTAGAGATAAAAATTGTTTTTAACCAACATTCCGTCGATCATTTTTTCATGATAGCGCAGAATGCGGATATGGAGTATAGCAGGCGGGACTGGGCCATGAAAGCGATACAGCGGATCTATCCCCGGTTCAAGCTAAACCTGGTTACGGAAAACGACCCCAAAGATAGTAAGACAAAAAAAGAAGCCGAAAATATTCCCGTATATCACGAATTCGAAGAGTGGTGGAAAAAAAACAAAGACACCAAAGAAGTAAAAAGCTTGTTTAATCAATAAGATTCTTCCATAGAATGGAAATATTGAACCAATATATTATTCTCGATGGCGCCCGGATGTTAAAAGATCTGGCTGTAGCCAAAACAATAAATAATAAGTATCAGTCTCTTTATAAAGGAAAGATCGAAGAGTATCTCCAACAGGTCGCACCTTATCTTTTTGTATGTGATCCACAAAGCGATTTTGCCAAATGGGTTGCTGACAATAGTTTGGGGAGATCATGGGGTGTTTATGTTCTTGCAGAGGAGGATTTTGAAGGGTTGTACAAACACTTTCGTAAATTCCTGCTGATTAAAACAGAGGAGAACGAACAGCTCTATTTCCGGTTCTACGATCCCCGTGTCCTAAAGATCTTTTTACCGAGCTGCGACAAGGAGCAGACCCTTGAATTCTTCGGACCGGTAAAATACTTTATTACAGAAGGAGATACTGGACAGGAAGCAGTACGGTATTGGCAGGAAAACGGAATTCTAAAACAAGAGAAAATGGTGAGTTATGGGTAAACCAGCAGCACGATTAGCCGACATGCATGTTTGTCCGATGTTGACACCGGGGCTTCCGCCTATCCCGCATGTAGGAGGCCCTATCCTGGGGCCGGGTTGCCCTACCGTGCTGATTGGCGGTATGCCAGCCGCGGTTATGGGGGATATGTGTGTCTGTGTAGGGCCTCCTGACAGCATTGTACTGGGGTCGACGGGTGTCATGATCGGTGGGAAGCCGGCGGCAAGAATGGGCGATCAATGTGCGCATGGAGGGACGATCATCCTCGGCTGTCCGACGGTGCTGATCGGTGAAGTATCGGGGACGGCGGCTGAAAGGCCGGATGCCGCGTCCGGCGACTCGCAGACAGCCGCCACCGCCCTGTCAATGTTTGAGGCACAAGAGCGTCAATGGGTCGATATACCCGGTATTCCCGATTTACCGCCCCATAAAAAAGACCCTCCTTCCATTATTGATCATTCCAGCATCGCTTTCAGGCTGATCGACCAGGAAGGAAATCCTATTGAAGGCGAACGTTATGAAGTGACGCTGCCCGACGGCAGTACCCGAAAAGGGAAAACAGATAAGAATGGAGAAGTCAGTATACACGGCTTTACTCCCGGAATGTGCCAGGTCAGTTTCCCGGACGTCCATTCGGATGAGTGGGGTTAACAATTTTAAAAGTTATAAAAATGCCCGAGAAATATACAGTATCAGAGAACGAAACATTAGCCCAGATCGCTAATAAAAAAGGCTTTAATACCGATACCCTGATCAAGGCGAATCCCGATATTTTTTCCCTGGTCAGCCCCGAAGCATTGGCGCCCGATATGGGACTTCTGATTCCTGTTAAAACAAACAAGAAAGTGCCTCAGTTCTCCGGTACGAAAGCCACTTATGTCCTGCTAAAGTCGCCGAAACAATTCCTAACCATTAACCTGGAGGATACGAATAATGAAATTCAGTCTGCCGGGTTGTTTATAAATGGGAGCAGCGTAGCTATCAAGCCCGCGGAAGAAAGCAGACAGCCCCCTTATTTTACAGTCAGTACGATCAACCCGATACCGGATGATGATATCTCGTCTTCCTCTATCAAATTAAAAATGCTCTCGGCCATAACAGGGAAAGAGTCCGAACAGGAAATAAAAGTCGAGATCGGAGGACTGGACCCGATCATCGACCCTTTTATCGACCCGGATAATCCGCATAGGGAAACCAGGAACATAAGGCCCAAAAAGGCGGTTCAAAAGATATTGACCAACCTTGGATATTATAGCGGAGAGATAGACGGGGATCTGGATAAGGTGGAATCGATGATCGCTATCTCCGGGTTCCAAAATGACTTTATGCCGCCAGAACGGTATCAGAACAGCTATGGAATTGCCAATTTCGACACCTGTGTTTATTTAAAAATGAAACAGGGAAATAATTTAGGTTTTATTCAACCCATACAAAATGGCTTGTGATCCCAAAAAACCAATAGAACCATTATTCCTTAATGGGCCTGCTAACCTCAAAGCACTCGGGATAGGTGTGGACAGTGATAAGGTGACGATATTCAAGAAAGTCTTTCGGGAATATTATGACCCGGTCGATTGGAACCCGAGTGGCTCTACCGATCCAAAGACCACTTCTACGGGAGATCTGTCAAAGGTATATCCTACCAGTTACGTTACGCCTACTGCCACGCCTACTGCACAAATCTGCAACGTCGTCAGACCTGACAGGAACCGGCTTATCTTTCTCGATTGCGGACGATGGCTCAAAACGCACCGGGACTTTGGAGTCGTGTGGGGGCGTCATGTATATTTATGCAGTTACAATGACGGCATCCGGGAAACCGAGCTTCCGGGAGTCTCTTTCATGTCTGTGGTTGCGGGCATGCGCGAGGGACTTGACCGTACTTTCTTCTCAGGAATGGTGAAATGGGATGAGAATGCAGATCACAGGATTAAAAGAGTTGTCCGCATCGTCAACTGGGCCGTGGCTGATTGGGATGAAGATGATGAATATGATTGGGATAAGATACACATCATCATTCCGGACCTTCATTTAATGGCCGGACCCGTAGCCCAGGAATGGCACAAAATTGCGGCGCCCAATGGCTATAAAATGTCAGCGGAAATAGGGCTGATGAATTTTGTCATCGATCTGTTGGATATCGATGACTTAAAAGGGAAATTAAGGGTTATACAGGTGGGAGATTGTTACGATCTTTGGGTGGGGCATGGGTTCCAGGATACCTCAAAACCGCTGGATGGAGATGTCTATCCGCTTTTCTGGAAATGTAATTCACAAATGCATCCCATTTATAAGAACCTCTCCAAAGATGCCTTAATCGGGAAATTCAACTATTTCACAAAGTATTTCCCGAATTCAGGTTTCGAAAACAGCTATGTCTACCTGATAAATGCGATCAAACATATTCAGAGCTCCACTACCGACTGGCCGGCGTCCTATTGGCCCGAACTGAGGACGGATGATTTTTTCTACAAAATTATCTATGACGTGATGCGCAATGATGAAAAGCCCTTTTTAAATAACTTACCGGTAGAAAAGATCCCGCCCTTGCACAGAAATGTCATTTTAAACCCTGCAGAGGTCGCTTTAAGGAGGTTGGAAAGGGCGTTAGGAAATGACTTTATCTATATCCACGGCAATCATGATAACTACCTTATCGATGAGGACCTGGCAGTTCAGAAAGCAGGATTGAAGAAAAGGGTCTCTTATTTTGCCAAAAAGAAGTTTTTTGTAGAACATGCTCATAGGATGGAACGTTTTTTTGACATTGTCGGCGCCATAGTACCCAGGAATTTTGATGGTGAATGGAGTGGCTTTAAGGCGACAAATGATCTATTCCTGGAACTTCTGCAGCCTCATCCTCCCGGTTATTTCACCTCTAAAAAAATTGAGATTGCGGATTTTTATGCGTCCATCCATGACCAGGGAAGGTATATAGACGAACTATCTCTGTTAAAGATCGGGAGGTTGTCTAATCCTGGTCAAAGCACGGGGAATAAAACGCCCCCTAATATATTTGCGATTGGGCATACACATATTCCAAGACTGGTCGTGAAAGATATTACCTTCCCGGAAGGACCTCCGAGAGCATCATAAGAGTAGGAGGCCCCTATCATTGGGCCAGGCTGTCCAACCGTACTGATCGGCGGGAAGCCGGCGGCGGTGATGGGTGATCAATGGAAGAATATCGTGAAATGAAAAGCGTGTTTAAGAATGCCACGGATTTTTAATTGAAAAAAACAGAATCATGCCTGATCCTCCTGTAAGGTTACGAATTCCGGTCATTGAAAACCTGGCCATCCAGTATGGAGATGCTTTTGCCCGGGATAGCCGGGTGCTGAGTCCCAGGGAGAGGCCCCTGGCGGAATCCATTTTTCAGCAATCCATCAATTATAGTAAGATAAGGATTGTTACCAGTACTGTTATCGCTGCACCCACTACTTTCGGGAGCTTTATCCGTATTCCGCCGGGTTATTCCATACCGGACGCCACCCTTATCCATGAACTGACCCATGTCTGGCAATATCAGAACCACGGGAACGCCTATATTTCCGACTCCCTTTTCCATCAAACGGTAGCTATCGTCACTACCGGGGACAGGAATAATGCGTATACCTATACGATCCTTGCGGGTAGGCCGCTTAGCTACTATACCGCCGAGCAACAGGCCATGATCGTGGAAAATTATTTTAAAGACCCGTCCTTGCGGGAGCAGGCTGCTTATCAAAGATTAATTGCGGAAATAAGGAGTGCCAGGCCTCTGTTGACAGACCAGGACAGGTACCTGGAGTCGCTCTATGGAGCCGATTACCAGAACCCTCATCGGGATATTTTTCAGACGCCGGGCCAACCAGATCGTACCCATACCGTTACTATATTCCGGGTGGAATTTTAAGGTTGGTATTTCGTATGATTACGTTTGCATATCCGGCAACTTTATAGTATCTTACGACTCCTCCATAATCCTTGAGAATCATTGCGTTTGACTAATATAAGGCCTTCAAGACAATCCCTTTTGAACCTTGTGCAGACCATCCGCGTACGTCCTTGTGACTGCCTGATTGCCAATAATTTATATTGATAAAGTTCATTTTATGCAACTCGAATTCTATTCATTACCGCTGGTAGTGGACCGGATCATGCGCAAGCAGGAACATGCCAGATGCTCCCTGCAGCAGTCTGTTATACAGCATCTGCACTTGTTGCTGATCACGGCTTTTGGGGAGTTTCCGGCGGACGAGGGGTTTGGGTGCGGCATCTGGGACCATGACTTCGATAATGTCACCAGTGCGCATAAGCTAAAGGAGTTTATCCGGCAGTCCTTGCTGCTATCTGTCCAGCAGCATGAGAAAAGGCTGATCAATGTGCGGGTGGAGATCCTGCTGCGGCAGGAGGAAGTGCCCGAGGGATTTGCCGGGCATCGGGTAAAGAAGAAGATCGACGTTACCATTGCCGGCATTTTGCAATCGACCAATGAGCGATTTAATTACAGGGACAGCTTTTTTGTTGGCCCCTTATCATATTAGCTAATCGTTGTAAACTTATCAGGTAAGTATGCAGGAATCCAGGGACCATATCAAGACGCGCCTCCTGAAAAATGCCGCCCGTGCCTGGGGCTATTCCGAGACGGAGGCCGAAAGCAATTTCGACCCCCTGGTATCTATGTTGCTGACGGCCTGTTCCGCGGAGCTGGAAAAAATATCCGGGGAGATAGAAGCATCCCGGGGCCGGATCCTGGAAAGACTGGTGCAGTTGCTGTCGCCGGATGCGCTGACGGGAGCGTTGCCGGCGCATGCCATTGTTTGCGGCACTCCGGTGGAAGACAAGCTGGAAATAAAGGAAGACATTCAGTATTATACGCCGCGCAAGCTGCAGGGGCTTTCGGAAAATGAGGAGTCGCAATGGAAGGATATCTATTTTTCGCCGACGGCTGATTTCCGGTTGACGAAGTCTTCTATCCGGTTCATGGCGACCGGCAATACCTTATATCGTGTCTCGAATTCCATCAACAAAGAAATAATTGCTCATACGGATCCGGGTAAGGATCTGCCTGCGTGCACGCTCTGGCTGGCTTTCGACGAGCCGGGGGTAAGTCTGAGGAATACGTCGTTCTATTTCGACCTGCGTAATGAGGCCGATAAGCAGTTGTTCTGCCATCAGCTGCCGAAGGCGACCTGGTATTGGAATGAGCTGTCCATCACCCATTGTCCCGGTTATGGGAAAAAGGCGATCAGCGGCGAACAGATCGACCTGGAGACGGTGCTCAGCCGGGAAGACGACACCAGCGGAAAGATTAAGAAACATGTCAACGCCTTCTATAAACCTAATTTCATCACCCTGCTGGATGACGACAATCTGACTATCAGTGAGGATAACAGTGTGCTGACGACCCTGATCATGGATTCTTTCCCGGCGAAGGCATTGCAACAGCTGGAAAAGCATGACCTGCGCTGGATTTGTATCGATTTCCCGCAGACCATCAGCAGCCGGCTGCTGCAGGACGTAGTCTGTGTGATGAACTGCTTCCCGGTGATCAACCGCCGGCTGCATGAAATGACTTTTCGCCTGCAGGAGATCATCAATATTATTTCTTTGCAGACGGAAGATCTTTTCCTCGACCTGGCCGAAGTGATCAGCGACGATGGGAAGGTCCTGAATACCCGTTCTTTTCAAAAGAACGGGGAGGACTCTCTGAGCCTGTTGCTGCGCAATGGGGGGGTGGGGCGGTTTGATGAGCGGGATGCCGGTGCGGTCGTAGATTACCTGTTGCAATTGTTGCGGGAGGAGAGCGCTGCATTTTCTACGCTCGGGAATGACTTTATGAACAGTGAAATGAAGCAGCTGCAGCAAACGATCAATAAGCTGGAGCAACGGTTATATGCCCGGCAGCTTCGGCGGGACCCGGCCCCTTACCTGGTGATACGCAATAATACGAAGTCTACGTGGCAGAATATTTTTATTCATTACTGGAGCACCTGTGGCATGGAAGGGAATAATATCAAGGCAGGCAGTACGTTGCGGTTATACAAGGGCGGGGGGCTCGAAAAGAACCAGGTGATGCTGGTCACTACGACCCAGGGTGGAAGGGACAGGCTGGGAACCACGGAAAGCGTACTGGCATATAAGAGCGCTTTGTTGTCAAGGGACCGGCTGATCACGATGGAGGACATCAGGGCATTTTGCCATTATCAGCTGGGGGACCGGGTGAAAAGCATCGAAGTACAGAAAGGGATTATGGTTCATCCGGATCAATTGCAGGGGTTTGTAAAAACGATCGATGTGGTGATTGGGATCCACCGGGCGGCTTATGAGGAGATGATGGAAAAAGGGGAGATCCCTTTCTGGAAGGATAATCTTAAATTATTACTGGAAGAGAAATCGGCGGCTTTGTTGCCTTACCGGATATTTATACAGCAGGTTGTTTAATTATGGATAATTATACGCTGATAGAATTACTGCAACAGGAAATGCGAAAGGCAGGTTGTGACTCCAGGGCGGAGTCGCAGCTGTCAATGGCGTTGCAGAAAGGATTGTCGCCGGATGATTTCATGGTACTCTGTGACAGCCTGTTCCATCGGGAATACAGCAAGGATGTCGCGCGTACGGAGCTGAAGGAGGATGTCCGGAAAAAGCATCTGCTGGAGATCCATCTTTCGCGCAGCGGTATTTATGACCAGCTGCCGGAAGGGCTGTTCTTTCAGCCGGAGGAGCGACGGGGAGGATTTAATGCTACGGATATGGTAGCCGATCACAAGCTCAATAAGAAGAAGGAAGAGGAGATACGTCGTTTCTTTTTGCCTTTTGAAAATGATTTTTTCTGGCAGCGGCTGCAGATAGAGAGGGAGGAAGCCCGGTTGCTGGAGGGGTTGCAAAGTGATATCCTGAATGAATATTTTTCGGAGTTCTGGAACATTCCGGATGCCATTCCTTTGAGGTATGTGGTGCAATTGATCCTGTTATTGCCGCATGCCTATAAGATCGCCGGCAATCTGTCGCTGACGGCGCAAAGCCTGGAGCATTTGCTGGAAGAGCAGGTCATGGTGCAGAAGATAAAGCCGGCGGCTATTCAGCTGGGGAGGGCTGGGTCTGCCGGTGGGCTGGGAGAGTCGCAGCTGGGATTGGATATGGTCTGCGGGGAGCAATTTGTAGAAGACTTCCCGGCGATAGAGATTGTGATAGGTCCCCTGATCTATTCCCGGGTGAGCGATTACCTGGAAGGGGGGGACCGGAATATCCTGGTGGAGACGTTTACCCGGTTCTTCGTTCCGGCCGGTGTCGACACGCAGATCACGATCGATGTGCCGGCTGAAAAGCAGAATATGACCCTGGCGAAGGGGAAGGAGCCGATATTGGGCTATTCGAGTGTATTGTGATAAAATTACGGATGAAACTACAATATGGAAAAAGTGATCAATAACGAACTGGCTAAATTACTGATTGTCTTAGGCGCTCTCACGGTGGGGCTGGCGGCGGTATTGGCAAAGATGATCGAGAAGGTACAAGGTACTTTCAAGCCTTACCGGAAAGCTACTTTGCTGTATATGATCTGCGGCCTTTTATTTTTTGCCATTGTTGCCTGTGCAGCTTATCCCGGTTTTTTTAGCAGCAGTACGGGAATTTTCGTCTTTTTTCAGGCTTATTTTTTGTTGCTGGGGGTGGCGCATTATTATTTCATGCATCAGTATCTGCTCTGGAGCGTGAGTAAGAAGGCTTTCTGGCTGGAGTTGGTATTTACTTTGCTGATAGGGCTTTTCGGGAGCATCAGCTTTTTACTGATCTATCATTTTGTCAACCGGAACGGGCTTCAATATGTGATGGCGGGAAGTATCGTCTTCTTCCTGATCCCTTTCTTTTTTTACCAAACTTTTCAGACGGCTATCGGCATTCCGCCTAAGATCTTAAAGGAATGGTTTTATCCTGTGAAGCAGGAGATGGAGGAACCGGAGGACAGTAAGATGAAGAATCTGCTGGTGATCAGTTTTGAATTTCAAAAGATGACTAATGATCCGCATTTTACGAATTTCCGGGCGAAAGCGCCGGTAGATATGGATATGGGGCAATTGTTTTATTTTTTTATTAATGACTATAACGAACGGCATCCCAGCAGTAGGATCGAGTTCGTCAATCCGTCCGGGGAGCCGCATGGTTGGATATTTTATAAGAAATCCCGTTGGTATTCGATTTTAACGAAGTATATGGACGCGGAGAAGACGATCTATAGTAACCATATTAAAGAGAATGACGTGATCATTTGCACGAGGTCTCTGATATAAAAAACGTTTTATGCAGGAAAATATTTATTTGCCGGTAAACTGGATCGATGGAATGAAGATCAATAAATCTCATTTCCTGGCTCAGGACAATGCGTTGATCTATCAGCTTGCGCAGGCTACGGGCAGCATGCTGAACGAGTTCAACTATGGGGTGCTGCCTTCCAGTAAGGGCGGGGCCGGGCTGAAATTATTCCTCAGTACGGATAACCAACAGAAAGTGCAGGTGCGGATCCAGGAGTGCCGGGCTATTACGGCGGGCGGTTATTATATCGAGTTCAGTGATGATACGGCTGTTCAGGGTACTAATCTGCTGACTCCGGTAGTCAGCTCTCCCGTGGGCTTCAAAGATTTAAAGGGTAAGTCATCGGCCTATTATGTCGTATTGACGATCAATCCCTATCAACGGGTTCCTTATGGGGTGGCCAATCCTGCAGAGACGCCGCCGCGCCTGCCTAATACCTTTCCCTTTTTTGCCGTGGACTTAGTTCCGGTGGCGGATGTGGTCCGCAATAAGCTGGGCAATTTCCAGCTGCCGGTTGGTAAGATCAGGGTCGAGGAGCAGCGGGTAGTATTGGAAGACGATTATATTCCACCATCCTGTTCGGCCGGCAGTCATGCGGACCTGCTGGAGATACATGCGGGGCTGGAGCAGTTTTACAGTAAGATAGAGACTTATTCGCTGCAGATCATTCAGAAGATCCTGCAGAAGAAGCATGCCAATGATATGTCTGTCATTGTCCAGAAGATATGCGATCAGATTCTGTCCTTTACGGCTTCGCAGCTGGCTGAGTTTAAAACGCTGGGGTTAATCCAGGCGCCTGTATACCTGGTGAGCAAGGCTTCGGCTTTGGCGAGGCTGATCAAGAATATTCTGGATTGTTATCTGGGCAGCGGGAAAGAGGAGCTGATCACTTATTTTACGGAATGGTGCAATATCAGCCAGGGTGAGCTGGAGGGGGCGATCGTGGCGTTGGCGACTCATCAGTATGACCACCTGGATATCAATAAGTCCGTGGAGAAGGTGTCGACTTTCACCAAGATCCTGTCACAGCTTTTCCATCAGCTGGCCAGGCTGGAGTATATTGGCAAGCGGAAGGATTCGGGGATATTTGTGAAAGAGGAAGTGATCTCGCAGTCTTCGGAGACGCCGGCGGTGTCGAAGAGGAGAAGTTTTTTGGCTGACTAAAATTATAAATGCCTGAATATATGCAGCAAGTATTAAATAGTAAGGAGAGGAATGAAGCTTTCCTGAAATTCCTGGTCTTTTTTGTAGTGACGCTGATCCTGGTCGTTCTGGCCATCTATTTTAATTTCAGGTTGCCGGTACGGGAGAATAAGATGTTACAGGATGAGATCGAAACGCAGCGTCAGCAGGATATGAACCAGATGAAATTTGTGGCAAAAATGCAGGAGGCAGTCGTTTTACTGGACTCCCTGGGGAAAGGGGGACCGAATGTGGACCAGCTCAATTTGCAGCTGAACGGTAAGCTGGCGGAGATGGCCGGCCTGCAACAGAAGGATAATAATTTATACGGCAAGATGGATAAGGCTATTGTTGAAAAATTCACCGATCTGCAGCTCTCGAAGAGAAGCCTGTTGAGCCTCCAGGAAAAAGCGGATAAGATCAGCGCGATGGAAGCCGATCTGAATACTACCAAGTCTCAGCTGATACAGGCGAATGCGGATCTCGATGCTTTCCGGCGTGCGTCTTCCGGGGCTAAATAATAATCAATAATCAAGGCCATGCAGCTGTTCAGAACATTGTCGGTCCTTGTCATTTTTGCAGGTTCCTTTATGCCTGCGCCTGTCAGCGCCCAGAAACAAAAAAATCCTGTCAACTCACTTTTTTCGGATCTGCCGATCGATGATGCTGCCGGCAATTCCGTTTTGAATCCCGGAGAAAGCGGGGAAGAAAAAATAAAGGAGAATATATTTATCCTCGGCTCGCTGAATAAATCCATTTGTTATTCCGGGGAATCTCTTTTACTTACGTATCAATTGTATTCGGCGCTGCAAAGTAAAAGCCTGGTTACGGAACGTCCGGGGCTGGGCAATTTCAATATAGAGGAGCGACCGTTGAATAATGAACGTCCGCTCCTGAAAAAGAAAGAGGGGAAAGACTACCGGGTCTTTACGATCTGGCAGGTGCAGCTGAATCCTTTTCAGCCGGGGGATCTGACGATCGGCCCTTTGTCGGCTAACAATGAGGTGAGCTATGTTGCGGACGATCAGACGCATTCCTATTCCGGTTTTGTCAACAGTAATATGATTGCGCTGACGGTATTGCCTTTACCGGCCTACCAGGGGGCGGAAGCGTTTTCCGGGGCGATAGGGAAGTTTGGATTCAGGGCCTTTGTTCTGTCGAACCGGATAGCTGCCGGGGAGGCGGATACGCTCTGCCTGGAAATAGATGGGGCTGGAAATTTGAATGCGATTACCATGCCTGCGGTAAAATGGCCGGCCGGAGTGGAGACCTTCCCTTTTAAAGAGAAGTGGGTGTCTGTCAAAAATGCTTTTCCTCCGACGGGTAAGAAGATGATAAGTATTCCTTTTGTCGCGCATAATGCGGGGCATTGCAGCATTCCTTCTGTTCGCTTCTCCTATTTCGATCCTTCTCTGAAGGCTTACCGGGAGCTGCAGAGCGGGGCTATCGATCTGGATATACTACCTGCTTTGGCAGGGGCGGGGGAGAACAAGCCGGCGGTACTAACACCGCCTGTCGTCAACCGTGCGGATTATAGCTGGATATTATGGTCGCTGGGGGCGTTTGGCATCAGCGTTCTTGCATTCTGGCTGCTGCGGAGGCGGAGTCATCCTTATATGGGTTCGCCTGCGGCGGGAGCTGTGCTTCTGCCGGAAGGGGGAGTGGTGGCGATCGTATCTGATTGGCGCACCAAATTGGAAGAATTGCGGGCCATACGGAATAAAGAGCAATATATTATAAAATCCAGGGCGATCCTGAGCGGGTACCTGCAGGAAAGCTGGCAACCCCGCATGGCCTTTGCGGGTTCTGAATCTTCCGAAGAGGAAGACGAGCTGATAGAAAGCCTTTACCGGAATACGCAGGATGTGGCTTTGGTGGAAGACGTGCGAAGTTTTTATGCCCGTTGCAGCAGGCTGTTGTATGCTCCGTCGGATCTGGCGGAAGTGGATGCTTCGCTGGCGGGTATGGTTAGCTTAATAATCGAACGGTGTGAAATCCATAAAAATATAAACAGATAATCATGACAAAAAGTGAAGCGCTGGAATTTCTGGAGTTACCGGAAACAGCTACGGATAGTGAGATCAAAATAAGGGTAGAAGATAAGCTGGCTTATTTTGAGCGATTGAGTGAGAAGGCTCCCAGTGATTTTCTGAAGCGGCTGCATGCCAGGAATGCGGCCAAGGTCAGTGAGATTCAGATGCAATCAAAGAAGTGGCCTTCGTATGTTACGCCTGAGCCTGAGCTGGCGTCTCAGCCGGATCCGCTTATACAGCCGAATCCCGAACCTGAGTTTGTACAGGAAGAGATGGATATGCCTGAAGAGGTTGTTATACCGGAGGCTATTGTTATACCTGAACCTTTCGTTACGCCTGATCCTGCCATAGGGGCTGTGATTGCTGCCGGATTGGATCCCGTTGTTGAACCCGAGGTGATAGCGGAGTCGGTTGTTGATCCCGCGCCGGTTGCCTGGTTAGTACGTCACACGGAAAATCAATCTTCCAAGACATTCCCCATATATCCGGGCAAGAATTATCTGGGAAGGAAACCCAGACCCGACCTGGTGCCTTTCATCGAGGTGGAAGAAGATCCTTATATCAGCAAGGTGCATGCCGTCCTGTATACGGAGAATGACAGGCTATTTATCAGTGACCCTTCCGGGGATGAAGGTAAGCCCAGCAAGAATGGTATTTTTATCAATGCGGATGAAAACCGATTGACGGAAAAGACCCGGTTGAAAGAAAAAGATACTATCCAGATTGGTGTTACGAAACTTATTCTACGGTTTAATAATTCTTCGATTGGTAAGATCGTGCAGGAGGTGGAGGAACAGGATTATATGCATACGGTGGTGATTGATATTTCATAAAAGAGCAATCGGTAAAATACCCTGAGAAGCAGGGGAAAAACCCGGTATTTTTGATTTCTGCATACCAGTTAGTAAAAAACAAACTACCTTTCGGGTAATAATTCTGACATACTTCCGGTCAGGATTCATGCTACCAATTCATTTCTACAAAAAGATCGTTTTCAGGACCGGGGGATTTCCTGTTTACCCCTGATGGAATCGTCATGCACTCTATGATCCAATGTTTCTGCTCTACTGTACGCTATCTGAACAATATAGAAAAACTTTAAAAGCGAAAAAATGAAAAAATTACTCGTTGCAGTATTGGCGACTTTATCCTGCTGTCCGCTATTGTTTGCGAATACCATTACAGTGAGCAATAATCCGAATAGCCCCGGACAGTACAAGAGGCTTGATTCAGCTATCCTTGCTGCTTCAGCCGGTGATATACTATTGGTTAGCGGATCGGCTACGGACTATGCCACGGCGGCCGGAGGCACTATCACCATCAATAAAGCATTGACTTTTTATGGCCATGGCTACGATCCCAGGAATGACCAGGCATTGGCTTCCAGCATGAGCAATGTGCACATAACGACAGCTGGTTCCGGAACGACTATTTCCGGGTTTTCAATACCCGGACAACTATATGAAGATGCCGGCACGAACGACATTGTAATATCCAGGTGCAGTATTGGCGCATTATGGAATCATAGTTGTTATTGCGATGGCATCAGCGGTAGCAATTATGTTATCCGCGAAAATATAATCGGGAATATTGCCATCGGTCCCAATATCGGCGGTATAATGATCAGGAACAATATTATTACGGGAAGTATCGGCAGCCAGACCACCAGCGTCAACATCACGATCGACAATAACTATTTTACGGGAAGCATCGGGCTAACCGGAGTTTATGCAGGGATTTATAATGCCAATGTCGAAAATAACATTTTTTACTATAAATCGACCTCTTCTTCTCCTTCTTATGCCACTGCGACCAACTGTGTTTTTAATAACAATATCACTAGCGTTTTGATATTACTTAAAGATATTCAACTGATTAGGATTTAGTTCTTTGAAATTTTGTTGTATTGAGTTTGAAAATATTTCATTTATTGGCGTTTTATCAAAGATAGAGATGCTCAACACCTGAAGGATCT
>DATMGS010000010.1:0-139853 GCA_035555335.1 Puia sp.
GGGTTGTTTCAGGCTGATTCTTTTCAGCCATTTCAGTCCTTTGAGTTCGCTCACCCGGACCTTTAGGTATTTACTCCTTACCCATTTTACAATTCTGTAATTGATTGCTTGCATAAAGTTTCTCAGTTTTGATATGTAAAATTTACCGTAGTAGTTGATCCACCCCCTGACCACCGGATTGATTTCTCTGGCAATATCCTCAATCTCACATCCAGCCGTTTTGAGCGTTGTCCATCGCTTCATCTTCTCTCGCATCGACTTCATCGATTTGTCGCTGACCGCTGGTAAACAGTTCGTGAACCACACCTTCCGGATACTGTTCTGGGCCATCCTTGGTTTGAACGAGTATCCTAGAAAGTCAAACTGTACGTTGGGGTAATCCCCTCTGCGATTGCTGTCTTTACAGTAGACAATCTTTGTTTTCTCCGCGTGCAGTTCCAGTCCGCATTCTCTAAGCCTTGCTTCCAGTGTTTCCTTCACCTGAATCGCTTCTGCTTCCGTCCGACAGTGGATTACACTATCATCCGCAAATCGCTCGAATGGACAGTTCGGATACTTCCTACTCAGCCATTCGTCCATTGCATAGTGTAGATAGAGGTTTGACAGCACAGGCCCGACAACAGATCCCTGCGGAACCCCTTTTGTCCTGGCCACTATCGTCCCGTCTTCCTTCTGCAAGGGTGCTACCAGCCATCTTTCGATATACAATAGCGCCCACTTGCAGTTCATGTGCTTCCTCACCGCTTTCATCAGCAGATCATGCGACAGATTATCGAAGAAACTGCGAATATCAAGGTCTACCACCCAATCATACTTCCAGCACCGAACTCTTGTTTTCTCCAGTGCCTGGATCGGTGATTTACCCGGTCGATATCCAAAAGAATCTTCATGAAAAACTGGTTCTAATTCCTTCTCTAATAAGCCAACCACCACAGTCTGGGCAATACGATCAGTAACGGTTGGTATGCCTAACGGCCTAATACCACCACCTTTCTTTTCTATCTCCACTAACTTGACAGGAGGAGGCATATAGCTCCCGGAACTCATACGGTTCCACAGCCGATACAGACGGTTCTGCCAGTCCTCTTCGAACTCGACCAAACTCATCCCATCTACGCCTCCTGCCCCTTTATTAGCGGCTACTCGTCCGTAGGCTTCCATTACCGATCGCTTTTCAATCCTAAATGGTTTTGTTTCGCTCATCTTTGTACCTCCTGAAGTCGCCTTCAGTTTTCTTGGATGACTAAAAACTGGATAATACAACCCCTTCGCTCCGCTCTCATTACAAGAGTTTCTCCGCTAATACGGGTTGTTCTGCCACCGTGCCACGCTTCCGTACTTTCTCTCTTGCCGGTTCACCGGCTTGTAGATTTTCCTTTAGCATCGTGACGACGGCTTCTCACGTTCCTTGCAAAAGCCTGCTGTAAGATCACGCCTCCTGTATGCCGGATGCCGCAAGAGCATAATCAGGTAATTCTCTTGCTTATCCCAGGTCGCTATTGTACCCGGTTTCGACATCGTCTAACCCTTTCGACACCTCATCGGAGGTTTACTTGCGTTCGTCTTCTTACAGCTCACCTGACACCTTTAATGGCGCCTTTTCTCCTAACGCTCCCCACCACGGCTACTTAACCGCAGCAGCTTAGAAGTAGTTTGAAGCCAACGCCTGCACGTCGATTCCGGGAGGCCGACTCCCATCTTTTGCAAAGCATCAAATGTTCAAATTCAAAGAACTCTTCATTTGTTCGTGACACCTAATAGCCAGCATTCTGGGTTAATTTGGTATTGATCTGAAGTTCCCTGGATGCGATCGGGTAGATCAGCTTCTCCTGGGTCACGTTGAAAGTGGCGGGTAATAACCAGCCATAGATTGCCTTCAATGCCACCCCTTTGGCCGTACATTTGGGGATGGCCTGTCCTATACGGATAAGGTCAGTCCAACGATGGTTTTCAAAAGCCAGTTCATGGCGGGTCTCATCGGCGACATTATCTGCGGTGGCGGATGCCAGCGGAGCCAGGCCGGCCCTTGCTCTCACCTGGTTCAGGTAAGGCAATGCATCGCCAGCTTTGTTCTCATCGACCAGGCATTCAGCCAATAACAGGAGCGCACCGGAATAACGGAAGATGGGCCAGTCATCGGGCGTATTCCAATCGATGGTATAAGGCGGATGAAAATATTTCTTTACCATATAGCGGAATGTCTGTCCGGAAGCGGGGGTATAGCCAACGGAACTCTTGAGGGCGGTCATGGTGAAATCTTCCACGCCGCTGATCGTTCCTTCTACTACTGCCACGGAGGCATCGAGTCTCTTATCCCCTGTTTCGTACGAAGACACCATTTCCTGGGTCGGAACATTCCAGCCGCTGAAGATATTCATGGAGCCGGTATGATATCCCATAATAAATTCAGAGTTGATCGCCTTGGGTACGAACTGCCAGGCGAAATTGCTTTGCTGACCGCTGACAAGATCCGACATGTACTGAACTTCGAAGATCGATTCCTGGTTGTTCTTATTAGCCGGATCGAAAACATCGGCATAATTCGGCAGGAGTGCATAGTTCATTTTGGTAACGTCGGTCAACTGGGCTTCTGCGCTGGCGTAATCCTTCGTCGGTTGCGTCATATAAGTATAAGCCAACAACACTTTGGCGGCTCCTTTGCTGGCTCTGCCCGATTGGGGGAAGGCAGTTACAACAGGCAGTTTAGGGATGGCGGCGGTCAGATCCGTGATGATCTGCTTGAACACTTCATCCGCCGTGTTCCTGGGCTGGAAGGCCTCGGAAGCACTGTTGATCTCCGTCAACTGGAGGGGGGCGCCACCATAATGCGTCACCAGGTCATAGTAGTAAAGAGCCCGGAGGAAGAGAGCTTCTCCCGAAATGGAATCGCTGGCCCCCTGAGAGATCGATGTTACTTTGGGAAGCTGATCCAGGATGGTATTGATCCTGGAAATGCCCTGATAATCGGCGGTCCACCGGTCACCGGGAGAATTGGGTACGGCCGTAGAAAGAGCGTCGTCTATGAATTCAGGATAACCCTCCTGGGAAGACAAACCCCGGTTAGCAAAATAAATGGTAAAAAAAGTATTGTCAGAGCGCATTTCATCCTGGTAAATGCTGGCATTTACCACGGAGCGTAAAGGCGTGTAACAGGCGTTCAGCGCTTGCTGAAACTGGTTCAGGTCCTCGTAGAAAGAAGCGGAGCTCAGAGAAGTCGGAGGCGTTTTCTCCAAAAAACTTTTCTTACAGGATCCTAAGCCGATTGCCGCCGCCAGAATTATATAGAATAGTATCTTTTTCATATCATTAAATTAAGAGAGTCTAAAAATAGGTGTACTAAAATTTTACGTTTAGTCCCGCGGTGAATACTCTTGCGATGGGGAAAGCCGTAAAATCTCTTCCCAGATTCAGGCCATTCAACCCATCCAGACCTATTTCAGGGTTCATGCCAGGATATTTGGAGAACATAAAAGGATTCTGCGTGCTGAAATACACCCTTGCTCCTTTAAAGAGCTGGTTTTTCGGTACGGGCAAAGTGTATCCCAACGTGATGTTCTTTACAGCGAGATAAGTGCCGCTGAAAACCTGCCGGGTGGTGAAGTTGCGGAAATCGGCGGTGGTTCCCGATCTTGTCCTGGGGTAGATGCCATCTCCGGGATTCGCTAAAGATCTCCATCTCTTGGCAACTCCTCTTCTTACGTTAAATACGCCATCGAGATTCTCGGTGGATTGAAAAGCATCGTCTGCGATATCATTGCCTACGGAACCGGCGATAACGATACTCATGTCAAAGTTCTTATAGCCAAAGGTATTGGTCAGGCCATAGGTGTATTTGGGGTTGGGATTGCCGATCCAGGTCCTGTCATTCTCATCGATGATGCCATCGGGCTTTCCATTAGGACCGCTTACATCTTTAAATCTTGCCGTTCCCACCATGGCAGTAGCATCATGAGGCTGTGTATCGAATTCCTGCTGGGTCATGTATACGCCCGTATTGATGTATCCGTAAAACATACCGATCGGGTGTCCCACCGCTGTGCGGTTATCATCCCAATAGTCCTGGTAGCCGCCGATCGGTGCGTTGCTGGTTCCCAGTTGCCTGACTTTGTTGCGATCGAAGGAGATATTAAAGCTGGTGTTCCAGGTGAATTTTCCAACCATGTTCTTACTTTCCACGGAGAATTCATTCCCCCAGAAATCGAAGCGACCGATATTGGAAGTCACGGTACTAAAGCCCGATTGTATGGGGATATTGATCCCATATAACAAACCGTCTGTCTTTTTCCAGTAATAGTCATAGGTAAAGGAAAGACGGTTATCAAAGAGGGCGAGATCCAAACCCAGATCATAACCCGCGGTGGTTTCCCAGGTCAGGTTGGCGTTTCCGATTCCATTCAGAGAGCTACCCGAAGCAAGGCTGTTGTTAAAAGAATAGTTTGTTTGCTGAACGCCGGCCAGGTAGGTATAGTCTCCTATATTGTTATTGCCTACCTTACCATAGCTGGCTCTAAGCTTCAAAAAGCTAAGGTCTTTAACGCCTTTCAGGAAATTCTCGTCGGAAGCAACCCATCCTGCAGAAACGGAAGGGAAGTTACCGTATTTATTATTGCTTCCGAACTTAGAAGACCCATCTCTTCTAAAAGCTACAGACAGTAAATACTTATTGTCAAAATCATAGTTGATACGACCGATATAGGACAGTAACGTGAAGTCATTAACACCGTTATTGATTCCCACGTTCCCAATCCGGGTTGCAGCCACATTCAGCCACTGGATATTGTCATCCGGGAATTGGCTGCCGGTGATATTACTGTTCTCATTATGAACCTTCTGAGACGTGTATCCCACAAAGGCCTCGATATTATGTTTTTCGGCGATCGTCTTTTTATAGGTTAAGGTATTTTCTGACAGCCAGGAGATGAAATTACTGGTGTAATAGCTGCCCGAAGCGGAGGCGGCCGGGGAGGTCCCGCCTAAGATGGTCGATGGTTGAAATTCCCTGTTGATCGTATAGTCCATATTGACATTGATACTGGTCTTGAATTGCAATCCATCGAGTATTTTATAGGTCGCAAAAGCATTGCCGATCAGGGTGAAATCATTGACCGGGTTAACGGTTTTCTTTAACACCTGGTAGTAGTTAGGCGTTGAAAACATTCCGGGAGGCGCAAAACCAATCGGGTAAGTGCCATCAGGGTTTTTGTAATTCAGCGTTGGATCCGTAAGATAGGCGACCTGGATGATATTACGGCCGCCGCCCAGATTAGGAGTGATATTGCTTTGACGGTAAGTCAACCCTGCATTTAATCCGATCGTCAAGCGGTCGGTAGCGGTGTAGATATTATTGCTTCTTACATTGAACCGGCTGGCATATTGATTGATCATGACCCCGTCCTGCTTGTTGTAATTGAGATTGACGACGGATTTCAGATCCTTGGTGCCGCTGGCCAGTGATAGGTTATAATTCTGGGTGGGAGCTTTGCGCAACAGTACATCGAACCAGTTGGTGCCGGAATTCGGGCCATACTGCGAAGGATTCTGGTATTGCACCGGTACGCCGCCAGTATAACCTTCGTAGGTAGCGGCATCTTCATAATATTCTTTTTTGAATTCGGCGAACTCGGGTGCATTCATCAGATCCGGTCTTCCTCTCTTGGATACGGACTGTACGCCGACATAGGAGCTGAATTCAATATTTTTCTGACCTGCTTTCGCCTGTTTGGTGGTTACCAGGATAACACCGCTCGCAGCCCGGGATCCATACAGAGAAGCAGCGGAAGCATCTTTCAACACGGAGATCGATTCGATCTCATCAGGGCTGATCGTCTGCAAACCACTTTCGGTAGGAAATCCGTCGACCACAATCAGGGGGTTGTTACCGGCATTGATAGAAGCGGCTCCCCGGATACGAATGGAGATGTCAGCGCCCGGCTGACCGGTGGTCTGGTTGATCTGTACGCCGGCAAACTTGCCCTGTATCTTCTGACCGATGTCAGCAACCGGCATGTCCTTCACTTCGGCAACATTCAATTGGCTGATAGAGCCGGTGATGTCCCGTTTTTTCTGCGTACCATAACTTACGACCACCACTTCACCCAAAGTAGAAGTAGTTGAAACCAATTGAATAGAGAGAGAGTTTTCGTCATTTGCGCGTACTTGTTGTTCTGTGTACCCTACAGATGAGAAAATAAGGACAGCGCCTCTAGGGACCTGCAACGTAAATTTTCCTTCTGCATCGGTGACCGTCCCGGCAGAACTGCCTTTTACGTTTACAGATACACCTGCCGCCGGAACATTCTTTTCTGAAAGAACCGTGCCTTTAACCGTGATTTTTTGCTGGGCAGATGAAGAAAGAGAAGCGCTTAGAAGAAACAGAAAGAATAAAAGCAGTTTTACTCTTTGCAGTAAACATGCAATTTTAGATTTGAACATGACAAGCAGTTTAAGTTTTTTAAATTTATTAGAACCAACTTCGTTAGCAGCCGAATTGAGCACAATGTAGAAATGATATTTTATAGGACTGTCCTGACCTATCCTGTCATTTAAGAAATAGGACGTCTCACTAAAATTTATTTTTTTTAGCAAATGAATAGGGCGAGAAGAAGAAGCATGCAAATGGAATAAGAGAATATATAACGCTAACGAATAATCGATAAATAGCTCGTTAACGATGAAATAGTAACTGGGCGGAATAGGCATAGAATACCCATTGCCATGTTATGCTTAATTTTTAATTCCGGCTGTTGTCACAGCCAGGCATCATAACATCGGTTATTACTTATGAATTAACACCTATTTTATAAAGGTAATGTTGTTGTGAAGCTATGGGAATGTAGAAAAAAGCCTTTTTTTTGTACTTTTTGATATTTCTTTCCCCCTACTTGCTGATTACATAGATGAGAGAGCTGCACTTCGACTTATCGACAAAGGCTTTGAAATTAGAAACCAGCCCCGTGCAAACAGCCTTCAGCGTATTGTTCTTCCCCTTCTTATATTTCTCGCTCAGCATGCTGATATAGAAGCTGTCATACCACATCGGTTGAGTGACCTGCAATTGAAGATCATGCTGACCCAGAAGGTTCGAAATAGACGTAGGAGAGAAATGATAGAGATGCCTGGGAACATCATAAGCAGCCCAGGCGCCCTGGTAAACGGAGGCATCGTAAGAAGTATAGTTGGGAACAGCGATGAAGATACGTCCCCCCCGCTTGATAAGTTTCGCCAGTTGTTGCAGATAGGCATGCAGATCATGCACATGCTCCAGCACATGCCATAAAGTGATGGCATCATAACTATCCGCCGGCAAAGAATACAAATTTTCCACCGGCAGCAATTGAATACGGTTCAGATCGACAGCCCGCTGACGCGCAGCCTCATCAGGCTCCAGTCCCGTCACCTCCCAGCCATTCTGCTGCATATGAGCGGCAAAAGCCCCTGTACCCGCGCCGATATCCAGCAGCTTACCCTGCTTCTGGCCCGTGGCGCTAAGGATCAGCCGACGCTTATCGGACAAAGTCTGTTTACGAACAAGATGATAGAGACTGTTCACCAACCCCTCTTTGGTCTCCGTATGAGAGATATAATCCTCCGAACGATAATAATGCCCGATCGAAGCCACATCCGGCACATCCTGGGTGAACCGCAGCCGGCAATTCCCGCATTCCCATATCTGAAAGGTTTTATGCGAGACGGTATAATCGATCGCATCCAACGCCCGCTCCAACCTGGATGAACGACATAAAGGGCAGGTATTATAATGTATCAGTGTCTCTTGTTCCATAAATTTAGGGGTTGTGAACGACAGCCCATCGGCCTTGTTCATACCCGGGCTTCGCCCGGTTTGGTCACAGTCACAGTTTAATCTGATTGCCAATAGACCAGCCATTGGAGTAGAAATGCCAGCCAAGGGCAGCCAGGGTAAGTACGCCCAGGATAAGGGCAATGATCCACCAGGATTTCTTCTTACCCCTGCCGGCATTTTCATCATGCAGCCATTCATTCATCTCGACATTGGTGCGCTCCTGGTCGCCCACCAGCAATGTATGTTTCGCATTCTGACGATTTACCCGGAGAGCCGGCGTCGGCGCCAGGAAAAGTCCCTTGTCGGCAATGCCTTCGAAAATCACATGCCCCCCCTCGTCCTTCTTTAAGACACCCACTCCCTCCCAATGCACTTCCTCTTCCGTCCTGATCCGGTTACGGAGCTCGAAAGCGAATTCATTATACCACTTAATAGCCTCATAATCAAGTATATTCTTATGGGTAGCCACATAGGAGAAGAACTCCCGGTCCGGGGCATCAAAATATTTATCGAATCTGAACTGGTAAACAGGAGGTAGGATGGTCCGTTCAGCCACATCTGCATTCGCAGGCATGGTCTCCAGGTAGATAGTGCCCAGCCCCGGGATGCTGATACTTCTATGTTGGAACAAATAGGCATTCAATACCTGAAACATAGCTTCTCCTTTTATATGATTGTCCGCCATAGGCATTTGTAGCTGCGAATCTATCATTTTTGGCTGAATCGTCCATGACAATTGTAAAGAGATTACTTCTGCCCAAACGAAAATACAATCCCCCCAAGAACATTAAATCCGTATACCTGGTATTGATGCCAACGCTCGTATTTCTTATTAAAAAGATTATTCATTTGAAACCAGAGGTTCAGCTGCCGGGTAATCTTCATTTCGACCCCCGCATTCAGGTCTACAGCCCCGTCTCCCTTAAAGGAAGTATAGCCCCCTGCCCCATCCCCTGAGCGGTATTGCGCCCCGTCAAAGGCAAAAAGGTCCACTTTGGCCCAGAAATCCTTAAAAGCCTGCCATTTTATGTTGGCGGTGAATTCCCTTGGCAATAAACCCCAGGCCTTCGACTCAGTCTTCAGATCGCTATAATTGATCAGATTGACACCGGCCGTAGCAGAGAAATCCTCCCCTTGTATATAACTTACTTCCCCATGCATCTGTACGGCCCGCATGTACGTCTCATAGCGGATGTCGAATCGCTTTCCTCCGTCCAAAGTAGTGTCGTTCACAAAAAGCGGCATATTCTTGTATTCCAGGAACGACGCCTTAGCCGAATACGTAAAATGGCTGTTCAAAGAACCCTTAAAGCCAGCATACCATTCCTGTATCCGGGTATTCAACAGCGGAGGAAATCCCGCTCCAAGGCTCGATACCAGCGGCTGCGCCAGCCAGGGATTGATCGATTCAAAACGCTGATAAGACCCTTTGTCATAATGGCCGAGCCATCCCAGCAACAGCGTGAAACGCTGATCGTTGGTAGAGATATCCGCTACAAAATTGGGCAATAAATGGAAGTCACTGTTGTCCCAGGAGGGGATGACCGAAGCCTGGAGGTACAGATTGGGCGTTTTGACCAGAAAAGCCGGGGTTACCAGGTAGAGATTATTGTTTTGCGAGGACGGAAAGTTCGGTCCTCCCACATGCGTGTAGTGGGTCAGGTCAGCCGTAACACCCAGGTTAAAACCGAAAGTCTTCCCAAAGGATTTTTCCAGGGGAAGATTGAGCACGGTATTGGTTTCCGAAGCCTTGGAAGAGAAGTTGTCCGAGAATACATCGACCTGGACATTCGGATGGTAGACCAGCCCGAATTCAGTAGGTTCGGTATTCCGGAAGCTCAGCTTGCCTTCAAAGGTCTGAAAGCTTTGTTTAAGCTGTGAACCCGTAAATTTCAGCGTATCCGGGCGGAACCCGTACAGATAGTACTCATCATTCTTAAAGCCCAGGCTGCCATTCCATTCCTGGTTATTGGCTGTTTTCAAAGTCCCCATCAGCTTCACGTCCGTAAGACTGTTCTTTTGAAAAGGCAGGCTGCCCTTTGAGTTCAGTTGGTTGGCGAAAATATTGAGGCTCCTGGTCTTCCCGTCTCCAAAACTAAAGCCCGTCTGGACAAAAGGCAAAGCCACATTACCGACCCCCACCTTAATATAGTTATAGTTTTCCCAGGGCTTTAGCGTATCCCCCGGTAAGGCCACCGGCTTCATTTCTCCCGGCTGATAGCTGAGGAAAAGATACTGGGCGGGAATAGTATAGGTCAGACGCGGCCTGGACGTATCGGCTACGGGAGGCGCCGCATTGAAATTGATCTTTACGGCATCGCGCAGCACTGGCTTAAAGGAAGACGTGATCTCAATGGTCTTGCGCTTGGTCGTATCCTGCGCCTGAGCACAAAATCCCCTTCCCAGAATGACAAGCCCTAAAAGGAAAAATAATTTTATTCCCCCTGTTTTCTTTTCAACCATAGTCTATTTTTCAAAAATTTAAATATTACTCCACTTTACTCCCCTTCTTCTCCTCGGCGACCACCTGGTCCAGCTTCTGCCGGGCCTGTTGCCGCAGGTCTTCCACTTTGGCATTGTCTACGATGCTTTGGAAAGTAGCTTTGGCGTTGAAGTAATCCTTTTCTGCCAGGTAGATATCTCCCAGCAGAAGATAGGCCTTCGTAACCCAAACCTCATAGGAGCCGGATTTATTGATCACTTCGAAAGAAGCTTTCTCCGCATCTTTCAGCTGGTTCTGGTGAAACAGGCAATCGGCGATCTGGTAACGTGCTTCCGCCCCATAAGCCGACTTACCCAGAGAAGCAGCCGTCCTGAAATATTGCAGCGCCGTCTCACACTGCCCCCCTGCCTGGAAAGATTTGGCGATGGCCATATTGGCCAGTATCTTATCATCCGTGCTCAGTCCTTTCTGCGTCAGCAGGTCTTTTGCATTCTCCACGGCATCGGGCCATTTCTCTAATTGATATTGACTGCGAAGCAATCCGCGCATGGCTTCCATTTTATTTTCCTGGGAACCGGCAAAATCCTTCAACTTAATAAAGTACTTCTCAGCTTTATTATAGTCCTTTAACTCGAAAAAATTGAGGCGGGCAGCCTGAAGCAGGGATTTCTCCGCAAACTTGTTCGGCGCCTTATCGGCAACCGCGCCATAACCGCTGGCGGCTTTCGCCCAATCCTTTTGGGAAAAATAGATCTCGCTCTTATAATAATTGGCCTCCAGCGAATATTTGCCGTCAGGGAATTTAGACAGGTACGCTTCAAATTTCTGCGCAGCAGCCGCGAAACTGCCGTTATTAAACTGTACTTCCGCCTCTTCATAAGCAAGTTGATCTTCCTGGCTCGTGCTTATTTCAACACCCATGGATTTGGCGAAATTGACATACTCGTTGCTTCTCCCCTCTTCTACATAGATGGTCTTGGCATTGTCCAGGGCATCCTGCGCTTCCGGGGAATGAGGAAATTGCTGCAGCAGAGAATCATATTGATTTAAAGCCTCCTTATTATTGTCGAGATTGTACCAGGCGATACCGGATTGCAGATAAGCCCTGGGCTTCAGCGCCTCGGCTCCGGGAGCATGGATCACGTTTTTCAGATAAGGCAGCGCTTCCCGGTATTGCTCCCCGGCCAGGTAAGTGCCGGCAATTTCCATGTTGGCATCCGACGACAGGCTGGAAGCAGGATACTTCCGGTCAATGGAATTCAGCAGCGTTATCTTCTCCTTTCCGTTGTTCACCCCGGCGATCATAGCCTTCTGGAAAGTGGCATAGTCGCTGGCAGGCCAGCTAAAGTCCAGCACCTTATTATACATCGCCAACGCCGTCTTAAAATCACGGTTCATATAATAACAGTCCGCGTCACGTAGATAAGCGTCCTGTTCCAGGGGAGAAGCGCCAAGCTTGGGGTTCCGCACGACCTGCTCGAAAAATCCCTGGGCCTGGTGATAATTCTCTTTCTTCAGAAAGCAATATCCCAGGTTATATCTGGCATTCACGGCATTGACCTCCCCATTGGAAATGGAGCTCTTCAGATATTCCAGGTAATAGCGGATCGCATCGTCCACTTTGTTCAGACGGTAAGCGATCTCGGCCTTCCAGAAATTGATATAAGGCAGTACAGAGCCATTATAGGGATCCTTCAATGCCTTATCCAGCAATTCGTTAGCGCTGAGCAGCAAACCATCGTTCACCATCTCCATCGCACGCCCATAGAGCACACGGGGATAGAGACGCCGGGCGCTCTCAGAAGGGTGATCCAGACTGTCCAGCATGACGATGGCGTCTTTATAATTATTGGTATTGGCCAGTACGCTCACCAGCAATTCTTTTCCCTCGCGGTTGTATTCGGAATTAGGGTATTGCTGCAGGAAACTCTGTAATTCGGTTAAGGCCACGTCCTGGTAACCCAGTTCAAAGGATAATTTGGCGTAATTGAATTGAGAGATCTCCTTTTGACGGGAATTGCTGCTATTGGAAGAACAGAAGAGAAAGGCATTTCGGGCATTCGCCTTCTGACCGGTTTTCAGATAAGCGTCTCCCAGCATATACATAGAATTCTGCGCCAGGCTATCCTCTTTTCCTCCCAGCTGCTTAAACCCGTCGATAGCTTTATTCCAGCTCTTGGTCTGGTAATAACAATAGGACAGCTCATAGAGATCTTCCCGGGTTACTTTCTTCGACAGATTGACATATTGCTCCAGGTAGGGAAGGGCCTTGGCAAAATCCTGCTTTTCATAATAGCCATGGCCTACCAGCTGCCTTAATTCGACGTCATAATATTGATTGCCTTTCTTTAACCGGGCTTCTGCATAATCGATGGCCTTCTCTTTCTGGCCCTGCACCAGGTAAATATTAGCGACATAGTAGGGGACGACCTTTTCGTAGCGGGGGTTGTCTTCCACCACTTTGAATGCAGCCAGTGCCTCTCCGTACTTTTTTTGATAGAAGGAAATAAATCCGTAGTAATAGTTAGCATCCGTGTAATTCGGGTCTTTGGGGATCTGGCGGATGGCATTGAATAAAGGGAGGGCCTTATCAAACTGCTGCTGTACGAAATAGCCATACCCCTGGTGAAATTTCATGTTGGCGATATCGTTGTTGCTCAGATTGTCGATATCGGCCTGTTCGTAGAGGCGCACGGCGGCCACATAGTCCTGTTGGCGGAAATAGTATTCGGCCAGGTGGAAGCTCATCATCCCTACCCGGGGAGCATTATTCTCCAGCTCCACGAATTCCTTGGCAGCCGTTACGGCCGTTTTATCGTTTTGTTCCAGGGCGCATACCAGGTAATAATACCGGACATCCTGGTACTCTACGGCATTATTGGTCCGATCGGTCTCCCGGAGAGAATATTTTAGATCTTTGAATATGGGGTAGGCCAGGCTATAATACTCATTTTGAAAGAAGTCCTTAGCCTGCTTGTAACTAGCCTGCGGATCGTCAAGGTTTTTGGTTTGCTGCGCAAATGACGAAAAACTAAGAAGAATGACGAAAAAAAGCAATACAGTGTACTTCACGTGAAAATAATTTGATTTTCTATTCTCGTCCCTGGTGTTTAACAGGCGAAGTTTCTAAATATTTTATCTTTTACCAAACATCGTTCCAAACAGATGTGCATAAGTCCCCGGAGGGGACTTGCCCGAAGGGCCATCCAAATTGGACCACGGGTCCAATGGCCGAAGGCCCATCATGAAACCCGGGGCGAGGCCCGCCCGGGCCGCAGGCCCGCTCTCGCGACCCGCCTCAGCAACCCGCAGGCCCGTCAGGACCGTACCTTCTGGGCGCCCCCGGCCCTTCAGGGCCGACAACCCCCGAAAAATACAGCGAATAGCCATTCACAGCGAAAGTGGATTTCTCCCTAAACGCATCCTCCCCTGTTAATATTTTTTAACATATTTCCCCAAATGACCACCGGTCATTATCCGGCTTACCAGTGTCTTAACGTTAATTTTTTTAACAGGGCCCGCTCCCCCGTTGGAAAATTTGGCCATACGGGCCAAAACCATATCTTCGAATCCAAATTCCAATTTGCATGAAGAAATTTTTGTCCACTGCCTACACCGAAACAAGCTTTAACCTCGCCGCCCTGCTCCTGCGCCTCACCTTCGGCCTGCTGATCTGTATCGATCACGGGTTTGCCAAAATGATGCATTTCAGCAACCAGCAATCCATATTTTTCGATCCTTTTCATATTGGTCATCGCTGGAGCCTGGTCCTGGTCATCTTTGCGGAGATCTTTTGCGCCCTCCTGCTGGTGCTGGGACTCTTCACCCGGGTAGCCGCTCTCGTGCTGGTTATCAGCATGTCCGTCGCCGCCTTCCTCTTTCACAGAGGACAGTCCATTGAACAGCACGAGCAGGCCTTACTTTATTTAACCGCCTTCTTTTCTATTTTATTGGTAGGCCCCGGCCGGATCAGCGTAGATGGTATGATGGGAAAATAATGCCCCACAACTCAGTACATATATAAAAAAACAGATTCCCATGTACGTCAGCGAGACTAAGATCCGTGTGCGATATGCCGAGACCGACCAGATGAATGTGGTTTATCATGGCAACTATTCCCAGTATTTCGAAGTAGGACGGGTAGAATCTATCCGTCAGCTGGGTCTGAGCTATAAAGATGTAGAGGCCCTGGGCGTTATTATGCCCGTGATCGAATGGACAGCCAAATTCCTCCGCCCCGCCCATTATGATGATTTGCTTACCGTACGAACGACCCTGAAAGAGCTGCCCGCCGGTCATCGCATCGAATTCATCCAGGAAGTCTACAACGAAGAAGGTAAATTGCTCACAGTAGGAAAAGTGCTGCTGTATTTTCTAAAGGCCGGCACCATGGAAAAGACGGATATGCCGCAATACCTGGCAGATAAATTAGCCCCCTATTTCCATTGAGGTTGCCCCGCGTATTTCACTATAATTTTTTTTGCTGATAAGGGCCCCCTGTTTCTCCCCAGCCCCATTTTGGCATGGGTTCATGATCGGCGACCGGGTTTTCGGAGACGTTGGAGTTGATGACGGCGATCCGGCTGCCCCATTCGAGATAACCGACTAAAGAGGACCTGAACTCCGGATCATCCGGTATCCCGATCTCATCGGCGGTATCGAGCAGCAGTTGTATCCAACGCTTTCTTTTGGGCTCGTCGAGCATTTTCCCGATATGATGTGCGATCATGATGGCATGGCTGCCGCCGTCCTTCTGCGTGTACGCGGCTGGCCCGCCGAAGACTTCGCCGACAAAATCGGCGACATGGCGGGGATGGTCTGCGGACATGTTTTGAAAGACGGGCCGCAGAACGTCATCCTGAAGGACTTTATCGTAAAAGACCTTGAACAGGTTTTGCAGGGCTTGTTCTCCTCCTGCCCATTGATAGAGAGTAGGTATGGCTGGTTCCATGGTAGGAAAGTTAGGAAAGTTAAGGCAGGTAAACAAGGGCTCGGCAATCACCTCCCCTTTAACACATTCAACACCGAAAACATTTTCTTTATCACTTCGGCGGAAGAACCATCGTAATTATTCACGATAATACTAAACACATATTCCTTACCGTCAGCGGCAACCTGGTAACCCGCATAGCTCCTGACCCCTCCGATAGCGCCGCTCTTCATCCTCATCCCATTGATCTCAGGCAGCGCCCGGTAAAAAGCAGGGTACCAGGGTCTCGTCTTCGCATATTGCAACACTTTCACCAGGGCATCCGTCGTCACCCTGTTCTGCGGCGAGAGCCCGCTCCCATCCGCCAGATGAATGGCGGAGGCTTCGATGCCATGGCTGCCCCAAAAATCCCGGATAAGCACCACTCCTTTTTCCGTCGAGCCCGTTCCGGTCTTTTCATAAGCCAGCGTTTTTACCAATGCCTCCCCATAGAGATTGATGCTTTTTTTGAGGAACCAGTAATTGATACTGTCCAGGCGAGGCGAGAAATAGGTGTCAAGGATCCTATCGGGATGGCCCATGACTTGTTTCTCCCGCAAAAAGTACAACGACGTCCTTACCTCTTTGGCATGGACCACGATCTCATTTTTCTGTAAGGCTTCTCCCAACAGGATCCCGGCATACCGGGGTGGCATAGGGATCGATCCGGAAACGACGAAATCGTCCTTTTGCAAAGGGATCGTTCCCCCCACAATCGCAAAGGGACTATAAGGCGGCAGATAAATGCAGGATTGGTCTCCGCTGCCGGGCGCTCCTGTCTTCACCTGGTTATCCAGATACATGATCTCCAGCTCCGCCGCAGGCTGCACCACCTTGACAGAATCACCCTCCGCCACCCCGGGTTTCATCCGGAGATCATACTGGTTTTCATGCCAGTTCAATCCCCAGGCCCCGGCTCCGTAATAATTGCCAATGTCCTCCCATATCCAGCCGCCAGGTAATACCTGCGCTTCCCAATGGCTGTCGTCCACGATGATATCCCCTTCGAACTGCCGGATCCCTCCCTTGCCCATAGCCGCTACCCATCGGTGAAGCAGCACGCTTTCCTTCGCCGAATCATATCTCCAGCTACCCAGGGTAGGATCTCCGCTGCCCAACAGGTACAAGTCTCCCTTCAGCATTCCTTTCTCTATCTTTCCGCTGTAGCCCAGGCTCGTCCGGTACCGGTAGTCCGGCCCTAAAAGTTCGAGGGCTGCTGCGCTGGTGAACAGTTTCTGGCAGCTCGCCGGAGCCAGCCCCACCTGTGAATTTTGATCGAAGACCACTTCCCCCGTCACCGCGTCCGCCACATACAGGCTGACGATCGCATGCTTCATCTGCGCATCCGCTTCCATTTTTTGCAGGGCCGCCCCCAGCGCTGACGAAACGGTCTGTGGAGCGGCTGCTTTCCCCAGCCACAGTGAACAAAACAGGAGGATGAGTAGTTTATGGTTCATCTTTCAATATTACTTTAACTTTACAATATGGAGAAGATCGTTGCCGCTATTATTACCATCGGAGATGAACTATTGATCGGACAGGTAGTAGATACCAACAGCGCCTGGATGGCGCAGGAATTGAACAAGAACGGCATTTGGGTACAGCACCGGGTAGCCGTAGGGGATTCCCGGACGGATATCTGGAATGCGCTGGGGGAAGAAGCCAAAAGAGCGCAGATCATTCTGATCACCGGTGGATTAGGGCCCACAGCGGACGATATTACCAAACCCCTGCTAAACGAATATTTCGGCGGCAAAATGATCGTTGATGAAGGAGCCCTCGCCAATGTGAAACATATCTTTGAAAGGCTTCAGCGCCCGATGATCGAACGCAACCTGCAGCAGGCGGAAGTCCCGGATACCTGCACCGTCATTCCCAACAAAAGAGGCACGGCGCCGGGCATGTGGTTTGAGAAGGATGGAAGGATCTTTGTCTCCATGCCGGGCGTACCGCATGAAATGAAAGGTATGATGACGGATTTCGTATTACCGGCCCTCCGGCAGCAGTTCAGCCTTCCCTTTATCGCACACAGGACCCTGCTGACCGCAGGCATCGGAGAGTCCTTTCTGGCCGATCATATCAACGCTTTCGAAACGGCCCTCCCGGGTCATATCAAGCTGGCCTACCTGCCCAACTACGGAATGGTGCGCCTGAGACTGACCACCCGGGGAGAAGACCCCCAATCCCTTAATGATTCCCTGGATAAGGAGCTGCAGCAACAATTCGACTCCCTCAAACAGCTGGTGGCGGAATGGATGGTGATCGATGAAGACCTGTCCCTGCAGGAAGCCGTAGGCAAAATATTGAAGGAGCAAGGCCGCACCGTCGCTACCGCCGAAAGCTGTACCGGCGGTTATATCGCCCATCTCCTTACTTCCATACCAGGTTCCAGCGCTTATTTTAAAGGAGGCGTCATCAGCTACTCCAATGAGATCAAACAAAGCCTGCTGCAGGTAGATGCCGGTACCCTGTCCGGCCCGGGAGCGGTAAGCGAAGAGACGGTGAGGGAAATGGCGCAGCACGCCCTTCCCTTACTGGACACGGATTATGTGATCGCAGTCTCCGGCATCATGGGACCGGGAGGCGGCTCCCCGGAAAAGCCCGTAGGAACCGTATGGATAGCAGTTGGAAGTCCTCAAAATATCATTGCCCAAAAATTCTCTTTCCGCTTTGACCGGCAACGAAATATTGAATTAACTGCAACGTTTGGATTAAATCTGTTGAGAAAATTCATTTTGTCAGCTGGCTGATTGAACAAATTCGGATGCCCTTGATCGAAAACGGTTGATTACAAAGTAAATAATTACCTTTGGCACGACGGAAAGACCGGACTGCCGGACCATTAAACATTTTTAAATCTAAAATACGTTATGCCTCTTGTTGACCTGGTGATGCCAAAAATGGGTGAAAGCATTATGGAAGCCACTATTCTGAAGTGGCACAAGCAACCCGGTGATGCCGTAAAGCAAGATGAAACCGTATTGGAGATTGCTACCGATAAGGTAGATTCCGAAGTCCCGTCCATTGCGGAAGGAGTGCTGGAAGAGATCCTGTTCCAGGTCAACGACGTGGTTCCCATCGGGTCCATAATCGCCCGGATACGCACCGCCGCTAAGGAGGCCGCCTCGGCCGACGGCGCCGTCCAAAACAGTCAGCCCCCAACTGTCAACCATCCCGCCCAAAGCCAAACAGCCGCCACAACCGCATCCGCCTACACACAACCCAACACCTATACCCCCTCCTCCAACGGAGCGCGCTTCTATTCTCCATTGGTACTGAACATCGCCTCCAGCGAAGGAGTGCCTCTTAGCGAGCTCGAAGCTATCCATGGCAGCGGTAACGAAGGAAGAGTAACCAAAAAAGATATTCTTCAATATGTAGCGGAAAGAAGATCGGGAAGTCAGCCCGCCATCACCAGCTACGCTCCAGGTGCCCAGGCCCATACGCCTGTCCGTGACCCCTATGCGGGAGCCGCCTCCCAGCCGGTCCTGCACACGGTGTCTACTCCCCAACCCGGCATTCAGACAGGTTCTGCTTCCCAGCCGACCCTTCATACCGGCAATGTGGAGATCATCGAAATGGACCGGATGCGCCGCCTGATCGCCGACCACATGGTCCGCAGCGTACATACCAGTCCGCATGTCACCAGCTTCACCGAAGCAGACGTGACGAATATGGTCCTTTGGAGAACCAAAGTCAAAAAAGAATTCGAAAAAAGGGAAAATTCCAAACTCACCTTCACCCCTCTTTTCATCGAAGCAATCGTTCATTGCATCAAGAAATACCCCCTGATCAACAGCTCCCTCGATGGAGATAAGATCATCATCAAGAAAGATATCAATGTCGGCATGGCAACAGCGCTGCCCAGTGGCAATCTCATCGTTCCCGTGATCCGCAATGCCGACCAGCTCAACCTGGTAGGACTAACCAAACAGGTGAACTCCCTGGCTGACAACGCCCGCCAGAGCAAACTGAGACCCGAAGACACCCAGGGCGGCACTTTCACGATGACCAATGTGGGCACTTTCGGCAGCCTGATGGGCACCCCCATCATCAACCAGCCCCAGGTAGCAATCCTGGCCGTCGGCGCTATTAAGAAAAGACCGGTAGTCATCGAGACCGCGGAAGGAGATGCCATCGCCATCCGTCACATGATGTACCTCTCCCTTTCCTACGATCATCGCATCGTAGATGGAAGCCTGGGAGCTACCTTCCTCACAGCTGTAGCCAATGAACTGGAAAACTTCTCCCTGGACAGGGAGTTCTAATCCCGTAAAGATTATCGCCAAAACCTCCTCTACAAAGGCTTCATCGGTTTAAATCGTTGATAAACAATACTATATAGTTTATATTACACCCATTTTGTTACCTATTTGCAAATTATTAGTAACAAAAATTTCATTTTTGTTACTTTTTTTTAATATATTTGTCACAGTAGCTAAAAAGATGACAAACTCTATTCATACTCAAATAGCCAGAACACTGGAGAAATTACCAAAAGGAAGTTTGATTTTCCCTTCACAATTCTTGGAAATTGGAAGTGAGTCCGCCATTAAAATGAGTTTGTCCAGATTAGCCAAAGAAAATAAAGTGGAGCGGCTCGCACATGGAATCTATATAAATCCTAAAATAGACCCACTCCTCGGAAAAATATATCCGCCCATCGAAGAAATCGCTAAAGCCATAGCCGAAAGAGATAGAGTGAATATAAAACCTGCCGGCGCCTATGCGCTCAACCGTCTTGGTTTGTCGACCCAGGTTCCTCTGAATTATGTCTATATAACAGATGGAGCAGCAAGAAGTATTGTGATTGGCAACAGAAAGATCAGATTCAAGGCGACTGTTCCTAAAAAATTGGCAACGAAAGGCCCTATCAGCGGGCTGGTTATCCAAGCGCTGGAAGAATTAGGACCTCAAAAGATTACGCCGGAGATTCTGGATAAAATGATCCATTTTCTTAAAAAAGAAAACCCAACTTTGCTCCAGCATGATGCAAAACTGACCTCAGCATGGATTGCCAGGCTCTTTTACACCATACTCCAGCAAAAACCAAAAGACGATGAAATGGTTACAACTTACCAATGAACAAAGGTTGGATACACTCTACGAGACCAACCGGCAAACCGGGCTTCCGTTACAGGCTATCGAAAAGGATTGGTGGGTCACGCTCGCACTGAAAGCCACATTTCAAACACCCTATAAATCATCTCTGCTCTTCAAAGGTGGAACATCCCTAAGTAAATCATGGGATCTGATAGAGCGGTTTTCTTATCCAAAGTAAATCGTTATCAAAAGAAGATTATTAAGTCATTTGATCATCAGCGGTTTGTAACTCAAACTTTTTAATACAACTTTTGATAACGATATTATACTGGCTTATTTGGTGAGGTTCCTTAACCAGTTTTTGAGTCTGGAGTCTTTTTCCCACAATCCTTGATCACCAGTGTTGGGGATGACATTGATATATGCAGCTTCCAATGCTTCCCGTTTTTGTTTTGAATCAGCCCGCGCGTATATTTCTGTCGTCTGTATGGACACATGCCCAAGCATATCTCGTATATAAACAAGATTAACTCCTGCTTGTAGAAGGTGCATTGCCTTACTATGACGAAGGCTATGAGGTGATATTTGGGGGATAAGCTCCGGCTTTAGCTTCCGAGCCATGCCGGCATACATATTTAGTATGTATGTTATGCCAGCGTTTGTCAGTCTCCCGCCTCGATTGTTTGCAAAGAGCGGGCGTTGATTGTTAGCAGGATTGTCCAGTGTGTTTTCTTTCATATACGCCTGCAATAAAGTAAATTGTTGATCTTGCAAAGGTATTATCCGTTTTTTATTTCCTTTTCCGAAGAGCGTGATGCAGGCAGGTTTATCCATGCGTAACGACGAAGGGCATAGGTCTATAATCTCCTGGACCCTGGCGCCGGTGTCATACATCAATGCAATAAGCGCCAGGTTCCTCCTTCCCATGCGATTACCTGTAGGGATTTGCTCCAACAGCAATTTGATTCCATCGACGGTAAGATAGTGAACGCTCTTTCGCTCCTGTCGTTTTACTTTAATTGAGAGAATCTCCTGCCAAAGAGCCATGCGCTTCACATCTTCGTATTGCATGTATTTGAAGAAAGAATGCAGGGCAGCAAGGCGCTGGTTTCTGGTTGTATTGCTGCATTTTTTGCTGGTTTGAAGCCAATCCAGAAAGCGCAGTACTACTTTTCTGTTAAAATGGTCAAGCAATAAGGCGTCAGCCCTGATATTCTCCTTTTCATCCATGAATGCCAGCAAATGAGTAAAGGTATTACTGTATGACCTGATCGTATTGGTGCTGGCTCCACGTTCTCCGACAAGGTATTCGGAAAAGAACTTGGTCAGGTACTTTGCAAAGTCAGTCGTTTCCATGATCTATTTCTTTGTAAGGGTTACTTGGAAAAACAAAAGATGTTATTGACGATTCCATTCCGAGGATCTCAGGATACATTTCACTGGTTAGACGCACGTAGGTCTCCGTGCCTTTGAGTGATTTATGTCCCAGGAAGACCGAAAGTATTGGCATGGCACAATATATATCCATTCCATCCCTGACCATTTTTATGAGGGAATGCACAGCCGTAGTGTGGCGGATATCATGGATCCGGGGCCCTTCGCCATCACTGCGACGGGGGATTCCGCACTGCACGAGTATCTCCCTGAACCAACGGTTAATAGAGCATGCACTTATCGGTTTCCCTATTGTGGATACAAATAAGGACGCCGTAGGAGCCGATATTCCCTTGATAGGCATACGGTCACGACAGGCCTTGTACTGGGTGAGCACCTCAAACAAGGAAGGGCATACAGGAAGCAGCCGTTCTATCTGATTCTTTGTCCGTTTAAGCAGTATAGATTTGTGCGAGAAGTCCACATCTTCATTTTTTAAGGAGAGAGCCTCTCCAATGCGCATTCCTGTGGAATAAAGCAACCGGATCAGGCACGGTACAGAAATGAGCACACTCGTCATGGATCTGTACGGCAAAGTTAATTTGTCGCTTGCCTGGAAAATATTATCCATCTGTTCGTGCGAAAAAACATAGGGTATAAACGGCGGCCAATTTTGCCGGGGTAACCTATGTATGTAACACTCATATCCCAGGTGACACATGTAGTGGCAGAACTGCCGTATAATAGAGTGCTTATCGTAAAGTGTTCTGGCTTTATCGCAGATACGCGTTTCACTCCATGCGGTGATGTGCGCGCGTGCAATATGAGGCTCAGTGGCCCCTGTAGTCAGGAAGAAGCTATCTAACTCTTTAAATACTTCCTGGAACTTGGACAGGCCAAATCCCATCTGCTCCTTCATTTGAAGAAAGCTGTTAAAGTAGGGAGCAAAAACGCTCCTGTATACAATTTGCTTACTCATAAAACATACCTCCTTTTTGCTCATAAAAGCCTTGACCGACTATGGGAACTTCAAGTGCGCAGCGCTGAATACTATTGAGGTCAACACGCAGGTACTTCATCGTGGTCTGTGTAGCCGTATGCCCGAGTGTTTCTGATATAACAGGCAAAGGAATGCCATTGCCGAGTAACCTGGTGGCAAGTGTATGACGCATCGCATGGGGGCCAAACTTTCTGTTTCTGATATCCACTTTAGACGCTTTGATAATCCGGCTTATAGCTCCATTAATGATAAGACGATTGACCGGATGGTATGGTGCACACGCAGAAAGGAAAATATTTGGAGTGTTCGATACTGGCCGCGCGTATTTCAGATAGGTTATAATAGCGTCTCCAACGTCAGTCAGCAATGGAAGCTCAATTTCCCGTTTGGTCTTGTATTGTGTAAGCCTGATAACGTTGGTGTCCCAATCCAGATGGGTGAACTGCAGCCCGGCGATATCAGATGAGCGTAGGCCAAGTCTGGTACTCAGCAACAGCATGGCGTAGTCCCGTTTCCCTACCGGACAGGAGCCGTCTATGGCTTTTTCTATCTGCTTAATTTCCGTTGGAGTGTATACAGAGGGTAACTTTTCCCGCTTGGGAAGAGAGATTCTGCCAATGACGTATTCGATGTCGCTGTCTACCAGTTTATATGCGTACAGGTAGCGACAGAATAGGCGCATCGTGTTCAGAAATTTGTCCTTACAATTCTGTGCAGAAGCTATGAAGGCGAGCACTAGTTGCTCGTTAATTTTAGAGACATGGTGTACTGATTTCAGCAACAGGTGCTGAATAAAATAACTCAGCACACGTCTGTGTTCATTGAGCGTAAGCATGCTCCGCCGAAGCTCTGCCTGAGAAGCAATAAAAGCCTCAGCAGCATCTCCAATTTCCCCCGGAAGTTCATAGTTGACCCTATGGACAATTCTTCTGCTGACTTTTCCATGAACAAGGAAATCCGAAAGAACGGCTACACTGCGGCGAACAGCCCGCCTGTAAGTAGCACTTTCAAAAGGAAGTGGTAAACTAATGAAATCTTCTCCGACCTGGGTAGTGTAAATCGCTATGGAACGTTCTCTCATATACTTCCTAATCCCAGTATCCCATAACCTGAAATAATCCCGAATCCGTGCTTCGGAATAACCATTCTCTCTCAACCAGGCCACACAGTCCTTGGTAAGAGAATTAATGTCTTGTTTTACCATCTCTGTTAGCGTTTATCAAGCGCTGAATTACGCCTGCCAACAGATAACGATGGTTATCAAAAGAAGATTATCAAAAGTAATACTGTGAATCAGCTGGTTACGGACAGATAGGGGAAGTTGCTTTTGATAACGATTTACTTTGGATAAGAAAATTTATCACAACTCGTGATAACTTCTCCGAAGATATTGACCTTGCCATTGACCGGGATTTATTGGGATATTCAGGCACTCCCACCAATTCACAGATCAAAAAACTCAAAAGAAAAGCCTGCGAATTTACTAGTGGAGAATTAAGAAGGACGATAGATGAGCAGCTATTGCAGCTGGGTATTACGCCACACGAATATACGCTCGTAGCAGCAGAGACCATCGACCCGGATAAAGACCCTCAACAATTATTTCTGAAATATGACTCTCTGCTAGATACGATAACATATATCAAAAGTGAAGTACAGATCGAAGTTAGTGGCCGGTCATTAAAAGAGCCCTGGAACAACAGGCCTTTGCAATCTTTTATAGACGCGATTTATCCGGATCAACCCTTTTCCGAGAATACTTTTGAAGTGCCTACGGTAGAACCCAAAAGAACCTTCCTGGAAAAAGCATTTTTATTGCATGAGGAATTTTTGAAGCCTGCTGAAAAAGTACGAAGCACGAGAATGTCCAGGCATTTATATGACCTGGATATCCTTATGGATACAGAACATGGTATCCATGCACTGCAGGATACAGAGCTATACCATTCGATTATAGAACATAGGTCGATATTTAACCGGCTCCCTGATGTCGACTATACTACACATAGGAAGGAGACTATTTCCTTTCTACCGCCAGCTAATGTCATAGAGGCCTGGGAATCGGATTATAATTCAATGCGGGAAACTATGTTCTATGGAAATACGAAACCTTTCCCTGTACTGATGGAACGATTAAAAGAGCTATTGGAACGCTTCCGGAACGCAGCCAAAAAATAGGAATAAATCCTCCAGGATCACAAATCATACTTAAATCCCATTTTCCCCGTTTAAATAATACGAACGGGCCTTCTCGCTATGCCCGATTTTTCGTATATTCATTAAAATGAGTTCCAGATGAAGACATTATCCGAAACCTGGTTTGCAGATGGCTATATTGATTTCGAACTGAAAAAGTACACGCTGCTGGCATACCTTCAGGAAATCCACCAATACTTTAACCAGAACAAACTCTACCCCGTCCTGGCAGACATGATCTTCCATTATAATAACCTGGTAGCCTTCCGGGAAAATAAAAAATACCTCCAGGAGCAATTCCCCAAGAAGCTGACAGGCATACAGATAGAAAAATTACAGGTCCTCTACGAACAGATGATCGAAGACGACGAACTCATGCAGGAGCTCGAAGACATCATTAACTATTCCGCCGCGGAAATGAAAAGCGCCATCAGCAACGGCGCCGAACTCTACGAGTTCGTAGAAGAGAAACTGGTCATTTTCCCCGTAGGACTCATTCCTTTGGATATTCACGAAGGCTATTTTTTCCTGAGCGAAGGCAGCTACTCCAATACCCGGGTTTATAAATACCGCCTCAGCTTCTTCGAGAAGCATGATGAAAAATACCGGAGTATCCGAACCGAATACGTCGACAGCTGGCGGCGCAGCCTGGTGAATACCTATGAAAATATAAAGGGAGAGCTGATAAAGATAAAAACAGAGCTGCCCAACCCGGCCGTCTACTCCATCGAGACCGAACTGAAATTCCCCGTGGAAGAGACCTTATTGCCCGTAGCCAAAAGAAGCCTCGTACGGTATATCAGCGAGAAAGCAGCCTAAGCAAACAGGCCCGGTCATAGCCCTTCGGCAACCACCGTCTTAGCCGTCGCAGCCCGCTTCCGCCATAAACGCAACATCTGCAGTCCTATCGAAAGGATGATGAGCACAAAGCCGATATAGAAGCTTCCGTTAAGATGCTTGTCCTCCCGGAATACGAGGAAAGCCAGTAAAATACCATAAACAGGCTCGAGGTTATAGCTTAAATTGACCGTAAAAGCGCTGATCTTCTGCAAGGCGCTCATGGAAAGATTGAAAGCCAGAACGGTACAGGCCAGGCTCAGCACCAGCAGCCATCCCCAGTCGCCCGGCCCCGGCAGCCAATGATCGGATGGAACGAAATAAAGATAGACCGGCAATAGAATGCTCAGGAACAGAAACCCACCGCTCAACTCATATAAAGTCACCGTCTCCGGAGGTATCCTCTGTAAAAGCCGTTTGTTCAATACAGGAAAAAGACTGCCCAACAGAGAAGAAAGCAATCCGATCAGAATACCTGTCTTATAATGAGGATCTACCTGGAAAATAAAGAAGATTCCCGCGATCACCAGCAGGCCCAGCAATAGCTCCGCGATATCCACCCGGTGACGGAACAACAAAGGCTCGATCAGGGCCGTAAAAAAGCCGATCGCCGAAAAACATAACAGACCGACGGAAACATTGGAATATTTGATGCTGCCATAGAAAGACACCCAATGCAGGGCGGCAATGGCGCCGACCCCAAAAATACGCCCAATATCAGGAAGTGAGATCCGTATCGCCTGGCGACGTACAATGGCCAATATCCATAAAGCGATAGCGGTGAGCATCAGGCGGTACCAGACCAACAGGCCCTCATTGAGCGTTATCAATTTTCCTAAGATGCCCGTAAGCCCTGCCAGAAGAACAGCAATATGCAGTTGAATGAATGCTTTCTTCAAGTTACTTGCTTTCTGCCATTGCCTCCTGAGAAAAAGAACGCATGGAGACCACATCGTTCTTGACACGATTGCGGTAATTCTTGAAAAGGGATTGCCAGCGGAGATTGAGGACGCCAAGGATGCCTTCTTTTACAATGCCCTTATTCATTTTCGAGACCCCGAACTTGCGGTCTTCGAAGATAATAGGTACTTCCTTTATTTTAAAGCCCAGCTTCCAGGCTGCAAATTTCATTTCGATCTGAAAAGCATACCCAACGAAACGGATCTGATCGAGATTGATCGTTTCCAGCACCTCCTTGCGGTAGCAGACAAAACCAGCGGTAGGATCCTGCACCGGCATCCAGAGGATCAGACGGGTATAAATAGAGCCGCCACGGGATAACAGGATCCTGTCACGCGGCCAGTTCACATTCCCCCCCCCCTTGACATAACGGGAGCCTACGGCCACATCTCCCCCCTGGGACTTGCAGGCCTCGTAAAGCCGCTCCAGGTCATTCGGACTATGGGAGAAATCCGCATCCATCTCGAAAATAAATTGGTAATTCTTATCCACAGCCCATTTGAAACCATGGATATAAGCCGTCCCCAGGCCCAGTTTACCCTGGCGCTCCTCCAAAAAGAGCTGTCCCGGGTACTTTAACTGAAGTTGCCGGACAATGGCTGCGGTACCGTCAGGAGAGCTATCATCGATCACCACGACATGATACCCCTGGCCGAGTTGAAAAATGGCCTCCAGGATATTCGTAATGTTCTCCTTTTCGTTGTAAGTAGGTATAATGACAATCTTTTCCAACTGGCTGCTTATGATGTGTGCCGGAGATACGCTTTTCCAAAAATTAGCGTATCTCCGGCAAAACGCTAATAATTGTAGGACTTCGCCACCCAACACTGTTGGGTGTCTCGTTCGCGGGCTTCGCTATGCTCGCCCGTGGACGAGGCCCTTCCAGGGCCTATTGATATGCAAAAATACAGTTTTCAGAACGAATGCCCATCCGCTCATCCTCCATTATCCCTTTTTTAACAAGGTCCTGTTGAAAATCTCGGTCAATTTCTGCTTGGTATGGAGTGGAAAGTCCCCTTTCATCATCCAATCATAATATTGCGGCTCCGCTTTCAGGATCCCCATAACCGATTTCCCTTTATGCTTGCCGAAATTAAATACCTCTATCCCGTTCTCCATCACAAACCGGCGCGCAAAATCCACGACCTGCTCTTCCCCGATGCACTTCAGGATCGTATCTATATTCGTGCCCAGTTGCGGATACTTATCTACCTGGGCCACCAGCACTTCCCAGGTGGCGGAAGCATCCACCTCCGCGCCATGGGCCCCTTCCAGCTCCTTATTGCAATAGAACCGGTAGGCAGCGCCCAGGGTCCTCTGCTCCATCATATGAAAGATCTTCTGAACATCCAGTAATTTCCTCCCCTTCCCATCGAATTCCATTCCTATTCGCAGGAATTCTTCCGCCATCATCGGAATATCGAAACGGTTCGAGTTATACCCCGCCAGGTCACAATTGTCCAGGAACTGCTTCAGCTCATTGGCAACCTGTTTGAAAGTCGGGGCATCCTTCACCATTTCGTCGGTGATGCCATGTATCTCTGTAGAGCTGGGTGGAATAGGCATCTCCGGGTTGATCAGCTTGCGTTTTACCAGTTTTTTATTATCCGGCATGATCTTCACGATGGCAATTTCCACTATGCGGTCGGACCCGAAATTGACGCCGGTCGTCTCCAGGTCAATGATGGCTAAGGGGCGTGTAAGTTGTAACATTCCTTCTTTAATATTAAAAAATCCCTATTGTGTGATTTGGCTAGCAAAGGTAATTATATCCAATCCATCATAATTACCGGAACTCATCAGTAGCAAATTAACATTTTTATAAGATTGTTGCGTCAGCCAGGTCAGTAATTCTTCTTTTTCGTTTAGAACGACCAACCCCTGCTTCCCAAATCCCGCCGCGACCTTGTCCCTGGACAATTCAGGGAGACGCTTCAGCTCCAGCGCATGCCGCGAATAAAACACTACCGCCTTATCGGCCTGCTCCATAGCTCCCCGGTACTCGGTGAGGAATTGCTCATTAAGGCTGCTATACGTATGCAGTTCCAGCACGGCGATTAGCTGCCTCCCGGGAAACTGTCCCTTCACGGCCTCCATAGTCGCCTTCACCTTGGAAGGAGCATGGGCAAAATCACGGTATACATTCACATTGTCATTCTCCGCCAGCAGCTCCAGCCGTTTAGCCGCTCCGCTGAAAGGAGCGATCCCCTTCATAAAACCGGCAGCATCGACCCCCAGTTCCTTACAGGCCAGAAAAGCAGCCTGCAGGTTCAGCAGATTATGTTCCCCGAATACCTTCAGGGCGCCTGTCTGCCCTTCCAGTGTTACAACAGTTATGCCGTTTTTAATGGCATGTGAAGGGATGCCATAGGGTATGCGGCGCACGGCAGCAGGATGCTCCTCCACCAGCTTCCTGAGCACCGGATCGGTCATATTGTAGATCAGCACCCCTCCCGGCTCTATCTTATCTATAAAAATGCGGAATTGCTCCAGGTAGATCTCCCAGGTGGGAAATACATTGATATGGTCCCAGGCGATGCCGGTAAGAATAGCGATATGCGGGAAAAGGAAATGAAACTTAGGCCTCTTTTCCAGGGCGCTGGCAGGATATTCATCCCCTTCGCAGACAATAACAGGCGCATTCGTAATATTCACCGATTGGGAAAAACCCTCCAGCCGGGCCCCTACCAGCCAGTCGAAGTCCTTGCCTGCCCCCTTCAATACGTTCATGATCATGGAAGTAGTGGTCGTTTTGCCATGACTGCCGCCCACGACGACCCGGGTCTTATCCCGGCTCTCCTGGTAAATGTATTCAGGGAAGGAATAAATGGTCAGCTTCAATTCCTCAGCCCGCAGCAATTCCGGGTTATCGGCTTTGGCATGCATCCCTAATATTATGGCATCCAATCCTTTATGTATTTTTTCCGGAAACCAGCCCATAGCGGACGGGAGAATCCCCTCCTGTTCCAGGTTGGACCGGGCAGGCTCGAAGATCTCGTCATCACTACCAGTTACGATATAACCTTTCCTTTTCAGAGCGATAGCCAGTTGGTGCATCACACTGCCGCCAATAGCGATAAAATGTACATTCACGTAGATAGTTTATAGGATTTAAAAGTATTCAAGATCAAACTATTAGAAAAAAAAATTTCCCGTACACCCCCCGGGACTTGCAGAATTCGATTTTTTATATTTACTTTGTATCAGCAAATCAGCTACTCTTTCTCTATCCTTCGAAAGCAATCTCTGCACTATCCTTCGAAAATAACCTTTGTTTTTTCGCCTCGGGTTTCCCTTAAAATTTAACCCTCGGCTTCAAAACATCTAATTTCTGGCCCTCGTCCGTTGGACACGTTAGTCCACCTTGTTTTCCGCATCCCTCCTTTGAATTATCTGGTCCTATTTCCTCTTTTTCAACCAGGCAATTATCGTTTAAATTTTATAAATACCCACAAAAAATGAAAAAGACAATTTTAGTTCTCGTACTCGCTATGGCTGTAGCTTCCGTTGTATTTACTTCCTGCGCTTCTTCCAGGGGCGGTTGTAAGATGAGCCAGGGCTTTTCAGGATATGGCGGTGTAACCGGACGTTAACCCCCTCTTCCGCCCATACCCCTAAAGGAGAGCTGGATCCCTAAACAAAAAATATTTCCCGACAGGTTATCTTTCCGATAACCTTTTTTTATTTCCGATTGTTATAACCTGTCTCCCTGATGGAGACCCTATAACATCAACCTTTACACATGAGCTGGATAGACCTTCAGACAGAAACGCAATTGAACGAGATCCGCGAGCGGTCGGCCAATCGCCCCCAGGTAATATTTAAGCACAGCACCCGCTGCTCCACCAGCACACTGGTAAAGAGCAGGCTGGAAAGAGCGGCATTCCCCGGATCTATCGACTTCTACTACCTCGACCTGATCCGTTATCGCCCCGTCTCCAACAAAATAGCCGAAACTTTCCTGGTAGAACATGAATCCCCCCAGATACTGGTGATCCGTAACGGCGAATGTATTTACGACGAAAGTCATTTAGGCATCACCATGGACGATATCCTGGAGAAGAGCGCCCAGAATTAATAAGGCTTCTCTCCCATGATATTACCCGGAGCCGAATACCGGCAGACCAGGTAATCCATCTTTCCATTACTTACCAGGGCGCATCCTACGGCCTGCGTATTCTTCCAGATTATCTGGGTATAATGCCCCACGACGGCGGAAGAGCTCGTCCGGCAATCGGGGAAGACTCCGTAGGCAAACTGTTCCCGCTCACTGCCCCAAAAATCCACCATATCGCCGCTGGAAAAAGCCCCCGTACTGCCCCACCAGATATTCTCCCCCTCCTTGCCCCGGACATTGGGATCATGCTGCCCCTTGTCGATCCGGGCCAGTTTCGTAGCCCAAACCAGGGCATCCGAAGCCAGATCCCCAGACCAGACGAGCGAAGGTAAATGGAGGGCTGACCGGAAAGCATTATGGTGCAATAAGACCGAGTCGATAAAAGCCGGATCCTTATAATGGGACCGACTATCCTGGGCATATCCGCCCGCCCGGGTCATAAAGAAGAACAGGACCACAAAAAAGTATCTACTCCGCATATTTTGTCTTTTATGTCTTATAATTACCGAAAACAAGTAAATTCCCTAACGGTATCCGCTGATAAAAATTACAATTTCTATTATAAAAAATAAGGGATTCTTAAGGTAAAGGGGGACAAACTGTTAAGAGTTACCACGTACGATAAAATAAATTTAGGCCTGATCTTTGCAGAATTGTCATTTTTTACGATATTTAAAATCAGAAATTCTAATACGCTGAACCTTCTCCTCTTATCATCTCCGCCCTTTCCGGAAATATACCTTGCCTATCACTTTTGTCACACTAAAAAATTGTTGTTCGATCGACCAGGTACCCCCAGGTAAACCCTTTATCGACTATGATCAAAAGACAGGTATTTCTAGAGACTATCTCAGCCTTGCTGATAATGCTTTTCCTGTACGCCAGCGTAAGCAAATTCCTTGATTTCAAGACGTTTATCGGCGAGATGAATAATCAGCCTCTTCCTAATTCATGGACCCCCTTCCTCGTCTGGGCCATTCCCCTTTCAGAAATAGCCATCGCCACGGCATTGATCTTCGAACGCACCCGCCTCGCGGGTCTTTATACGTCACTCGTATTCATGATCATTTTTACGCTATATGCAGGCGCTATCCTCCTTCATTTTTTCGCTTATGTCCCCTGCTCCTGCGGGGGTGTGATCAGCAAGCTCAACTGGAGGCAACACCTGGTGTTCAACCTGTTTTTTGTGGCCCTGTCAGTCATCGGCATTATTCTTAAACGCGGCAATTCTTTCAAAACCATAATCACCACTAAAAACAAAAACAGTTTCGTATGAAGAAGATTAAGTTGTTGATCATGACCCTGGCAATCTTATTGAGCATCGGCGGCGCCTTCGCAACCCGCCCCCATTATGATTGCACATTTAGCACGCAATACTTCTGGAACGGTTCCGGCTATTCGCCGGCCGGGCAATTTGGCGTCAATTTTGGCTGCCTGTCTTCCGCAAATAGCTGCTCCTATGTTCTTGTCAATGGAGTATATACACAGTGTCGGGTAGGGACTTATGCGTCTCTCAACGCTGATGGTTTACCATCCAAAAAATAAATAACTTCGTAACGCCCATTCCTCCGCTGAGTGCTATCATCTCGGGAGGAATGGGTTTTCTTCCAATACGTAGGAAGTATATTTTTCTCTAGCAGGGTAAATAGCCTAAGGTGTAGCGTACAAAATAGTTATGGGTTACCCTGTATCGCTGCCAATTAATTCAACAGGAAGCTTTGCAGCTTATCAATTTTTCCGACTTTTAAAGGGAATTGATAAAACGCTTCCCCTTGTCGCGACAATCTTCCTTCCGCTCCGCTAATACATCCTCACCAATATTGCAGGAGACTATCGCAGCCCTCCTGGTAATACTTTTTCTCTACGCCAGCCTAAGTAAGTTTCTCGACTTCCGGACCTTCATCGGCGAAATGAATAACCAGCCCTTGCCCAATGCCCTGACTCCCTTCCTGGTCTGGACTATTCCATCCCTGGAAATAGCGATCTCCCTGGCCTTGCTCTTCGAACGCACCCGCCTGGCGGGTCTTTATGCATCCCTCCTGTTCATGACATTATTTACCCTATACACAGGCGCTATCCTGCTTCATTTTTTTGCTTATGTCCCATGCTCCTGCGGGGGTGTGATCAGCCAATTGAACTGGAGACAACACATGGTATTCAACCTTTTCTTTGTGGCCCTGTCAGTCGTCGGCATTCTTCTTAAACGCGGCAATTTTTTCAAAACCATAATCACCACTAAAAACAGTTTCGTATGAAAAAGATTAAGTTGATCATCATGAGCCTTGCTATCTTATTAAGCATCGGCGGCGCCTTCGCCACCCGGCCGCATTATGATTGCACGTTTAATACGCAATACTACTGGAACGGTTCGGCCTATCTACAGGCCGGGGTATTTGGCGTCAATTTTATATGCCAGTCCTCCGCGAATAGCTGCTCCTATGTTCTTATCAATGGGGTATATACACAGTGCCGGGTAGGGACTTATACGCCTCTCAACGCTGCTGGTGTACCATCAAAAAATAAATAACTTCGTAACGCCCATTCCCCCCTTATTGTTATGGTCGCTGGTTCTGCTGGATCCCGCTAAGCGCAATGACATCGGGAGGAATGGGTAACACATAGTAGGGACTATTGGGAGGCAACTGATAAGTTTGCCCGAAGAGGAGACGGGTAAGGGTTATATTGGCCCCCTCCTTATTCAATCTTCGAAGGTCCGTCCATCGCAGCCCCCGGAAAGCCAGTTCCTTTCTTCTTTCCACTAAGATCGTATCCAGAGCCTCCGTAGCAGTAGTTGCCGTAACAGGAGTAAAACTTCCATTCCATCGTTTCACCAATAAGGTGTTCAGATCCGACAGGGCGCCGGTCTTATCACCCGCCCGGGCCTGGCATTCCGCTCGCACCAGGTAGACTTCATCAGTAGCTAATCCGCTAAAAGGGTAGATACTTCCATTATAACTACCCTTTATATTGGGAACACCGGCGCTGTTGATCCGGTAAAAGATCTGGCTACGCAGGTCAGCAGGGGCATAGGAGGCATACAGTACGGAATCCACCACACATTTCGGATAGAGAAAGGCCGCCAGGCTCTGATTAGAGCCAGTGAAAAAGCTGCTTTGATAGATCGTTTCCAGGTTAAGTATCGTAAACGGTAAATTCGAACTGGTACTAAGCGTATTATTATAATCGATCAGGGTGGAATACAATTGCAGGCAGCTATCCGCATAGATCTTGGCCGAATCGTAAGCCCGCATGCTCAGGTATACCCTTGCCTGCATAGCAAAAGCGGCCGGCTTCGAGGGACGGTTGCGGTTCGCAAAAGGGAAAGTGGAAGGCAGCAGGTTATCCGCTCCCCGCAGATCTTCCAATACCTGGGAATAGGTCTGTTTCAGGCTGGCACGGACGGAGGGAGTATTGACATCCGGACTGAGCCGGAGGGGGATACCCAGATCGGTAGGGGCGCTTACATTATCATACACGGGAGCAAAGATCTGTGCCAGGTTATAAAAAGCATAAGCCCGTGTAAAAAGGGCCGCCCCCTTCAAGGCATTCCAGTCCTGCACATTGGAGCTATCCACCTTCACCTTGGCCAATCCATCCAGCACCACATTGGCATAGAAGACCTGCTCATAGGGCAGGTCCCAATCGTCCTGCTGTCCCTGTCCGCCATAAATATCTCCCGGCGCCCAGATATAGGCATTATGCTCCTTGGCATCCAGGCCCTGCCAGAAAGTATCGCGGAGATATAAATTATCGGCGGACAACTCTCCCAGGGCCGAGGTCCGTCCGAAGACGGCATCATTATCCAGCAGGGCCTGAAAATCCGGCAGCGTAGTAGGAATGATAAAATCCGTGTTCGGCTTCTTATCCAGGAAGCTGCTTTTACTACAGGAAAATAGCATACCCATCCCAGGCAGTAACAGCAGGATTGCGATTCGTTGGAAGAATAAGTTGCGTCCCATGATTGAGTATATTTAAAAGTTCAGCTTTACCCCCATCGCCAGGGTCCGTGGATTGGGAATGCTCGTTACATAATCCGGGTCGATGCCCTGGTGATTCGCCTTCCAGAGGATACCGATATTATTGGCATAGACATAGAGCCGGATCGACTGCACCGGCCATTTGGGAATTGACTTTTTGGACAAGTCATAGCTGAACTGGATATCCTGGAGCCGGATATGATCCCCCTTTTCGATCAGGGGCTCGGAATAGCCATAGAAATTATCCCGGAGCGGGTCAGCCGGAAAGATCATAGAAGGCACATAGGTACTCTTTTCATCCCCGGGGCCTTGCCAGCGCCGCTCATAATCCGGATGCCCCTTGGACACTCCCCCGAACAAGTCATAATAATTGATGGAGCTCCTCCGGAAATAATAGCCAAATTTATACACGATATTAAAGGACAATTGCCATTGCTTCCAGCCAAAGCTATTCCGCAGGCTGCCAAAAACAGGCGGATTCGCAGGCCCCTTATACAATAAGTTCGAGAGGTCGGATGAATAAAAAACAGAGTTATAATCTTCCGTAGCATGACCGGCTAAGGCCCCCTGAGGATTGCCGTTCTGTGGATCCAGCCCCATCCATTTGAGGGCATAGACCGAATAAAGAGGTCTTCCTACAATGGGGTTAATAGCGCTCATATTGAAATAATTTAGGACAGCCCCCAGCTTTTGCCCATAGCTGGTCACTTTGTCCCGGGCATAACTGAATAAGAACACCGTATTCCACTGGATGGGACCGATGCTATTTTTGGCACGTACCGTAATGTCTGCCCCCCTGGTTCGCATATTGGCCGTATTTCCTGTGAAGAATACATTACCGGTGGTCGGGTCCAGCGGACTTTGCCCGATCAGATCCTTCCCCGTCTTGATATAATATTCCAGCGTGCCTTCCACCCGTCCGCCCTTGCTCCCAAAATCCACCCCCACATTGAAAATATTGATCCGCTCCCAGCGTAGGGAGGGATTGGGAGGATTATTGACAGTGGCCGTGGTAGCACCGTAGGAATTGAAGCCAGTATTGATTAAAGCCGTGGTATAAGCCGAGACGGACCGGTCCACATTCCCGTTATAGCCATACGTCACCCGCAGCTTCAGGATGGGCAGCCAGTCCAGCCGGTAAAAATCCTCTTTGGAAACCTCCCAGGCCGCCCCTGCCGACCAAAGCGGCACCCCTCGCTGGTTGGCATTCACCCCGAATAGGTTCGACTCGTCTCTCCGGGCGCTGGCCGATAACACATAACGTTGCCGATAAATATAGGAGGCATTGATATAATAGGAAAGGTAACGGTCGGAAGTAGCCGAATTATGGTTAAATTCCGAATAAGGGATCTTTGCTAATGAGCCCGGGGATGAATACAGGGGAAAAGAAGTGCTATAGTCCACTGGCAGACCGTTTCGTCGGATCGGATCATAGCCATATTGACGGCTGCTACTTATCTGCTGTTCTACATCCCGCAGTTCCGCCCCGGCGATCGCATTGAAATCGTGAAGCTGGTCCTTTCCGAGTAGCCGGTCATAATTAAGCTGCAGACGTATATTATTGGCATCATAACCGGTGAGCGTCTTATCCAATATTCCGCCCAGGGGGATGGGCCGGGTGAGCACACCCGCCGAATCCACCTGGGTATATTCATTGATCAGGTTGCGGGTATAATAAGTTTGCTGGCTTTGAAAATTCTCCAGATCGGTGCTGCCATGCCCATATTGGTAATGGGCATTCGCTTCCAATCCTTTCAGGATCACATACCGGATCCCGAGATTGATCCGGTAATCCGTGAGCTTAGTCACATTGTCCGCATTCCGTAGCTCATCCAGGGGCCGGTAATTCCAATCCAGTAAGCGCCCGCCTCCTGCCGTGTCCACATAGGATTGCCGAAGTAGGTGAGGTACGGATAAGGCATTACCCTGTGCATCCGCCAGCTTTAAATAGGGATAGGTTACAATGATAGCGCTGTTATTATTATTTTGGGTGGTGCTGGACGTAAAGGAAAGACCGGTACTCAGCTCCAGCTTTTCGGGCAGGAGGTTATAGGTATTGTTCGCATTCAGGGTCACCCGACTGTAACCGTTCCGGACCAGGTTAGCCAGGTTCTTATCATAACCGGCAGAAAAATAATAATGATTTCTGGAGCCGCCCCCATCGAGATTGAGCGCATATTGATGGTTCTGACTGGTACGGTAGAAATAATGACCCAGGTCCTGCCGGGTATCCTGTCCCCGTAAGACATTAATCTGTGCCTGGGCCTCCGCGGGAGAGAGTTGCTTATTGAGCAGAATCTCCACCACCGGCGAGACCACCCCATGCTGGGGATCATCATTGGCCCCGCTATAATAGGAATGGTTGAATAAATACTCTTCCACATCGATATAATCAGGGGAAGAAAGAATAGGCAGATAATAGAGGTCCGGCTTTTTTCCCAGGGTGGTGCTGGTAGTAAAGCTCCATTTCGGGGCCTGGTTGTATTTCCCTTTTTTGGTCGTGATCACGATGACCCCGTTGCCCGAGAAGGCGCCCCAGATAGAAGCAGCAGCCGCATCTTTCAGGATCGTGATGCTTTCCACATCATCCGGGTTGAGATTATTGATATCCCCACTGTAAGGGAAATTATCTATAATGACCAGGGGGTCCGGATTACCCGAGATCGTGCTACGACCCCGGATGACAATGGCGGATTCATTAGTGCCGGAAACAACATTCTTATTGAACAACAGGCTGCTGGTCACCCCATCCAGCCGGTCCAGGATATTCGGTGATACCCGGCGGTTGATCAGGGCATTGCTCACCTGGGTAAAGGAGCCGGTAGCCCGATCCTTCGGTATCTCCTGGTAACCATTATTCGCTACGACGGATACATCGACCAGTTCACTGATCCTGTCCTTCAGGGTGATAACCAGGTCCTTCGCCCCTATGAATGACTGCTCCCGGGTTATATAACCGATGCTGGTAATGACCAGGCTGCTATCCTCCTGGGCGGCCCGGATCGCAAATTCACCATTGTCATTGCTGGTCGTTATAGCCGATTTATTGCCTTTGACCGTAATCGTCGCGCCGGCAATCGGCTCCTTTTTTTCATTGATCAGCCTTCCCCGCACAATCGGGGCAGTAGACGGGATAACTTGTATAGAGATGCTCGTACCGACCAGCGCATAACGCAGGGGCTGATCCTTAAAGCAAATATCCAGGACCTCCCGGATACCGGCGTTTTTGACATAGATCGTTACATTTTTAGCCAACTGCGTCCAGGCAGCATCGCCAAAATAAGTATAGCCACCCTGTTTACGGATGGCAATCAGGATTTTTTCAAGCGGAGCGTCTTTTTCAGAAAGCGTAATACCAGTGGAGGATTGACAATAGACAGGCATGCCTCGTTGAAAGCAAGCTAGCAGTAGTATGAAAACAACCGGTCTCATCGAACCCATCAGGCATGGTTTGAATAAATAAAGTTACAGCCTACAAATCACGAGTAAATATAAAATTAATACTTACTTACCCATGATCGCGGCTGTAACTGGCGGACTCGGTTCAATGGTTATGGAAATAATATAATCACGACGTTACGGTGATTGTTTTTCCGGTGATTCTAAAGTGAATATGTAGATATTCCAATTGTTTTAAAATTTGACGAAGATCATCCTTCCGGGAAAAATTACCTGTAAAATACTTCTCCGGTATATTCCCCTCATACCTTACCTCCACATCATAGCACCTGGCTATTTCCCTCATAACTGTGTGTAAATCATCATTTCTAAATTCAAGATCCCCATTCTTCCAGGATATTACAGACCCCGTATTGACTCCTCGTGTAAGCCTGATCGGAGTAAAAGCTCCCGATAAAGGGTACGCTATTTCTGCCTGATCTCCCGGCTTTAGAGAAGCTTCTTCGGACCCGCGGACGACCTTGACGGCTCCATCCACCAGTGTGGTCCTGGTAACTGGCTCATCCTCATAGGCCATCACATTAAAGTCGGTTCCCAGTACCTCAATTTTTGCATCCCTCACCTTCACCCGAAAAGGCATATCCGCATATTTCGCTACCTCGAAATATGCCTCGCCGGATAGCTCCACACTACGCTCCTTCCCGCTGAAAGAAGCTGGATACTTCAAGGTACTGGCGGAATTTAACCATACTTTACTGCCATCAGCCAGTTCAAACCGCTGCTGATTCCCCCCCCTTGGGGTTGAAAAAGATTTTGAAAGAACTTCGACAGGTTTATCGGAAGTTCCGGCGACAGACCCAGCCTGATGAGCATATCGCAAATAACCCCCACCTGCTATTAATCCAACCAGGGAAGCCGCGGCAATCCACTTAAACTTCCGTCCGGCATAAAATTTTCTGACTATAGCCTGACCCTCTCTCGTCCGGGATTTAGCCTCGGCCCGGTCCAGCTTACTCTCCAATTGCTCTACCCATGCTGAAGAAGGACCAGCCGGCAAAGACCATTGTTCCTGTAAAGCCTCATGTTCATCCGCAATAACACCAAGATCGTCTGTAGAAGCCCCTTCCAACCACCTCAAAAATCCTGCATGCTCCCCGGGACTGTGGTCCCCCGTTATGAAACGAGCAACAAAAATCTTGGCATCATTTAAATTCATAAATAAGGTGTTATAAATAAAGACACTTCGCGGGAGGCAGGGGATACCTCGGTAATAAAATATTTTTTATTTTTTTTGAATGCCTGCCCGGCGGAAGGCCCCGCCGTTCATTACAGGGGATAAAAGCAATTGATAATCAACGACTTTCAAAAAGAGAGATAAAAACAAACAAAATAAGGCTTAGCTCCCCATTGTCCCTTAAATATTGCCGCACGAAAGCCGTAGCCGCATAAAGCTGCTTTTTTACGCCTGAACGGGAAATATTCAGCTCGGCGGCGATCTCATCCAGGGTGAGCCCCTGATCGACACTCATTTTTAAGATCCTTCGCCGCCCCGCCGGCAACTTCTCTATCGCGTCCAGGGCCAGCTGATAATATTGCTTGAACAATAGCGCATTCTCCGAATCACTCTCCGAAGAATACTCCCCGGAATCACCCAGATCCCTCAATTTTTGCCGCACTTTCAAAGCACGTATGTAATTGAAAACGACATTTCTGGACACCAAAAAGAGATAATCCTTGAAAGACTCCACCTCCGTCAGCCGGGCCCGCTTCTCCCAGATCCTGACAAAAACATCCTGCGTCAGCTCATCCAGATTCCTTTTCGAAGGCTCGAACAAAATGACATAACGCTCCACATGAGGAAAATAAATGCTGTACAATCCTTTAAAGGCAGTCCTATCCCCCCCGGCTATACGCGCAAGTAATTCTTTTTCATTATATATAATTTCAAGTGGCACAGCCTATTATAGTCTATTTATCGGAGGAAAATCAGAAGATGCACCCATAGCACAACTATCGGGCCATATAGTATAGACTCGGGAACTGAGGAGGAGAGGTAATTTTGGTAGCATATAATGTTGGGTCAATCGGGTTTCTTATCTTTAAAATTAATAAGATATTCCCGTCAATTGTTGATTTTCCAGTCTTTTCATAGATTTTTTTTTATCATACCCTATACTGATCATTTAGCAGCCCTCGTAGCCGGCCACAAAACAAAACCCCGCCCTGGGAAAGGACGGGGTTTTGTTTTACAGGACGGGGTTCTTTGTAAAAGTAACCCCGTCCTGTAAAACCTTTAATGATGGCGCTTCGCGCAACGAGCCTGGCTCGTTCTGCATACGCTGTGAAATACTTTCTTTAATTAGGTAAAGCACTTGCATCCAGGATCACAACCTTGATCAGAACAGTGCCGCCCGGAGGAGTTACCGTCGCCACCCCGGCAGGATCAGTAAGATCTACCGAAAGGGTGTTATTCTGATGGTAGGCGCCATAAGCAACCCCACCGAATACCTCAGGCAGCGCTTCGAAGGTAGTGCCATTGTCAAAAGAGATATACGCTATCACCCCCCCGCTCCCTACGATCACATTGTCGATTTCCGGAACATTCAGAGCGACAGTGTAAGTCTTTCCCCCATCGGAAGTAGTCCAGCTGGAAGAAGTAACGGAATAAGTAGTGGAAAAAGCCTGGTCCACTACCTGGGTCACCTCTTTCTTACAGGCCCCCAATGTCATAACCGATAAAAATAAAGCAATAGCAGTGGTAGTTCTTGTCAATGCAGCATGTTTACGCACATTCATGTTTGTGTTTTTTAGGTGTTCATAGATAGATCCGTGGTAACCTGTCCCATAGACTTCGGGGTTGGTACAAGGTTTAACCACGACGCTTGAAAAATTATTAATCGCAAAGTTGCCTGAAACGGCCAGGCCCCCTCCTTGTCCGTTGCCAACACAGCAAATTGTATGCCCTATGTCTCAACAAAAGGAAGCATTCCCTACTTTTGCGAAGCCATCAACAATAATATCATGAATATTCAGCATAGCCATACGGAGAAAGGCGGCAGCTTTTATATAGGAGACTCCTTCTCTCCCACGGCCCAATTGGTCTATCGTATGTCAGGAGAACACAAAATGATCATCGATCATACAGAAGTAGCGGAAATACATAAACGTGAGGGCATCGGTAAGCAACTGGTCCTCGAAGCCATCCAGTACGCCCGGCAACAGAATATGAAGATCCTGCCGCTCTGCTCATTCGCCAGATCGATTCTCAAGCACTCCAAAGAATACGAGGATATCTACCTCACGGCCTGACGATCTACCCATAAACCACTAGCAGAGGGCTTCTTACTTCCAGGTAGCAGTTTACCGCCCGTCCCTATTTCCACACCAGCACCAGCATGCCGCCAAAGATCAAAGCCGCCGCCAACAGCAGCCTCGGCGTCGGAGGCTCCCGGAGAAAGATAATAGATAAGAGGATCGTGAATACAATACTTCCCTTATCGATCACACTCACTTCGGAGACCTTTCCCAGCTGCAACGCCCGGTAATAAAATATCCAGGACAATCCCGTAGCGATAGCAGACAGGATCAGGAATAACCAGTTATTCCGGGAAAGATGGCGCAGACCGCCGGCATTTCCCCTGAAAAATACAAGTCCCCAGGTGATCAGCAGGATCACCGCCGTACGGATGGCCGTAGCCAGGTCCGAATTGACATTCTTCAACCCCACCTTGGAAAAAATGGCCGTCAGTGCTGCAAAGACCGCCGATAACAATGCATATAACAACCATGTAGGAAAATTCGACATACAAAAGGAATTAATTAAAAAACATTCTTACTGTCCTATCGCGCCGCTGGCCCGGCCCACTCCGTAAACTCCCCGCCCGGATCGAACATATCCACCTTCCCCTGCTGCCAACGCTGCAGATCCCTCCGGAGAAAAGACTTATTTCTTTCCGTCAATTCAGCCGGATCCAATACCGACAAGTCCGGCTTCCCCGCATTCACCCAGGCAGTATACCAGTAAGCCGCCGTTTCGGCTATAGCTCCCCGTAATTGACGCTCGATCATCCCCTTCAGCAGCTCATGATATTTAGCGGCATATTCCCGGCTATGCACCAGGTCCCCAAACTTATTCTTAACAGGGTTTCCATCGCCATCCATTATATACACTTTTTCCTTTGGCAGCGATGCCGTCAGCTCCCGGTCGATCGACAATACACTCTCTGCCAGGCGATGGGTGGAATCCACCATCTGCCAGGTCTCGCGGACGATATTATCGATGTATTTAGCCGGCCCCGTGCAGAGATTATACCCGCTCCCGAAAAATTCCGGCAGCTGCCCCTCCCAAAGCGCATGGATTCCCTTCTGCCCCGTTAACTGCCCATTGTGATTCACCGCCGTATGCAGCGGCATATGAGCATCCCCGATATAATGCCCCAGGTCCGCCGCCAGGAAAAGGATCTCCGTCTTTCTCTTACCCTTCATAGCCTTTGTCAGCTTTTCCATTATCTCCGGAATATACCAGGGAAGAATACCGGCCTTATTGAGAAAAGAATCCGGATAACGGGCCCTCGCTTCCTGCATCGTAGCAGGCAGGTTCGCTATATTACTATTTGAATCGTATAACTCCAGATCAATATAATGCCGGGGAAACTCCGCTTTGTCATTGATCGTATACTTCCGCAGATCGGGCACAACAGCCTCCTCAGTAATAAAATCAATATGATTGTAGAAGAAGGGACGAATGTCCGCAGGCAGGGCAAATACCGCCGCCCGGTTGATATGCTGATGCCCCCAGGCGCCCCAGGCAAATACCAAAGAAATGCCCGCCCCCATCATTGCAAGGAATAAAACTAGTTTCTTCATCCCCTAAAGATAGTTGAAAACTTATTTCGTACCACCCTTCCCGGCGGAGGGGCCATTCCCCATCCTGTTCTTCAGCACCATAAAAGCCGGCCCTTTTTTCCAATCGATAGCAGATTTGATAAAAGAAGGCCCTACGGAACAATTGCTTAAAAGAATGTCCGTTTTGCCATCCCCGTCCAGGTCCGCAACATCCATCGTGATCCAACGCCCTGCCCCTGTCCCGGGTACGCTATAGGGAATAAACTGCCACTTCCCTTTATTTTGCAGGTATACACAGCTTTCCTCCGGCTGGTGCTCATAATCGGCAAAGTAAGCGATGGCCACAATGCTCAGATTGCCGCTCCCGTCAAAATCCCGGGCCATCGCCCGGTAGCAGCCATTGATGGGAAAAAAATATTGCTGTGTAAAATGAGCAGCGCTATCACCCATAAAGATATACACCCCATGATAAGGCTTCAGCACCGTGGAAAAATCCCCATTGTCGCCACAGGTGTAGAGGATATCCGGATTACCATCCCGGTTAAAGTCGTCCAGCTCGAAATAGCTGGAGCCATAGCTCGGCGGAAAATGCAGGATTGCCTGTTCTACAAACTGCCCATGCCCTTTATTGGTATATAAAAAGATCCCCTCATCTCCCTGGGCAAATAAAACCCAGATATCCGGAAGACCGTCGTGGTTATAGTCCTGGACCACCGCCCGGATCGCCCCCGGAACGCTTCGCAGGACATGCTTTTCATATTGCCCTCCCCCCTTGTTCTCCAGCCAGGACAAGGCCCCCTTTATAAACCCGAACTCACAAACCACGATATCCTGTTTCCCATCTCCGTTCAGATCGGCATTGACAATATTCACAGGTCGCATCAATCCACTATAGATCGCAGAATGATCGGCGGAGAGCTCTTTCCCGTTACGGTTAAAATGATCGATATGGCCGGTCTTTGCATTATTAGGAGAAAAAGCGCCGATATTACAAGCCATATAACCCGAAGAATCGGCCGCCATATCCACGATCGCCCCACTGATTTCCCGGGCAGGCAGTTTTTGCAGCCGCTCATCCCACCGGTTAAATGCATGTTGGATGATGTCCGCCGTAAAGATCTGATGCAGGTCAGCGTCATATTTTATCAGGCAGGTAGCCGGCGGACTACTATCCCGCTGTGCAGGCATCTCCACCCTGAAAAGAGCATCATTTGCCCGAAGAGGATCTTTGCGCTGCTGGGAAGGCAGCGTGTCCGGAGACAGCGCCGTATAATAATCGATAATAGCTCCCCAGTCCTGCCCGGACAGGAGAGGCGCCGCAGGATAGAAACCCCTTCCCACATTCGGGTCTGCACTATTATTGGGATACCGCTGGAACTTGTACTCGAATATGCCCAGCCGGGGCCCCATCTGAGGCAGTACCCCTTTCTCCCAGGTAGTGGCATCCAGCAGGTCCGGAGAAGGTAACTGATGACAGGATTGACAATATTTAGCAGCCAATGCTTCCCCGGCAACAAGCGTCTCCTCCTTCACATCGGCATGCGAACGATTCCTATTATACGTTTTTGCCGGCCCCGGATGACAGGAAACAGCTAACACCATCCATGAAAGAAGGAATTTTCTCATCTTTTATTATTTTTTAGGCAGCACATTCCCTTTAAGCACCATAATATGCAGCGCATTATTGCTCGTATTGGCAACGACCGTAACACTTTTCAGAACAGGCCCCGGATGACCATTGCTATTGAAAACCACCTCGATCTCACCTCCTTCTCCGGGAAACAAGGCATTTTGTGGAAACCGGGCAACCGTACACCCACAGCTCGTTTTAACGCTCATCAGCAGCAAAGGCTTATCGCCTCCATTGCTGAATTTATAAAGAAGCCTGACGCTATCCCCCTCGTTGATCGAACCAAAATCCTTGACCGTATCCTCCCATTGTATGACCGTATAATTGACAGTATCCAGTGACGCGAGATACGCCGGACTTAAATGCAGGGAATTGACATAAGGCTTCTCGGGCGGCCGGTGACCGCAGGCGCCGATGAAAAAGAAGACCAGCAATGAACAGACAACTCTCATGGTTACAAATGTAAAAAGAGGTGGCAAACCAGCCACCTCTCTTATTAACTATTTACTAAAAGCAGGGTCCATCCCAAATGCAACGCATAAAATATTGAGGTTGGCATGCGACATATTTTCACTGGAAGCGTGACAACCTCAATAGCCTGTATTCTGCTTCAGGGTACCGTTCGAAAGGTCGATCTGAGCCTGTGGAATGGGATAGTACTCATTCTTATTGGCTGTAAAGCTACCCGTCGAAAGATCGCCGGTGATTTGTCCTTCAAACGCATAATACGCATTCATCGTGGTAGCCGCAATTCCCCAACGCGCCAGATCGAAGAACCGGTGCCCCTCGCAGGCCAGCTCCAGCTTACGTTCGAAATAGACGACGGATAGCGCGTTGCTTGCCGTCAAATAACCCGCGGGGTACTGACTGATCAGATAAGTAGCCGCCGGCGTAGCGGAAAAACCACCCGTTGGATTGGAAGCATCGATATACTTATGTAAGATATTGGCCGCATTAGCAGCTCTTGCCCTTACATAATTGACATAAGTCTCAGCCTGTGTGTAATTACTCAGATTGGCCTCCGCTTCAGCAGCCATCAACAAGACATCGGCAAAACGGATAATATTGTAATTGATCGCAGATCCCGGCGCCCAGGTGCTCTGATCGGAATAGGTTCCTGCCGTTGCCTGCCAGTAGAGGTTCTTTTTATTGGAATACGGCCCGGCAGAACCCTGATCACGAATCCAGTTGTTACCAGGGTGATTGCCCCAATCGTGTACGGGAATCCCTCTTCTGGCTACCGTCCAGTCAAGACGAGGATCCACATTCCCGTTATCCGGCGTAAAAGCGACATCTGACGTCAGCCCCATATCATTTTTAACCCCATGGGAATTATAATCGGTTATATAAGGTAATCCGGTGGCATCCGTCCGGTAAGAGTTGGCCAGGTCGACAGTTGGCTGGAAGAAACCACAGCAACGGAAAGGGCTGTTATAAGGGAAATTCAGCATGTCCCCGCCGTTCGCATTGGCGATAGAGTTTGTTCCATCATTAGCCGTCATCTGGATCGCAAATACAGATTCTTTATTATTCTTGGCAGCCGCATCGAAATTGTCTTCAAACCGGTCCGTCAGACCATAAGCCAGGCCATTGGCCGTAACGCCGCCCGTTCCCGTACCGCCATAACCGGCAGGAATGATCTGGTCGAATAACGCCTTTGCTTCGGTATACTTCTTCTCATAAAGATACACTTTGGCGAGGTACGCCATAGCCGCCCATTTATTCGCCCTTCCGACCTGCGATTGAGTCGCCGGTAAGCTGTCGATAGCTGCCTGGAAATCGGCCTCGATCTTGGGAAATATATCGGCGCTGTTCGGCTGTTTGTAATCGGTCGTCGTCTCATCGATCCAGGGCACCATATGGAAGAACTTCCGCAGCTCGAAATAATAATGTCCGCGAAGGAATTTAGCTTCCGAAGCAAACTCTTTCCTGTCGGCAGTGCTGACAGTAGGTGAGATGGCAAGGGTAGCCAACACCGAATTACACCGGGTGACCCCCTCATATAAAGCGATCCACTTGTCATTGAAGAATCCATTGGAAGGAACCTCCTGGGCATTGGCGATGGGCACGATAGGCGGCTGATCACTGATACTGCTGCCCTTATGCGAATCACCACCCGCTACGCTCCCGTAGATCCAGTTGGAGGGAGACGTTTCCCAGGGGTTGCCGCCGCCGATGGCGCTATTGCTTTGCCCCTGTCCGTCCAGCGCTGCATAGGCGCCGACCAGTAAAGCGCTAACTCCCTGTGTATTGCTTACCTGTCCGGAGACCAGGGCGCCCAAGGCAGGTTTGGTGAGGAACCCTTTACTGCATGCTCCGTTGAATAGTAATGCCGTTGCCGAAAAGCCGGCTATTAGTATCGAATATCGTTTAATGTTCCTTTTCATTTTTTTACTCTTTAGTTCTTGATAAGATAAAATTTAGAACGTGATCTGTAAACCAAGCAGGTACTGACGGGGATTGGCATAAGAACCTTCGTCCACGCCAAAGTCAGTGGCAGCATTCTGCCCGTTCGTTGCGTTGACGGAAATCTCAGGATCGACGCCCGAATACTTGGTCACGGTAAACAGATTGGCCGCCTGTATATAAGCCCTTACCCGGCTGATACCTACCCTGCTCAGCGTGTTGGCACTGAAAGTATAGCCCAGCGTAACGTTCTTAGCTCTCAGGTAAGAGCCCTTTTCAACGAAATAAGAGTTAGGGACGGTGTTGGTGCTGGCATTGCTACCATTGACAGCATCCTGGATGGGAGCTTTCGCATTGTGGTTATTGAAAGTCCACGAATTATATAAAGCGGTTTTGCTGCTGGCAGCTCCGGGGAAAGAAGCATAGAAGTCAGTCCACCATTTTACGTTATTCCAGACATCATTGCCGGATACGCCATAGAGGAATACGCTAAAGTCGAAGCCCTTATAATCCAGGCCCAGGTTGGCGCCATAGGTAAATTTGGGACTTGGATTGCCTAAGAAAGTCTTGCTGTTGTTATCGATCCAACCCTGTTTGTTATTATCCGCATAGCGAAAACGGCCAATAGCCGCATCCGCCTGATACGTAGTAACAGTACCGTTGGAAGCTTTAGACGCCGCCAGGTTGGCCGCATCGATATCGGCCTGGCTATTCCAGAACCCGATGATCTTATAACCATAGAAAGAGCTCACAGCGTGACCGACCGCATTACGCACGATATAAGAACCATTGAAACGCCGTCCGTCCACATCGAAATACTGGGTGCCGTTGGCATCGATCTGCTTGATCTTATTATTGATCGTCGTCAGCGTAAGAGTAGCTATGAACTTCAGGTCCCGGGTGATATTCGCATTGCCGCTCACCATCACGTCGATACCGGTATTCGTCATCTTGCTTACATTATAAGCCGGAACGGTAGCCGCTCCCTGTGTACCCGGCAACGTGATCTGGTAGAGCAGGTCTTTGATGCTTTTGTTATACCAGTCGGCGCTAACCGTCAACCTGCCTTTAAAGACAGTCAGGTCAAACCCAATATTGGTATTACCATCCTGTTCCCACTTGGCGTTTGGATTGCCGATCTGGGATTGACTTAACCCATAGATCAGGGAATTTCCCGTCCCCCCCAGGTCATAATAAGTGGTCTGCTTGTTGGATCCGTATAAAGTGTAAGAGTTCGTGCCCAATGCATTGAACTGGTTCCCCATGATACCATAAGATCCACGGATTTTCAGGTCCGTTATCCAATCGATGTTCTTCATGAAACTTTCCTGCGAAATACGCCATCCCGCACTTACCGCATAGAAATTACCCCACCGGTTCGTAATGAACTTGGAAGACCCGTCCCGTCTGAACGTAGCGCCTAACAGATATTTATCCTTGAACACATAGTCCGCTCTGGCAAAATAAGAAGCCAGGCTTTCACCCGATCCTACGGGCGCCTTATAATTGGGCGATCCGGGATTGTAATTCAGGATCGCATTGTCATTGCTATAGTTGGTCGTGGCGCCGCTGCCGGTCGACAGGTTCACGTAGTTCGGATCGTCGGAAAAAGATCCCAGCGTGGTTCCACCCAGATTGTGATTAATAAAGCTATAGGCTTCCATACCGGCAACAAGCTTCAGGTTGTGATCCCCTTTGATCCAGTTATACGTGAAGTTATTCGTCCAGGTCCAGTTAAATCCATTATTGGATTGCGCGGTATAGGAAGGAACGGTGTATTGAGGCTCCGCATCATAAAAATCAGGAACATGATAGTAATGATCCCATCCGCTCCACATTTCCCCTCCGAAACTGGTTCGGAAAGTCAAATTCTTTATGAGGTCTACTTCCCCGTAGACATTCCCAAAAATACGCCGGGTCAATCCCCGGTCATTGGATGTCGTCGCCTGAATGGAAACGGGATTCCTTGGATTGTTCAACCCCTTAGGGGCCGACCCCGCAAAATTACCCTGGATATCGTACACGGGAATGATAGGATTTTCGCGCATGGCATAACCGATCGCGCTTCCTTCTACCAGGATCCCGCCATTCGCCTGTGGATTATCCGTCACCGCATAAGCCAGATTCTCCCCGACTCTGACCCGGTTGCCGATCTTATAAGTTGTGTTGACTCGTAAAGTATACCGTTTGAGATAGGTATTGATCAGAGTTCCCTGCTGATTGAAATAATTCAGAGAGAACAGGTAACTTCCCTGCTCACCTCCGCCCGAAACAGAGAGGTTATGCTGCTGAATGGGAGCCGACTTGAAGATCTGGTGGTACCAGTCCGTACCGCCTTTATTGGCCTTCGCGATCTGGTAATAATTGACCCCCGTCGGATCGGCATTGTAAAGAGACGGATCGGCAGCAGCGGAGCCGGCTGCAAAACCGCCCGTATTGGTCACCCCACCCGTAGTACCACTGACCAGGTAGTCAGGAAGCACAGGGGCAGCACCCGTACCATAGATATTATTACCGACAGGCTTTTGCAGCGTTGGATTCAGCGTATTGTAATTTTGTCCGGCCTCGAAAAGCAGCTGACCGCCTTCCGTTGGATTCAGCAGGTTCCACACATTCCCGCCTTTGGGTTTTTGTGTTCCATAATACCCGTCATAGGAAACCTTTACTTTACCGGACCCCTTTCTGGTAGTGACGATGATGACGCCATTGGAAGCACGCGCCCCATAAATAGAGGAAGCACCCGCATCCTTTAACACCTGCATATTGGCGACGTCATTGGGATTCAGGTCGCTGATATCCTGCGTAGGTACTCCATCCACAACAAACAGGGGAGTGTTGTTTCCGAAGGAGTTAAAACCCCTGATACGGATAGCCGGAGACTGACCCGGCTGTCCCGAACCGACTACGGAAACGCCGGAAGCCTGTCCCTGCAGCATATTCGCCACATCCGGAACCGGCTGTTTTTTAGCATCCGACAGGTCCACTACCGATACGGCGCCTGTAAGATCTTTTTTTCGTTGCGTGGCATAACCCGTTACCACGATTTCGTTCAGAGAAGAAGTGGAAGTTACCAGGGCAATACTTCCGATATCGCTCCTTCCGGCAACAAGGATCTCCTGTCTCTCGAATCCGACAGAAGAAATTACCAGGACACTGTTGTCCTTGACAGAAATGGTAAAAGTCCCGTCCGCACCAGTCGAAGTAGCGACTTTACTACCTTTCACCTGTATGGTAGCCCCCAAAACGGGCTGCTTATCAGTGTTACTGAGTACTTTACCGGTGATTGTTTTCTGAGCGAAGAGACTAAAACTGAAGAGTGAGAGGCATACGAGTAGGCATACCTTTAGTAAGGCGTTAGTTTTGAATAGCATGTGGCTAAAGTTTAATCGTGTTTTTTCATGACTGGCTAAGCCGTGACGATTGTCACGTGAAACTACACCAGCATGTTAACTAAAAGTAGTACTTTTTTAACATTTTGTGGTTTTTTTTAACAACGTTTCACATTAAAATTTCTTTAATGTTGCCCTGAAAAAGACATTGCCCCAACGGCGTCTGTTAGACACCGTTGGGGCAATACTTATACAGGAATAAGTGTTAACTATTAGGACGTAGCCCAGGCCTTCTCCCCTTTCTTATAATCTATACACCCCTCATACCGTCCGGGAATCGCCACATAACGCAGCGCCTTCGTCGCCCCTGCCTCGGAAGTAAAATATCCCCATAAGGTAAGCTCCTTCATCATCCGGAAGTAATGGGCCGGATCATCCTTCTTCTTCTGATCGGTATACGTCTTCTGCTCTTTATCGAGGTCTACCAGCAGATCGTGCTTCTCCTGGACACTGCTGTCCAGAAATGACTTCCCGCTTTTCTTCTTACTGGCCGCATTCAATTTCTGCATGCCGTCCAGGAATATCTTCTGATCTTTTTCGGTATAACAATCCCGAACGATGCGCGTCATGAACTCCCCTACCTTTGCCTCTTTGGCGCCAGGCGTATTCGTTGCCGGCAGAATAGTCTCAGCCACTTCATCCAGGAAAGAGACATCATCATTCGAGAAATTAATACCGGCCCCGCCGATATTCTTATCGGTATTCGTACATCCGGCTAAGAAAGCCTCCGCACCAAGAATAGTTCCCCCCAGGATCAGGCCTACCCTGGATAATGCATCTCTTCTGTTCATAATAGTATCATTTTAAAAATTATAGAGTCCCTTTTTTAAGTTCGCTGACGGCAAAATCCGCCGCCCGCGCCGTCAAAGCCATATAGGTCAGCGATGGATTCTGACAAGCAGAAGAAACCATACACGCCCCATCTGTCACAAACACATTCTTCGCATCCCAGACCTGATTATGCTCATTGAGCACAGATGTCCTTGGATCAAGCCCCATACGCGCCGCCCCCATCTCATGAATACCATCACCTACGTTATGTCCGTTGTCATGGTGCTGAACGTCTTTAACGCCTGCCGCTTCCAGCATCGCCACCGCTTCGGCGACAATATCCTTCCGCATCTTCTTTTCATTGTCCTTGATCTCCGCATCCATCGCCAGCACCGGCAATCCCCACTTGTCTTTCTTATTCTTATCGAGTGAGATCTTATTCTCATGATAAGGCAGCAGCTCTCCGAATCCGCCGATGCCGATCGTCCAATCCCCCGGCTCCGTAAGAGATTCCTTCCATTCGGCGCCGATACTCAGCTCCGCCACACTTCGTTGCCAGCTTTCCCGGCTCGCAGCCCCCTGGTAACCGAAGCCACGCAGATAATCCCGTTTGTCGCCGAATAAATTGGCGAACCGCACTACATAAATTCCATTGGCCCTGCGGCCATATACATATTTATCCTGGTAGCCCTCCACCTTGCCGGCAGCGCCCAGATTATAATGATGATCCATGATATTATGCCCCAGCTCCCCGCTGCTGCTGCCCAGTCCGTCAGGCCATACATGCGTGGCAGAATTCATCAACACCCAGGCACTATTCAGCGCACTGGCATTCACAAATACCACCTTCGCATAATACTGATACGTGTTATTGGTCTCCGTATCCAGCACTTCCACCCCCTTCGCCTTTTGCGTATCCTTATCATAAAGGATCCGGGTAACGAGGGAATAAGGACGAACGGTCAGCTTTCCGGTAGCCATGGCGGCCGGCAGCGTCGAAGACTGTGTACTGAAATATCCCCCGAAAGGACAGCCTTCCCAGCAGCGATTGCGGAACTGACATTGCGTTCTCCCGGGAATAGGAGCGGTCAGATTAGCCGAACGGCCGATGATCATATGCCGCTGGCCTTTATAATGCTCCTTGATCCTGGCCGCGACATCCTTCTCCACACAATTCATCTCCATCGGCGGAAGAAAATGTCCATCCGGTAATTGAGGCAGCCCCTCTTTAGAACCATTCACGCCGGCAAACTTCTCTACATAATCATACCAGGGCTCCAGGTCCTTATACCGGATCGGCCAGTCGACAGCCCAGCCATCCCGGGCATTGGCCTCGAAATCGTAGTCACTCCAGCGATAGCTCTGTCTCCCCCATAAGATAGACCGCCCCCCCAGCTGGTAGGAACGCCACCAGTTAAAAGGTTTTATTTCCGTATAAGGACAGTCCACGTCTTTGGCCCAGTAATCCATCACCGCTTCCGTAGCTCCCCATCCCCTGGCGATATAAGGCCGCTCCTTTTTCTGCGCCTCCGTCACCTTCCCGCGGTGCTCGAAATCCCAGGGATTCTTATCAGCCGTCTTATAATCTTTTATATGCTCGAAATTCCTTCCCCGCTCGAACATGATCGTCCGGAGCCCCTTTTCAGTAAGCTCCTTAGCGGCCCAGCCACCACTGATACCCGACCCGATAACGATCGCGTCATAGGTGTTCTGCGGTACAGCATTCGTATTGATATGTAGTGTATCTCCTGGCATTTTGTCTCACTCGCCGGACTTCTCTCACCCGGCACTATTGGTTTTACAGATTTCCTTTTTTAAGTTCGCTGACAGCATGATCCGCAGCCCGGGCCGTCATCGCCATATAGGTCAGCGAAGGATTCACACAGGCAGCCGAAGTCATAAAAGCGCCATCCGTGACGAATACATTCTTCGCATCCCATACCTGGTTGTAGGAGTTGAGCACAGAAGTCTTAGGATCCTTCCCCATACGGGCCGTGCCCATTTCATGGATGCCCCTGCCCAGGAATGCATTGTCGCTGCGGGTCTTTACATTTTTCACACCGACCGATTCCAGCATCTCAGCGGCATCGGACTCCATGTCTTTACGCATCCTCAGCTCATTCTCCTTGAGCTCGACATCGAAATTCAATATGTTCAATCCCCACTTGTCCTTCTTCGTTTTGTCCAGCGTTATCTTGTTCTCATGATAAGGCAGCGTCTCACCGAATCCACCGATATTCATCGTCCAGGGACCAGGCTCCGTAAGCGCCTCCTTATATTCCTTCCCGATCTGGTATTCTGCTATCTCATGATTGTAGCCTTCCCGACCGCCGCCGCCCTGGTAGCCAAAGCCCCGCAGGTAATCTCTTTTGTCGCCAAACAGGTTCCGGTATCGGGGAATATAGATGCCGTTCGCACGACGGCCATAATAATATTTGTCTTCATATCCCTCGACCATGCCGCTGGCGCCCACGCCCAGGTGATGGTCCATTACATTATGCCCCAGCTCTCCGCTGCTGCTGCCCAATCCGTCCGGCCATATATCGGTCGCCGAGTTCATCATGACCCAGGCGCTGTTCAATGCAGAGGCATTTACGAAGACGATCTTCGATTTGTATTCATAAGTCTTATTCGTTTCCGCATCCAGGATTTCCACCCCGGTCGCTTTTTTAGTATCCTTATCATATAATATCTTCGTGACGATCGACCAGGGCCGCACGGTCAGGTTGCCCGTCGCGACGGCAGCAGGCAAGGTAGAAGACTGCGTACTGAAATACCCGCCGAAAGGACAGCCCAGCCAGCACTTGTTCCGGAACTGACAGCCCGGCCTTCCTCCATGCGGCACGGTAATATTGGCGACACGCCCGATGATCATCGCGCGGGCTCCTTTATAATGTTCCTTAAGACGGACCGCAATGTCCTTTTCCACGCAGGTCATATCGTAGGCAGGGAGAAAATGTCCGTCCGGCAACTGGGGAAGCCCTTCCTTGGAACCGCTGATCCCTGCGAATTTTTCCGCATAATCATACCAGGGAGCGATATCCTTATAGCGGATAGGCCAGTCGATCCCGATCCCCTCCTTGGCATTGGCCTCGAAGTCCAGGTCGCTCCAGCGATAGCTCTGACGTCCCCACATCAGGGAACGCCCTCCAACATGATATCCCCGGAACCAGTCAAACCGCTTGGTTTCGGTATAAGGGCACTCACTATCTTTTACCCAGTAATCCAGGTTGGTCTCATTCAACGGATAATCCCTTTTCAGAACGGGATAATCTTTTTTCATTTGTTCGGTGGCATGACCGCGGTGAGGATAATCCCAGGCCTCCTTATTGGCATTCACATAATCCTTGATATGCTCTATATTCCGCCCCCGTTCCAACATCAATACTTTCAATCCTTTTTCAGTCAGCTCTTTCGCAGCCCAGCCGCCGCTGATCCCCGATCCTATCACGATTGCATCATAAGTATTCTCCGCCATAGTAGTAGTTTTCCTGTTTATTTAAAATATTTTATTATTTACAGAGCCTGGGGGCGCTATACATCACAAATTTTTATAGCCTCCTGCAAAGATTTCAGCTTGTCGGGTTTGGCAGGAATAAATTCCTGTGCTACATATCCCGAAAAGCCCGTAGCGACGATCGCCCGCATGATAGCAGGATAATACAGCTCCTGGGTCTCATCGATCTCATGCCGGCCCGGCACACCGCCCGTATGATAGTGGCCGAAAGCAGCATGCCCATCCTGGATCGTACGAATGACATCCCCTTCGTCGATCTGCATATGATAGATATCATACAATAGCTTGAAGTTCTCCGAGCCAATCTGCTTCACCAGCTCGATCCCCCATTTGGTATTATCGCACATCTGGTCCGGATGATTGACCTTGCTGTTCAGCAGCTCCATCTGGATGGTCACTCCCAGCTTCTCCGCCTGCCCCAGGATCTGCTTCAGCCCGGTCACGCAATTTTTTATACCCGTATCCCCGTCCATGCCTTCCCGGTTGCCGCTGAAACAAATAAGGTTCTTATACCCGGCATTGGCGACCAGGTCGATATGTTCCGTATAACTTTTTATCAGGGTCGCATGGTACTCGGTATGGTTCCAGCCCTTGGTGAGGCTTATTTCCGCGCCATTACACATAGAAGAGTAAAGCCCATATTTCTTAAGCACCGGCCAGTCCTTGGGACCTACCAGGTCGATGGCGCCGAACCCGATCTTATTTACACCAGCGCATAATTCTTCCAACGGGATATCGCCGTAACACCAGCGACATACGGAGTGATTGATATTGCCTTTCAATGTTGATTTTTTTTGATCTTCTTTGGCCGATGCAGTCAGGGATAGCATTCCCGCGGCTCCGAAAGCGGCAGTTCCCGCTACAATATTTTTAATAGCAGCACGTCGTGAGGGTTGATTAGACATAAATAATGGTTCCAGTCATTATGAAAAAGGAAATTACAAAATCTTATGGTCTCTCCCTCAATATTTAACGTTGAGGAGCATTAAAAAAGGATTAACGGTCAGGCAGCCAATACTTCCAGACGATTGGCCTTCTTCCGCTTGCGCATATAATACACCAACCCCGCAAATGCGACCGTCAATATGATCGGGATGATCATTGTTGTATTCAGCACCTCCGGCCCCGCCGCCGACCGGGCATTGTTAAAGGCTTGGGACAACTCCGTTCCGGCCGCCGCCGAACGATACGTATCCAGGCTGGCGCCTTCAGGCAGCTGTTTGATCATGAGACGATCATAATAGCCCCCCATGAACATCATATAGATGCTGACGCCGAACATACCAGCCCCCCCCATCAGGTTCAATCCCACCGCACCCGTCCGGGGCAGATTCTCCGCCACGAACCCGATCATACAGGGCCAGAAAAAGGCGACCCCCAGACCAAAAATAATGGCGCCCGCAAAAATAGCCGTCCCGTGCAGATGGATCAGCAAATAGATACCCAGCGCCGATAAAATGGCAGAAATAAGCAGCACGCCCTGCGGGGCCAGCCGGTGCACGATCGGGCTGGCAAAAGCCCGCCCCAGCACCTGCACGGAAGCCACGAACGTGAGAATGAGAATGGCATTATCCGTCACCGTCCTGAACAGCACATCCGTCCATTGATTCGTAAACAATTCCGTGATGGCCGTCCCGAACATGCAAATAATCATAAAAAGGAACAAAGGATTGAGCAGCGCCTTATACATCTCGGAAGTGCTGACACCCGCGGCAACCCTCTCCGTAACAGGAAATTTCAAACGGGAGAACAGATAGCCATAGATCAGCGTAGGAATGAGCATGAGCGCTATCTCCACCTGGGAGATCCAATAAGGCTTCTCAGCCAGCCCTCCCGCCAGGGTCTTGTCCAGCCCGAAAACGATCAGCGTACCGATGACGATTCCCGCGGGAAACCACAAATGGAAATGGTTTAGCTTGGTGGTCTTATTATCCGTGAACAGCGAAGCGACCAATGGATTACAGGCTGCTTCAACCGTACCGTTGGCAATGCCGATCAGCAATGTGGATAGGAACAGGGTCCAGTAGCCATTGGCATAGATCGTCAGCACAATCCCTATTAAATGGAAGACAAAGGCGGAAACCAGCAGTTTTTTCATGCCGATCACGTCTACGATAAAGCCCCCGATAATGATCGCCAGCGGAAAACCCCAGAAGGCGGTAGCGGAAATAGTGGCCAGCTCAGAGGCGTTCAGGTGGAACTTTACCCCCTGACCATTCAAAATGCCCGCCCGGATGCCAAAAGAAAGAGAAGTAACCAGTAAAGCCAGACAGCTGGCTACGAAAAGCTTATTACGTTGAATGTTGGAAGAGTTCATGGCAAGTCGTTTTTTATTAATCAGAGACCCGTAAATGTAATTTTTATTTTTAAATATCACTACTGCTAAATACTGCTATATTAATATTTTTTTAAAGAAACCCTAAATAATATCCTATTTCAATAAATTGCAATCGAAAGCAGCATACCTTCAGAAAGACTACCCAAAACGGTTTTCCTGATTAACTTCGTAAAATGGTAATACCATTGCCATCTCCGAAGGACAATGGTTAGACCTTTAATGTACCAAGCATCATCTTAAAATCTGGAAAAAGAAATAGCAGTCATATGAACAGAAAACTCAGAATGGGAATGATCGGCGGAGGCAAAAATGCCTTCATCGGAGCCGTCCACCGGATCGCAGCCAATATGGACGGACTCATTGAGCTGGTCTGCGGAGCATTCAGCAGCCAACCGGATAACGCCCGCGAATCCGGCCTCTCCCTCTTCCTCCCCGAAGAAAGGGTCTACACCAGCTTCGAAGAAATGATGGAAAAAGAAAGTCTCCTCCCCGCCGACAAAAGAATGGACTTCGTCACCATCGTCACGCCCAACCATGCACATTTCGCTCCCGCCATGCTGGCCCTGGAAAAAGGATTCCATGTCGTGATCGAAAAACCCATGACCTTTTCCCTGGAGGAAGCCAGAAAACTACAAAAGAAAGTAGCAGAGACCGGTCTCCTGCTTTGCCTGACCCATACCTATGCCGGTTATCCAATGGTCAAACAGGCCCGGCAGATGGTGAAAAAAGGCGTCTTCGGAAAGATCCGCAAAATATACGTGGAATATCCCCAGGGCTGGCTTAGCCGGCTCTCCGAAAAAGAAGGCAGCAAGCAGGCCGCCTGGCGAACCGACCCCACCCGTTCCGGCAAGAGCGGCTGCATGGGCGATATAGGCACACACGCAGCTCACCTGGCGGAATACATCAGCGGATTGCAGATCAAACAGCTCTGCGCTGACCTGAGTATCTTTGTGGAAGGCAGGGCCCTCGATGACGACGGCAACGTACTGCTGCGATTCGACAACGGCGCAACCGGAGTATTGGTCGCCTCACAGGTAGCAGCCGGAGAAGAGAATGCCCTGAAGATCCGCGTCTACGGCGAAAATGGAGGCCTCGAATGGGCGCAGATGGAACCCAATACCCTGCTGGTAAAATGGCTGGACCAGCCCACGCAGATCCTTCGCGCCGGAAGTAATTATGGCGACCGCCTCTCCTCCTTCGCCACGCACAATTGCAGAACCCCCGGCGGACATCCCGAAGGCTACCTGGAAGCATTTGCCAACCTCTATCGTAACTTCGCCCTAACCCTGGCTGCCCGCCTGGACGGTGTGAAGCCGACAGAAGAAATGCTGGATTTCCCCACCGTAGAAGAAGGAGTCCGCGGCATGGCCTTCATCGACAACGTAGTCCGGAGCAACGAAAGCTTAGATAAATGGACCTTCTTCACAACATCATAATATCATCCAATCATCCACAAAACCACCTTTTCACCAATTGTCCGAATAATATTTGAATTATAATGGTGTATCAAAACATAAAAGTAATATCAGGTCCGTATAGGATGTCGCACAAGGCGCCTTTTTCGCAAACGCAACTAATTAATTACCGCGACTTACCGGCGAAAACCAGCGCCGTTGCGACCATCCTACCGGGCCAGCAAAAAACATCTGATAAATCTATAAACGTCCTTATAAACATAGTATCATGAAGACAATAAAAGGTCCCGCTATATTCCTCGCCCAATTCCTCGGCGACACGGCCCCCTTCAATTCCCTGTCCTCCATTTGCAAATGGGCCGCCAGCCTCGGATACGTCGGCGTACAGATCCCCAGCTGGGACGGCCGCTGCATCGACCTGCAAAAAGCCGCCGAAAGCAAGACCTACGCCGACGAAATAAAAGGCATCGTCGAAGCCGCCGGCTTGCAGATCACAGAACTCTCCACACACCTCCAGGGACAGCTCGTGGCCGTTCACCCCGCCTATGACGCCCTGTTCGACGGATTCGCCCCGGCACAGGTCCACAATAATCCCAAAGCCCGCCAGGAATGGGCCGTCCAACAATTAAAATATGCGGCCAAGGCCTCACAGAACCTGGGCCTGACCGCCCACGCCACTTTCAGCGGCGCCCTGCTCTGGCCCACATTTTATCCCTGGCCCCAACGCCCCCCCGGCCTGGTCGACACGGGCTTCAAAGAACTGGCTGCCCGCTGGCTGCCAATCCTGGACGAATTCGATAAAAATGGCGTGGACCTCTGCTATGAGATCCATCCCGGAGAAGACCTCCACGACGGTATCACCTACGAAATGTTCTGGGAACAGACCGGACGCCACTCACGCGCCTGCCTGCTCTACGACCCCTCCCATTTTGTCCTGCAAAGCCTCGATTACCTCGCCTATATAGACCATTATCACGAACGCATCCGCATGTTCCATGTAAAAGATGCGGAATTCAACCCCACCGGCAAACAAGGAGTATATGGCGGCTACCAGAACTGGATAGACCGCGCCGGCCGCTTCCGCTCCCTGGGAGACGGACAGGTCAACTTCAAATCCATTTTCAGCAAGCTCACCGCCTATGATTTTTCCGGCTGGGCCGTACTGGAATGGGAATGCTGTATCAAACATCCGGAGGACGGAGCCAGAGAAGGCGCCCCCTTCATCAAGGATCATATCATCCGGGTCACCGAAAGAGCCTTCGACGATTTCGCCGGCACCGGGAAAGATGAAAATTTTAATCGCAGGGTGCTAGGGTTGCAATAAATTATTTCGGACCTTGGGGACCAACTCGCGAAGCTTCAACATTAAAACAGAAGAACTATCATGAACATGAGCAAAAAGTTAGTAGCCATTTTATCCTGCGCCATTCTGGCTGCAGCCTGCGGCAATTCCGGCGAAACGAAATCCGCTGACACCAAAGACACCACCTCGGCCGCTCCGGCAGCATCCGCAACGACCGCCTCCACGGATGACAAAGGACTCGAACTGATCGGCGCCAGCGACTGTACCACCTGTCACCGTCTTCATAAGGCTGCCAGCGGCGCCTCTATCGGACCGGCTTATGACGAAGTAGCTGCCAAATACAGCCCGGTGGCAGATACCACTGTCGACCACCTTGTTAAAAAGATCAAAGCTGGCGGCAGCGGCGTCTGGGGCACCGTTCCCATGACACCCCACCCCTCCGTACCGGAAGCCGATATCAAAACCATGGTCAAATACATCCTTGCGCTGAAAAAATAAGCCCCTCTCAAAACGCAACATGAAGAATACGCTTCTTGCCCTGCCAGCCTGCCTGCTGATCTCGGCCCTGCCTTTCTCCCGGACGGGAACTCCCTCCCGGTTATCGTGCCCGCCCCCGGCAGCAGCAGCCCCGGCGCCAGCACAGAACACCCTCAGCACAGCCGAAATAAACAAAGGCTGGAAATTGCTGTTTGATGGCTCCACTACCAATGGATGGCATAGCTATGGCCAAACAAAAGCCCTTGCCCAATGGGAAGCCAAAGACGGCGCCCTCCACCTGGATAAATCTAAAGGCGGAGACGGTGACCTGGTGACAGATGGGACCTATAGCAATTTCGACCTCAAACTGGAATGGAAGATCTCCCCCAAAGGCAATAGCGGCATCCTCTTCTATGTACAGGAAGATACCGTCAAATACGAGGAGCCCTATTACACCGGCCCTGAAATGCAGGTACTGGACAATGACGGACATCCCGATGGCAAAATTCACAAACACCGGGCGGGAGACCTCTACGACCTGATCCCCTGCACCCGGGAAACCGTCAGACCGGTAGGCGAATGGAATGAAGCCGAGATCTCCAGTAAGAACGGAGAGCTGAAATTATACCTCAACGGAGTAAACGTAGTGACCACCACGCTGTGGGACGACAACTGGAAAACCCTGGTTGCCGGCAGCAAATTCAAACGCTGGCCCGACTTTGGCACATTCAAAAGTGGTAAGATCGACCTGCAGGACCATAACTGTGAAGTATGGTACCGTAACATCAAAATCAAAGAACTTTAAAAAATTGCCATAATGAAAAGATCAGCCCTTCTGCAATCATTCGCCCGTCCCGCATTCCTTACTATTTGCGTGGCCATCCTCTGCACAGCCCTGATGAGCGCCGCGAGCCACCAGGCGCACCCCGTCCATCTACCCGGCGGACCAGAGATCTTTGCCAAACCCAAAGTGCTGATCTTCTCTAAAACAAATGGCTACCACCACGCCAGCATCGCGGCAGGCATCGTCGCTATTAAAAAACTGGGCGCCGAAAACGGCTTTGACGTCGACTCCACCACCGACTCCACCCAATTCAGGAAAAAAATACTGAAAAAATACGCCGCCCTCATCTTCCTCAGCCCTACCGGCAAAGTCTTCGGACCGGAGGAAGAAGCCGCCTTACAGGGATATATCCATCACGGCGGTGGATTCGTAGGCATCCACGCCGCCACAGATTGCGAATACAACTGGCAATGGTATGGTGATCTGGTAGGAGGCTATTTCAAATCCCATCCTAAACAGCAACAGGCTAAGATCGTCATAGTCGACAAAACGAATCCTGCCACTCAGGACCTGCCCGATCCCTGGGAACGCTGGGACGAATGGTATAATTTCAAATACCTCAATCCCTCCATTCACGTCCTCCTGAAAATCGACGAGACATCCTATACCGGCGGGGAAAACGGAGACAACCATCCCATGGCCTGGTATCATGATTTTGAAGGAGGAAGGGCCTTTTATACGGAGCTCGGACATACGGACGAATCCTATGCAGACCCCAAATACCTGGGCCACCTGTTAGCCGGCATACGATACGCGATCGGTAAGAGATAAAGAGATAAGCAGACTAAAACTGCCTCACAAAAGACAACCCGACAGACCCGTTCGAATAGGTAGGCATGATGACCGGCCCCGTCGCCTTATCCTTCCACAGAGCATGTTTGATGACCGGGTAAAGCCAGTAAGCCAGCTTCGTGGAAGCAATCCCCACGCCTGCTCCCGCCACCACATCGCTCATCCAGTGTTTGTTGTTATACATCCGCAGCATACCCGTGGCCGTAGCCATGGCATACCCGGCCACCCCATACCAGGGAGAGACATCCTTGTATTCCTGCCGCATAAACTCCGCCGAAGCAAAAGCCTCTGCCGTATGGCCGGAAGGGAAGGAATTATAGTCCGAACCATCGGGCCGCAATTCATGCGACCAGCCCTTTACACCGAATACTACGGCGTTGGTAAAGAGGCTTGACATCAGCAGGATGATAGTCCGGTCGCGGAAATTATGCTGACCATGAATCCCCATGGCATTCAAGGCATATACTGAAACCGCCGGAGCCAACATCAGATAGTTATCGGCATGTATCTGTTTATGCGGACCATCCGTCCAGATCTCGTCTTTCACCGTACCGTTGAAATTCTTCAGAAACCCATTGGTCTTCAAGGTGACAAACCCATATGCGATCATGGCCCCGGGAAGAATAAAAGACCGGAAGGGAAAAGCAGGCTTTACAGAAGCGGCATGCGCCCAGTCGATCCGGGGAACCGTGTCCGGCCGTATCCCCGAGAGAGGAGCCGTCGGGCTGATCTCCCGGATGGTATCCTTATTGCTGGCGGAAATGGGGGCAACGGGATTTTGAGCTTTGACCGACAGACCAATTCCTGTCATGAACACCATCACGGCTGCGAGTTTTCTCATGGAGGGGTTTTAATTTTTGTTATGACTTTTATGAACGACAAAATTGCAAAAAAATTCTGTTAAAACCTTGCTTTTTTGTCGTTTTCGCCCCCTCAAAGAGGTCTTTTAACAGGAAATTAAGTTAAGAAATTTCACATATCCGGCAGTTTATACCCATTATGGTATTCCTTCATCAGGTATTGCTGGTTCACCTTTTCATCGGTGAACTTCCCGGCAGCCTTATCCCAATCCAGCCGCTGACCGCTGCGCAGGGAAATATTGCCCATCTGGGCTACCGTCGCCACATGGGACCCCTCCTGTATCGAACAATGCAGATCCTCCATTTTACGCGAACGGACCACGCTTATGAAGTTGGCCATATGCTTATCTACCCCGCTATCGGAAGATTTCTCAAAAGGCTTGCTGATCTTGTTTTTGCTTTGTCTTTCCTCGATCACCTCCCATCCCTCGCGGCTGAGGATCAACGTCCCATTATTCCCGATATAGGCGATCCCATGATCCCGCCCATAAGACCCATTATCGATCCCCATCGCATGGTCCCAGACCAGGTTGAACCCATCGAACTCATAGAGCGTGGTCAGCGTATCCGGCGTTTCCTCATAAAGATCCGGGTAGGCAAACCGGCCCCCAAGGGCCGCTATGGATTTGGGAACATCCGCCTTCATCCCCAACAGACCATAATCCAGCAAATGCACCCCCCAATCCGTCATCAGCCCCCCGGCATAATCCCAGAACCAGCGAAAATTAAAATGGAACCGGCTGGAATTAAAGCTGCGCCTGGAAGCCGGCCCCAGCCACATGGCATAATCCACGCCCGGCGGCGGCGCCGTATCCGGTACCACAGGTCCCGGCTTCATCCAGCCCTGGTAACACCACACTTTTACCGTACGGATATTCCCCAGCTGACCCGACTGCACGAAATCGACCGCATCTTTAAAATGCTGCTGGCTGCGCTGCCACTGACCCGCCTGCACCACCCGATTGTACTTCTGCTGCGCTGCCATCATCGCCCGGCACTCACCGATAGAATTACCTACCGGCTTTTCCACGTAGACATCCTTCCCCGCCTGACAAGCTTCCATCATGATCAACGCATGCCAGTGATCAGGCGTTCCGATGATCACCACATCGATATCCTTTTGCTCCAGCAATTTCCGGTAGTCGCCATAAGTCTTCACCCGGCTCATATCCACATTCATGGCTGCTAAGTCCTTCATCCGCTTGTCCAGGACACTCTTATCGATATCGCATAAAGCTACAATGTGCACGCCGGGCAATTTCGCGGCCGCAGACAGATCCGCCCAGCCCATCCCGTTGACCCCGATGACGCCGACATTGATCTGATCGGAAGGAGCCACCCCCCGGTTAAGTATAGAAAAAGGATAACTATCCATGGCTGAAAGAAGAATGGCCCCACCCGCCAGGGCCGAGCTTTTCTGTAGGAAGGAACGACGATTGCTCATAATAGATCAACAAATTATATTATTACACAAAATTGTTTCGGATCCAGGTCCACCTCTCAATTTACATAAAATTGTGTAATCTTCTCTAAAAGGCAAACCCGAACCTGGGTTCGGGTTTGCCAATGATCTATTGCAGGTAGAAGGAGTGCCTATTGCTTGCTCAGAATAGTGGTCACGGTCGCCTGATCGGTTACGGTAACAGAAATACCAGAAAGGGTCTGAGTGTAAGCCTGCGTAGGATTCGTAGTCATCGTCAGCGTATTGCCGCTGATCACATATTTGGCGCCGGAGCCAACGGTCTGTTGCGCACCGCCGGCTACACCCAGAAAACCTCCCCCCGGGAAATACAGGGAATCCGTTCCTATCGACTGATATTTGGAAGATGAATTCGTTGCCGGTAAGGAAAAATTGAAAGGGCTCGCTATAGAATCGACCAACTGTCCATTTACGTAATCATATGCCTCTGCCGTGGTGGCAACCGAGTAGGTAAGCCCGGTGGCAACCATCGAATCGGCCGAAAAATTGACCACCCCGGCGTTATTGGTGGTTGTATAATTGGCAAGAGTAACCGTCTTATATGCCATTCCGGATTGCGTGTACGATTGTGTACTCTGTGTTTTGGCGCTCATGGATACAAAGGTCCAATTCCCTTCCAGAGCCTTCGTATTTCCGCTGTTGCTATTACTATTGTCTTTCTTACAGGATACAATGCTCAATAAAATAAGGCCCGTAACGGCAAACGTAAATTTATGCTGCATAATGAAGGTTTAAATGGGTTATAACGGCGAATCTACTGGTTTTATTGCTATTCCTGCCCCTTCAGGCTAATGAAAGCTCTCCTGATAAATATTCTTGATGACCTCTACACTATACTTACTGGCAACATCCCGGATAAAAGATTGAAAGTCCGGTACCGAATGATCATCCGCCGAATCCGAAATGGTCCGGATGATCGTAAAGGGGATCCCATACTCATAACATACCTGTGCAACGGCAGCGCCCTCCATCTCCACGCAAAGGGTCTTCGGCAACATGCCCGACAACCGCCGCTTGTCGACACTGCTGGAAAAAAAATGATCCCCGCTCGCAATCTCTCCCACGGTCACTTTCGGATTGGCAATACCAAAACGCTCCAGGTCCTCTTCAGCGATCGCTTTGTGAAGATGATAATTATCCAAAAGAGCACTCACCGCTTTGAAAGCAAGACCAACCCTGTCTTCCGGACTCTCAAAATAAGTCATCCCCAATAAAGGGATCTCGAACTGAGACATAAGCGGCCGTGCATCCATATCGTGCTGAATAAGCCGCTTCCCGATAACAATATCCCCTACCCTCAACCCCGCATCGATCGCCCCTGCTACCCCCGTAAAAAGCAGCTCCGAAATATTGAACTCTAAAATAAGGTTCATGACCGTCGTAGCAGCCGCTACCTTACCCCACCTTGAAAATACCACCACCGTAGACAGGCCATTCAGCTTCCCTAAGTAATAGGTTCGCATGCCCCTCGATACTTCCTTCTTGTCCGTTAGTAAATCTACTACGCCGCTGATCTCCTCCGGCATAGCCCCCATGATTCCGATCGTTGTTTCAGCCATATTATCGAAATATTTCCCCTCACCCACCGCCGGGCGAAGGCATAATTTTTGCTAATGTATAATAAATAATCTTCGCAACCCCCCTCCCCCGGAGGCAGGCCCTCCCCGGTTCGAAAAAAATTATTGCTTCCCGGTTACATCCCGTCGCTGAGCTTTTACTAAGGCAATAGATTCCTTAACTATTAAATGGAGGCTTTATGAATAGCACGGAAATAGAAAAACTTAGCTCTTTTGGAGATTTCATGGATCATTACAGCTTGCCGATCTATTCGACTATTGCTATATTAACAGGCCTAACGGATCAAACAGAGCTGGAAAAGCTTTCTGTGGCCACTTTAACCGATCTATGGAAAAATAACGACCTGCTTTTTAGCGACCGCAGGCCCACGGCATTCATCTATAAAATAGTATTAAAACACGTATTCACCTGGTTAAAGGACAAGGGTAATACCGGCCGTATCGAGCTCCTGAAAAATACCTTGCTCATCGACCCGGTCCATTATAAGCATATTTTAGAGTCCTGAAATCGTACTCACCTGTTCAGACCGGCTTCCGGGCCCGGCCCCTACTCCGATCTTAAACTCTTTACCGGATTCATTAACGCCGCCTTCAGCGACTGATAACTAACGGTCAGCACTGTCAGCAGCAACAGCCCGGCCCCCGCGACAGCAAAGATCCACCAGGGCATGCCGGTGCGATAGGCATAGCCTTGCAGCCATTGATTCATCACATAATAAGCCAGCGGTATCGCGGCAAACAGCGAGATAAATACCAGCTTGACAAAATCTCTCGACAACAACCCCCAAAGCGTGAGCAGATCCGCTCCTAAGACCTTCCGAACCCCGATCTCCTTCGTGCGTTGCTCCGCTACAAAAGAGGCCAGCCCGAAAAGCCCCAGACAGGATATAAAAATGGCGAATCCCGCAAACACGGTAGCCAGGTTGCCGATACGCTCCTCCGCGGCAAACTTGCTGGAATAGCTTTCGTCGTTGAATTTATAGATAAAAGGACTGCCGGGATTGTATTTCTTAAATACCGGTTCCATCCCCGCCAGCGCTTTGCGCATAGACATGCCCGGTTTGACACGGATAGTGATATAATCGAGATACCCATCTCCCAAAAAGATAGCTGGCTCGATCGGATCAAAAGGTGATTGGGTCACCAGGTCTTTTACCACCCCGATAACCGTATACTGCTTGCCGCCAAACTTCATCAGTTCCCCCACCGGATTCTTAATTCCGGTCGCCTTCGCCGCCGCTTCATTCAGGATCATCGAATTGGAATCCGTGGCAAAACTCCGGGAGAAATCACGCCCCTGCTGCACGCTCCAGTGAATGGTCTTCCCAAATTCAGGCGTCACATTGACATTGCGGAAGAATACCACCAGGTTGGGGTCCTTATTCCTCCATTCCAGCTCATTGTTATTCATGAAATAAGTCGTTGGCTGGGAAGATTCCGCCATATTATCGACCTTGCCCGTCTGCAGCAGATCGGCGCGAAGTGCCTCATAATGTCCATTCAATTCAGGTGTATTGATACCCACCGTTATCAGCCCCTCTCTCGAATAACCGATAGGCCGGTCCTTCGCAAATTGTATCTGCCGAAAGACGATGATCGTCCCGATGATCAGGGTAAGGGATACCGTGAACTGCAGCACCACCAATATTTGTCTGGGCAGTGAAGCATTACGCCCTGCCCGGAAAGTCCCCTTCAACACCTTTACCGGCTCGAACCCCGAAAGATAAAAGGCAGGATAGCTGCCCGATACAATCCCGGTAAACAAAGTAAAAACGATAGCCAGTACCCAGAAGAGAAGATTACTCCAGGGAAGCGACATTTCCTTTGCCGCCAGGCTGTTGAAGAAAGGCAGCGTACCCTGCACCAAAAGGATCGCTACCCCCAAAGAAATAAAAGCTACCAGGATCGATTCGCTGAGGAACTGCCCGATCAGCTGCCCCCTCAGAGAACCCACCGTCTTGCGGATCCCCACCTCCTTAGCCCGCTTCTCGCTCCTTGCCGTGGAGAGATTCATGAAATTGATACAGGCCAGCAACAAAACGAATCCCCCGATGATCCCGAAAAGCCAGACAAACTGGATGCGCCCACCTGCCGCTTTGCCATTCCTGAACTCAGTATATAAATGCAATTTATCCAGGGGATGCAGCATCACCTCTTCATGCCAGCCCTTGATATGGGGAGTAGGCAGGTTTTTGATCCGCGCGGAGCCCCGCTCCAGGCCCACGTTATCAGCTAACTGGACAAACAATTGCCCGTTATGATCCACCCAATCCGTGTTGGTATTTAGATAGCCATTTTCCTTATTATCCCAGGGCAACAGCAGCTTCGTATCATAAAAACTGGTATTATGCGGCAGATCCTCATAGACCCCGCCTACCTTCATCTCAATCTTATTATCCAGCCGGATCGGCTTATTGACAGGATCGGTATCCCCAAAGAGAGCCTTGGCCAGCGACTTAGCCAGCAGGATCGAAGAAGGATCCTTCAGCGCACCGGCATTGCCATATATCATCTGGAAGGTGAACATTTCCGGAAATTCGGGTTGCGTCCACATCCCGGCCCCGGAGATCTTCTTATCCCCCGAAGCCAGCACATGATCACCCGGAAAAGAGATCAACGCCACCCGCTTAAACAAATCTGAATACCCCGTCCGCAAAGCTTGCCCCAACGGCATAGCGATCGTCTGCCCCGTATAGGTCTCCCCCTTCATGGTAGCCGATAGCATCACCTGCGCCAGACGCTTATGATTACTGTGATAAGAGTCGAAGGAGGTTTCATCTGCGATCCATAACCCGATCAGCAAAGCAATGGCCATCCCCGTAGCCAATCCGATAATATTGATGGAAGAATAAGCCTTACCCTTCAGCAGGTTGCGCCAGGCGATCTTACAGTAGTTTTTGAACATAAGTGTATTTTAGCAGGTTCCTTATCATCAGCCTGGTCACCTCACCCCGCCTTCCTGACCACACTGTCCACGACCCGGAGAAGCGACTTGTCCCCCGTAGTATCCCCCGTCAATTGCCAGATCATGAGACCACTCGTCTCACGAACCGCAAGCCTTGCCTTTTCGGTAATAGAGGACATACCATTGTAATAGATGGTATGCCCCACCTTGTCTTTCCGTTCAGCCCCCGGATATCGCGCCACGATATCCCGATAGGCCATTTCATCCACCGTGGAATTAGCACCAAAACCATACCCATAAAAAGGGATCCCAAGCCCCATCTTCTCCCGTGACAACCCCTTCTTTTTCCAGAAAGAGATATCCCCCACCGCCATGGAATAAGGCGAATGCTGACCAGGATGCCCGGGATCCCCCGGCCCTGTCAGATCAAAAGACATAATATTCACAAAATCCAAATAAGCAAAACAGGTCGCCGGGATCTGCTCCTCGAACCAGGTGGCCACAGCCGCCGAGACCAGCTTACCCGCAGGTTTCAACTTCTCCGATAACGTCCTGACAAAATTCCCATAACGACTCCCGATAACATTCCCCTCCAGATCCACATCCACCCCATCGAGATCATTTTGTAGCACATAGCTGACTATCTTATCCGTAAACATCCCTACATGAGCCGCATCCGTAAACTTCCTCCAATTCTTTCCCGTACCCTCCAGATCGGCGCCTCCCATGGAGATCAATACCTTCACCCGGCTCTCATGCGCCTTCTTCACCACTTCCGAAAGCCCCTCAATGACCCTCAGCCCCCCCTTCGCATCCGGCTGCACAAAAGCGATATTGAGATGCGTGATCTTTTCGAGTGGAATGCAGCTTACATTGCCCGGAAAATGATCCCAGGTATTAAGATACCCCACCACCCGGAACTGCGCATCGGCAACCGGATGAAGAAAACAAAAAAACAGAACCAACCGACAGATTCGTAACATAGGTTTATATATAAAAAATATAATTCGTTGGCTGTCAATTTACAACTATTGTCTCTTGTTTAAACGTAAACTTTATTTATGATGGAAAACAGGTTTCCTTAAAAACTACCCCTTCACCGTATACTCGATAAAAAAATTCTTCTTATCGGCAACAGGCTTACCCGGCAGCTTGTCCCATCTCGCCTTTCCCTTATTCTTCACCGGATCGCATCCATCGGCAAAGACATCGTCCATCCGCAGGACACGGAACTGCGTTTTCTCCTTCAGCCTTTTGTATAGATTGGTCGCCGGCATCTTCCAGCCATTCGCCTTCGTGATATTAGCATCCGTCTTATCGACAGAGATCATAGCTACCAGCTCCTCATGCTCCATTTTTTCCAATCCTTCTACCAGCGTCGCATTATGACTCCCGTGATGCCCGACTTTATACAACACCGTATTCTGCAGCAGGCTATAGCTCGTAAAGCCGTCGACAGCATCTTTCCATTTGATATTTTTCCACGAAAGCCAGTTACCCGTTTGTGCATCCGCCGCGAAAAGCAGTACCTTCTTTGATTTCACCAACTCAAAAGCCAGCACCAGGCTGCTGTTATTGGTATAAGAGTCCAGGTATAAAGCCAGACGGGCAGCCTGATCCAGCCATTCCAGGTCGATCTTACGCCAACTGTTTCTCCGATCATTATAGATCTTCAGGATCTCCGATTCGGTATCGGACTTGGCTAACCGGCAACCCCTGGCAAAAGGAAATTGCTCCTCCTCCCGGTTATTGGTATCAGGATCATAATTATCCAGCGCAGATAAAAGACGGGTGGCATTCAAGCTGGCAATAGCCAGTTTGGGATCATAACTCTCTCCTTTCTTAGGGTCTTTGTCAAACAGCAGGGTTTGATCACGGGGAGGCCCCAGTACATAGACTTTCACGCTGCCTGCCGGCAGCCCGGGAAGATCCAGCTGCTGGCCCGGAGAAAGATAAGCGACCTCTTTATCACCCAGCTTTTTCAGGTTCCCGATCCCTCTCGCAGGAATTTCCGGATCGCTGCCGCCGTCAGCGGCATAAAATCCCAGCACATCCTGTACGACCCCGTCCTTCAGCGCCTGCTTCAACGGAGCGATCGCAGAAAGTTTACTGTGAATGGCCTGCAGCTGTGACACCAGCCCCTTTTGATCCTTCCCGATCTGTCGCGCCAGACCGTCATTGGGATTGTCCAGCCAGGATAGCCATACCTGGTCGATCAGGCCCGTGAACAAAGTCTCGCAATGCACGAAACCCGACAGGTGATCATTATGCTGATGCGTCCCCACCACCACATCCAGCTTCTTATCGCCCAGCAGCGACTTGATATGTTTCACGATGGCATTCAGCCGGTCTTTAGACGCCTGCCTGTTACGGAAAGAACCGCAGTCGATCAGCACATTGCTTTGATGCGCCCCGTCCGTAAAACAAAGAAAAAAGCAATCGCCCAATTCCCCGACCTGGTACATTTTTATAGTAGCCGTTATATTATTAGCCATAGCCGAAATTTTAAATACCGTTATGAAAATGCAGATGCGCGAAATTGATAGAGGCAAAACTCTTGTCATCGTCGTATATCGAATCGGAAAGAGCCGCAATAGCCGGCGTTTTTCCGGCCTGGTAGTCCAGCTGATGTTCAAACCGGTGCTGACTGCCGATCTTCTTATAGATGATATACTCGACGTCATAATCCCTGGACATATTCAGGATAAGCGTGCAGCCCCCACGGAATTTCGTACCATCATAATCGCCACCCTCTACCCGGAAGGTCTGGGTGAGGGTGATCATTACCTGTTCCACCAGCGTGCCCTCCCGGCCGACCCTATATACCGGCCTGACCTTGTGGACTTCCAGCTTCGGCACCTCCCGGGAAGCGATCTTCTTCCCCTCATATTGGAAACTGACCGGCTTATCGGTAAGCCCCAGCTTGATCAATAACCCCGACCAGGCCTCGGGTCCCAGAATCCCCTTTTTCTTGTTCATGAGCTGGTCATGCAGCCAGGCCTGTATCCGTTGGGATTCATAGAAGATCTTATCTCTCCGGTCCTCTTCCTGCAAGCTGTTGTCGATGATCTCACGCATCTGGTTCTTCAACTCCTCCGCCAGGTAACGGAATATCTTCTTTTCATGATCGTCGAACAGCTCCGGTTTTGACCACTTCAGACTTTCGATGGACAGCGTATTGACACGGTCGGGGAAGATACCCCGGCTGCGGAAAGCTTCGATCAGCGCCAGTCTGTAGCCCGTATTGTCCCTCGGCGTCGCGTCCAGGTCGGCGGTGATAAGCGCCCGTAGATAATCCCCGAACGTGATATCGAGAGGAGGACAGTAGTCAAGCGCACGGATACAGATATGCAGCAGGTGTTCCGCAATACCGCAGGCTTCACGGGCCAGTCTTTTGGCCAGATCGGGATGGATCGCCCCAGCCTGCAGCACGCCGGTCCCATTGCTGGCGATCCGCAGCAGGTCCTCCGTCTGCACATTGTATAACCGTATGAAAGCATCGAAGATGGTGGCCACCAGCAGAGATCCCCGGTCATGCGGCTCAAAGACGGTCTGATACGCCTGCGGGTCAGCATCCAGCTTCCGCCATATTCCATCGGCGTCCACATGCCCGATGGCTCCCCGCAGAGCGCCGCGATTGCCCTGGAGAGCGTTGCCGAACTGGGTGGCCAGCTCTCCAAGAAAGCTGAACTCAGACAGGCTTCCCCGGGTCCTGGCGATCTGGTTTTCCACCAGGGGCGTATTGGTAAATCGCTGCAGCAGCGCTACGATATCTGCAAAAGCCTCATGAAAGGCCGCTACATCCGGATTGGTATTTTCCGTAAACCGTGGATGGATGCTGTCCAGTATAGCATGCGTCAGTTCATGGGCCACGATATCCGGAGAGAGACAGGTAAAGATGATGCCACCCGGCAAATTGCTCCCCTGTACCTGGGTGGCCGCTTCAAAATAACCGAAGAGCACCGCCTTCTTTTCAGCGGTATAAAAAGCGTTGGCATCCCGGAAAGCATGGGGGTAGAGCCGGAGCCGGGGCACATACTCATGCTTTATCTTTTCATTTGCATTCCTGGGCTCCACGATCCGGTACGGCCATATGATCTTACGGCCCAGCGACTGTTCAAAATGGTCCAGGGTCGTCATGGCAATGGTATAGACAAATTGCTGGTGAAACTTTGGGTTGCCTTCACTGGGATTCAATCCGTTCTGCAACATGACCTCCTGGGAATCAAGATCTACAGGAGCATAGAAGCAGTTACTCGCCGGGTCATAATCGATGACCTCGAAATAATTGCCGCAGGGCCCCTCCTTCAGCTTCTCCCATTTTACCTGGTAGGTGATCTCATTGATGGCTGCCGTGTCCAGGCGGGTGGAGAATCCCGGGTCCAGGCAATATCCACGGAGCAATCGGTTAGTAGGCTTGTACATAGCAGGATATTTTGGGAAAGTTCCGTCAAATTAAGGAGTCTGTCAACCGTGGAAACACCTATCTTCCCACTCTACCCAGAAACCTTAGATTCCGGCATTATTACCTACTTTGTGGTCCGGTAGCCTGTCATCAGATTATCAACCTAAAAAATCACCTCATTACCAACAACGATAATTCCTTACTATGAGAAAATTACAGCTGCCTGCATTTTTCCCATCTTTTATCCTGCTGATCATTCTTTCGGCAACTATTCAGGCACAATCGGATACAAATACGGCTCAGGACATAAAGAACAGGATCAGACAGGTGGAGAGCAATTTGTCGGGATGGGTTCAAACACAGGATTCGGTAAAATGGACGCTAAAGGAAAGAATGGCATTTTACAAGATCCGGGGACTGAGCATTGCAGTAGTGCATAACTATCGTATTGAATGGGCAAAAGGTTATGGCTGGGCAGACTCCGCTGAACAAAGGCCGGTCACTACGCTGACACTTTTCCAGGCGGGTTCTATCAGCAAGTCATTGAATGCGGTAGGGATTTTGAAACTGGTGCAGGACAAACGGCTGGATCTCTATACGGATATTAATACCTACCTGATCGGCTGGAAATTTCCTTATGACACCTTATCCGGGAATAAAAAAATAACCCTCGCCAATCTCTTAAGCCATACGGCAGGTTTAAGCATCCATGGCTTTCCGGGTTATGAGCAGGGAGAGACCATCCCTACCCTGATGCAGGTCCTGGATGGAAAAAAGCCGGCCAATACATCAGCCGTACGTTCCCAGTTCGAACCCGGTTTGAAATTTCAATATTCCGGGGGCGGCACGACGATCTCGCAATTGATCCTGACGAACCAGACACATCAATCCTATGATAAATACATGTGGGAAAACATATTGAAGCCGATGGGCATGACAAACAGCTTTTATACGCAGCCTCCGGAAATCGATAAGCAGATTTTATTGGCAACCGCTTACAGGGCAGATGGCAGCGAAGTAAAAGGGAAATATCATATTTATCCCGAACAGGCCGCGGCAGGGCTTTGGACAAACCCTACGGACCTATGTAAGTATATTATAGAGACACAGCTGTCTTATGAAGGCAAATCGCATAAAGTGCTCACTCAGCAATATACCAAACTACGGCTCACACCCTATATAGACCAATCGGCTGCCTTGGGAGTCTTTATTGACAAAAGAGGAAATGCCAGCTATTTTCAGCATGGCGGCTCCGATGAAGGTTTTCTAAGTCAGTATTATGGAAGCCTGGAAAATGGCAATGGAGTTGTCGTAATGGTCAATTCCGATAATGGCCGTATCCTCCAGGAAATTGTCAATAGCGTAGCGATCGTTTATAAATGGAAAGACTTTTATACCCCCGTGATCAAAAAGGAGATTCGGCTCACCCCGCATGAATTAAAAAGCTTCGAAGGGAAATATCAGTTTCAGAAAAACAAAACGGCGCTTATTCAAATTACCGTAGACGACGATCATCTCTTGCTAAAGCAGCTTTGGGATAACCAGGAACTGCGATTCTCAGCGGAGTCTGACCTGGATTTCTTTTGCCTGGAAATGCCTTTCCCGCTTAAATTCACCAAAGATAAAGACGGCGACATCACACAGGTATTGGCCTTCGGGCGGGACCTGTGGGACAAATTGAAAAATTAAATCTTTTTATGGCCAACAATGAAAAAATAACCGACAGGGTCCGGGAAGCCCTGGCCCATCTTCCCAAAGTAGTGGAAAAGAAAATGTTTAGCGGCGTAACATTCATGGTGAATGGGAAAATGTGTGTCAGCGTAGGCAGTGACAGGATCATGTGCCGCATTGACCCGGCCCTGCACGATGAAGCCGTGGAAAGAGGAAATTGCCGGACCGTCCTAATGAAAGGCCGGGAATATAAAGGCTTTATTTATGTCGATGAAGAAGGAATAAAAAAGAAGAAAGACTTCGACTATTGGATCGGACTCTGCCTCGACTACAACAAGAGAGCAAAAGCAGCGCCTAAAAAGAAAAAACCGCTACGTTCAGGACTCATAGCCCTTCTATTACTGGCGGGTATCGCCCAAACGGCCCTCGCGCAGACCGTCGTTTCCCAGGCTACCCACCCACCGGTTCCTTATGGTCATAACAAGGCAGCCGGCCATTATCTCGCCACCAGGGGGTTCAAACTCTATTATGAAATGTACGGCAAGGGAGAACCCTTGCTGTTCATTCATGGTAACGGCGGCGCGATCGATAATTTCAGCAACAACATCCCCTTTTTCTCAAAATCTTACCGGGTGATCGCCATAGACAGCAGGGCGCATGGGAACTCCAAAGACCCCTCGGATTCCCTCACTTTCGAAATGATGGCGGATGATTTTAACGCATTGCTCGATTCGCTGCATCTGGATAGCTGTTATGTAATCGGCTGGAGCGATGGCGGCATCAACGGACTGCTCCTGGCTATCAGACACCCGGACAAAGTGAAGAAGCTGGCCATCACAGGGGCCAACCTCTGGGCAGACACTACCGGCCTCACGCCTTTCGTCTTCAACCTGATTAAGCAGGGCCATGCCGATTTGAAGAAACAGCCGCAGACCCCGGAGATCAAAAATCAGCTGAAAATTGTCGACCTTGATTTGTATCAGCCCAATATCACGCTGGAACAATTACATCAGATCAAATGCCCCACCCTGGTGATCGGCGGCGACCACGACGCCATTCCCGTGCAGCATACCGTATTAATCGCAGAGAATATTCCCCGGTCTTATTGCTGGATCATTCCCAACTCCGGGCATTCCACCCCTATCTTTAAAAAAGATCAGTTCAATCCGCTAATCAATGACTTTTTCAAAAGCCCTTATCGCAAGATCGAAGGCGGCGACACGTTTCAGTAGATCACTGCCCATGCCACCGCCGGGGCGGCTCTACAAGAATGTAGAATGTCAACGTCCCCCGGCGGATCGTCTCTATCGGGTATCGGTGTAGCACTACTGCGCTCCCAATATCTTTTTCAAATCAACCCCCTTTTTCAACACAGGCGTAAAAATATCGCCTTCACTTTTAATCCGCGCCATCGCATTTTGGAGGGTGAAATCCCTCATCTTTAATCCCTTCTTCACCTCCTCCCAATGCAGGGGCATGGATACAGTAGCGCCGGGCTTGGGCCGGACGGAGTATGGAGCCGCCAGCGTAGCATAGGGCCGGTTCTGCAGATAGTCGACGTAGATCTTCCCCTTGCGCTTATTCGTCATCCGCTCGATACTGGTGAAGCCGGAGAGTTCATTGTATACCTTGGTGGCAGCCAGCTTTCCGAATAACTGACATTGATCGTAGGTATATTTCGCGCCCATGGGAATATAAATATGAAGGCCGGTGGAACCCGAGGTCTTGGGATAGCCGGTCACCTTCAGGTCATCGAGCACCTGCTTAGTCATAAGGGCAGTTTCGATCACCTGGTCGAAGGTATTTTTTTCGGTCGGGTCCAGATCGATAATACACCAGTCGGGATAATCCGGTTTATGGATGGTACTATTCCAGGGATTCATCTCGATGGCGCCCAGGTTGGCCATCCAGAGCAGACTGGCTTCATCTTCCACGACCAGGAAACTCTTGTCTTCTCCTTCATTGGTATGATAGGGAAACCGCCTTACCCAATCCGGCGCCGTATTCGTAACGTCTTTCTGATAAAAGCTCTTCCCGTCGATGCCATTCGGGAATCGGTTCAGTGATTGTGGACGATCCTTCAGATAAGGAAGGATATAGGGAGCCACCTGGTAGTAATAGTTCAGCAGGTCGCACTTCGTAATGCCCTCCTTTGGCCAGAATATTTTGCTGAGATGCCCGAATTTCAGCTCATGCCCATTGACTTCCCGTACCTGTGTTTCGTCAGTGGGGTTAAGGAGGGTTTGGTCGAAGGATCGCTTCTTTTTATAGGTTGCTAAAGACATGGATGACTATTTCCTCAAAAAAGATAAAATACCATGCCAGCCAGCTATTCGCCCAACCCGGCGCCCCGAACAGGTCGCATTTATTCATATCTGTAGCTCATGATCCCCTTGTATTCCAATATCCCGTTCCATAGATTTTGCAGGCGCAGATTTTCATTCTCTGCATGCTGGTTATCATCATAATTGGCAATCGGCACCGACATCAGGTGCACCCCCATCTTATCCTCGATGAGCTTCAGCGGCAGGCTGCCGCCCGTTCCCGGCAGAACGACTAACGGTAAAGTCGTTCCGGTCTGCACCGCCCGGATCAATGCCTGGGCAAATGGCAAGGAGAGAGGTGTACGCTGCGCATTATAACCGGCCCCACTGGCAATACGGGCGATCAGGGCATGCTGCAGCCGCTCTTCCGGGCTGGGATCGTGGTCGATCACCGTATAGCCCTGCGCCTCCACATGATGCACCAGCTTGTCGATCTGTCGCTGCCAGTCATTGCCCAGCACCAATCGAAGATCGAGACTTACCGTAGCGGTGGTCGGGATTACATTGCGGGAAAGTGCGCCCACATCGGCGCTTTGTATCCCATTGATATTCAGAGAAGGTTGGTTTAGTAATTCCGTGATCGACTCCCCGTTGCCTTCCGGTCTGGCCAGACCCAGGGAAGCCGCCAGCTCCGGGTCAGTATGAGGTATCCGGCTCACAGCAGCCTGTTCTTCCGGAGTAAAAGGGACTACATCCGTATACCAGTCTTTTATCAATACATGCCCGCTCGTGTCCCGCATGGTTGCCAGAAGCTGCACCAGCCGCCAGGCAGGGTTGGGGGACCAGTTGCCGTAGTGGCCGCTGTGCAGGGAACGGTTCGGTCCATAAGTGGTAATCTGCACGTTGACATCCCCTCTTACCCCAAAGCTGATCTCGGGTCTGCCCGTAGGATGCACCGGCCCATCGGCAATGATCCAGTCATCGGCTGCCAGCAGCGACTTATTGGCCTCCAGGATTTCCGCCAGATGGGGGCTGCCTTTCTCTTCCTCCCCTTCGAAGAGAAATTTGATGGAAAAGGAAGGGTGTTTACCTTCTTTCAATAAAGACCGGTATGCTTCGATGATCACTTCCACGCCGGCCTTATCGTCGCCCGTTCCACGGCCATAGAGACGCATATCACCGGCGAAAGGTTCGCCTGGCGGCGGCGTCGCGATAGGCTGGCCGCCCTGTTCAAAAGGTTTGGAATACAGCACCGGCTGGAAAGGGGCGATGCCAGGAGCCCATGCTGACGGAGTCACGGGCTGACCATCATAATGAGCATAGAACAGGATCGTATGTTTCGCGCCCGGTACCTGGTGTTCCGCAAAAACTACAGGCGGTGCGTCTGCCGAAGTCGCTCGTAGCAGGCGGGGAGCCATTCCGGCATCCTTTAGCAACCCTGCAATGAACTGCGCATTGGCATCCATGTTTTTCGTGCCGCCCGTATCGGGCAAGCTGCAAAAGCTTTTGAACTCCTCATATAAGCGGTGTTGATCGCCGGCCGAAATACCCGAAGTACTGCCCGCCGGCAGCGGTGTTTTACCCGATTGAGCCCGGGTGACAGTACACAACAGCAGGCTGAGGCCCATGCAATAAAACGAGGCTGGTAAGATCGATCGGATAGATGCTGGCATAGCTTAAAGATAACGATCCGGTGTCAATCCGCATAGACGCTGGTCAATCTATGATAAAAGGAAGATGCACGTTGGCGTAGGCAGGTTTCTGCAGGTGGCCCCGCAGGTTTTTAAAAGACTCATAGGGCCCCTTCGCAGCAAACAGGTTGATCAGCCAGGCCGGTATATTACCGCCGGGATCTACCCGTAAAGTGTATTCAACTTTGATCTTATGGAGGCCGACGGGAGTAATGACCCATTTCCCTTCGGACTGGGTGATACGGACAATATCATTTTTCACAGGGACATAGTAGGGAACGGTGGGTCCATAGATCGTAACGACTTTACTATGGGGATCCTGCACCGCTGTCAGATGCGCGATAAAGTCCCGGTTGCTGGCCGGCCAGGGAATATTTACTTCTGAATAATAATAGAGCTCCGATGGAGAAACCTGTTTCAGCAGAACGGAGGATTTCGTGCTGTAGACCCATTGATCGCCTGTATTGACGTCGAGGATTACGGCGACAAGCTGCGAAAGGGAAGCCGCCAGCTCGCATTCTACTTTGACCGCTTTGAACTTGGAATCCGGCAATGATCGCAGGAATATGGCGATCCCGTCCCTGTCGGACTTTAATTTCCAATTTTCCTGCCCGTATATCGGCGCCCGGCCAAATAATACGGATAGGACAAGGGCTAAAAGAAAAACAATCTTACTACTCATATTACAATAAATCCTTACTTAATTACCATAACCTGTCTTAATCGATCTGTCTGTCCTGAAAATGCCAACCTGCTCCCTACAACCCCGATACAGGGCAGATAGTTCTCGCCAAACTACTTTTTTTTTGGTTTTATTGCAATGGCGTGAGGCAGCATACCGGGAGATATTATATATCTTGTAGATTACCAGCGTAATATCGATGTACACATGAAAAAATGGATCCCGGCTTTATGGCTCATCCTCATCATACACACGGCAGGAGCCCAGTCTACGGCAACAGAAAATACTTTCCCTGTCAGAGGCTTTCACCTCGACCTGCGGGTCCAGGTAATGACGATGGAGGCACTGAAAGCCTTTGCTTTCAAGCTAAGCCAATCCGGTATCAATACCCTGGTCATGGAGTGGGAAGCCACCTATCCTTATGAGACCAATCCACTGATCCCAAACCGGTACGCCTATACAAAAGAAGAAGTGGTCTCCTTCATAAAATACTGTACCAGCCTGGGCATCGATGTCATCCCTTTGCAGCAGAGTTTCGGCCATGTCGAATATATCCTGCGTCATACGCGGTACAGGCATCTTCGGGAAGATCAACAAGACTACTCGCAGGTATGTCCGCTGGAGACGGCGGGTGATAGCATCCTGTTTACCGAATTGTATACGGAATTGATTTCCACGCATACCTCGAAATACATCCATATCGGGGGCGATGAGACCTACCTGCTGGGCCACGATGACAAGTGCCGGCTGAAGGCGGAGCAGGTGGGTAAGTCCCGGCTCTATACCGACTATATTAAGATGCTGTGTGATATTGTCATAAGACTGGGTAAGAAGCCCGTTCTCTGGGCCGATATTGCGTTGAAATATCCTGAAGCCATCAAGTCTCTTCCCAAAGGCACCATCTTCGTCGATTGGAATTATGGCTGGGCGATGGATCATTTCGGCGACCACAAAAAATTAATGGCAAGCGGTTTTGAGATCTGGGGAGCGCCGTCCATACGATCGAGCCCTGACAATTATAACCTGACACAGTGGGAAAAGCATTTTAAGAACATCCGGGATTTCATCCCCGTTTCGGCCAAACTAGGCTATCGGGGAATGGTGATGACCTCCTGGTCCACTTCGGGGGTCGAATCACGCGTCTTTGAATCCGAGTCCGATATTACCGATCTCTATGCGATCCGGCACGTATACCCCCTTTCCGGTTTCAACATGCTCGTGGAAGCCTATCTCGAAGCGTTGCAATCCAGGCAGCCCTTGAACATCGACAATTTTATAGTCCGGTATTGTAACAACCATTTCGGCTTTGACCGGTCACAATCCGATATTTTCTGGATGGCCCTGAAGACCGCGCCCTATGAGATCCAGCAGGGCAAGGTCATGTCCCCCACTCCCATGAGCGTACAACAGCTCTTAGACAGCAACCGCGTGGCCGTAAACAGGCTTTACTCGCTCAAACCGCTGAAAAACCAGTCCGAATACGAGCATTTTAAATTGATGGCGGATATCCGTGATTATTATCTTCGCTACCAGTCCATCGAAAAGCAGGTCAACGACGCCCGCTTCACCATCGCGCAAAATGCCGCCATCCTCAACTCCTTAAGCAAGCTATTAGCCGATAGCAAGGGGCTCGATGACCGGTTCCGCGAACTAAACAAAGGCTTTTTAAACCCTTCCCAAATAGAAGAGGAAAATCAACTGCGCAATGCCAAAGTAATTATTCTATCCGATCGCCTGTCGAGGAAGAAGTAGCAATGCTCCTTATAAGTTAGAATTATCACTCAAACACACGCCGCTTTTTTAAATCACTAATACTGTATGCCGCTTTCTCGTAACTCTCATTACCATCGGATATAGAAAAGAAGTATATGAGTAAACCATCAAAAAAAATGAAAATCCCTATATCAATTATGTGCCTTCCTGATTACCGAAGCAACTGCGGGTGGCAATGAATGCATCCATTCCTTGTGGGCATGCTCCATTTCCTCTTTGGATATATCCGATTTCATCATTTCAAATTGCGGCGGTTTAGGATAGGGAGTCAAATTTTTAAACTCCGCTTTACATTCATTAACAATGATACTTATTTCCACCTCTTTAACTTTGCCTGTGATAACCAATTCATTATCTCCTTTCCATTTACCTTGAGAGAAAAAATCTGAGAAGCAAATAATATCTGTCAATCCGCTATATATCCACAATCTGCATATTATTTTCCCTTCTTCCTCGATCATCACGTAATAATTAAACATAGTTATTTCAGGGCAAACTACAACACTGGCTACACGACTTAGCTGCTTTTGGCATACAAAGGATTTACAGATAAATTCAAAAGAAAAATTATGATCCAGTATTTTCCTTCTAATTGCCTCGAGCTTTTGCACGTCTAACTTCTTGTCATCTTTGGCTAACTGCAGCAACGCTGTGTGAATAACGTCCAGCCTTATTCGGTTCTTCTCGTCAACACTTTTCGAATCAAAATCTTCATACACAGGATAGCGAATATTTATATGAATTTTGTTATTCGGCGCCTTTAAAATAAGTTCATTCAATTCTTCCCCAACTTGATTTATCCATATATAACGATAATGATCCTGGTTAAATTCACTGAGTAAATACGAATAAATAATATTTATTGCTCCGGTTTCCGGTCCACCAACTCCGTGAGCAACAACCGATCCTAATCGAAGTTCAGATGTCATACTTTATTTTTTTAAGGCTTGTCTTGTGCTCTAGGCCTCTCCTTCCATTGCAAAATATGTTCCTTAACTAATAAATCTTCAATAAATAAGGCTAACTCTCTACTACTCGTTCTTGAAACAATAATATAATCCGCTGATGGTCCAAACAAAGCTTTTAGATAGGCCTTTTGCGATTCGGGCCTGTCGAGTCCAAATCTGAATTCATCCGATATACCATATTTTAAAACTGGAGTTCTTGGATCCCCTGGGGGGGGCGTAAAGAAGAACATGTAAACAATATGCGGATTGTCATTATTTTTATTATTTCCATGCCCGGAATAGGGCTGCCAATGTAGCCCTTCTCCCGGTGCACTCACCGGCCATAATGTTAGTGTAAGCGTTCCACCAGCCCTTCCTAAAACTCCCCAAATAGAAAGACCGGCAGAAGTCGCCTCCCCGAGCGTTCCAATTTCAATTGCAGGGCCCTCATAAGGTATTATTTTTGCGGGTGGGCCTATAGGTCTTAATGGATTATTGAGTGGCAAAGCATGAACACCCGCAGGCGCAGGCCCTCCAGTTACAGAAGGTCCACTACACGTCTGGCAATCCTTCTTCTTGGCTGAAACAATAACCGGGGCTAGCTCTTTAGGTTTTTTGGGAGTAGAGAGAATGCTAGTAGGAGCTGTACTATCCGCCAACCCTAATGGATCACTAAAAGAAACCGGATTGTCATGAACAAATGAATACGGGCTCCAGCTTTCATCAGCGTCCGTCAGTGGGTCTTGTTGCCAGAACCTTCCAATTTGGGGATCATACATTCGGAAATTTGCATCGTACGCCTCCAATCCACTCCCATCTGAGAACTCTTTATTTTGTAATTCCACTCCACCATTTCCCCTGAACTTATTCTCAGCATACTGCGTCTTCAAAGCCCTATCACTAGTCCCCGCCATAGTCAATCCAAACGGATAATACCTACCAAACCCTTTTTAAGCCGACCGCCGTTTTAGGGGCGTTCGGATATTTGTATATTCAAAGAACTTCCGAGACTCCAAGATAGGCGATTTTTCTTTTTTCAATTGAAAGAAAAAAATCAGGCATCCGGGTTCGATATAAAGGGATCTTCCATAAGTATATCAACCTGTCAGCCATCTTACAGCCATAAACTTCGGCATTAAGACCGCCAGAACCAGCAAAAAGGTCAAGATAATTAACAGGATAATAACCGTTTTTGAAGTGGGACTGATGCTCGTAAATTCAAAGCCTGGAAGGCGGGTTTTTATTTTCTCCTGGGGCTTATTATCAAGGTTGGAGGGATTTTTTGTGGGCATAGTTTCTGCATTTATTATTACTCTTCCACTATGCCCGGAGAACCGGCATAAAGATAAACGCGTTTTACATGGATCTATAGACAAAGTATAGACAATCTTTAGTCAACCACACTACGACCTTACCCCTGATTTTAAGTATAAAGCAGGACAGACTTTGAAGAACTTAAAAATCAGCCTTTAACAAATTATACCCTGCCCGGCTTTTACATAATGTGACATTATCGGTTGCGCTTCGGCCCCGTCCGGAGGCCGGGTCCGATAATCACATTATGTAAAGCAGCGGAGCTGCCGCCGCGCAGGGAAGCCACAGGAACGCAATGGAAGACTTTTGCGGGAAGATCAGGAAGCGGGTGGAGATTTCTTCTTAAAAAAAGAGACACCATACAGACGGCCGCCAGCGATCAGCGGGGGAACGAAGCCTTTCATCCGGGACGATAGAGATACAAGTAACACCTGGCCGATGCCTGGCGCCCGGTTTGCCGCCCCCTGACGGAGAGAGAGCTTTTTCCCTGCTTTATTGTTGCTTGGGACTTGTGCGGGGCTATTCTTTTTCATCCGCTCTTCGGAAGCCCACTCGTGGGCGTGGCTCCTGGGGCGGGTTAAGTAGTTGTTTCAGGTAGTTAAAAATAAGCTGTATGTCTTCGTCATGCCCGGTTACTTTCCTTTCCAACTGTTCCAATTTCAGCAAAATGTCTTTATGCGTTAATAGCAGTTCCCGCATCCGGGTAAAAATCCGGATGATCTGGATATTTACCTTGATCGCTCTTTCGCTGTTTAACACGCTGGACAACATCGCTACTCCCTGTTCTGTAAATACATAAGGAGCGTACCGTAATCCCATTTTATCTCCTTCATTGGAGGTGCCAAATTGGCTCCTCCATTCCTGGAACTCCTCAGCACTTAATTCAAACAGAAAATCGTCGGGGAACCGGTCTATATTCCGTCTTACCTGTCTTTTAAGCTGTTTGGTTTCTACTCCATACAACTCTGCCAGGTCACGGTCAATCATTACTTTTTGCAAAAATATTATTTCTCTTTACTAAAACGGATGGAACGTTTTCACATCCCCCTGCAACTCATCCAATACCTGCTGCTTGTAATCTTCCGTGGAACTAACGTATCGGTGACCGGCCATATATTGCGCCTTGCGCAAGTCGTATAGCTTTACCCAATGCGTAATGACCGAGGCCCCGATCTGGTCAAAGTTCCTGACCGCCCTTTACCAGCGCCCCCCTTTAAATAAGCCACTGCCATCGCAATTCTCTCCTACGGCTTGACTTAACAGGTCAATTTTCTTGTCTCGGATAGCCATTCCCCCTACCCTCCTCTTCCCAGGCAGAGCCGGATTGTCGCCTAAAGATAATCTAATGAAAAAAGCAGATAATCAGGTGACATTTTATCGTCCTGGAGTCCTTTACTTTTATTCCCTTAACACCTTGTTCCCGGCCCTGCCCCTCGACGGGCATACCGGCTTCCTGTGTTTTCTAACTAAAACTAAATATATGCTTGGATTGCCTGCTATGAAAATTGGCTGCTTGTATTATGTCTATAAAACAAAAGCAGTCTTATTACTCTTTCTGATTTCAGCCATTATCCTTGTAAATGCACAGGAGAGCCACGCACAGGAGTCTTCCTCTCCCCTGATAACCGTAACCGGCTCAATAAAGGATACGGCGGGAAAAATCATCTCAGGAGTAAATGTAACCAATACGACAAAGAATGGCAATGGAACCTATACGGACAACAATGGCAATTTCATTCTCAAGGTAACCGCCGGTTCCGTTTTACAGTTCTCCTATGTCGGATACGCCAATCAAACGGTCACCGTCACTCCAGCAACCAAACCCTTAACAATCGTCTTACGTATTGCAGCCAGCAGTAACGAAGATATAATTGTAACCGCCTTTGGACGGAAAGTGCGAAAGGAGTCAATTGTCGGCTCGGTAACCAGTATTGATCCCGGAGAGTTGAAAATCCCCGCGAGTAACCTTACCAATGCCCTGGCCGGCAAAGTGGCGGGCCTAATCTCCTTTCAAAGAGGCGGACAGCCGGGGGCCGACAACTCCAACTTTTTCATCCGCGGGGTAACGACATTGGGATATAGTGCAAGCCCTCTCATTCTGGTAGATAATATCGAATTGAGCGCCAATGATCTGGCCCGTCTGCAAGTCGATGATATCGCCAGCTTTTCCATCTTAAAAGATGCCAGCGCTGCTGCCTTATATGGCGCAAGAGGGGCCAATGGCGTTATCCTTATCACGACCAAGGAAGGTAAGATAGGAAAAGCGAAAATAAATATACGCGCGGAAACTTCCATTTCCAGGCCTACGCAAAGTATCAAGCTGGCGGACCCTATTACCTACATGAAGGGTTACAACGAAGCCCTCACTACCCGCAATCCATTAGCTACTCCGTTATATTCGCCTAATTATATCTTAAACACGCAAGGAACGATCAATCATACCCCGGGCAGCAATCCCTATGTTTATCCGGCCGTCAATTGGATGTCTACCCTCTTTAAGAATCAAACCACTACCGACCGGGCTAATTTCAGCGCCAGCGGGGGAAGTCAGTTTGCCAAATATTATATGGCCGGTTCCTATTCAAGGGATAATGGGATCCTGCAGGTAAATCCTGTGAACAATTTCAATTCCGGAATGAAATATGAAAATTATCAATTAAGGGCAAATATAAATCTGACATTAACACCTACCACCGATGTGGAAGTCCGTCTGTGGGGCAATTTCAACGATTATACCGGTCCCATTACCAGCAGTTCGGACGGGTTTGCAACGGATCTATACATAAGGGCCTTGCACTCGAGCCCCGTCGCCTTTCCCGCCTTTTTCCCCCCGGATAGCGCCAATTTGCTCACGCATCATATTTTGTTCGGCAATAACACGAAGATAAATGGAAGTCTTCTGGACAACCCTTATGCGGACCTGATGGATGGATATAAAAGCTTTTCCGAGTCCAGGATGTCCGCTCAGTTCGAATTAAACCAAAAATTCGACTTTATAACCAAAGGACTGACATTTAAAGGAATATTCAGCACTAACCGCTATTCCTATTTTGACGTGTCCAGGGCCTATAAACCTTTCTATTATGATATTCAGAACTACGATTCTAAAACCAATAACTATACACTTAACTGGATCAATAATCAGCCCGGACAGGCCCAGGAATTCCTGAGTTTCAGTCCAGGCACGAAAACAGTCTATACCTATCTGTATTTGCAAGGGACATTGGATTATAACAGGAAAATCGGAAAAAGTAATGTGGGCGCCACCTTGATCGGGACAAGGCAGCAAACCCAATACGGCGACGCCATTGACCCTTCGACGAATCAACCTTCTTTATTATATTCCCTCCCCTACCGGAACCTGGGGGTATCCGGCAGGGCATCATACTCCTATGATAGCCGTTACTTCGTTGAATTTAATTTTGGCTATAACGGTTCGGAACGTTTTGCCCCCAATCACCGGTTTGGTTTTTTCCCCACCATCGGCGCTGGCTGGATCATCTCTAATGAAAAATTCTGGGAAGGCGGTATCTCCAATGTTGTCACCCGCCTGAAATTAAGAGGCAGTTATGGATTGGTCGGCAATGACAATATCGGAAGTCAACGCTTCTTTTACCTGTCCAGCGTAATACCTGATGATCCGAATGGTCCAAGCGCAACATTTGGCAATACGAACAGCGTCACCCTGCATGGAACGACGATACAAGCTTACCCCAATCCCGATGTCACCTGGGAAAAGTCCAAAAAATCGAATCTTGCGATCGAAGCCACCATTTACAAAAACCTCAATATCACGGCTGAGTTCTACCATGAATACAGATATGATATATTAATCAGCCGCGGGTATATACCCGTCACAGTCGGCATCGAGGGCTCCGCCGCCGGCAATTTACAAGCAAACCTGGGGACCGCTACCTCCAACGGCCTGGATCTGAGTCTCAACTACAAGCAGGCGTTCTCCAAGGACTTATGGGCCTCTGTCCTGGCTAATTTGACCGTAACATCCAACAAAGTCGGACATTTGGAAGAGCCGCACTATAAATACCCCTACGAATACCGTACGGGCCAGCCGATCAATCAGCCCTTTGGTTACATCGCAGAAAGACTGTTTGTGGATGATAAGGAAGCCGCCAATTCTCCTACCCAATTATTCGGTGGCAATATACGTCCCATGGGAGGCGATATAAAATACAAAGATGTAAATAAAGACGGAGTGATCAACGGTGACGACCAGGTTCCCATTGGCCTGCCAACCACCCCCCAGGTAATTTATGGATTTGGCTTTTCAGTCGGGTACAAACAATTTGATCTAAGCGCATTCTTCCAGGGTCTTGCAAGAGAGTCGTTTTTTATCAACCCATCCTCTCAGACCAACGTCGGGGCCGGAATTTATGGCACCGCCCCCTTTGTAAACAATGCGCAACTGTTACAGGCCTATTCGGACAACCACTGGTCGGAAGAACATCAGAATCTATACGCTCTTTACCCCCGCTTTTCCACGAATGACGTAGCCAATAATGACCAGCAAAGTACCTGGTGGATGCGTGACGGAAGTTTCATGCGGCTGAAATCCCTCGAAGTGGGATACTCCTTTCCTAAAAAATGGATACACCGCGTGGCAATGGAAAATATGCGCCTGTATTTTAACGGCCTGAACCTGTTGACCTTCAGCCACTTTAAATTATGGGACCCGGAGATGGCGGGGCAAGGTTTTCAATATCCTATCCAAAAGGTGTTGAACATAGGTTTAAATATGAATTTCTAAGGACAACAAAATCACTTTGAGCAATGAAAACTATCATAAATATATTTGTTACTTCTATTGCGCTGATAACAATAAGTTCCTGTAAAAAGTATTTGGACGTTACACCGGACAACGTCGCTACCCTCAGTAGCGCATTTTCCAATGCAAACGAGGCCGAGGCCTATCTATTCGGCTGTTACTCCAGCTTGCAGTCTCTTTCTGATGTAACACGCAACCCGGGTTTCACTGCATCCGGAGAAGTCATCTTCCCCATTAACCTGCCCAGCAACGCGAGCTTGACTTACGGCGGGCAGGACGCAGGGTTTAATCTCATGAGAGGCTTGCAAAATGCGGACAATCCTTTGATGAATTATTGGGATGGGTATAACCAGGGACTTAATCTGTGGCAGACTATCCGGAAATGTAATACATTCCTGGCTAACATTAATATCCCTCAGGATCTGCCCCAATACGAAAAAGTCAGATGGATAGCGGAAGCCAATTTTCTGAAAGCATACTATCACTATTGGCTGATCCGCATGTATGGCCCTATTCCCATCGAAGACGTTGCCCTCCCCGTAGATGCGACGGAAGACCAGGTACGGGAAAAGCAGCAAACGGTCGACTCCTGTTTTAATTATGTAGTTAATACGCTGAATAAAGCTATTCCGGATCTGCCAACTGCGATCGAAAATGCCGCGGGTGAGTCCGGCAGGATAACCGCCACGATTGCGCTGGCTGTCAAAGCGGAGGTATTGACAACCGCGGCCAGTCCATTATTCAACGGCAATCCTGACTATGCGTCTTTTAAAGGGAAGGACGGGAATAATCTCTTTTCTATCGCCGCGGATCCTGCAAAATGGCAGCGGGCCGCAGACGCCTGCAAAGCCGCGATAGACGCCGCCAGCGGCGCCGGTGTAAAACTGTACCAGTTTGTACCTCAAGGCAATATTGTTAATATGTCGGATTCCACGAAAAATCTGCTTACCATCCAGGGAGCCGTAATCGACAGCTGGAATCCCGAACAGATCTGGACACTCAACCCACAATTTGGCTACCAGTATCAGGCTGCTCCGAGAGTCAATTCGGAGGCGACGCTGGTATATGCCTTCTACTCTAATTTTTCCGTTCCCCAGGCAGAGGCAGACCTGTTTTATACCAATAACGGGGTGCCGATCAACGAGGATAAAACATGGGATTATCAGAACAGGAGTACGGTCGCCGCCGGTGACGGCCCGAACGCATTTTATGTCAAACAGGGCTATTCGACCAATAAAGGCAATTTAAACAGGGAACAAAGATATTACGCCGATATCGCTTTTGACGGCAGTATCTGGTTTGGGTTCGGCATTACCGACGACCAGAACCCGAACTTTATCAATGCAGTCAACGGATCCGCCGCACCGGAAGACAATATCAGTTATAATGCGACCGGTTATTGGCCTAAAAAGCTGGTCCCCTATCAAACCGCAGTATCAAACAGCAACCTTATTACACTGGGATTCTCCTGGCCATTCTTTCGACTTCCCGAATTATGGCTATTGTATGCAGAATGCCTTAACGAAGTCGGCGGTCCGGGAGCAGAGGCTTATTCATATATAGATAAGGTACGGGCAAGAGCGGGATTACCAGGAGTGCAACAAGCATGGGCCTCCTCGTCGAAGAATCCCGGAAAACCCGCTACCAAGGATGGATTCAGACAGATCATACACCAGGAAACAAGAATAGAGCTGGCATTCGAAGGGCAGGCCGGCTGGGCCTTGAGAAGGTGGAAAGAATTACAGGACGTACTGGCAAACCCCTTCCAGGGGTGGAATGTTTTCGGAAAAACAACCGCGAACTATTATAACACAGGGACGGTATATCAACCTCTTTTCAACCTGAAAGACTACCTGTTCCCGGTGCAAACCTATGATCTGTTACTCAATCCCAACCTCGTTCAAACGCCCTACTGGTAACAGACCTATCACCAATGACAATCAATTCAGACCATCATAATTTAAAAATATGCCATCAAAAATATTCACCAAAGGATCTATCGTTCTGTCGTTGATCTTCGTTTGTATGCACCAGCCATCCTGCAAAAAAATAGACGGTTATAACGACGTCGTGTCGACAGACCTGACAAAACCCGGACCTGTCTCCAACGTACAGGTAAAAAACTTCAACGGGGGAGCCTACATTACCTATACATTGCCGAACTCAAAGAATATTTTGTATGTACAGGCTACATACCCAATTAATGACAACACAAGCCGGCAGACAAAATCATCCTATTATTCAGACAGTGTTACCGTCAGTGGGTTTGCGAAAAGCCAGGATTATAAAGTTATCCTGTACGTGGTCTCCCGGGCAAATGTACTATCTGATTCTGTCATCGTGACCGTCCACCCGGATACGCCTCCCTACTTACTAGCCTTTGCATCGCTAAAATTAGAAGATGATTTTGGAGGCGTAAATATTCAGGCCGTAAATCCCTCCGGCGCCAATATCGGTATAATTACTATTTTCCCGGATGCTGTTACCAAAAAACTGGAAATAGTCGATCAGAATTATACGAACCAGGATTCTATTAATTACAGCCTGAGAGGTTACGATACATTGCCTAAATCGTTTGGCGTATATGTGACCGATCAATGGGGAAATATATCGGATACGCTATTCCAAACGATCCATCCCATTTACGAAACCTTGATGAACAAATCCTTATTCAAACAATATACCCTGCCAACCGACGTGCCCAAATATCAGAATAATGATTTGTTCAATCTTCCAAATATGTGGAACAACAATACCACGGACTTTTATAATACGATGCAGCCTATTTTGCCCAACAGCGATAAGTCATTTATCTGGCCTGCCTGGGTAACCTTTGATATCGGACAGACTGCCAAACTTAGCCGTTACACCTTATGGGAAAGAAGCGGCGATAATGACGAGTTGTTATGGACATATGGTTCCCCTCAAACATGGGTATTGTGGGGCAGAGCCGATATACCAAAGGACGAAATGATGCCTGTTGACAGTTCTAATCTGCCGCCTGTCGGAAGTGTTACGCCCAATGGCTGGATCAATCTGGGGGTGTTTCATGCTCCTGCAAAACCATCCGGACTGCCGAATCCCCAGTATACCAATGCAGATCTTTCCTTTTGGCTCAACGGCTTCGGATTTAATTTCGACCTCTCCCTGCCCCCGGTGAGATACATACGATTTGAATGCTTCCAAACGATGGGTGGCACGAATAATTTCTTTGACATGTCGGAAATTTCCATGTATGGAAAAAACAACTAAATACCTTTTATGAAAAATAATTTCAATATAAAAATAACTTTGCTCATTTCAGCTCTTGCTGTTTGGACCGGCTGTTCCAAAAAATATACAGACTATAAATCCTTTCTCAATGGGCAGGAAAGCGTATACCCTGCCGCCGTTACGAATGTCTCGATATATCCCGGTAATTATAGATTGAAATTACAGTGGAATGCCAGTTCGGATCCAAGCATTACCCGGTATATCGTATACTGGAATAACTATTCGGATTCACTGATCGTTTCCGCCAAATCACACAACCCCACTGATACCATCCGCTGCCTGATCAATAACCTCCAGGAGTATACTTATACATTCTTTATTAATACTTATGACTCGGCAGGTAATAAATCGATAACAAAGGAAGTGGACAATGCGAGAGTTTATGGCGCCATCTACCAGAACAGTCTCCACAACAGACCCATCAACGCGGCTAATTATCAGGGATATAACTTTCCTAATGCCAACACCCTGCGGTTATATTTCCTGCAACCGGATACGGTCAATATTAGCACCCACATAAAATATACTGATAACGGTGGGAATATCGTCGACGCTTACCTTCCTCCGGATAGCTCCAGTATTACCCTGGCTAATTTCCAATTAGGCTCCAGCCTGTCGTATCAATCATCCTATGTACCGGTAACGGGCGCGATAGATACTTTTACCGCAGTTACGCCGGATACGATCAGCAACCTTACGCCCCGTACCTTGCAATGCGATAAATCCAGCTTTGTCGCCCTGAACCTTCCGAATGACATACAGCCCTTATTCCCGTCCACAGGAGTGGCGGTACTTTGGAACGGCAGTACGACCCCTCAAAGCTGGCCGAATGTAGGGCGGTTTAACGGATCTTCGAATATGCCGCAGCATTTTAGCTTCGATATGGGCAAGATCTACAATAATTTAATTCAATTGCAGGAAATAGGGAGAGGAGACGACGCCGGACAGAATCCTCTTGATTTTGAAGTATGGGGAATTGCCGACACCGCAAACGCCATTACACAATTACCCGGTAATGATCCGGGATGGAAAAATGAGGCCCTGGCAAAAGGTTGGACCCTGCTCACCGAAGTACAAAGAAGTGATGATGGCGTCGCCCCCCTGACAGTCAATTTGATCAGTAATCCTCCCCCGGTACGGTATATTATGGTCAGGATCATCCAGGTTAACGATAATTCGGCGAACGCGAACATGACTCAGCTGACCTTTTGGGATAGGGAATAAACGATCATAATAAAAAATAAAAGCAGGTATGTTTAAAAAAAGGATTCCCCCCTTGGTTTTCTTGTTAATCTTGTTTCAAAATGTTTGTTTTTCACAGAACGCTACATTAAAGCTATGGTACCAACAACCGGCAAGGCAGTGGGAGGAGTGTGTGCCCCTGGGCAACGGCCGTTTAGGTATGACACCGGATGGCGGAGTGGAAAAAGAAGACATTGTATTGAATGAGATCAGCTTATGGTCGGGCTCACCACAGGACGCCAATAACTACGAGGCATATAAGTACCTGCCGGAGATACGAAAATTGCTGCTGGAAGGCAAGAACGATGAAGCCCAGCAAATTATGGAAAAGAATTTTATCTGTAAGGGCGCCGGCTCGGGCAGCGGGAACGGCGCTAACGTTCCTTTTGGAAGTTATGAAGTGCTGGGTAAGCTTACCCTGAAATCTGCCTATACCGGAAAAGACGACGGCAAAGCCATATATAAGAACTATCAGAGAGCATTGTCCCTGGATAGCGCCATGGCTACCTGCGTCTACCAGGTAAACGGCGTCAACTATAAAAAGGAATATTTTACGTCTTTTGAGTCGGACGTTGCCGTGATAAGGATCACGGCCGACAAGCCGGGACAGATCAATTGTTCCGTATCGATCAGTCGTCCCGAAAGGGCCGGTATTTCCGCCAACAGGAATATGCTGCAACTATCAGGGCAATTGAATAATGGCGCAGGCGGCGGCGGGATGAAATACGTTTCAAAAGTCCAGGCTGTCAATAAGAACGGTTCGCTCAAAACGGATGGTTCTGCCATCGTCGTAAAAGATGCTGACGAATTGACTATTTATGTTTCCACGACTACGGACTATAAAAATCCTTCCTATCAAAGTCAGGTTGACGGACTGCTAACAAAGGTCATTAATACGCCTTATGCTTTGCAGGTAACCAGACATGTCGCCAGCTTCCAGAAATTATTCGACAGGGTTTCCATAAAATTAGGTACGACGACCAGGGAAGATCTCCCTTCGGACCTTCGTCTGGCCGCGTTTCAAAAAGATCCGGATGGAGATAACCAGCTGGCGGCCCTCTATTATCAATTCGGCCGTTACCTGGCCATCAGCAGTACCAGAGTAGGTTCATTGCCTCCCAACCTGCAGGGTCTCTGGGCGCAACAGGTACAGACGCCCTGGAACTCGGATTATCACCTGGACGTAAACGTGGAAATGAATGACTGGCCCTTTAACGTAAGTAATTTGTCCGAATTGGACCTGCCGCTGGTGGAACTGGTAAAAAACCTGGTCCCCCATGGAAAGACAACCGCCAGGGCTTATTACAATGCCGAAGGCTGGGTGGCCCACGTCATTACCAATGTCTGGCAGTTCACGGAACCTGGCGAAAGCGCTACCTGGGGCTCGACAAAATCCGGTTCAGGCTGGCTTTGCAACAACCTCTGGCAACATTATGAATTTACCAACGACATAAATTATCTAAAGGAAATTTATCCCGTCATGAAAGGGGCGGCAGCCTTTTATAAGAGCACCATGGTGCGCGATCCCGGGACTGGATGGCTGGTTACATCTCCATCCAGCTCCCCCGAAAATGCGTTCTATCTGCCCAATGGCAATGTGGCGCACGCATGTATGGGCCCGACCATCGACAATCAAATAGTCAGGGAACTCTATACCCATCTTATCGCCGCCTCGAAAGTCCTTAAAATTGACGCCGCTTTCAGGGATACCCTGGAATACCAGTTAACCCAAACACCCCCTCCAGGAAGGATCGGGCCCGATGGAAGGATCATGGAGTGGCTGGAGAATTATAAGGAAACGGAAGTAACACACCGGCATATCTCCCATCTGTATGGCCTGTATCCGGCTAACCTGATCACTCCGGACAGTACCCCGGACCTGGCGGAGGCAAGCAAAAAGACCTTGAACCAACGCGGGGATGACGGCCCCAGTTGGTCCGTCGCCTATAAAATGTGCTGGTGGGCAAGGTTATACGACGGTAACAGGGCATACAAACTATATTTAAACCTAATACGCCCCACTACCTCCACCGAAATCAACTATGGCCCGGGCGGTGGGATCTATACGAACTTCTTCTCGGCGGGCCCTCCCTTTCAGATCGATGCTAATTTTGGCGGTACCGCCGGCATCGCCGAGATGTTGTTGCAAAGCCATGCCGGATATATCAGTATCTTGCCAGCTATCCCGGATCAATGGAAGACGGAAGGCGAGGTAAAAGGCCTGAAGGCCCGCGGGAATTTCACGGTGGATTTTAAATGGAAGGACGGAAAGGTTACGGAGTATAAAATAGTTTCCAGTCAGCCTCGTACCGTTAAAGTAAAAGTAAACGGCGAATGGAAAGACGTTCAGGCAACCGATCCGTCCTCCCTACTGAATATCTCCTTTGGTAAGGGGAATACCATTGTTTATGATCTAAAGAAAGGAACTTTTTCCGTCTCCTTTTCCGGAAATGCATCCATCAATGATGCGTATGCTCTTTCAAAAGGCAGTTCCATCACAAACGACAGCCGTAAATGCACCTTTGATAGAACAGAAATAGCGGCTGTCTCCGACGCCTTTGGTAAAGGGAAGAAATATACCATTTACAGGAAGAGAGAGGACGGACTTCAGATGCGACAGCTCTTCTGGGTTTATAACGGTAAAAACTATTTTTTCACCAGGCTCGTCGTTTCCGGGACAAATGCCGCAAGCAATTACAGCAGTCCCCTGGTCTCTGAGCAGCTCGCATTTAATAAAGAGGGCGATAACCGGGCGTTGTTCATTCCTTTCGATAATGATATGTGGGTAAGGTATGACGCCCACGAACTACCCGACTCCAGATTTACTTCCAGCGAAGCGTCAGCAATTTACAATAGCAACAATTATAACGGGATCATTATCGGGTCGATCGAACACGAAGTTTGGAAGACAGGCATTCGGATAGATGCCGGCAAGGCCGGGCCTATCAGCCTGTCCGCTTTCGGAGGTTTTACCGATTCCGTAATTACCCACGACAAAAAGGAGCATGGCTTCGTCCTGGACGAAAAGAATAACTCGGAGTCTCCAAGGATAATGGTCGGCTATTTCGAAGACTGGAGAAAAGGAATGGATGTATACGGGGAAAACAACCGTATAGCAGAGCCTCCTGCCCTCTTCGATTGGAAGGAAGCCACCCCAATGGGTTGGAACAGTTGGGGAGCGCTTCAAAACAAGCTTACCTTGGAGCATGCCGAAGGAGTTGTCGATTTTTTGCACGATAGCTGCCCCGTATTCCGCAATGGCGACAATACCCTGTTCATCGACCTTGATGCGTATTGGAATGAAATGCTTCCCGCAGGAATGGACGGCGATCTTGGTAAGCTCAGGACATTCGTCGCCTACTGCAAGACCAGGGGATTCAAACCCGGTATCTATTGGACCCCCTTTATCGACTGGGCGAAGTTTGACAGAAAAGTAGAAGGTTCGGATTATAACTACTCCGAATGCTGGACCAAGGTCAATGGGACCACCATCGAGGTGGACGGAGGACGCGCCATAGACCCTACGCATCCCGCTTTCAGGAAGAGGACGGATTATTACATCGATAAACTGAAGGCCTTAGGTTTTAAAATGATAAAAATCGATTTTCTCGGGCATGGCGCCCTGGAAGCAGACAGTTATTATGACGGGAATGTTCATACCGGGATGCAGGCTTACAAAGCAGGCATGGAATACGTCGCCAATAAATTGGGAAATTCCATGTTGGTCTATGCGGCTATCTCACCGAACATGGCGACGGCACGTTATGTGCACATGCGCCGGATCGCCTGCGACGCTTTTAAAAGGATCGACGAGACAGCCTATACCTTGAACAGTACTACCTATGGCTGGTGGCTGAGCAGGATGTATAATTTTTCGGACGCGGACCATGTGGTTTTTGGAGACGCCGGCGATGGTGAAAACCATGCGAGACTGGCATCGGCAGTCGTAACGGGCTCTTTGATCACGGGAGATGACTATTCGTCCGATGGGAAATGGAAAAACAGGGCGAGAACCCTGTTGCAGAACCAGCAGTTATTAGCTATCATCCGGCATGACGGGAAGTCCTTTACTCCCGTTGAAGTAAATACGGGACAGAACCCGGGAAGGATCTTCACCAAGGTGATCGGCAATAAATTGTATATCGCCGTCTTTAATTACTCCGACACCGCCGTAAAAATCAACGACCTTCCATCCCTCCTCGCCAAATCGCATCTCTCCATCGGGGGAATGTTGAAGGACTTGTTCGATCCTTCCGGTAACGAAGTTCCGGCCGCATCGATCTCAGTGCCTGCAAAAGACGCGGCAATTTACGAATCCGGAATAACTAATTAAACTGCATTAAAATTATGCTGGACCTGCTGCAGGAGATCCGTAAGCTGGAAGGCATTACCGGCCTCTCCAAACACGAGCAGTTGGTACGTGGTATCATCAATGCTATCAATGACAAGGTCGTTTGCAAGGGTGACATACTACCCTCGATCAATTACCTGGTCAAAGAGTTGGGTTTTGCCCGGGGCACAATCACAAAAGCATATAAGGACCTGGAGGGCCGGGGTATTATCAGGTCGGAGGGCCGGATGGGCTTTTATGTGGCCGAGCCGGTCAAAGATTGGTAAAATAACGACATAAAGGGACGGAATAGTGACATTTTGCCTTTCCCATATGGCTAATTTTGGCGAAAAGGAAAAGGCTACATTAAATTCTTACACTATATGATAGTTAGAAAGGCTGCTTGCGTGAGCTATATTATTTTTCTTTTTTGTGCCGGATGCCAGCCATCGGCGGGTAAAACGGCTAACGACTGGAAAGTAACAGGAGGAACGAAAGAGAATATCCGGTATTCTTCTTTAACGGACATCGATACGAACAACGTGAATAAATTACAGGTTGCCTGGACCTACTACTCCGAAAAACGGGATAGCACCCGTTATGGCCCCATAGAATGCAACCCCATAATCATCGACGGCGTACTCTACGGCGTATCCCCCGGGCTTAAATTATTTGCCCTTGACGCAGCTACCGGGAAGGAAAAATGGTCCTTCGACCCGGCAGATTCGGTGCTGAACAAAACCTGGCACCGCAAAAGCGTCAACATGAACAGGGGCGTAGCTTATTGGGAAGAGGGCGACGACAAGCGGATCCTGTACACCGTAGGTCCGATCGTATTTTGCATCGATGCAAGAACGGGTAAACCGATCCCGACTTTTGGAAAAGAAGGAGGCATCACCCTCAACAAAGGGCTGGACAGAGATGAAACAAAAGTTTTCGTTGCGCCCACCTCGCCGGTAATGATCTATAAAAACCTGTTTATCGTGAGTGGGCTGGTAGCAGAAGAGACCCCGGGCCATATCCGGGCTTTTGATGTCAAAACCGGTCAGCAAAAGTGGATCTTTCATACGATACCTTATCCCGGTGAACCGGGGTATGAAACATGGGAGAATAAAAATGCCTATAGAACGTTGGGATCTACCAACGCCTGGGCGGGTTTCAGCCTCGATGAAAAAAGAGGGATCGTTTTTGCGCCTACCGGCAGCCCCACCAATGATTTTTATGGCGGCAACAGGTTGGGCGCCGGGTTATATGCCAACTGTCTGCTGGCCCTGGATGCCGCTACAGGCAAATTATTATGGCATTTCCAAACGGTACACCATGACGTATGGGACATGGATCTCTCCTCTCCTCCTGCTCTCGTAACAGTGACTCACGACGGCAAAAAAATAGATGCGGTAGCACAATCGACTAAATCAGGCATGATATTCCTGTTTGACAGGGTTACAGGCGCCCCACTCTTTCCCATAGAAGAGAGACCCGTTCCGACAAATACGGCCATACCAGGTGAAAAATTATGGTCTACTCAACCATTCACGGTCCTACCCAAACCCTTCGCAAGACAAACGATAACAGAAAATGATCTTAATGACCTCGTCCCTGATTCCTCCTATCAGGATATAAAAAAAAGGTTTAAAGGCTATCATGCAGGAACTATATTTACCCCTCCTTCACTGGAAGGTACGGTTATCCTGCCTGGCTATGACGGCGGCGGCGAATGGGGAGGCCCAACGGTAGACCCTACAACCAACATACTTTATGTGAATGCCAACGAAATGGTCTGGGTATTGAATATCATTCCAAACAAACAGGATGACAAAAAGCAAAAGACCAACCTGGAAGCCGGTGTGGTTTTGTACAACCTGAATTGCATGGGATGTCACGGCCCCGAACGCCTGGGCGGAGGTGATTACCCATCCATCTTAGGAGTGCAGCGAAAATATACAAAGCCGCGTTTCCTCGAATTACTTTCCACCGGAAGAAGAATGATGCCGGGATTTAATAAATTATCCCCCGAAGAAAAAAACGCCCTCGCCTCCTTTATTCTCGACATCAAAGAGGATCAAAAAAAGCAATTCACTGGCCGGGAAGAAAAAACCGACGATCCTCCGAAACAGCTATATGGCTTTACAGGTTATAATAAGTTCTTAACCAAAGAAGGTTACCCGGCTATCAAGCCCCCGTGGGGAACCTTGAACGCCATCAATCTTAATACCGGGGAATATGAATGGAAAATTCCATTCGGCGAATTTGAAGAGCTGAAGAAAAAAGGTATACCCACCACCGGACGCGAAAATTACGGAGGCTCCGTTGTGACCGCCGGGGGGCTTCTGTTCATTGGCGCTACGGCGGACGGCAAATTCCGGGCGATTAATAAACGCACCGGGAAAATTCTGTGGGAAACAGATCTTCCCGCACCGGGTGTAGCCACCCCTGCGGTATATGCCGTAAATGGCAGACAATATATCGTAATTGCCTGCGGAGGCTCCAAATGGGGCGGCAAATCAACGGATGCGTATGTTGCATTTGCATTGCCGGAGAATGAAAAATAAGCCGTGAGAATATGGAAGCTCAATTACTGGTTCATCCCAATTGCCTGCTCGGGGAAAGCCCCGTATGGGATGCCGAAAGGAATTGCTGTTACTGGGTAGACATAGAAGGCAAAACAATATTTGAATATTGGTGGGAAGAAGGGCGCGTCCACCGTTATCCCCTGGATCAGCGGGTTTCAATGGTCGTTCCAGGCAAAAACAATCATTTAATTGTCGGTCTGGAAACAGGCGTCGGCCGCTACTCTATCCGGGAACAGCGCCTCGGGCTGGTGACGGACTTAGGAATCCCATGGAACAACCTGCGATGCAACGATGGAAAATGCGACCCTCTTGGAAGACTATGGATCGGCACGATGGACCTGGATCACAAGACCGGAGGAGGCAATGTCTATTGCATAGACGAAGGGCAAGTCCTGTGTAAGATTGAAAAAGTATCCATCTCCAACGGAATGGCATGGTCTCCGGACAACAAACACCTGTTTTATACAGACAGCCCTACCCGGAAGATCGTTTCCTATTCATACGACCCTTCCTCGGGTACTATCAGCTTCCCAAAAACTGCCATAGAAATTCCGGAGAAACTGGGAATGCCGGATGGCATGGCCATGGATGAAGAAGGACAGTTATGGGTAGCCTTGTGGGGCGGATTCGGAGTAGCAAGATTTGACAGCAACACCGGCGAACTGATCACCTTCATCAAAATACCTGTTCCCAATGTCACCTCCTGTTCCTTTGCCGGAAAAAATCTGGACCGGCTTGTCATTACCACTGCCAGGAAAGGATTGAGCGAAGAGACGTTAAAGCAATATCCCGCAAGCGGCGGAGTGTTCATTGCTGATCCGGGAGTAAAGGGGACTGCTGCATTTACTTGCAGGTTCTAAGTTACCAATACCTTTCATAGACGAATACTTATGAAAATCAATGAGTGTGTTTGTTTATAGAATTTTTGTACTGGAAAGGACTGATCCCGGTATATTCTTTGAAAACCTTGCAAAAATGAGGAGAAGAACTGTAACCACATTGAAAAGCAATGTCCCCGACAGATTGATCGGTTTGAATCAGCAAGTGGCATGCCTCAACGATCCGGAGGTCGCTCAGAAAACGGGAAAAATTTTTCTTGGTTCTTTTCTTGAAGAACCGGCAAAAACTCTGCTCGGTCATACAGGCGATATCGGCAACCTGGCGCAAAGTGATCTGCTCATGCAGGTTTTCCTTTAAGAATTTTATTACATCCACCAGCCGGTCTGGATATAAGTCATCATAATGATCAGTTTCATAATTATTGACAATAAACTCTTTTTCATTCGATACCGAGATCAGGTTCATTACCTGGAAAACGCCTTCGACCTTTTCGAATCCTTTCACAGTGGAAAGGGAAATAAGCTTTTTGGCGATCGTATTTCGGGTTTCCCCTAAGATCCTGATCCCTTTTGAAGACTGACTTATCATTTCCCTTATTCCTTCGAACTCTTTTATAGAGTCGAATACCTGGAGAAAAACCTTGGGATTGATGTAAGTAACGATCACCCTCGACTGCAGCGTGGAATTCTCCTCATAAAATACCGGATCACTGAGCCATAAATGAGGCACGTTAGATCCGATAAAAACCATGTCTCCGGATTCAAAAGGTTCGATCTTGTTGCCAATAATCCTTTTCCCGAACCCTTCCAGGATGAATACAAGCTCTAATTCGGGATGAGCGTGAAAAGAAGGTTGTGTATGATAGGGGGACCATAGAAAGGGTTGTTCCCTAAGCTCAATGTGCATAACATCATTGATCAAAGGCGTTATTTCGGTTTTTAATAACCTCATGGCTGGGCAATAGTCATTTAGAAAATCTAAGGTAAGATAATCCTATGGAAAAAGAAGATAAGAGCACGACATTTTACCCGGGCACCTCCCATTAATTTTACACGCTAAAGCCTAAAGGACCTATGCAAAAACTACGGAGCCAGGAATGGTTTGGAAAAAAAGGGAAGGATGGATTCATTTACAGGGCGTGGATGAAGAACCAGGGCATCCCCTCAGAGGAATTTGAGGGTAAACCCGTGATAGGAATCTGCAATACCTGGTCCGAACTGACGCCCTGCAACGCACATTTCAGGGAATTGGCGGAGTCCGTCAGAAGGGGGGTGCTTGAAGCGGGAGGATTCCCCCTGGAATTTCCCGTCATGTCCCTGGGAGAGACCCTGATCAAACCGACCGCTATGTTATACAGGAACCTGGTGAGCATGGATGTAGAAGAATCGCTCCGCGCCAATCCTTTGGATGGCGTGGTCCTGCTCTGCGGCTGCGACAAGACCACGCCTGCGTTAGTCATGGGCGCCTGCAGCGTGGATATACCCACAATCGTCGTATCAGGCGGGGCCATGCTGGCAGGAAAATACAAGGGCAAGAGTATCGGCACGAGCGATATATGGCGTTTTACCGACGATCTCCGCAGGGGAGTCATGACGGAAGAAGAATTCGGAGAGGCCGAGTCTGGTATGTGCCGGAGCCGGGGGCACTGTGCGGTGATGGGAACGGCCTCCTCCATGGCCTGTATGGTGGAAGCCCTGGGGATCACACTGCCGGATAATGCCGCCATCCCCGCCGCGGACTCCCACCGGAAAGTCCTGGCACAGCGCTCGGGCCAACGCATTGTCGGGATGGTCAGAGAAGGGATGAAGTTATCGGATATTCTCACCCGCAAATCCTTCGAAAACGCCATTATGGTCAATGCGGCCATCGGCGGCTCCAGCAATTTCGTCATCCACCTGCTCGCCATTGCAGGCAGGATCGGCATTCCATTAGAAATGGAAGATTTCGACCGTTTATCCGCAGTCATTCCGCTGATCGTCAACCTTCACCCTTCCGGCAAGTTCTTCATGGAGGACCTTTATTATGCCGGCGGATTACCCGCCGTAATGAAAGAGATCGAATCCCTTCTGCATACGGACTGCCTGACCGTCAACGGTCGGACACTCGCGGACAACATAAAAAAGGCGGAAAGCCTTAACCCGGATGTCATCGCCACCGTAGCTCAGCCTTTCAACACCCAGTCCGGCCTTATCGTCCTGCGGGGCAATCTCTGTGAAGCCGGCTCCATTCTTAAGCCATCGGCAGCCACCCCCCGGTTGATGCAGCACACAGGCAAGGCGATCGTCTTCGAGAACATCGAGCATTATAAATCGAGGATTGACGACCCGGACCTTCCCGCCGACGAGAACAGTGTGCTGGTCCTGAAGAATGTCGGCCCTAAAGGTTATCCCGGCATGCCGGAAGTGGGAAATATGGGACTGCCGAAAAAATTGCTCGAACGCGGGATCACGGATATGCTCCGTATTTCAGATGGACGCATGAGCGGTACGGGTTTTGGCACCGTAGTGTTACATATCTCCCCGGAATCCGCCGACGGAGGCAATCTCGCCCTGGTGCGGGACGGCGACCTGGTACAACTCGACGTTCAGGGCAGGAGCCTGAACCTGCTGGTGGCAGCCGAAGAACTGGCTGAACGAAGAGCCGCCTGGATATTCGAGAACAATAAGAATAAGAGAGGATACACCCGGCTGTATGTAGAACACGTACAGCAGGCACACCTTGGAGCGGATTTTGACTTTTTAACAGGAGGCTCCGGCAGCGATGTGCCGAGAGATTCACATTAAACCTATATCCGATCCGGTAAACAGATCTGACAGGGGTTCATTAATGATATAGAATGGATAAGAAAGAGTTTGCAGGAAGAACGGCTATAGTGACAGGAGCAGGACAGGGCATCGGCTTTGAGATTAGCAGACAACTGGCGCTACAGGGGGCTTCGGTAGTCCTCAATGATATCGACCCTGTATTGTCGGAAAGAGCTGCATCGAAGATCACAGCGGAAAAGGGCAATTGCCGTTCCGTTGCAGGTGACAGTTCGGAAATGGAGACGATCGGACGAATGGTCACCACCGCAGTCGATACCTTCGGAAGTCTTGATATCGTCATAGCCAATGCCGGCATCACGCTGTTCGGAGACTTCCTGGATTATCCGACCTCTTCGTTTTATTCGGTGCTCAAGGTCAATTTAGGCAGCACCTTTTTTCTGGCCCAGGCTGCTGCACGCAGGATGAAGGAACAAGGCACCGGCGGCTCGCTCTTATTCATGTCTTCGGTAACGGGACACCAGGCCCATAAGGACCTGGCCGCGTATGGCATGACGAAGGCGGCACTGGAAATGCTCGCGAGGAACCTGGTAATCGAGCTTTCCCCCTTTGCCATCACTATCAATACCGTGGCGCCGGGCGCCACCCTCACCGAAAGGACGCTATTCGATGCCGCGTATGAAAAGACCTGGTCGGTCATCACCCCGCTGGGGCGCCCGGCCAGGCCCTCCGATATCGCTGACGCCGCCCTCTTCCTGGTCTCGGACAAGGCGCGCCATATCACCGGGCAGAACCTGGTGATCGACGGAGGCTGGACGGCAACGAGCCCTTCACCATTCTAAAACTGAAAATATTTATATCACATAAAAATCAAAGGATGCAACAATCGCTGAAATCTTCTTTTTATGCCCTGGCCGGTATGGTGGCCGTCCTTCTTTTCATGGTGGACGCCTCCCTGGCCCAGGTAGCTCGTAACAAATCGGAATGGAAGATGGGGATCGCCCTGTACTCTTTCAACAGGCATTCTTTTACCGCGGCCCTCGACAAAGTGGACAGCGCCGGCGTCAAATATGTAGAAGGGTTCTCCTTTTATAGGCTGGGTAAAGAGTTTGGCGACTCGACACTGGGAGAGCTCTCCCCGGATGGCATCGTCCGAATGAAGAAAATGCTGCAGGCTAAAGGCCTTTCCATGGAATCCATTTATGTCGATCCCAGGGACGCAGAAGGATGGAAAAAATATTTCAACCTGGCAAAGGCATTGGGCGCCCATTACCTGACCTGCGAGCCATCCAAAGATCAATGGGATATGGCCGACAGCCTGGCGGGGGTTTATGGTATTCCGATTGCCATACACGAACACTCCAGAGAGCAGAGCGCCTACTGGCACCCGGATTCCGTGCTGGCTGCCATGAAAGGGCATCCTCATATCGGGGCCTGCGCCGACCTGGGACATTGGGCAAGGAGCGGACTCGACCCCGTACAGTGCCTGCAAAAATTAAAAGGACATATCCTGGGCATCCATCTCAAGGACATCGATTCCCTGAACAATCCAAAGGCAGCCGATGTAACGGTCGGGACCGGCGTGATCAATTATCCCGCCGTGGTAAAGGAATTGAAAAGCCAGGGTTTCAAAGGGATGATCTATATGGAGTGCGAGCATAAAATGGAGAATAACCTGCCGGATGTCATTCAATCACTTAAATATTTTAACGGTCTATAACTCCTATCTATGTTTGATCTCAAAGACAAAACTATCCTGGTGACAGGTGGGGGCAGCGGCATCGGTGAAGCCATCTCCACCTTATTCGCCCGGCAGGGTGGTCTGGTTTATATCATCGACGTGAACAAACAGGCAGCCGGCCTGGTGATAGCCGGTATCAGAGAGCAAGGGGGAAAGGCCCGGTTCATCCACTGCGACATCACCTCTCAGGCAGAAGTGACCATGACTGTGGAAAAAATCGTAAAGGAAACCGGCGTTGTCGACATCCTCATCAACAATGCCGGCATCCCGCACATCGGCACGGTAGAAAGTACAGAAGACGCAGATATGGATCGGCTATTCAGCGTAAATGTAAAAGGAGCTTATCACATCATCCGGGCAGCTATCCCACACATGAAAGCCCGCGGTGGCGCTATAGTAAATATGGCCTCCGTTGCATCCTCGGTGGGGCTGTCGGACCGTTTTGCCTATAGCATGACAAAAGGAGCAGTGGTAGGCATGACCCTATCCGTCGCCAGGGATTATCTCTCTTATAACATACGTTGTAACTGTCTTTCTCCCGCCCGGGTACATACACCTTTCGTGGATGGCTTCCTTTCCAAAAGTTACCCCGGCCAGGAAGAAGAAATGTTCCGTAAGCTGTCAGCCTCCCAGCCCATCGGCCGGATGGGACGGCCAGAAGAGATCGCTTTTATGGCATTATACCTTTGTTCCGATGAAGCATCCTTTGTAACGGGATGCGATTATTTCATTGATGGCGGTTTTACAAGATTGAATACCTGACTGCCGTAGCGGAATTATTGAATGTTTAAAAACATACTATGAAGCTGATAAGATTCGGTGAGCCGGGTACAGAAAAGCCCGGCATCATCACTCCGGAAGGTGAAAGAAAAGATCTCTCGCAGTACTATCCTGACTGGAACAGCGCTTTCTTTCAAAATGACGGCAATTTGCATTTACGAAATTTGATGAGCCAAAACCCCTCATTGCCGGATGTGCCGGAAGGAGCGCGATGGGCTTCCTGCGTAGCCAGGCCGGGCAAAGTGATCTGCATCGGATTGAATTATTCTGACCATGCAGCGGAATCCGGTATGCCCCTTCCTGCCGAGCCCATCGTCTTTCAAAAGGGATCGAATACGGTAGTGGGTCCCTACGATCACATTCTTATCCCGCGAACAAGCGAAAAGACCGATTGGGAAGTAGAGCTTGGCATCGTCATTGGCAAAAATGCCCGGTACCTGGACAGCCCGGAAGCGGCTAAAGAATATATCGGTGGTTACTGTATTTCGAATGACGTATCGGAGAGAGCTTTCCAACTGGAAAGGGGCGGACAATGGACGAAAGGAAAATCTTGTGACAACTTCAACCCGCTGGGGCCCTGGCTGGTCACCCCCGATGATATCCCGGACCCACAGAACCTATACATGTCCCTATCGGTCAACGGCAGACAGATGCAGAAAGGCAATACCCATTATATGGTATTCGGTTGTTATTACCTGGTACATTATTTATCGCAGTTCATGACCCTCGAAGCGGGTGACCTGATCAACACCGGCACGCCACCGGGAGTCGGTATGGGTATGAAACCCTCGCAATATCTTCATGCAGACGACGAGGTCGAGCTGAGGATAGAAGGTCTGGGAGTTCAGAAGCAGATCTGCATCCAGGCCTGAAGGAAAACACGAAATCCGTTGCAGACCTAGTTTTCCGGTAATAAAGTGCATATTATCCTGTTTTTGCCACTCAGATATTCCCGGGCAGCATGCTTCAGATCTTTCGTAGTAATGCCGTCAAGTATTTTGTTCCAGTTTTTGTATCGATCCAAAGGGAGGTTAAGCTCCCAGGAGATGTTCAGGTAATTGAGCCAATAGCTATTCATCTTCAACTGCAGTTCATGGTTGCGGCGGGTTTCCGCCTTAAATTTCGCCAGATCATCCTGCAGGGCGCCTTCTGCCTGAATTTTCTCAATTTCACGATCCAACTGCTTAACCAGGAATTCCACATTTTTGGGGTCGCAACTGAAAGCAATAGCAATAGAAAACCGATTTCTTGGAGCCTTATCATAGTCGCCTTTGACCGAAATGGAATACACCTTGCTTTCCTCTTCCCTGAGTCGTTGCGTCAACCTGATTTGCAGAACTTCCGCCAGGGCGCGGATCCGCATATTGTTTATTGGGCTGAAATGATAATCCCCGCTATAGACAATTTGGACGCCTGCCTTGTTCTCCTTGCCTTTGTATACCTTCTTGCTGATCTGCCCGGGTGGCAACTGCACATGCCAGTCGATGGGCTGTTCATTTTTATGCAAGGCGGGCAGGCTGCCTAAATAAGTCTCCAGTAAAGGTCGGAGGCTGTCCATATTGAAATTACCAATAAAGATAAAACGAAGGCCGGAAGCATCGGCAAAACGATCCTTATATACCTGGTACACCGTGTCAAGTTTGACTCGATCCAGCATTTCCAGGGAGAACGGCTCACTGCGGGGGTTATAATTGGAAAGCACGCGGGTCATCGTATCGGCAAACACATTATTTGGATCGCTGTAACGATCAGATATCGCCCCCCTGATATTCGCAATGATATTATGGAATAGCGTACTGTCCTTTCGGGGCGAAGTAAAATAAAGATGGGCCAGTTGCAGGGCTGTCTCCAGATCCTCCGTGGTCGAAGTTCCTTCGATACCCTGGCCTCCTTCATCAATAAAAGGTTTAACCGCAACGTGTTTACCGTTCAGCACCTTTCTCAATTCGATCGGATTAAAATTGGCGACACCAAAACTTCCAACCATCGATGCGGCAAACATTGCGCTGGGAAGTTCATGGGTATTATAAAGTGATAAACCGCCAGCACTCGCCCCATAAAAGGCCACGGCGTCTTTGTCGAAATCCGTACGCATACAGATGATGGTAACGCCATTAGACAGCTGTAGCTCAGTAAATGTAGGATCCTTTACCTGTTTAACATCGACTATACGGCCAGGAACGGGCTTTACCGGCATCAAAGGCGCTTTCACCGCCTGGTCTGCGTACGCCTGGAGCTCTTCTTTCCCGATGGAGTCGATCCAGCCAATGACAGTAGCTGAATCTGGTAACCCTGATTTTTCGGCGTCCGGGGCAAGGATAAGGATATCCCTGTTACTATCCTTAATATAGGTCACGGCAAGCGCATTGATTTCCGATAAGGTGATGGAAGCTATATGGTCTTTTATAAAAGTATATTTCCAATCTGTACCCGGAATCGCTGCGCTGTTTAAAAAATGAGCCTTGTATTCATTGACAAAATTGATAGATTGGGTTTTACTTTTCTCCTTCAATGAAAATTCCCAGTCCGACAGAAAGTTGGTCTTTGCCCGATCCAACTCGGTTTCCGAAAAACCGAAACGTTTGACCTTTTCGATCAGCTCCCAGGTGGTATGAAAGGCCTTTTCCAACTCGCCCTTTTTGGCGGTAACCGTTAATGCAAACATATCTATCCCCTCCATAAATCCATGTATGCCGCCGCCTACCCCCATAAAGGGAGGATTTGTTTGCTGCGACAATTCTGTAAAGCGTTCACTAAGTAGCTGGTTAAAAAGGTTGCGCTCTATACCAAACAGGAAATCAGCCTCCGTTAACAGCTTCGGCTCAGGGTGCTTGATCATTACCTGCATAGTAGTTTTAGACTGCTCCTTGTCGGTGACGGTAATGAAATGATTCGTCCCTGTAAGGGGTATCTCGTAGTGTGTTCTCGGTTTCTCATTAAGGGGGTTCCGCAGGTCTGAAAAAAGAGACCGGATCAACCATTCCGTAGCTTTCACATCGACATCGCCAACGACAATCAGCGCCTGCAAATCAGGCCTGTACCAATCGTGGTGATAACGGCGCAGCGTCGCCGGCGTAAAATTTTTGAGAACAGATTCCAGACCAATAGGTTCGCGATTGGCATACCTTGAATGATTGAGCAGGACGGGAAGATATACGCTTCGCATCCTTTCTGCGGCACCCATCCTCATTCTTTTCTCCTCCAGCACCACTCCCCGCTCCTTCTCGATCTCCAGGGAATCGAGGGTCGCATCCTGCGCCCAGTCCCGCATAATCCGAAAACCATTCTGCCATATCAACGTATCATCCGTAGGGATAGGCAGTTCATAAACGGTCTCATCGAATGAAGTATTGGCATTGAGATCGGCGCCAAAGCGAACACCCGATTTTTGCAGGTAGTCCACCAATTTGTTTCCTGGAAAATGCGTCGACCCGTTAAAGTTCATATGCTCCATGAAATGAGCCAATCCCCGTTGATCCTCCTCTTCCAGGATCGAGCCTACCTTATTGACAAGATAAAGCTGGACCCGCTTGGCAGGTTCCGTATTTCGCCTTATATAGTAGGTGAACCCATTAGGCAGTACTCCAATATGCACGGCCGAATCAAGGGGGATCGGACGGTTCAGGTCTTGCCCAAAGTCGAAGCATGGGTTAATTATAAAGAACACCAGGGCGAGGGCCAGAATACGAATATACATACAGCTATTTTTAAAAGTTATTTACAGAGAAGGCCGCTAGCAGCGGCTGGTCAGGCAACTGCCCCCTGCGACGCAGCTCCTTCCGGCAATTGCGGCTGATGCATAGTGAACTACTCACAGCCAGGTATTGCTCGGCAATGATAAGATTGCGATTGATCCGGCAGAATAGCGGCGGTAGCCGTTCCTCCAACCGGCGAATGCTACCGGCTACAAAGTACTCCTGTTTGTCTGTGCGAACGGTAAGGTAACCGCCCTTGCTGCTGACTGCCCGGAGGGAATCGAAATAAACGACCCGAAACCGGTGATTGCATTTAAGGAAGAAGAAATCCAGGCCCCTGGGTCGAAAGCCAGGCTCCAGTAACCGGGCAAAAATACGTATCAGGGATGTCCGGCGAAAGGGAGGCTGCAGGTGAAAGTCCACTTCTTCCGAAAGTTCGTACGTACATTTTTCCATACGACCTGAGAGGAAGACGATCACCTCCGGCGGATGGTTGAGCAAAGGAATAATCCTTCGGTATTTATCCCAATGGATAATGCGGATAAACAAAATTCCGATGCGCCGTTCCAGCATGACTTTCTGAGCGTCGGCCATATTACCCACAGAGAAGCACTGATGGGCATAGCCACCGCTCAGGAGCAGATCGGTCAGCTGTTTGGCTGCCGCCATGTCTTCATCGATGATGAGCGCGGGTCTTTGTTGCATAAGGGGATATTTTAGCATGCGCAAATAGCACCTTTAATAATTTCCAGGATACGCTCATTGTGTATGATCATCATCCCGTGGCGGTCGGAGGTAATCCCTTCCTGCAATTTATAGGTATACCTGGGCATCACCCCATCCATTATAGTCGGCAGATAGGAGAATTGAATAGGCTGGTTCCCCTTCATCAATTGCTCGCCTACCTCTATAATATGGGTGGAAATAATGAAAAAGCAGTTCCTGAAATCGGAAAAAGCTTCTGTGACGGCCAGGGTAGCATCGTATGCATCTTTCACATTAGTGCCCTTGAATAGTTCATCAAATATGACCACCAGATCTCTGGAACTACTCACCTCTTCCGCAATTTTTTTTACCCGCAATACTTCCGCATAGAAGTGACTATATCCCTGGCTGATATTGTCCGGAACATTAATTGACGAATAAAGGCCGTCACGTACGGAAAACTCCATCTTTTCCGCGGCAACCGGAAAACCCATATGGGCAAGATATACCGCAATGCCGAAGGATTTCATTAAAGTGGATTTTCCAGCCATGTTGGCGCCGGTCAGGAACAAAACATTATTTTCCTGATTAAAGGTCAGGGCATTATTTACGCCCTTAGGCAGCGCCGGATGATGAAATCCCCTCACATCAAGTATATTTCGGTCCTTGGGCAAAGCATGTGCAAAGGCAAACCCTCTTGCTTTGGCTACCCCTGCCACGGCAATATAAATGTCCAGGCGATGAATGATATCAAGAAGCACTCCCATCTCATCTTTAAGCAAGTTCCTCAACAGGTAATCGTACCTGATTACTTTCATAACAGACATTCCCACCGAACCTTTCTCCTTCGTCAGCCAGGAGAGCCGGTGATCGCTGACAACTTTCTTCAATGCTTCCAATTCCTCGTGGTAAGGATGTTGCCTATCGGTATCTTCCAGTTTCAGCATGAAATCGAAGAAAATAGTTAAAACATCGATCGTGGCTTCAAGCCCTTTCTGCATCGATTTAAAAGCTTCATCAAGAAAGATCGCTGAGAGCGCCTTTTTTCGCAGTCCCTTAAATAAAGCCGCAGCATAGCTGCCATTGTCATGAGAACCCAGGTAGTTTTCGACTACTCCAAATTGCTCCTTGTTGAGCGGAAATCTAAGCCCTTTCTTTTCAAAATACTTAAAAAGGCCGCTCCGCCTATTGATTTCATCGGCATTATCCAGGGGATAACGAAACATTTTATCCATCAGCTTTTCTCCCCCGGAGGTATGGACCTGATTAAACAAGGCATAAATCGAATCATTCCTGTATCTGCGAAGTAAATTCAGGTCATCCAGGGTTTGTTTATCTGCAACGAAACTCATGATAGGGGAGCTTTAGTTTTGCGGGCTTTTAGTATATCTAAAATACCTTCGTTATTAATAATGATCATTCCATGCCGGTCATCCGTAATTCCTGTTTCGACCTGGTAAGTATATACCGGGATGTTCCCATTCATACGGGTGGGCAAATATTTAAAGCTGATATTATCGCATTTTTCCTTCAACACCTCGCCTGCTTCGACAATATGTGTCGATAGGATGAATAGGCAATTCCGCCTGTGGGCAAAGGCCTCTGTAACAGAAATGGTGCCCTCATAGGCATCCTTGACATTCGTCCCCCGGAATAGCTCATCGAACATAATAAACAGGCTCTTGGAATGACTCATTTCCATCGCCACTTTTTTAATCCGAAGTACTTCCGCATAGAAATGGCTGGCGCCCATACTCAGGTCATCCGGCAGATTAATCGTGGTATAGATCCCATCCCGCACCGAAAATTCCATGCTTCTCGCGGCCACCGGAAAACCCATATGTGCTACATACATAGCGATGCCTATAGACTTCATAAAAGTCGATTTACCCGCCATATTTGCGCCAGTGAGAAAAACAATATTAGCATTCGGCGTAATATGGATGGAATTAGGGACCGGTGCCTTCAATTGAGGGTGATACACACCTTTCAACTTAACGGTATGCTCTTCCTTCCGAAGCGCCCTGGGAAATATGAATTTCCGTTCAGTTGCCACTTTTGCAACCGACATATATACATCGAGATGATATAGGTATTGCAAAAATTTTCTAATGACATTCCGGTACCGGAATCTTAAAATCCTATCAAATTCGGCAACTTTGTTATAAGGCAGCGTCCTTTTCACAGGGGCCTTCCAAACCGGCTCCAGCTCTTCCACCGCGAGCAGGTCCGATAGTAACGACATATCAGCATGATAGGGGGCGGAACTATGATCGGCCTTGATCCTGCCCATAAAAGGGCGCAGTTCTCCTACAATTTCGATCAGGGATACAATGCCTTTATAAATTATTTTATATTCCGCATCCTGTGTAAATACACCGGCAACCGTTCTTCTCAAGGTATCACTTTCATGGGCAAGCATCGATCTTTCATCGGTATTGCCCAGGTATTGCTCTATCTGGTCAAAATGGCTCCCTTTAAAAGGAAACACATAGTCCGTGCTGTTGAAATATTGGATAATTTGGCTGCGAATGTTGATGGAGGTTACATCCGACAATGGGAAACGAAACATTTGCTCAAGGATATTCGCACCGCCCCGGGTAAAAGTCCGGTTATACATGCCATACACCGAATCGCCGCTTCCCTTTGCAAAAATAGTCAGATCGTCCAGGGTTTGTTTGTCTGTATTGAAGTTCATCAGCTTTTCTTTTTTTAATATTACTTACGCTTCCGCCAGTACAGGAATACCCCGCCAAATACAAGCAGCAGGATAGGGATCACCCACACAAATATGTCTTTCGCCATTTTGGCCTGAGTACGGGTTTTGAGCCAGATCGTCTTATTTTCCAGGATGGGGCGCCGGATATCCAGCGGATATTGCCCATAGCTAAACCATTTAAATATTTCCGACTCAAAATCCCAGCTCCGGCCAAGTCTTTTATTATCCAATTCATCTGCATCGCCCAGCACCAGGATGCGCTGCTCCCGGATACCTTTCTGCCGGGTGAGGGCCAGCGCCACCGGTACGGAAGAATGATCGTCGCCATTTTCCGGGTTAAAGGAAACCCTGCCCGTATCCAGCTTAAACTCCCCCATTTTGTTGAAGGCATCCACTGCGCTGGTCATTAGGATAGGATTGACGGCAAAACTGCCGGTATGGTCATAGGCCAGCCCGATGGCCCCGGAGAACAATACCTTGGTGCTGTCTTTTAAAAAATCCCCAAACCTGGATGAAACCCTCGCCGCACTTTCCGTATAATGCGTGAACACGTTTTCAGGAGACACCTCGGTAGAGAAGACAAAGCCAGTATAGTTTGTCAACTGGTTCTGGACCAGGCTTCCCTCCAGGTAGTGGACCCCAAGCGGACGGAGTATGGGGTTCAACACGTCCTGCTTATCCTTCTCACCCAGGACCAGCAAGTTGCCGCCGGCATCGATATATTTCCCGATCCGCCTTATTTCTTCCGGGCTGAAAGCCGTGGTAGGCTCCGCGATCACCAGGGCGGAGATATCGGTTGGCAGGTCCCGGTCCGCGGAAACGGTTACAACATCAAAACCTATATTGCAGAGGCAATTTTCATTACGGTAGTTATTCGCCAAACCCTTGTATTCCTTGTCTCCCCATTTATCAATCGAGCGGGCATAATGATCGGTCAGAAAGGCGATCTTCGGCGCCTTCCCGTCCAGGCGCTTAAAGGCCGTCACGATATTTCGCTCTGTTATGCTGCTCCACAAATCTTTATCAGGGTACCGGTGGAGAAATTCCTTCCGGGTTCCGTCTCCTACTTGCAGGACAGACTCATTTTTAAGAGGGGTAAGGTCGATGATAGAATGGATCCGGGCAGGCGACAGGAGCTCATCAAAATACCATTTGCGTGAAGTGGTTATTTTTTGGGCGATCTCATCTTGGGTAAGGCCCGGAAATTCGCTTTTATAAAACCAGGAGTTGTCAATCGAATCATAATAGTTGACATAGACCAGTTTCATATCGGGCATGAACCGGGAATATTTAGACCAGTCATCCAAATTGATGTTCCGGTTTTCCGGTAATCCAAAATCGCCCCTTTCAGAAAACAGGTTCGTATACGCCGTCACCGTCACCGGCCCCTTTATATTTTTGATGATATCCTGACTCGTCTCCGACAAGGTATTGTCCCGGGTCACCGTTGCATCGGCGTAACCAGTCCCCAGGGGCCTGGACGTAAGATAACCCAACAGCAACATCCCGCTGATGAATACGACATACCTGGTTATCCTGAACGAAAGCGGCCTGGATTCAGTACGGGCTTTCAGCACCAGGAAGGCAAGCCCCAGAAAAAGACCGGTCATGATCAGGAAATAAAGAATGTCCTTGCTTACAATCAGCCCATCCGCCATCTCCTGCGCCCGGTCGTGAATATACAGGAACCAGGTAATATCCCGCAAAAAAGGAACGCTCTGCCACATGCCCCCTACAAAGTTCAGGATGGCCAGGATGGAAAAAGTGCCGAGGGCCGCCACCACCTGGTAGGAAGTCAGACTGGACATGAACAAGCCAATCGCGGAGTAGGCACCCGTCAGCAGGATAACACTCAATAAACCCGCAAGGATCAGTCGCCATTCCGTCCCTTCCATTAACCAGCAGGCGGTAGCTGCATACAATACCAGGATGATAAAAAGGATCAACCAGTAACCCATGATGGCCAGGAACTTGCCCAGCACGATCTCCCTGATCTTCACAGGCGAGGATTGCAGCAGCTTGATGCTGCCGCTGCTGAGCTCCCGGCTTACCAGGCCCATGGTCAATAGGGGTATATATAAGTACAGGTTTTGTTCCACGTAGGGGAGCACCCCTGAGAAACCGTCCGAAAAAAAAGTTTTCGTCATCCTGTTTACAGGATGCCCTTCGTTCAACCGATCCACTAAGGTTCTGAAAAGAGGAGTAAACTTCAGCGCAGTCTGAACGGTAAATGCGATCAGCAGTAGCCAGGAAATAGAGGAGTAAAACAGGATGCTCAATTCTACCCGCGCGATTTTACGTATTGTTTTCATCCGTAACTTTTATTTTATGTTATTTTCGCTTCCTCCTGATAAGGAGTATGGTCCCGAATACCAGCAGCAGGCCCGGCAATACCCACTGGAAAAAAATGGTGAGCGGGCGCAACCCGGTCCGGGTAATCAGCATGGCAGTATCTTTCCCGTCTTTGCGGGAGAGCCTTAATGGAAATTCGCCCTTACTGAACCATTTAAAAACCTCGTGGGCAACGCCGAAATTAAACACCACCGTTTTTACCATTCGTTGTCTTTCCAGATATTTATTGTCCATCCAATTGGCATTGCCCAGGACCATGATCCGCTGCTCCTTATCCCCGATTTTCCGTGTCAAAGCCAGCGCCACAGGCAAGGACGAATGGTCGTCCCCATGTTCGGGGTTATAGGAGACATTCCCCGTATCCAGTTTGAAAGCACCCAGCTTATTCCAGGTATCCTCCCCATGGGTCAGCAGGAACGGATGGACAGCGAACGGCCCATTACCAGTATAACGCAACCCTATGGAACCCGGCGCATACACCAAAGGACCATGACGCAGCCAATTGTCCGTAAGGCCAAGGACGGTCAGGCTGGCGCTATCCGCAACACGGACGAAGATCTCGTCGGGCGCCAGGTCCTTACTGTTGGCCACCAGCATGCCTTCCATCAACTGCACGCCAAGAGGCTTCAGCAATGGATTCAACAGCGCCTGGTTACCTTGGTGCCCGATCACCAGCAGGTTGCCGCCGGCAGCGACATAGCCCTGTATTTTCTGCAACTCATCCTGCGTATAAGGGTGGGTCGGATCGGCGATCACCAGGGCCGCAAGACCTGCAGGCAGATCCTGATCCAGGGTGATGGAATCCACATCAAAACCTTGGTTAATCAATCCTCCCCGTTCGCCTGGATCATGGGCGATTGCCCGGTAGCTCCGGTCTTCCTTTTTATAGATCGACCGTTCGCTGTGCCCCGTGACAAAGAAGACTTTCGGGGGCGGAACGACTAAACGCTTAAGAGCCGTCGCAACTTCAATTTCAGAGGGCACATGCATAGGATCATGAAACATCCGCAGGAAAGTCTTGTGCCGACCGCTGCTGTCCTCCAGCTGCCGCACGAACAAGTTTAGTTCCGGTTTGAGATCTATGAGCTTGTGTATCTCGTCCGGGGGCAAGTACAGGTCAAGATCACGATCCCGGTCGTAGGCAACTTTTTTGGCGCGTTCCGCCAGGTTAAGGCCCCGGAATCGCCGGTCCGTATAATACCGCAGGTCCAGCACAGAATCATAATAATTGATATAGTCGAATTGCATCTCCGGCATAAAACGGATATAGTTGTCCCACCAGGCCATGTCATTATTGAGCATCTCCGGCAGTCCCAGGTCAGCGTCGCCCTGGAACAGGTTGGCGTACATAGTGACCCTGAGCGGCTTCTTCACCTTTTTGATCAGGGCCTGCGTTTCCGGCGTCAGCGTATTACGCTTGGTAACGGTCGCATCGTAATAAAACGAAAAGGCTGGCCTGGAGCAGCTATACCCTAATAACAGCAAGACGGTTACCAGGGACACATACCGGCCTGCCTTGAACCACCGGGAGCGGGAGTCCGTCATACCCCGCAGCCAAAGCACCGATAAGCCCAGGAAAAGGGTTATCATGATCAGAAAATAGAACACATCCCTGCTCACGATCAATCCGTTCATAAACCGCCAGGCATGACCTGTCAGGCTGATAAAACTGGTAATATCCCGGACAAAAGGAATCCCCTGCCACACATTACCCATAAAATCCAGGAAGGCCAGGGTGATCAGGGTGCCGATGGCGGCGACGACAACATACGAGGTAAGGCAGGACAGGAACAAGCCCACGGCCGAATACACTCCTGCAAGCAGGTAAATCCCCAATAAACAGGAGAGCAGGAAGCGCCATTCCATCGCCGCAATCGTAAAATGGCCCGTAATAAAGTACAGCAGCAGCATCGCCATCGGTAGCAGCCAATAAAGCATGATGGCCACAAACTTGCCCATCACTATTTCGCTCATCCGAACCGGGGAAGACAGCAGTAACTTTATGCTACCGCTGCTGAACTCCCGGCTCATCAGTCCCATCGTCAGCAGGGGAACATATAAATACAGGCGCCCCAGCATATTGGAGTATACGCCATCCAGGCGATTCGTAAATACACCTGCCGTTATATCGGATAGGCTGCCAGGCCCACTTTCCATCTGCTTGTTTACCATCGTCTCCAGCATGTGCGTAAAATCCAGCCCCCCCTGGACCGAAAAAATAATCAGCAATACCCAGGGTATCGGGGAGTAAAACAGCGAGCTCAGTTCTATTTTCGCAATTTTCCACATTGTTTTCATCGGCTTCGCTATTTTATATTCGTGTTTTTATGGGACAATTGTCCGAAGATCTCGTCCAGCGAACTCCGCTCCAGCGTGATCTCCGAAAGTTGCCAGCCTTTCTGGATGCTGATGCCGATCACTTTTTCCGTGACACCTGCCGGGTTGTCGAAATATAGCCGAAGGTATTTGCCATGCACCTGCTCAACCCGCGTAATGCCGGGGATCTCCAGCAGCTCTTCAAAGGAAGGCGGCCTTTCCAAAGCCACCAGCAGGCTATTGGGCTCGATATAATTATTGAAGGCTTCCATCGTATCGGAAAAAACCATCCGGCCGTTCTCGATCATCCTGATCTCTTTGCAGGTAGCCTGGATCTCCGACAGGATATGGGAGGAGAAGATCACCGACCGGTCTTCGGCAATCTCCCTTATCAGGTTCCGAACCTCCTGGATCTGGTTGGGATCCAGGCCATTGGTGGGTTCGTCCAGCACGACCAGTTTCGGCCGGTGGATAATCGCCTGGGCGATACCTACCCGCTGCCGGTAGCCGCCTGATAAATTACGGATCAGCCGGTTGCTGAAATGCGCGATCCCACACCGCTCTTTGGTCGTCGTCAGCGCTTCCGGGATGCTCTTCTTGTCCATTTGCCGCATGTAAGCGCAATGAGTCAGGTATTCATCCACCGTCAGGTCAAAATGAAGCGGGGCATTCTGTGGGAGAAAACCAATCAGCTTCTTCGCTTCCAGCGGCCGTTTCCGGATGTCGATGCCATCGATATACACGCTGCCTTCCGTCTGGTTGAGTACACCGCACATGATATTCATCGTAGTCGACTTGCCGGCCCCGTTCGAACCCAGCAAACCCATGATACCGGTCTGATTGATTTCGAAATTGATATCCCGGATCGCCCAGGCCGTCGCATAACGATGGGATAAATGCTCGATCTTAACTATTGCTTGTGACATGAAATTTGTTTTTATCTACTAGTTGTTTTGCAGGGATTAAAAAAAGAGGGGAGACCTTTTACGGTTCTCCCCGTTTGTAGCATTAACGGGATACTACAAGCTTTTTCTTTTTGAAGTCAGGGCGTCTGAGGGATCGCATCTATTGCCAAAACATTTGCTGGAATAGGCAATGTATATCGATGATCATTAGGGGGTAAAGTATAGGTCTTGCCTCCGGACAGATGGGTCAACGTGATCGCAAATCGGGATTCTTGATTCAATCTCCTGAGGTCCATCCACCGGAGGCCCCGGAACAAAAGTTCCTTCCTGCGTTCGATCAGGATCTGAGCCAGAGCGTCATTGGCATCCGTGGCCGTATAGGGCTGAAAAAGAACGGTGTTACTAAAGCGCATCTTCAGCAACGTATTCAGGTCGGCCATGGCGGGCGTTGTTTGTCCCAAACGGGCGTTCGCCTCGGCTCGCATCAGATACAGCTCATCAACGGAAATACCGTTAAACATCGACCCGCCTAAATATCCACCAGGCGTATAAGTACCATCACCATTATCTATGAAATACAGGACTTTTCTCAGATCTGTCGGAGCATAACTTTGGTATAAGGTAGAATCACAATTAACAAACCCTTGTACGTAGATATACGATCCGCTTCCTTGTGCTTCAAAAATAATTTCCGGCTCAAACGTAGTAAATCCCACTGTCGGGTCTACGGAATTATAATCCAGTAGCGTACTATAAAGGGTCAGCGCTGAATCGCAATAAGCCTTCACTTTACCCGGATTTCCCATAAGCAGGTAAGTACGGGCCAACAGACCATAAGCCGCAACTTTAGACGGCCGGACTTTGCTGGTGACCGTACCGCTGGCCGTGGTATTGGGTAAGAGTGTAACCGACTGCTGCAAATCGGAGATGATCTGGTCATAGGTTTGTGCTACCGTACTACGGACCACTGGATCGGCAATATTTGAGCTGAGTCGCATTACGATCCCGAGCCCATCATTACTCCCCCCCGCATTATAGGGCTCAGACCATAAATTCGCCAGGCTGAAAAAATAAGCAGAGCGTAAAAACAAGGCGGCCCCTTTGACATTTGCCCATGCGGCAGAGTCCGCCACCGTAGGTTTGATGCTGTTAATGCCATCCAGGGCAACATTAATAACCTCAATAAATGAGTAAGTATCCGACCAATCATAGTACTGACTGTTCCCGATAAATTCATTCATCATAGTTTTATCCCAGGTATAGGATAGCGCCAAAAAAGGATCATACGCAGTATTCGCTAAAGCAGTCTGAGATACATACCCATCGTCAGACATGTAGTCGCCCTCAACGGTACGCAGGCCAATTATTCCATCCGTAAGGCCATTTAGAAGATCCTGGTAATCTGTAACCGTACTGGGAATCGCTAAATTCTGGCTGGGCTTAACATTTAGCGCATCCTTGGTACAGCCGGTCATACTCCAGGCAAGGATGACCATCAGCCAACATCTGTAATTTTTATACTTGAGTCTTTTCATCGCTTGTCATTTTATTGTTACAGGCCAAATAGCGCTGCCACTTATGAAATCATTTAGAATGCGGCCCCCAGGCTCAGGGAGAACTGGTGCGGAGGTCTGGTGTTGTACATATAATTGGGGTCTACGCCTACCTTATTGGCCTTCCACAGTAATACGTATAGATTATAATTACTCGAAATATTCAGGCTGGAAAATGGCAGGGCTTTCCATTGCGTGCGGCTGAGACTATAGCTCATAGCAAGCCCCTGTAAAACAATATTATCCGCCCTTTGGATCAGCACGGAAGAATTCTGGTAAAAGAGATCCCGGCCATACTCATTCTGCAGAGCGGTCGGCGTCGGCATCGAAGGTACATGGGTAAACTGCTCATCGCCTGGTTTTTGCCAGCGACTTTCCCAATCCTTATAGCCCGGACTCATCGTCACCATACTTCGGCCAAATAAACCACTATAGCTGATCGAACTTTGCCGGAAATAGTAGCCCATCTGGTACTTGATGTTAAAAGACAGGGAAACCCCTTTGTACGAAAAACCATTCATCAGCCCGCCTGAGTAAGGCGGGTTGGTACGCCCATTATATACTATGTCCTTAGACGTAATAGTATTATATATGAAATTATAATAGTCCTTGGAAACTTTCCCATCCACGATGCCCAATGGATCACCGGTCTGCGGGTCCAGTCCGGCCCATTTCATACTATAAACCGCATCTACCGGGCGGCCTGCCTGGACTTGAGCATTTGAAAAGTATCCTTTTGCAACAGGCAAATAATATTTGGTGACTTTATTGGTATTGTAATTGAAGAAAAAGCTGGTATTCCATTTGAATGCGTGATTCAGGATAGTTGCAGAGAGTTTTAGATCCACTCCCTGCCCAACCATGGAAGAGGTATTGCCGACATAAGAAGTGAAGCCTACCGTCGGGTCAAGGGGATAGGGACCGATCAGGTCGGTTGATTGCTTGTGATAGTATTCCAGGCTACCTGCCAATAATCCTTTTGAGATACCGAAATCTAACCCCAGGTTAATCTGTCCCACTTTTTCCCAACGCAGGTTGGGGTTGGCGGCGCTGCCAAGCATTGCATAATTCTGGCCGGTGTACCCACCATTAGACTGATAAAAGATAATAGTTTGTGCAGTCGTATTGAATGCCCGGTTGCCCTGGAAGCCGTAGGTGGCCCTGAATTTTAAGAAAGGTAAAAAAGCCATATGGTAAAATTGCTCTTTACTGATATCCCAGCTAAAGCCGGCTGAAGGCAGCGGCTTCTTCCTATTATTGGTTGTTACCCCGAAAAGGTTGGCTTCTTCGATTCGGTCACTGAGTGAAAGCGTATATTTATCCCGGTAGTTGTAGGCTATATTAGCCCAGTATGAAATCGCGGCAGTGAAAGTAGTGGGCTGGTATTGGGTCAAGGACGCTATTGTCCCGGCGCCATAACGCAATAAATTGGCATAAGTAGTAGGATAAGCCGTTTGATAATTCAATGCGGTCTGGTAAGTCGCTGTCTGAGCGTCATATCCATAATAACCGTAACTGTATTGAGAGGTTCGCGTTTCCGAATGGTCATAACCCGCAATAGCGTCGATGCGGTGATCGCTGCCGAACCGATGGCTAAAGCTCAATTGAGCGCGCAGATTCTGGCTTGTTTTATCCATGTAGTTGTAGGTCAACTTGTCCCCTACCGGGATGATATAGGTCAACCCTCCGCTGGAATTGATCTGGGTGTAACGATTAATCAGGTCGCGAATGGCAACACTCGAATCGCTAAGGTCCTGGTTCTGAAGCGTGGAAGAGTAGTCATACCCATACAGAAAACTTGCCTTGAGCCCCGGAAGGATGGTGTAAGTAACAGAGGGATTCAGCCGGTACTCATGGGTCCGGTAGGTCTGGGTATTTAAACGCATCTCTTGCAGGGGAGCCTGCGTTTCCGGCAACAAGCCAAGGGACTGGCCCAACTGGTTGAAAGTCTCATTGTAGGAGCCTCCTATAGGAAGCGGGTTACCCTTGCTATCCGCCAGCCGGCCATAAGGATACCAGAGGGCAGCATAAGTTAAGTAGCCGAGCGCAGTGACCATATTATTCTGCGTAAAACCTACACTTAAGCTTATCTCCAGATTCTTCACGGGCTTGAACATAGTACTGGCAGCGAGGAAATATTTGTCGTTGGTACTTGACTTCAGATTGCTTTGCCCTTTGAAATAACTCCCCGACAATGAATAGTTCATTTTGTCGCTGCCCCCCGATAGGCTTAAATTATAGTTTTGCTGTAACAGGTTCTGGTACACATATTTCTGATAATCATTGCGAATATCCAGCTGGGAAAGACCCGCTGTCTCTGCGTCCACGGCGGACTGGCTGATCTGACCGTTTTTCACCGAATAAAGCATGTTCACTACCGGCGTCAGCGTGGGATAGTTATTGGATACTTGATTATTATAAAGTCTATCGTAGTATCCCAGGTTAAATAAATATTTTTCCACCCCAATATAATCCGCCGACGTCAGCTGAGGCGAATAAAATAAATTGGGTTTTCCGGAAATCGTCTGGCTGCTGGAGAAACTCAATTTGGGGGCAGCATTATATTTACCCTTCTTCGTCGTAATCACGATGACCCCATTACCCGCCTGGCTGCCCCAGATACTGGCTGCCGCTGCATCTTTAAGTATGGTAACGGATTCTACGTCATCCGGGTTGATATTGGCCAGAATCTGCCCGGTGGAGCTACCACTATAGGGAAAATTATCCACCACGATCAAAGGTTGGGTGCTCGAAGTGATCGTACTCAGGCCGCGGATTGAAAAAGTTGGGTCGGCAGTACCATACCCTTCAGTACCACTGCTAACCCTCTTATCGATAACCAAACTACTCACCACCCCATCTAAATGGTCCATTATATCTGGTGATATGACCCGGTTGAATTGCGCACTATCTACCACCTCAAAAGATCCGGTAGCCCGTTCTTTGGAAATGGCCTGAAAGCCGGTATGGGCTATAACCTCGACATCACCGAGTGCTTTGGGAGCCTTCTTCATCAGGATAATAAGCCCTTGCTGATTGTCGACGGGGACGAGCTGCCTGCTGTAACCAATATTGGTTACAACCAGGGTGTCGGTGGGCTGAACGCGGTTCAGTTCAAAATGCCCGGCCGCATCGGTCATTGTTGCACGGGAAGAACCTTTGATCTGGACATAGGCGCCTTCCAAAGGCTCCCGGGCCTCGCTGTAGACCGTACCTTTGAGAACATACGGAACGGAAGGAGCGCTTTGTACCATTACCGTCTTCGGAACCGGGGTCGTCCCCTTCTTACGGGTGATGATAATTGCCTTATTCTCAATACTGTATTCCAATGACTGTCCTTGGAGGATCTCGTTGAGAAAGTTTTCGAGCGGGAGCTTGGTCGCCACTACGGTAATGGGCTTTGCGTCCGCCAGGATCGCAGCGTCGCAGAAGTAGACATACCCGGTCTGGCTTTTAATGGCTTCGAAAGCCTTGACAAGCGGAACCTCTTTGCCGGCAAAGCTGATGGTTTGGGAAATCGCCCTGGCACTCACGTGCAGCGCAAATACGGTGACCAAAATAGCAGTTAGTTTCATCGCAAGAAAAATTAATTTTCCCGGTCGGGGAGTTAATCGCTTTTTGCAGTGTGCTGTCCCGAATAAAGGCAAGGAGGCACTTGCAGATTCACGATTGCAGATAGCCCTAAATTGCATAAATTTACATTTTACCCGCCATCGCTTTAGCGGAAGCGGGGAGTTTGGGTGATTGAATAAGCAGTATTAGCGTACTTTGTTTGGTTCAGGATTACTCAAACGCCAGCCAGAGATGTTACTAGCATTTCTGGCTTTTGTTTTAGGCAATCTTTTGATAGGCTATTGCGAAATGATGAGTTTATGATCCTCCGTAATTTTATAATGAACGTCAATCTTATCTAAGATCTTCAATACCTGCGCCAGGCTCAGGTCCCGTGGCAGCTCTCCTGCAAAGTTCCGATCAGGCAAGGTCCCGGAATATTCAACCTTGATATTATACCATCGGCTCAACTGCCGCATGATTGTATATAGGTCAACATTATTAAAATTGAATAAGCCGTTCTTCCAGGCGAGAACTTGTTCCATTTCGACCTTCGGCGCCAATTTAATCTCTCCTTTTATTACCTGGCCTTGCTGGCCCGGCATGATTTCCTTCGATTTTCCATCCTGACCTAACCGGATCCGGCCTTCCACAAGCGTAGTCCTGATCATCGGCTCGTCGCCGTAGGCATTGATATCGAAACTGGTTCCCAATACTGCAATTTCCATCTCATTCACTTTTACCTTAAAGGGTTGCTTTGAATTTTTCGCTACTTCCATATATACTTCGCCGGTCACGCTCACAGCCCGTTCCTTATCGTTAAAGGATGCTGGAAAAATGATGGACGAGGCGGCATTCAACCACACCTTTGTACCATCCGGCAATGTCAGCATATACTGACCACCCATTGGCGTAGTCAGGGTATCATATAAAATCTTCCCGTTCTTCGCATCAGTCGCCGAGTATGCCAATTGGCCATTGCTCAGTTTTAAGACCCTCGTGCTCCCTCGCTGCGCTAATTGTCCATCGGCTGCACTATCCAGATCGATATGTTGTCCACCCGCCAGCGTCAATACCGCCCTGTTTCCGCCTGGCGGCAGATCATTTATTACCGGTCGGGCAGACTGCGCTGTTTCTACTTGAGATCGGTGATACCGGATATAGATGCCGCTCACTATCAACAAAAACAAGAGGACGGCCGCTGCCATGATTCTTCCGGGTGGGACGAATAACCAGCGCCGGGTATCTCGTTGTCTGGCGCCTGCCTTTTGCAAAACCTGCTCAAATACCGGTTTCCAACGACGGCGATCGTATGCCTCATCTTTATCGGCAGCCTCGGATATTTCACGGATCAAAGTCACCCAGCCTTCCGTATCCGTATCCTGCTGTAGTTCTTCGAACAGATCAGCCCGCTCCTCTTCAGAGGCAGTGCCAGCCATAAATTTTTCCAGCAATGATTGGTAATATTCTTTCCCTTCCATGGATAATGGTTTTTGACGCATAAGGGATGCGCCACCCAAGACATCCTGTATAATATGACGCCATGCTCTGTCGCTTGTCCTATCGGCAACGAAAATTTTTCCGGGAGAATTTTATAGGAACAAGGAATTACAGATGTTGCAAGATGGAAATGCAGGAAATGCAGGAAGGGATTATGATTCTGGTCTGCCGGTCAAGGTGATCCTGTATGAATCTCAGCGCAGCCGTTAGCTGATTTTTAACGGTACTTTCCGAGACGCCGAGCTTTTCGGCGATCTCCCGACGGCTCATGCCTTGCAAGCGGCTCATAGTGAAGACTTTTCTGCGGGCGGCAGGCAATTTTGCAATGGCTTCATCGACAATACCTTTTAAAATTTTTATGTCGAGCTGATCGGACACATTTTCCGGTACGGCGCTCATATTTTCCGCCACCAGTTGCGTCCGCCGGAACTCACGGGCCTGTCTTCTCAGGCTTGTGAGGGACAAGTTTGCCGCAATGGTATGCAACCAGGCGCCGGGATTGGCAATAGCAGGTAACTCCTTACGTTTCAACCAGAGCCTCAGAAAGACTTCCTGGATAATTTCTTCGGCTTCTGCTTCGGAACGTACAATTTTTATGACGGTGGGAAATAGTTTGGCGGTACTTGTGTGGAAAATTTCTTCAAAGGCGCTGACATCGCCTTTAGCAATGCGCATGAATAACGCTAAATCCCTATCTGAAGGATTGTCTTCCATTGATTTTAAGCAGTATCTCGTTTTGTCCAGGTAAAAATAACTTAAATATAATGATAAAATCACTGTTGCCCGACTAAAAATAAACCCCAAAGGGATATTAAAAAGGGTAGTTCCGTAGAACTACCCAAGTAAGCTAAGTTTCAGAACTACATTAAAAGTTATTGACCGGGAATACAGTCACGGGCACGGCGGCGCCGGCTGTTTCCTGACCAGCCACGACAAGGGTTTGGTTTTTGAACAAAGTGGAGTTCAGCGTATAGGTCGTCAGCACCGTATCGGAAGCAACATCCCGCACCTCAAAGATGATACTGGGACTAAATCCATTTGCTATGTTCACCGGCAGGGTTTGAAAAGGAGTGATAGCCATGTAAGCCAGGTTGTTCACCAGCTTTTGCGCCGGCGAGCCCTGAACATTCACGGATATCGGGTTGCTGCCAGGGGAACAGTTGATAAAGCGAACCCCGGTAATAGAATCCGTAGTAGAGACGGCATATTTAGGTATGGTATCTGTTGTCCGCAGTATGGTGGGCACAGTAGCCGTCCCGGCCAGGAAAAATGAATACTTAGCGCTGTCCGACAAGGCCAGACTGCTACTATAATAAGAATAGGCGGTTGCGTTGGATTCGCCGGTGATCGTTAGCATGCTGACCCCGACGGGCAGTGTTTGTTGCAGGCCGGTGCCAAATGGGACGGTGAATGAATGGTAATAGGCGTTCTGGTCAAAGCCCTGCGAACTTCCTACGATGGCAGATGCACTGTTGATCAGTGCATTGACGATTGTTAATGAAGCGGTTTGCACAGGCGCAGCGGTTGTGGACGATTTCTTACAAGCGGTCGCCAGTATAAGAAGGCATAATACGATGCCAGGGAATTGTTTCATACGAAAAAAAAATTTTGGTGTCATTTGTGTTTTGGTTTTTTATAACTCGGGGGGATCTTCCATTAATGGGGTTTTCCACCCCGCTGCATGAACGGGTTTTGAGAATAAGGTCCCCCACCGCTGGATACGAAGCATCCAGGCCGGAGGTTGAGTAGAAGATAAAGCTTAATTGATGTCTTCCCCGTTTGAAGACAAGCACAAGGTAATAAGTTAGTTGAATTATGAAAGAGTTGCCTATTGATTTTTGAAGCAAATTTTTGATGAACAGTCGGGGGCTATATCAAGATCTGTCACCCAATCTTGAGAAGGTATTGGATTACCTCCGCTCCGCTCCGTCATCCAAAGACTACCGCGAGGCCCGTACCCAAGGCCTCCCATCCCGCTATCGCGGGATGGGACTTTTTTGCGCGTTCGCTCAGACGAGCGAGCTCGTCACGCTACCGCACAAAAAAGCCCCGCACTATGTGCGAGGCCTTGTGGGCAGTATTGGATTCGAACCAACGACCCCTTCCATGTCAAGGAAATACTCTAACCAACTGAGCTAACTGCCCGAAAAAAACCGAGAGGCGAAAATAAAGATTTTTTTAGATTTAGCGGCATAAAATTATATCCCCCTCCTCTTCAGCTCCTTCTTAATCAATCCCAACTCCCGACCCGTCTGCCCCGACATAGAGCTATTCTCCTGCGCACGCCGCATCAGGTACGGGATCACATCCTTGATAGGGCCAAAAGGCAGGTATTTACTCACCGCACACCCCGCCTTGGCCAGGTTGAACGTGATATTATCGCTCATTCCATATAATTGAGAGAAATGAATATGGGCATGATTCAACGGCAGCCCCTTCTGCTGCAGCAGCTGCACCGCATACAGGTTGCTGTATTCATTATGAGAAGCCACGATCAGGGCGATCCGGTCCAAATGCGCGATGCTAAACTCCAGGGCCGCATTATAATCCTTGTCCGTAGTCTCCTTATCGGGCTGAATAGGCGAGGCATAATTTTCGGCCAGCGCCCGCTTACGCTCCTTTTCCATATAAGCCCCCCGTACCAGCTTGGCGCCCAATACGAAGTTCCGCTGCACCGCCGCCTCATACGAATCCTTCAGGAACACCAGCCTGTCATGCCGGTATAGCTGGATTGTATTATAGACCGCCACCTGCCCCTTGTTAAACTGCTCCATCATCAATATCGTCAGCACATCTACCGGATCCTGTATCCAGGTCTCCTCCGCATCCACCAAAACCCCCACATTCTTCGCCTCCGCCGCCCGGCAGATCCGCAGCATCCGCTCATTCACCCGCTGCCATTCCTCCTTCTCGGCCTGCGTCAGCGATTCCAATGCCGTTACATACCGTTTCATAAGCGGACCTCGCTCACCCATGGAATGATCCAGCTTTTCCAACAGGCTAAAACGGGCGATGCCGGTCACTTTAATGCTCATAAGGGGAATATTGGGCTGGGTAGCCGCATATTCGATCACCCGGATGAACTCCCCACAGGCATGATCATAGCCCTCCTCCCCTTCTTCTCCCCCTTCCACCCCATAATCCAGGATCACCTGGACATGGTATTCACCCAATTTCCGGGCTACAGCCGCCGTCTGCGCCAGCGTCTCCCCCCCTACAAACTGGGAAAAAATAGTGTTCCGGATCAGCCCTTTGATCGGTAACCCCGACCGGATCAGCCAGGGAGTCAGCCGGGTACCCATTTTCACCAGGGACGAATACCCCATGCTTGAAAATAAAAAAGAAGCTTTTTTTAACTCTTTGTCAGATTTATACTCGAAAGCGTTTTCCGTATTGTCAAAAGAGAGGGATCCGGGGGCTGTATTCATACTATCAAACCTTATTTTCCGGGCAAAAGTAAGAACTAAATTTTTATTGGAGACGGGAAGATCGGTAGCGGGAGATTCCTTAATTTCCATGACCAATAACTAAACATGAGAAAATACAACAATCTACACCTGGCCGGGGGCCGTCTTCCAACAGTCTGTCTACTGGCACTCCTCCTTTCCTGCCACCCCTCCCCCCAATACGATACCATCATCCGCAACGGCACCCTCTATGACGGCACCGGCGGCCCCTCCACCAAAGGAGATATAGGCATCCGCGCCGATACCATCGCCTTCATCGGAGACTTGTCAGGAGCCCACGCCACCCATGAGCTGGATGCAAAAGGCAAGGCCGTAAGCCCCGGATTCATCGACATGCAAAGCTGGTCCGTCAACTCCCTGATCCAGGACGGCCGCTCCCTCGGCGCCATCCGCCAGGGCGTCACCCTCGAAGTCTTCGGAGAAGGCAGCTCCGAAGGTCCCCTCTCCGACACCATGAAAAAGACCGAAGAAGCCAACGAAGGGGATATCAGGTATAAAATACAATGGACCTCCCTCAAAGACTACCTCCAATACCTGCAGAACAAGGGTGTCTCCACGAACGTGGCCTCTTTCGTAGGCGCCACGACTATTCGTGAACATGTACTCGGAGACGCCAACCGCCCCCCCAACCCGGACGAGCTCCTCAAAATGAAGGCCCTCGTCAGCCAGGCTATGGAAGAAGGCGCCATGGGCATCGGCTCCGCCCTCATCTATGCCCCGGGGTTCTACGCCAAAACAGACGAACTGGTCGAACTATGCAAGACCGCCGCCCCTTATGGCGGCCTCTATATCTCTCATGTCCGCAGCGAAGGCAACCAGCTCCTCGAAGCCGCCGACGAGCTGATCCATATCTCCAAAGAATCCGGCATGCCCGCCGCCTTCTATCACCTCAAGGCCGCCGGAAAAAACAACTGGAGCAAACTCGATCCGCTGATCGCGAAAATCGACAGTGCCCGCAAAGCCGGACTGGACATATCCGCCTGCATGTATACCTACACCGCCGGAGCCACCGGCTTCGACGCCTCCATGCCCCCAGATGTACAGGAAGGGGGGCTCGAGCAGTGGATCGAACGGCTCAAAGACCCCGCCATCCGGAAGAGAGTACTGAAGGAAATGATTACCCCGACCAATGCCTGGGAAAACCTCTACCTGGGCTCCGGCGCCGACAATATCATCTGCGCAGGCTTCAAACAGGACTCCCTGAAATACCTGACCGGCAAGCGGCTGAGCGAGATTGCAAAACTACGCCACCAGTCCCCCGAAGAAACCATCATCGACCTCGTCATCCAGGACCACTCCCGCGTGGATGTCATCTATTTCCTGATGAGCGAAGACAACGTGAAAAAAGAAATTCGCCTCCCCTATATGACCTTCGGCTCCGATGCCTCCAGCATGGCCCCCGAAGGCGTCTTCCTGAAAAGCAGCACCCACCCCAGATCTTATGGCAACTTTGCCAAACTGCTCGGGCAGTACGTCCGGGATGAAAAAGTGATCCCCCTCGAAGAAGCCGTTCACAAACTCAGCGGACTGGCCGCCGCCCGCCTCAAATTGAAAAAAAGAGGTGAACTTCACGTCGGTAACTATGCGGATATCGTGATCTTTGACCCCGCCACCGTCCGGGCCAATTCAACCTATGACAAACCCCACCAGCTGGCCAGCGGCGTCTCCGACGTCTTTGTCAATGGAGTGCAAGTCCTGAAGGACGAAATCCATACAGGCGCCACCCCGGGCAGAGCAGTCTACGGACCAGGCTATAAACAATAAGGTGCGTCAGCGTAAAGGCCATAACCATAAGAATCATCAGTCGTAACCTAATCATCAACAAAACAACATGATTATCCTCCGGACCGATATCTACCAACTCAGCATCCCGATGCATCCGTTCACCATCGCCACCGGGACCATGCATTACGCACAGAATATCTTTATCCGCATCCATACCGATGCCGGCTACTACGGCGTCGGCGAATGCTCCGCTTTTCCCATGATCGTCGGGGAGACACAAGCTACCTGCTTCGAAATGGCCAAAGACTTCGGCGCACTTTGGAAAGGCAAACAGGCATTGGATATAGCAGCCCGCATGGGCGAACTGCACGCCTTCACCGCCTTTAACGCCACTATCAAGAGTGCCTTCGACATGGCCCTCTACGACCTGGCCGCCCAAGCAGCCGGCCAGCCCCTCTATAAATTCCTGGGAGGTGAGAAAAAAGAACTCGAAAGTGACCTCACCATCGGCATCGATACGCCCGAAAACATGGCCCAAAAAGCCATCCAGTTCAAAAAAGACGGCGTCCGCATGATCAAGATCAAATTGGGGAAGAATGGGAAAGAAGACGTAGAGCGGGTCCGGCAGATCCGCGCCGCCGTAGGCGAAGCGATCGTTTTAAGGATCGACGCCAACCAGGGCTGGGACTTCGACACGGCCCGCCAGGCCTTACAGGAAATGGCCGCCCTGAACATCCAGTTTTGCGAGCAGCCCATGCGACACTGGGATGATGACCGTCTTCCGGAATTACGGAACAGTGTGCCGGTTAAGATCATGGCCGACGAGAGCGTCTTCGATCACCATGACGCCCGCAAACTCATCGCCGCAGGAGCCTGCGACTACGTCAATATCAAATTTGCCAAATCCAGCGGTATCCTCGAAGCTATAAAGATTAACAAGATCTGCGAGCAAAACCACATCCCCTGTATGATGGGCGGCATGCTCGAAAGCCGCGTAGCCCTCACCGCCTTCGCCCACTTCGCCACCGCCCACGACAATATCATCTTCTACGACATGGACACCTGCCTCCTCGGACATAAGACCGACCCCGTCACCGGCGGCGTACAATACAAAGGCTACTTCCTGGAAATCCCCGATACCCCCGGCATCGGCGCCGACGTTGAAGAATCCTTCCTCCAGCAATGCGAAAAGATAAGTGTCTGACGAACATCCGCTATATTTGCACAAACCTGCAAGGATGCAAATGAAAGCAAAGACAGCGAAGGAATCACACATTATTATGACCGAATTAGTCCTGCCCAATGATACCAATGTATATGGTAACCTCATGGGAGGTCGGCTGATGTATTGGATGGACATCGCCGCGGCCCTCGCCGCCGGCAAACACTGCAACGCGCCCGTAGTTACCGCCTCCGTAGATAATATCTCCTTCGAAAACCCCATCAAGCTGGGAAACGTCGTACACATCGAAGCCAAAGTGAGCCGCGCCTTCAACAGCTCCATGGAAGTACACATGAAAGTATGGGGCGAAGACCATACCCAGCAATACAAATACAAAAGCAATGAAGCCTACTATACCTTCGTAGCCCTGGACCCCAACCGCCGCCCGCGCCCCGTTCCCGAGCTCATCGCCGAAACAGAAGAAGAAAAGAAGATTTTTGAAGGAGCCCTCCGCAGAAGGCAGCTGAGACTGATCCTCGGTGGTAAGATGAAGCCGGAAGATGCCGGAGAGTTAAAGGCCTTTTTTATGAAGGATTAAAGCGGCGGCAGCGTCCTCCTTACCTGTTTCCAGTTTACTCCAGTGATGGGCGCCCATCATCATAAACTTTTTGCTCTGCCCGATCGAATCCATCACTTTTTCCAGGATCTCGTCCAGCGAAGCGTCATAGTCAATGTCCAATGGCGCCTTGAACGTTACGGACAAGAGCGTCCCTCTCTTTTTTATTTTTAACCCCTTTTTATTAAACGCCCGCCAGAAGCCGCTGATCACGACCGGGATGACGATGGGTTTGTTTTGCTTGATGATCAGGGCCGTCCCCTTCCTGCCCGGCGCAAATGCCTTGGTCGTACCCTGGGGAAAAGTGATCACCCAGCTGGTACTGAGAGCCCGGGTGACCTTCCGCGTATCGGAAGGATCCAGTCCCCGCCTCACCTCCTTACCCTCCTCTTTCCAGGTCCTTTTCACCGGCAGCGCCCCCGCCAGGCTGAACAACTTGCTCACCCAGTTGCTTTTCATCGTCTCCTCCGCAGCTACATAAAATACATTGGTAAAGGGATTCAGCAGATAGAATGGAAGACCCAGACGGTTCTGCCGCCTCCATTTCACCGCACTGAAAATATGGAAGAAGGTGATAACATCCGCAAAATAGGTCTGGTGATTGCTTACGAACAGCACATTGTTCCTCGGTAGTTTACGCAGGTGTTCCGTGCCGGTTATTTTCAATCGGTTCACAATCGTCAGGACCGGGTAAGAGATAGACCCCACAATGGCATACACTATTTTCCGGACAAGACTGAAATTCTTTAATCGTTCTGTCAACGAACTCATGCACGGGGTTTTTATACTTGGATATCCGATTCGAAAGTACGGAATTGTTGAGAAACCAGGGATCATAATTTGCCCGCCGCCCTTCCCAACTGATAAAACACCAGGGTATTATCATTCCTCGAAAAAACCAGGAGCTGCCTGCCGCCCACCATCCGGATGACTTTACTATCCCTTACCTCCCCCTCCAGCAAAATGCCGGACTCACCAGCCGGCAAGACACTGAAAGAATGATCCGGCTGCCCAACCAGCAAATCGCCTTGACCGGCATCATAGCGCCCCTCATACGGCAGGACCCCATAGAAATTTCCGGCCGTGATCAGATCCATCCGGTGATCCCCGTTGAAATCTCCCGCCAGAAAGGTAAAGATGGGAGCCCATTGCGCCTCCCGGGGCAATTTCGTTACCCGATAATTCCCTTTATGATCATTGATCAACACCACAGAAGATAATATATTGGCCGTAAGAAGATTCGTTTTTTTCAGGTCATCGCCAAAGACCTGCTCCATCGTCTGCCCCGCAAAATCGGCATAGCTGCCATACTTCTTGCGGATAAGAGCAGGAAGGTGCTTCTCCAGCTCATCCTTTCCCAAAAAAGGATAATACTGCCCCTCCCTCTCAAGAGCCAGCAATTGATCCGGCAACCCATTCGCATCCAGATCACCCACATACAGCTTCAACGGGAATCGTTCACTGGCATGTAACTTTGAATTCTCTCCCCAATTCCCGATCAGCAGATCCGCAAACCCATCGTTATTGATGTCCTCCGCCTGAATACAGGTCCACCACCCCGTAGTACCCTGCAACCCCAGCGTCGCCGTAGCATTCTTCAACCTTCCATGATCATTCCTAAAGACCGTTACGGGCATCCACTCCCCGACAATGACCAGGTCATCCCATCCGTCTCTATCCAGGTCCGTCCACACCGCACCGGTAACCATACCGATATGCCTTAGCCCCGGCGCCGCCAATTCATCAGCTACCGTGAAATTTCCTTTGCCATCATTCAGCAATAAATAGGAATCGGGCATCGCCCCATACTGCCCCGTAACACTACTCCCCCCGATAAACAAATCCAGATCCCCGTCATGGTCGACATCCGCAGCAATAACGACGGATTTATTCTCCAATATCCGGGGCAGCGAAGCCGACCGGCTGAAATTGCCCTTGCCATCATTGAGATACAACCTGTCCGCCAGGTTCCCCGAGCCGACAGGGTATTGATTTCCCCCCGCCGCTACATACAGATCCTTGAACCCATCCCCATTCGCATCAAAGAAGATCGCAGCCCCATCCTCATAGATAGAATCAGCCGCCAATACCCCTTGATTGGTCGGCACGAACTTACCCGAAGACAGCTGTCGCCACAGCCCCCCCGGATGCCCCCCACCGGCCCCGACATAAAGATCATCCAGCCCATCCCCATCGATATCCGCCACCGCCAGCCTCGGCCCCCGGGTAGACATCTTATGCGGGATCAATGGCTCCCTGGCAAAATCATCGTAGCGATTCCCCACATGCTTATAAGGCAGCCCGATCGCCTCACTGACATCTTCCAGCATCTCTTTCCCGGACGCAACGGGCAACAAACTATTCTCACTTCGACCGGCATCCTGGTACCGGAGCGTCAGCCGCCGATCCGCACGGATCCCGGACAGCAACTGCGACTTCCCATCCGGCCAGATCACCTGCAGCGTATCGATCAGGGTGTCGGCGCCCGTTCCGAAATGGATATATTGCAAAGCGCTGCTCTCAAACCCCCTCGTTACATTCAGACAGCCAAGCTGTAGCTTCCCCTTATTTTTCAACACCACTTTAGCGCCAATCCCGAGACGATTGGACGCCGATCCCTTTAAAGCGATCTCCAGGTAATGGTTGCGCTGCTGCTGACGACTATTATTACGATAGATCATCGCCGGCCCATTCATAGTATTGATCACGATATCCAGGTCGCCATCATTGTCCAGATCAGCATAGGCTGCCCCATTGGAAATACCCTTTTCCTCCACCCCCCACTCCTGGCTCTTGTCGGCAAACACCAAACTGTCGGACCCTTTGAAAATATAGTTATTCAAAACCCCCTTCGGCATCTTCTCCACCGTTGCCAGATCCGCGGATCGTCCATCCTGTAAGGATTTGGCTATCGTCGTGGAAGACATGAACTTCAACAGATCCAGATCATTCGGCCTTCGTTTGATCCCATTTGAAATAAAAAGATCCTTCTGCCCGTCATCATCAAAATCAGCAGCCAGCGGCGACCAGCTCCAATCCGTAGCGGCAATGCCGGCATACAACCCAATATCGCTAAACTTCATCCCGCCACCCCTGTTCAATTGCAGACAATTACGGGCGTATTGATAATGATAGCCAAAATTCAGCTTGAACTGGAAAATATTCAAGGGGTCGTCACCCGTCGAGGTTTTTAAGAGCTTCTCCTGCGGAGGCAACATATCCAGCGTGATAAGATCCAGCCACCCGTCATTATTTATATCGGCCATATCACTCCCCATCGAAAACCGGCTCTCATGACCAAATGCCTGCCGGTTGACCTCTTTAAATGTACCGTCCCTATTGTTGAGATAGTAATAATCATTCTCATGAAAATCATTGCTGACATAAATATCATCCCACCCGTCATTATTCAGATCCCCCACCACCACATTCAGCCCATACCCGATAATACTGCTATAGATCCCCGCCCCCCCCGTGACCTCGACGAATCTCCTCCCCCCCGCCACACTATCATTCCGGAACAGCTTGTCCCCGCTCATCTCATTCCGCACCCGCCTTTCCGAAGAATCCCCATAACTTTCATTGGAGTGAACGCTATGATTGACCAAAAACATATCCAGGTCGCCATCATGATCATAATCGAAGAAAACTGCCTGCGTATTGAACCCCTCGATATCCAGCCCATACGCATGCGCCTCTTCCGTAAACGTCAGATCCCCGTTATTCACAAAAAGCTCATTACGGCCATGAAAGCCCTTATAATTCCCTACCTCCGAAACATAAATATCCGGCAGCCCATCCCCATTGATATCCGTAATCGTCACCCCCGTTTTCCAGTTTCCCTTTCCCTGCACCCCGGCCTTCTGCGTAATATCCTCAAAGCGAAAATTTCCCTTATTCAGATACAGCTTATTATCGCCCTGGTTGGAAACGAAATAAATATCCGGCAACCCATCCCCGTTAAAATCCGCGATGGCGACCCCGCCCCCATTATAGTAGTACAGATAATCCAGGATATTGAGCGTATCCGTATCCGCCACCCGATTCGAAAAATCAATCCCCGTCTGCGCAGCAGGCAATAAAGAGAACAGCTTCTCCTGCTTGCCCTCGCAGCCGCATAGGAATACACAGACCAGCAGTCCGGCAAACAGGCTCTCGCCCCCCTTATTTATCTTTCCGGAATATCCCCGTCTCAGTTTTTTACTTTTTTAGCAGGCATGTCTTCGCCTCCGATATGAAAGATCAGTTCCGTAACAGCGCCCTTCCCATCCATCGTAAAAGTCACCGTCGCATCCGTATCCTTTAATTCAAATTCATGGTCGCTGCGCGGTATCAGCTCCAGCGCCCCCGGACGATAGAAAAAGTCCGCAAAAAGATGTCCTTTATTTTTAGTGACCTTGATCGGAGCATCGGTATTCGGACGGGCATAGGCACCGGTAAATTTAGTCAGCGCCTGGTCGGACAAAGCATAGACCGCAGGGCCGGACACCTTTTCCGGATTAACCAGCTCCGGCAAAGACATCGCCCATATATTGCGAAACCGCACCCTGCAATTATGCTCCTGTAACGTAATAGGCAGCTTGTCGGCATGAGCCTTATAAGGCAGGTACTTCAGCCAGGAAGTAGGCCCCTTGTATTCTTCATTATCCTGGATCAGGATTCCATTATGGATCACCGTGATACGGGCAGGAGATAACAATCCCCCCTTCGCGGAAAAACGCGGACGACGAAAAGCTATATCATAGGCATTCCACTCTCCCCGTGGCTTGCAGACATTGAACCGTGGCGGAGCCTGTCCATACAAAGCCCCCGCCTGCCCATCGGCATACGTATCCGCCTGGTAAGAATCCAATACCTGCAGCTCATACTGCCCCATAAAGAAAATACCGCTATTGCCCCGATCCTGCCCCCTCCGGTCCGGCTCATCCGGAGATGCCCACTCGACATGCAGAAAGACATCCCCAAAACTTTCCCTGGAATGCAGGAACCCGGTACCAGGGACAATCTCCATATACCCTTTTTCCAGCTTCCACTTGGGAGCCTGGTCATCCGCCCCCGCCCAATGCGCAAAATCACTTCCGTCGAATAATACCAATGCCCCCGCGGGAGCAGGAGCCGGCAGCATTTGCTCCAAAGGTTGTACGACCATCGGCTTAGGCCGGCTCATATCATGGACCTTCCAAAGACTGGGCCGGGGCAGCGTATCCGTCTGCGCGACCAGCATTCCGCCCATCGCCAGAAACCCGCCCGAAAGCAACATCGCTTTTGTTACAGCGCTTATTTTCATAATGCAATAATTTTAGATATTCCCCTTCTTCAATTCCTTCACCGCAAAATCGGCAGCCCTTGCCGTCATCGCCATATAAGTCAGGGATGGATTCTGACACGCACTCGACACCATCGAAGCGCCATCCGTAACAAATACATTCGGAGCATCCCATACCTGGTTATGCCCGTTCAATACCGATGTCTTAGGATCCCTTCCCATCCTCGCCGTACCCATCTCATGGATCCCCTGACCAATCGCATATTCCTTACTATCCCAGGTAGTGATGTTCTTGACCCCTGTTGCCTCGAACATAGCCACCAGCTCCTTGACGATATCCTTGCGCATGTTCAGCTCATTTTCCTTTAATTCGGCATCCATCGACAACACAGGAAGCCCCCACTTGTCCTTCACATTCTTATCGAGGCTGATTTTATTATCATGATAAGGTAATATTTCCCCAAAACCCGTAGCGCCGATCTGCCATCCGCCCGGCTCCGTCAACGCCTCCTTAAAGTCGCCGCCAATCGACATCTCCGCCACATCCTTACTCCATCCCTGCCGGCTGGCGCCGCCCTGGTACCCATACCCCCGCAAGAAATTTCGTTTGTCACCGAATAAATTGGCAAATCGCGGTATATAGAAACCGTTAGCCCGACGTCCATAATAATATTTGTCCTCAAACCCATCCACCGTACCCTGCGCCCCCAGCATATAATGATGATCCATCACATTATGCCCCAGCTCGCCACTGCTGCTGCCGAGTCCCTCCGGCCAGACATCCGTAGCCGAATTCATCAACACCCACGCACTGTTTAACGCAGACGCATTCAAAAACAGCACTTTTGCATGAAAAGTATAGGTCTTATTCGTCTCTGCATCCAATATCTCCACCCCCGTAGCCTTCTTTTTGTCCTTATCATACAACAACCGGGTAACGATGGAAAAAGGACGCACCGTTAAATTACCCGTAGCCACAGCCGCCGGCAAAGTAGACGACTGCGTACTGAAATAACCACCAAACGGACACCCCTCCCAACACCGGTTGCGGAACTGGCACTGTGTCCGCCCGGGAATGGCAGCCGTCAGGTTCGCTACACGCCCGATAAATAAGTGCCGCTGACCCTTATAATACGATTTGATCCGGGAAGCGATGTCCTTTTCCACACAGTTCAGATCCATCGGCGGCAGGAAATGCCCGTCAGGTAGTTGAGCCAACCCCTCCCTGGACCCGCTGATCCCGGCAAACTTCTCCACATACTCATACCAGGGCTCCAGATCCTTATAACGGATAGGCCAGTCCACGGCAATACCATCTTTCAGATTGGCTTCGAAATCAAGATCACTCCACCGATAGCTCTGCCTTCCCCAAAGGATCGAGCGCCCCCCCATCTGATAACTACGCCACCAGGCAAAAGGCTTCACCTGCACATAAGGACATTCCTTCTCCTTCACCCAGTAATCCATAATAGCCTCCTGCGCAGCCGTGCCATACATAGCCCAATCCTTCGAAATGACAGGGTTATCTTTTTTATACTGCAAGGGCGCCCTCCCCCGGTGCGGAAAATCCCAGGGGTTCTTATCCGCCGTCTTATAATCTTTGATGTGTTCGAAATTACGGCCGCGCTCCAGCATCAGCACCTTCAGGCCTTTCTCCGTCAGCTCCTTAGCCGCCCACCCGCCACTGATACCCGAACCGATCACAATGGCATCGTAGGTGTTCTGCTGATCCGCTTTATTATTTACATTCAGGGTGTCTCCAGGCATATTATTATATTTTTAACGTGAATGATGAATCGTATTAGTAAATATCCGAACCGTATCATTATTTAAAGGGACAACGAGCAACTGCTTCTTCCCGACCTTGACCCATCCCATATCCCGGACAGCCCCCTTAATCAACAGCCCGCTTTGCTTTTCATCGACCGCCTTAAAATCCCCCTTCCCATCCCCTTTTAACAGCAACCCATAACTTCCATCATAAATCCCTACCTCCGGCTTCGACTGATAAAAGTTACCGCCCAGCAATAGATCCTCCTTCCCATCCCCGTCAACATCCTTTACCAGGATGCCATAGACAGGCGAGAATTGCGCCTCCATCGGCAATACTTTTTTATTGAATGTCCCCTTCCCGTCATTCATAAACACACAGCTCCGCAGCTCATACGCATCCAGCTTCACCGCCTTCTCCAATTGCTCCTTCGTAAAAATATCCTCCACCGTCTGTGCCTTATAATCATCATACCGCAGATACTTCTTCTTCAGGTATGGCAGCACCCCCACCAGGTCATGCCGCAATGCCATCGGATAAGAGCTGTCCCCATTATAGCAGGTCACGATCTGCTCCACACTCCCGTTCTCATCGAAGTCACTCACATACATACACACCGGCTTCGTCTCACTCGCCCGGAATCGGGAATTCAGCCCGTGATTACCCGCCACAATATCCGGATACCCATCCCCATTCACATCCGCTATCTCGATCCGGTTCCACCACCCATTGCTCTTCCCCATCCCCACCGCGTCCGTCACCTCCTTCAGACGTACCACTCCTTTCGCACTACCCGTTCCCGCTCCAGTCGCT
>DATMGS010000011.1:0-219292 GCA_035555335.1 Puia sp.
CTCCAACTTTGGAAGAGGCTCGTGAAGATTCCAGTCTCCTGCCACCGCTTGTTGAAGTAGCAAATACATTTGCATGGACACAGGGTATGGTCACTGCTAGTGGCTGGCTGCAATGGTTGAAGGATTTACCGCTGGAATTAAAGATTACCTTACCGGATGGCTCCCAGTTTCTTGGTGTACATGCGTCTCCCGGACGTGATGACGGGTTAGGTATATCCCCGGAAATGAAAAAAAGTGATATACAGGAACTGTTCAGTGCCTGTGATGCCAATCTGGTATGTATGGGGCATACGCATTTGCCAATGGAGAGGAGATGGAATGGGATTCACCTGGTAAATCCCGGTGCAGTTAGTCTATCTCTTACCCCGAATCGCTATGCGTGCTATGCTGTTTTAGAGGCAACAAAGGATGATTACAGCATAAGCCATCATGAGGTCTCATTTGACCGTCAACATGTCATTGATCAATTGAATCAACTCGGGCATCCAGGTCGTACTTTTCTTATCAGGCACCTGTCTGTTCAGGCACAGTAAATAGATAATGGAAAGGTTTCCCTTCACAATTCCCGAAGGTATTAAACGATCTATGAAGTATCACTGAACATGCTGTTATTCAATCTTATAAAATCGCTAGTCGCCGTAAATACACTACGAAAAAATTCGAGAATTGTCCTGATCCTACTCAATATCATTAATCATTAGGCTCCCAAAGTTCAACCTTGTTGCCTTCAACGTCAATAATATGAACAAATTTGCCATAGTCTGAAGCTTCAATTTTGTCTACAATTGTTACTCCTTCATTTTTAAGTTGCTCTACAAGAGCTTCTAAATTCTCAACTCTATAGTTTATCATAAAGTCTTTTGTTGAAGGCTCAAAATATTTTGTTGTTTCAGAAAATGGACTCCATTGAGTAGATCCTTTTTTTGTTGGGTCTGCAGCTTGTCGCCATTCAAAATTTGCCCCATATTGACCTGCGTCAAGACCTAAATGCGTTTTGTACCATTCTTTGATTTTATTGGCGTCTTTGCATTTAAAAAAGACGCCACCAATCCCTGTTACTTTTTTCATATTTGTCGTATTAGAATTATTGTGTTTAACAATTACTGTCTTGAAAGCAAAACCCAAACAGAATGAAGTGACAAGTCCTAAAATAAATATTGATGCCTTGTTCATTTTATCAAAAAGTTTTATCTATTAAGTTATCTGGAACGCTTACGCACAACGTGTGTATTTTATTTATGATATTAGACGAATATTACCCGAACTTATAGTTTTCCGAGCTTGCACGGTTGACCTTAATTCGCTACCCTCAGTCACAATTCGGTTTATGGGATTAAGTTTTCGGTGCATGAATATAATGCTAATATTTTGAAGATCACAATTGACAAATTTCCAATTTTTTGATAATTGACCTCTACTGGAATATGTTTTGGGACACCGGGATTTGACTCTTTGCTCATAAAATGAAAAAATTGACTTAAAGAATTGTTTTTCAAATTGGTATGTTCAAAAAACGCTTTAAGCTGGCAAAGAAATAGCAGTAATTGATCTTTTTCATACACAATCATATCGACGTCCCCCTCACCGCAGCCGAGTTGCCCGGTCCAAACATCGACCTGGCCAGCGAGATGAAACGGTCGGGCTTATCAGCCATCTGCATGACATTCGCCCTCGACTATCAAAAGATAAGCAAACCCGGAGACGCCTACGACCGGTTCATGAACGGGTTGGCTTCAGTGGACCAGCAGCTGGCCCGCAACGGCATGAAGCGCTCTTTAAACCTGGCAGACCTCCGCGCCGCCCATAAGAAGCGCCAGCCGACTGTCATCCAATCGGTCGAGGGCGGTCACTTTCTTGAAGGGCATTTGGAACGAGTCGGAGATGCCTATAATCGGGGTTTGCGACACCTCGGACTGCTCCATGACAGCGATGCGTCCGTGCCGCTGGGAGACGTTTACACTAATCCCCCACAATGGGGCGGACTGACCGCGTTCGGAGCGGACGTCATCAAAGAATGTAACCGACTGGGCATTCTAGTGGACCTGGCGCATGCCAACACGGAGACTACTGCCGCTGCGCTCAAAATGACGACCCATCCGATGATCATCTCTCACACCGGCCTCGATACCCAGCTGGGGCAGAACCCAAACATGGCCCGCATGATGCGGCCAAGACTCATCAGCAAAGAGCAAGCTAAGATAGTTGCCGACGCGGGTGGCGTGATTGGCGTATGGACACATCTGGCCGATACTCCGCTGGAGTATGCCCGGAATGTTCGGGCTCTTGTCGACGTCATCGGAATTGATCATGTCTGCATCGGCACCGATACCAAGCTGGAAAGCCCCGGGGGGGATCAAAATCGCGGCAGGATCGGTGAGCGTACGAACCAAGCCTGGCCGGACCAGAAGTTCGGATTCTATTACACCGTCGTCGATGCGATGTTAAAGATTGGCTTTACTTCGGATGAAATCGGCAAGGTAGGCGGCGGCAACTTCTGCCGCGTGTTCGATGCGGCCACGCTCGCCCGATGATGATCTTAGACCCGTAAATTCAATCCAAAACCGGTAACTCAGAACCCGGTGATATCCTTCCCGTTGATGATATCCTGCTTCAACCTTCCGATATACTCTTTAGTACCCTGGTCGCGCACCAATTGTATGCCGTCGTCCGCATACTTTATTGCTGCAGCCTTATCGCCCATGGCTGCATAACCCTTTGCCAGTCCAAAATTGGTCAGCCAGTCTTTGGGGGCTTTGTCATAATTGATCTTGTAGGCGTCAAAAGCCGCCTTATATTTTTTCATCCGCAAGAGCTTATTACCATAGTAATATACGTCCCGAATGCTCCCTTTGGGAAAGGCAACTTTCATCAAAGAGTCAGCTTCATACCGACGTCCTGCTTTTTCCAGTAAACCCGCATAAGTGCTGAGCGTGCGAAAATTGGCCTCTCCAAAATATGTATTGATGGACCGGTCTGCCCAGCTAAGCCCCTCTTCAAGGTCCACATCATTGACCAGGCAAAAATCCGCAGCCTGTTGCATGTTTTGCCAGTACTCATAGAAACTGCCGCTGTTGAAAGCATACCGGTAAGCATCCACCTGCGTTTTTTTAAGGTCCACGACGATAGTAAAGGAAATTTTAAGCTTCTCCCATTGAAGCAATGCCATGGCGCTGCTGTCGGTCTCTGCGGCGAATTCGTATTTCAACCGCTCGACGCTTTCCGTCGTCTTTATCGCGGGTACTTCCACACGTAACACATCGCTGGCCGGGTTATAATAAAAGGAGCCCCAGGAATTGTTATCCTTCGAGAAAATGAGCGTTGCTTTTTCCTGCCCCATGGCGATAAAGAAACCATATTTCCCCGCCGCCAACGGTTTCCCTTCGATGGCGACATCCGTGGAAAATTCGATGGTCGTATTCTCATTGGCTCCGGCCCGCCAGGGAGCTGCCTTGCTGGTCCCATAGTGATAATCCACAAAGCCGTATGGCACCAGGTCGCCCCAGATTTTTCCTTCCCGCCCGTTGACAGCCGGCCGGCTATAGTTGATAGTGACGTCTGTGATGCCGATCTGCTCTGAAACAGCGGCCATTTTACTTCCCCTGGGCATTTTTACCTGCCCTTGCACAGCAAGGGACATATATAATAGGAGCAGCACGACAATGTTTCTCATTTCTTTCAATGTAAAGCTTATGGAATGGGATTTACTGATGCGTGAAAATCTCTCCTTACCCAAAAACTCACAAAAAATTTCGACCAATTCCATAAAATCTTCGCCGAACGCAACAACTTCGTCGTATCTTACTTTAGTGATCTTCCATGAATTTCCCGATCTTACCTGGCTGAAAAGCCAGGTTTCCCAAGGATTTAGTAATCGGTTGGGATGGGGCAACCTACCGTTGGATACAGAAGGTTTTCCAAGTGTCATCATTCATACAAAGGTCAGGGAATGTTTCCGCCCTGATATCAAAGGCCCGGTTTCCTTTTTTTTGAATATACGGGGAAATAGCTTTTGCAGTGTAGACCGGCAGACAACTCACATCGATGAGGACAACTATTTTGTCAGCAATCGCTCCCAGTTGTATACCCTACAGGTAGAAGAAGGTTCCGGCGGTGCCGAAACTTTTAATATCCATTTCGGGGATTTCTTCAGCGAATCGGTTCTTAATTCTTTGATAACTCCGACAGACAGGATTTTGGGTGCGGGCACAGAACAACAATTGTCCCCTATTTCGTTCTTTAACCAGTTGCATCGTCGGGATGCTGCCTTCAACGCCCTGATCCGGGCGATCATGACTTCGTACAAGGAAACAGGATTTAACAAGCTCCGGTTTGAAGAGCAGTTGACTGCCCTGTTGTCTTATCATTTGCAGCAGCACCGCCACATCACCGAAATTGTAAGCAATCTGCCGCCGGTCAGGAAGGCCACACGCGTCGAGCTCTACAAACGCCTTTCCCGCGCCATGGATGTCCTCCGTTCCGGCTTTTGCGGAGAAATAAGCCTGGACCAGCTTGCTGCGGAAGCCTGTCTTTCCAAATATCATTTCTTGCGATTGTTTCGTATGACCTACGGCCTGTCGCCTTATCAATACCTCCAACACCTCCGGCTCGAAAAAGCCAGGGTCCTGCTCGCCGGTTCCGTCATACCCATAACGGATCTTGCCGGGTTGTTAGGGTTTGACAATAGCCAGTCTTTCAGCCGCCTTTTTTACCAGCGGATGGGGCTTTATCCCACCCAGTACCGGCTCCGGTCAAAATAGCAATTTTGGTTATCCGGCGGACCGCCAGCATTCGGACCTTTGTATCCTTATACGAACCAACTATGTCCAGATCCATTTTTCGCGGGACTGCAGTTCTGCTCCTAGCCTGGCTTTTACTGCTCGGTATATTGTCGATACGCGGGTTTTTCGCCGATTTTTCCGCGCTGCCTCCACGGCTGACATTTGCCCTGTTGCCACCTTTACTCCTGGTGCTGCTCTTCACCCGCTCAAGGGCGGGCAAAGAGGTTTTGCGTCATATCCAACCCCAGTGGCTGATCTATCTCCAGTCATTTCGCATCCTGGTTGAAATAGCACTTTGGTTACTCGTGCGCAATGGATCACTGCCCGTGCAGATGAGTTTTGAGGGACGAAATTTCGACATTCTCACCGGCTTGTTAGCCTTCCCGGTAGGCTACTATTGTTTTGTAAAGAAGAGCTGGCCTCCGGTGGTGGCACTGTTATACAATATTACCGGTCTTGTTTTACTATTAAATGTTGTCACGATTTCTACCTTATCCATGCCAACCCCGCTGCGTGTCTTTCACAATCAACCCGACAGTTCCTTGCTGACAAAGTTCCCTCTTATTTATCTGCCCGGTCTGCTGGTCCCCCTGGCCTATACACTCCATATCCTTTCTCTCCGGCAATGGGGGATGTCTCGCCGTCCCTTTCGCCTGACGGACTGAATTTTATCTATTACTGCTTAAGCCGGGCATGTCTTATCCGGCTTAGCGTTTCTCTCGACACACCAAGATAAGACGCGACCATATGCAGCGGCACACGCCTGAAAACATCGGGGAAAGAAGCGATGAAGTCCTCGTATTTTTCTTCGGAAGTATAACTAAGATTCTTGAGTATCCGCTCCTGGCTTGCATTGAGGCCGCTATCCATGAGCCTTTCCATATAGGATTTGAATGCAGGAATAGAAGTATATAATTCAGCCAGGTCTTCGCGTGTCCATAAAACCACCTCCGAATTCTCCAGTGCTTCGATATGATATTTAGAGGGCGATTGCTTTTTAAAACTTTCATGATCGGTTGTCCAGGAGTTTTCGGGTGAAAACCGCATGATATGTTCCGTTCCGTCATCCTTTTGGCGATAGGTTCTTAATAAGCCTTCAGAAATAAATATCTTATACCGGCAAACTTCACCCTCCTTCAACAGCAGCTGCTTCCTCCGTATTTTTTTTATTGCTGACAGCGAACGAATCTGCTTAAGCTCATCTTTAGTGAAATTATCTGTAGACGTAATATAAGTTTCAAAATTCTCAAACATTGATCATGCATTTTAATGCTTATTCCAGCTGCCGGAAGGTAACAAAACCAGGTCAAATGACCTCAAAAAATTGTGTCAAATCTCCTTGTTTATAGTAGCCCCGTTTCTCAAATTTGTGGTCGGTTATCCGCTTTACGACATCGAATTATTAAACCAAAAAAAATATATATGCGTGTTTTTGTCACTGGCGCTACGGGTTTTATCGGCTCAGCCATCATTCAGGAACTAATTGGCGCGGGTCATCAGGTGCTCGGTCTTGCCCGCTCGGATGCGGGCGCGAAATTTCTTGCCGACGCTGGCGCCGAGGTGCATCGGGGGGATCTGGAAGACCTGGAAAGCCTGCGCAGCGGAGCCGCCATGTCGGATGGGGTTATTCACACTGCCTTTAACCACGACTTCTCGGAATTCTCGAAGTTCGTGGCGAGCTGCGAGACAGACAGGAAAGCTATCGAGGCTCTCGGGGCTGGGCTGGCTGGGTCTGGACTTTCTGGTTCTGACCGGCCTTTGATCGTCACCTCCGGGACCGGGATCGGTACGTCGGGCCGACTCCGGACGGAAGAAGATGCGCCCAGTCCCAGCTCCATGAGTCCCCGCAGTGCGTCGGAAGAAACGGCGGCTTCCCTTGCTTCCCGCGAGGTCCGCGTATCGGTGGTGCGCCTCCCGCAGGTCCACGACCCGGTCAGGCAAGGCCTCATCACCTACGCGATCGCTATAGCTCGCCAGAAGGGAGTCTCGGCGTATGTCGGCGAAGGGCTCAACCGCTGGCCCGCGGTGCACCGGCTTGATGCCGCCCGCCTCTACAGACTGGCGCTGGAGAAGGGATCTGCGGGAGCCCGGTATCATGCGGTCGCCGAAGAGGGGGTGCCGTTTCGGGAGATCGCTGAGGCAATCGGCCGTGGCCTGAAGGTGCCGGTCGTCTCCAGGTCTCCAGAAGAGGCAGGCGAGCATTTTGGTTGGTTCGGGTTCTTAGTGGGGGTCGACATGCCGGCTTCCAGCGCGCTAACGCAGGAACGGCTGGATTGGCGCCCAAGTCATAGAGGACTGATGGCCGATCTTGATCAGGCGCAGTATTAGCAAGTAGCATAACTGATTTTTTTGAGATAAAAGATGATTATATTTGATTTCTTGTAAAGTTTATCTTTATGGAATCAAAAACCACATTTGTGCCAGTGCTCTCAATTGGCAGCGGCGTAACGGATATTGAATTTTATAAAAAAGCTTTTGGGGCCATAGAATTGTGGCGGATTAACAACCCGGATGGCTCGGTTCATGTAGCAGCATTTTCTGTAAACGGAGATGCGTTCCGTCTTCATGAAGAAAGTAAAGATGGCCGAAATTTAAGCCCGGATAAAGCAGGCTGTACAACGGTAACAATCGGCTTGAGCGTAGATGATGTGCATGCGGTAGTTGCTGAAGCAGTAACTGCAGGGGCCACTACGCTGTCGCCGGTTACCGATTATGATTATGGCTATAGGCAGGGAGAGATAAAAGACCCGTTTGGACATCATTGGCTTATTGAAAAGCTATTAAGCAAAAAGGCCTTTGATGAATTCTTAAAAACTGTTTAAAACGCTGGATGGATCTCTTTGATAGGATCACCCTCCCACTGTACCCAACTTTCCATGATAAAGCAGTCTGTATGGTTCGGGAGTACCCCGGGTAATTCGTGATTGGTACACTTACTCTCAATGTAGAATTGCAGAGCCAATGATATCTTCCTTACAGTGCTGGCTCCTTCGGATACGCCCCGTTTAAAATTTACCCAGGTTCAAATAGGTTATCCATAGTAATCGAATTTTGGATGAATCCAAGGGAATGAATGTTTTCTTTCAGGCCAAAGGTTGTTATGAGGGTTGGGAAAACGCTCTTCCGTGTTTGTGTCTCTTCTTTAAAAGTGAATAATTTTTTTTCAAGCTCCTCTTTATAAGCCTTGGTAAGGCTAAAAGGGTTTTGGGTAAATTTCACCTCACAAAGATTAATTACATGATCCCTCCTATCGATTAACAGATCGATCTGAACGCTACGAGCTTTATCGAGCCATGAAGATTCTTCTGTGTATACACCACTAATGCCCAATGCCTTTTTGAGGGCGTCAATGTGTTGAAGGCATATATTTTCGTATGCATAACCGCTCCAGGCACGCCATACAGGGTTATCGATCCGGTTTAACCAAGATCCGGATCCAGATTGCTTTTGGTCTTTAATGAATTTCAGGTAAAATAAAGAATACTGATCAGTAAGCCTGTAAATGCTGTCTCTGATCTTTTTGCCAAATGGGTAACTTTTGCTTATAAAACCGCTCTCTTCCAATTCCCGGAGCACAGTTGTCAGCGCGCCTCCATCATTAAAGCCGCTCATTGTTACAATTTCTTCACGGCTAAGCCCTTTGTTTTTTTGAGCAAGTGTTTCAATAATCGTGATGTGCCTGTCAGCATGATTAAACAAAGGCAATAAACGGATTCTTTGAGTGACCCGGTTATACAGTCCGCCTCTGTTATTAATCAACCTGCTGATCATCCATGATGCGGCTGAACCACAGACTACAAAGATAATATCGGGCCTTGCGGAAGCCCAGGCATTCCAGAAATGTTCCAAGGCGGAAAGGAAATTGGAACGGGGAGTATCTATCCAGGGCAACTCGTCAAAGAAGATCACCTTTTTGGGCGCCTTCAATTTTTGCAGGTAACTTTTGAGCAGGCCAAATGCATCGAACCAATTCTTCGGCAGGGAATCCTGAGCGACGCTGATATCGGCTTCTTTTAGAACAGAAAAAAAATTGGCCAGTTGTTGGGGGGTATTGGCGCTGGCAATTCCGGTCATCTGAAAAACGATCTGCTTTTGATAGACCTGGCGTATTAGAAAGGTTTTACCAACCCTCCGCCGTCCAAAAACAGCCAAAAACTCGGGTTTTTAGCTTGCAAGAAGCTGATTCATAAGCGATTGCTCTTCTTTTCGACCGGCTATTAATTCCATAGTTAAAGCTATAATCTGCTGCAAGTATAGTAAGAAACCTATTTAGCGCAAAATATAATACTATATTCAGCGCTAAATAGGTGTTAATAATAGGTTAGCGCGGATTATAAAATTATTCATATTCCCCTATATGGGACAATTGGCCCTTTAATTCCTTAATTGGGTTCAGTATTGCAGCCTGGATCACTTCCCCATACTCCGCATAAAAACTTCGTGGCTACATAGCCGGGAAAACCGGGCATCCTGTTAGAAAGCTGCCCCCGCACAACCTCCCACCATCTAAACAAAAAATCATTTTATATGATAGTAGCCTGGATGGGTTTCGTGCCCAACCTGCTTGTAGCTGAATGGCTCATCCGTAAGCATTACTTCTGCGGTAATGGAAGGCTGATAGATTAATAGAAAAACTGCTCCGAAACGATTTTACCTTCCGTAACCTGGAATACGCAAATCTCTTCTAATTGAATGCGGGGTCTGTTCTTAAAAGTAACATCCCTCTTTAATACGACACTGAAGAAATTACCCGCTACTATTGGTTCGCTGCAATACTGACTATGAATTATTTCAATCATTTCACGGTTCGCTATGCTTTTGGCCTTAACAGCTTCCCGCCCTTTAGTCGTTACTTGCACTCCCCTCAATGCGGCATGTTCCGGTTCCTGGCATATGACATTAGCGTCATGAAGCTCATCCTGGATTTCAATCCATTTACTTTGGCATGCTAGTTCGTAATACCGGTTTGCAACCTCTTGTGTTGTCATAAATGTTCTTTTTTTTGAGAATAAATTTTTAACAGCACAAAGATGAATGGGAGGAGTGACAACCCTATGTCAGTAGCCCGTCTGGTCAAGCAGATTATCCGGAAAAAATGGACTCGGCCATTGCAGAATTATATATTATTATTGTTAAAATATGATCCATCGATGACAGGGAGTACTATAAAATACAGAACGGCTGCTGATTCAGATATACCTGGCATGGCTGGCCTTCGGGCAGAACATTGGGGCACAAAAGAGTATTGGGAAAAAAGGGTGGAATGGGAATCTCTTCCGTACTTCTGCAAGAATTGGCAGCATGGTTTGTGAGCCAAAAGGCTTTGTATATTTGCGTAGATTGCGCTCCAGACAATGCCGTAGCACAAAAATTTTATAAACGACATGGTGCTGAAAATCTAAACGAGTATTGGCTAATCTGGAAAGATATAAGTGTTATATTGAGGGAAACAAACCCCTCCTAATGAAATATCGATGTTTCCCGTTTGCGCGATTCATTATGATCCCGCCACTGCTTGCGAAATTTTTCACTGGGTCTCTTTAGCAAAATAATATAGCTGCCAAATTCACGGGCATAGGGCGTTGTAACGCTGTCCACCAACGACGCGGAATGAAACTCCTTTATCCAATCGGCATGGATATCGTCCCGGTCATCCGTAATCAATATAAAAACGTCCCGGTTAAAAAAATCTTCCGGTGTCCATAGTAAATAACTGGCTGCGTGCCCCATCGCGGGAGGCAAATGAAAAGCCGGCCCATAATAGTCTGCTGCTCCGCCTTCTCCGTAGTTGCCGCAATCCAGCACTGCTTGCGTTCTTTGAGTATCATCCAGCGAATAATACACTTTCCCGATACGCTCTGTCATTTCCTCCCATCCCAGCATATCGGCAAAGTCCTGTGGAAGCGCGTGATCTTTTTGGTCCTCCCACTGAAGAAAACCAAGCTGGCGGAATATTGGTCTCTCCGCATAGAACGCAGCGAGCTGTTTCGGTGGCAGCAACGGCAATGCGATCATATTCACAAAGACACCGGTCACAACGCTAAATATCACCAGCGCGTATCTCAGATAGTATCGCCGATAGCTTGTCCAATGCTCCAGCGCCACCGCTCCGGTTCCAAATAAAATAGGATATGCCCCCATTCCATAATAACTCTTTCCATGCGCAATGGTCAGGAAAGCCAGTACCAGGATTATCGCCCAGGAAGCAAACCGATACTGTTTCCCGTGAGGAGAGAAACACGACCAATAAAGACCAGCCATCCATATAAATAGCCCTGGCAGGTTAAACAGCAGTTGATCCCGGAGAAAACCGATCTGGCTCACTTTGCCCAACTGCTGGCTTTGCAGATCTTTCATGTGGCGAATTACGGGAAAACCGTGGACCGCCTGCCAGATTAAGTTAGGGAGAAAGATGCCCAGGCTTATAAGCAGGGCAAAATAAAAGTGCCGGTTGCGGAATACCTTGCGCTCCGGCGTCAATAGTAGTCCAAGCATAAGGCAGACAAAAAAGAAGGCTACAGAATATTTACTCATCATGCCCAATCCGAATCCGATCCCGGCGATATACAACCCACGCGGCTTATTAGTTTGTATATGACGCATCAACCCATAAGCCATCAAAGTCCAAAAGAACACTTCCAGAAAATTGGGCTGAAATATATAATGCACATGCATATAATAGCCGCATACGAAAGGTAAGAAGCCCAATGCCAGCGCAAAGCCTTTGCCTCCGAGGTGCAGGATTAGCCGTCCAACGACAATATATGTCAAGGCGCCAAACAAGGAAGGCCATACTCTTATCCAGAAAAGCCCTCCACCAAACAGGTTCGTAAAGTAAGCCAGTAACGACATAAGAGGCGGTACTTCCAGGTAGCCCCAGGCCAGGTGCCGTGCTTCCGCCAGATATAGGAACTCATCCCTATGAGGTTCATATACCCGGTTTTGTAGCAGAAAAGGAAGGATGAATTTTACTAAGGCTAAGAGATAAATCAGGTATTCCAATTTTTCCCGGGCGGATTTTCGCTGAAGTAAAGTCATTGAAAGTTGCATTATCTCAAAAATTACAGGTCTCCGGGGGATTCAAATTTTCCTTATCCACAGTCAGGATCGCCTTCAGGTTACCTTTTTTATTGGTGGCAAAGGTGATGACCCAGATGCTGTCGAAATCCTTGTCGCTCCAATGCAGATGATTATCCTTTACACCTAATGCGGCGGCAATATCGATGATGTTTTGATGTTCCCATACCAACAGCACTACCCCTGTTTTTTTCATTACCTCCTGAGCCACTTCAGCTGCTGCATTGACAGCATATTTTGAATTAACGGGTAGGTTATTTTGTATGGCTGTGGGTGTCACCGTTTGAAACATTCGGGCATGCCCCGTAGATTTACCGGACGAGATCGTCGGTATATAGATATAGGAGAATTGCCGGAATTTACCGGTTAAGACCGGGGGCAGCAGCAAGGCCCGATGCAGACCCTGGCAGGACAGGTTGCCGGTCGCCTCATTTTTTTCACCGTGCCGTATGATGACGATGGTCAAAGACCCGGATTGCGAAAAAGCCGGCAGCAGGCTACCGGTCCATATCAGAACAACCAATAAATATTTCATAAGGCAATCTAACCAAAATCCTTTTCCAACTCACGCAATGGCCGGAACTTATTTTCCGGTAATGCTTTCCCATTCAGATCTGATCCTCTTTTTATCGATCTTGCCTACGCTGGTTTTGGGAATCGCCGAAACAAAAATAAACTCTTCAGGCATCGCCCATTTGCTGATATGCCCCTGGTCAATAAATTGCCGGATGTGCTCTTTCAATTCGGCTTGTTCTACACGGGTTTCGGAATTTAACACGACCAAAGCATAGGGCCTTTCCCCCCACTTGGAATGCGGTAGCCCCACCACCGCCGCTTCGGCGACAGCGGTATGCAAACCGATCAGACCTTCCAGGTGTATGGAGGATATCCACTCTCCCCCACTCTTAATGACATCCTTGATGCGGTCGGAGATTTTGAGCGAATGTTTCTCATTCATGGTCGCTACATCTCCTGTATGCAAGTAGCCATCCCTCCAAAGGGCTGCTCCCCTTTCGGGATCCTTTACATAGCCTTGTGTGAGCCAGGGAGCACGGACGACGATCTCACCGCTCTCTTTGTCATCAGTCGCTACAGGGCGCCCATACTCATTCCAAACCTGGAGGTCTGTAAGAATGGTGGGGATACCCGAGCGTGTCCGGACGGTCAGTTGCTCTTCCATATCCGCGTCGGCCTTTCGGATATAGCTGGAGGCTATCACCGGGCAGGTTTCCGACATACCGTATCCCACGCTGACATCTACTCCCCTCTCCAGGGCCAACTTAGCCAGCGCCCTGGTCAGTGCCGAGCCCCCGATCATCACCTTCCATCCGGACAGGTCTATTTCTTTCACCTCGGGACAAAGAAGGATCATTTGGAGCACCGTCGGGACGCAATGGGAAAAGGTCGGTTTCTCCCGCCTGATCAGATCGGCGACTACCGGGGGGGCTAACTTCCCGGTATAGACCTGCTTCATGGAAAACATAGTGGCCAGGTACGGAAATCCCCAGGCATGCACATGAAACATGGGTGTCAGGGGCATATACACGTCATCGCTATGGCAACGGCAGGAGGCACTTTCGACAAACCCAAACGTCGCAGCCAGGTTCAGCGTATGGAGCACTAGTTGGCGGTGCGTAAAATAAACCCCTTTGGGATCACCGGTTGTACCGGTCGTATAGAAAGTCGTGGCAACAGCGTTCTCGTCAAAGTCGGGAAAATCGAACTGTGTTGCCGATGCATCGAGCAACGATTCATAGCCGGGATGGGTCCTGTTTATTGACGGACCGTCAGATGCCACAATGATATGCCGGACCGTCGGCATCTGCCCGGAAAACTGCTCAATGAGCGGAAGGAAATCCTCGTTTACAATCAGCACTGCGTCCTCCGCGTGATTGATGGTATATAGGATCTGGGCGGGTGCCAATCGCCAGTTGATCATATGGAGCACATTTCCCGTCATGGGAACGGCAAAATAACACTCCAGGTACCGGTGACTATCGTAGTCCATAACAGCTACCGTTTCCCCTCCATCCAGTCCCATCCCCCCGAGGGCATTCGAAAGCCGTCTGACACGTTCATTGAAGGTATAATAATTGTAACGAACGAGGTCTTTATAAACAATCTCCCGTTCAGGCTCCAGCATCAGGGAATAACTCAGCAAACTTTTTATCAGCAAGGGGAACTCAGTGCTGGTGGCGGCAGGAGGCAATGTCTTAATTTTCATATAGCTAATCGTTGGTTTATACCCTTTACATATAAATGCCAGACAAATTTAACACTTGTTTCATTTAACCATAGCGGGGCCAACGTTAATCCCATTTTAATGTCCTGTGAAAAATTTGTTATTTCCCTGTAATCTTCTCTGGTGCATGTAGCCTTTTTACGGTTATTTCATCACTTTCGCCCCTCGTTCCAGCTCGCTCAAAGCGGATCTGGGGCTTCCAGCGTCTTAATGTGGACAAAAGCAACCAAACGGTTATAATTCCGTACCGGAGATGAACAATATGAAATATTTCGCAGCGGGTATTTTTCCTTTATTGATTATTCTTTCTTGTTCCGTCCGGGCCCTGGGACAGGACCTCTTGTTATCCGGTTCGGTCAGGGATGCATCCACGCACGAGCCATTGCAGAATGCCAGCATTTACGAAAAAACAAACAATAAAGGTGTCAGGACTGATTCCCTGGGAAGATTTACATTGCCGGCAGTAACAGGAAAGGTCACCCTGGTTGTTTCCATGATCGGTTATGCATCCAAAACGATTGTCAAAACGATGGCGCCGCTGCCCCGGGACAATCCCGGCCTGACCGTCGAGCTTGTGCCGGAAGTTAGTAACCTTAATGCGGTCGTAGTCACTAATAAGAGGACAGGTAAATATCGTAATAAAAATAACCCGGCCGTCGAACTGATCCGGAAAGTCATCGACCATAAAGAATCGAGCAGACCGGAAGGATTCGATTTTGCCACCTATGAAGAATACGACAAGGTGGAAATAAGCCTGCGGAACGTGGATTCCCAAAAGCTGAACAAACGACTGCTCCGTCCCTATCGTTTTATGTTCAACCATCCGGATACCCTGGCAGGAGAGGACACTACCCTACTCTATCCCGTCTACCTGGAAGAGAAGCTGTCGCAAAATTATTACCAGAAAAAGCCGGCAAGGACCAAACAGATCGTTGTCGCGCAAAAGCGGGTGGATTTTGGCGACCTGGTCGATACGAAGGGGATTAGCTCCTATATGAACACGCTCCTGTCAGATATAGACATTTATGATAATAACATCCTGCTTTTCACCAATCAGTTTGTAAGCCCGATATCGAATGTGTCCCCGACCTTTTATGAATTCTCCCTGGGAGATACGGTTGTCGATCATGGAGCAAAGCTGGTCCGGTTGAATTTCATTCCCCGTAACCCCGACGACCTGTTGTTCAGAGGGGTGTTATTTATCACGCTGGATGGAACCTATGCGGTTGCAAGGGTGTCGATGACGATCAGCAAAAAGATCAATCTCAATTTCATTAAGAATTTACGTATCCGGCAGGAGTTCGAAAAGGTTTCGAGTGGCCATTATTACCGGGTGAGCTCGGATGCTTCAGCCGATTTTTCCATCTCGGGCAAAGGAAAAGGGTTACATGGACGTAAATTAGTGTCTTATAGTCATCTTGAGATTGGTCAGCCTATCCCGGGTGATATTTTTTCAAGGTCCGGTCCGGCGGAAAGCGCTGCCGATACCTCGTCGAAACCCGAGTCCTTCTGGAATGAGCACCGGTCTGAACCCCTGAGTGCCGGCGAATCCCGTGTATATGAGAATATCGACAGCTTGCGGCATCTGCGCACTTTTGTCAGGACCAAAGACCTTATCAACCTCGTAGCTGCCGGATATAAGAGTGCAGGACCATTTGAGATAGGTCCCGCCAACACCTTTTACAGCTTTAATCCTGTGGAGGGGTTAAGATTGGCCTTTGGCGGAAGGAGTACGCCCGCATTCAGCAAACGGATCTACCTGGATGGCTATGGGGCTTATGGATTTGCCGATCAGCGATGGAAATATAACCTTGGAGTCGCTTACTCCTTTAACAAGCTGTCCGATTATGGCTATCCCCTTCATTATATCAAGGCCGGTCTCACGCATGACCTGGAGATACCCGGTCAGAACCTTCAGTTCGTGCAATCCAACGGCTTCCTTAGCTCGTTCAAGAGGGGTAATGACGATAAGTACCTGTATAATAATATTCTCCGGGTCGACTATATCCATGAGCTGCCAAATCATATTTCCTACGGCTTTGGATTCAAATACTGGGCACAGCAGCCTGCAGGGGATATTCAGTATATCCGTACCAAGAATAATTTCATAGATACCGTCGGCAATATTGTTTCTTCCCAGCTCTCGGCCCAGATCCGCTGGGCGCCGCATGAAAAATTCTATCAGGGTAGGGTCTATCGCGTACCCTTCCCAAACCAGTATCCTATCTTCAGCCTGCAATATGCCGCCGGTATCAAGGGCCTGTTCAATGGCCATTTCTCCTACCAGAGCATCAGCCTGAACATTTTCAAACGTTTTTATCTTTCCCCCTTCGGATATACGGATATGACCCTGCTCGGATCTTATATAAGCGGGAGACTGCCTTTCCCGTTACTGCAGATAATCCCTGCTAATCAGACCTACGGCTATCAGCCCAATTCTTATAACCTCATGAATTTCCTGGAATTTGTCAGCGATCATTATGTAGGCCTCAATGCCGAACATCACTTCAACGGGTTTATCTTCAACAAGGTCCCATTCCTGAAAAGGCTGAAATGGAGAGAAATCGTTACCGGTAAAATATTATATGGTGGGTTAAGAGCGGAAAACAACCCTGCATACGACCCGTCCCTGCTTAAGTTCCCCGTTACCAACGGCCAGACCAGCACTTTCGCGCTCGGGAATCAGCCTTATATCGAAGGAGGCGTCGGTATCGGCAATATCTTCAAAGTTTTAAGGGTCGATGCAATAGAACGCTTTTCTTATATGGATCATCCGATGGTGCCCCGCTATGGCCTACGCTTCCTGTTCGTATTCGATTATTGAGCAGCACTCAGAGATATGCGTTCTCACGCCAGCTGGTCGGCCGCCATCGAATTTGTTCATTTCTCCGTATAATAATCCCAGATCTGTTTCGAAATAGTAGCGATAATGTGCTCGCCTCTTTCCCGGGGACCTTTATAATCAGAAGCAAATACTACGATAGCCAGGTGCTTCCCATGTTCCATGGTATTAAAGATATGATAAAAAAGCCTCAATTTTGTGGAGTCAATATCGTACAAGGACTAAAACTTATCTCATGCATAAGACAGGAACTTATAAGAACAACGCCCGTTGGCTGTACATCGGCATCGGTGTGCTATCCGTCATCGGTCTCGCCATAATCGTCAGAAGGATACTAACGCTTATTCCTGTATTGACCCATGGCTATACACCCTTGTCCACTCCCCAGGGATTCGCCAGGGTGGACGAGATATTCAGACAACATCCGATACTAACCCTGATTCATATCCTGTCGGCTTCCGTATTCATTCTATTGGGCCCGTTTCAATTCAGCAAGGAGATCCGTTCCCATCATCCTGTCCGGCACCGTAGGAGCGGCAGGTTTTTTTTGGTTTTTGGCGGTATCGTGGGCGTAACGGCGTTGCTCATGAGTTTTACCATGCCTTCTATCGGTGGGGTCAATCAGGCGGCGGCCACCACACTCTTCGGTCTTTTCTTTTGCTTTGCCCTGTACAAGTCATACAGGCATATCCTCCGCCGCAACATCGAATGGCACCGGGAATGGATGATCCGTGCCTACTCGATAGGGCTGGCCGTCGCCACCATCCGGCTGATCGTGGGTGTCTTTTTTGCAACCATGCGCTGGTCCGGGTTAACGCCGGAGCAATTCTTTGGTACGGCGTTCTGGATCGGATTTGTGTTGCACCTCATCGCGGCCGAGGCTTGGATCTACCATACCCGCGGAAATGTTGTTGCTGAATAGTTGCATCAGGCAGATATCAGTACATATATTTGTGTTTTCTTAAATGTATAAAAATGCTGGAACAATTCCCCTTTTATCTGAGTCTTATTGTAATAATAGTTTTACTGATAATGCTGGCGAACAAAATCAAAGTGGCGTATCCTGTGTTATTGGTTTTGGCGGGCTTGTTGATAAGTTTTATTCCCGGCATTCCGGCGATGCACATCGATCCTGCGCTTATATTTATCATTTTCCTGCCACCGTTGTTGTATGAAGCAGCCTGGGCAATTTCCTGGAAAGAGCTGTGGCGTTGGCGTCGCATCATCAGCAGCTTTGCTTTTGTGGTAGTTTTTCTTACCGCGATGTCTGTTGCCTTCGTGGCCAATCATTTTATTCCCGGATTTTCGCTGGCATTGGGGTTTTTGTTGGGCGGCATCGTGTCGCCGCCGGATGCTGTAAGTGCAGGCGCCATTTTGAAATTCGTAAAAGTGCCACGGCGCATGTCATCGGTTCTGGAAGGCGAAAGTTTGTTGAATGACGCTTCGTCCCTGATCATTTTCCGCTTCGCATTAATAGCCGTAGCCACCGGACAATTTGTTTGGTATGATGCTACCTTAAGTTTTGGCTGGATGCTGATTGGCGGGGTTGGTGTCGGGCTGCTGATTGGATGGATTTTTATGAAGGCGCATAAGTATTTGCCCACCGATGCCAATACGGATATCGTACTGAGCATGGTAACACCCTACATCATTTACATGGCAGCTGAAGCAGTACATAGCTCCGGGGTATTAGCTGTGGTAAGCGGAGGCTTATTTTTATCCAATAAAAGGCATCTGTTCCTGAGCAGCACTTCGCGCCTGCGTGGTATAAATGTCTGGGAAAGCCTTTGTTTTGTATTGAATGGCCTTGTATTTATACTGATAGGACTTGAGCTGACTGAAATTACTGCGGGGCTTGAAGGGGTAACTCTTTCCTCTGCCATTGGCTATGGGATATTGATTACTGCCGTGTTGATGCTGGGAAGAATTTTATCCGCTTATGGGGCCGTCATCGTTACGCTGATAGCCCGTAATTTTATAACAGTGGCAGACGCCAGGAATCCCGGATTTAAAATCCCGTTTATACTTGGCTGGGCCGGTATGCGTGGTGTAGTATCGTTGGCAGCAGCATTATCCATACCCGTAAAACTGGCTAATGGTCTGGCTTTTCCGCAGCGTAACCTTATTCTCTTTATTACGTTTGTGGTCATATTGCTGACCTTATTGTTGCAGGGATTGAGCTTGCCATATTTAATCAGAAAAATCAATATGCCAGACCCAGACCAGACCCAGCCCGAAGAAGAAGTGGACATCCTGGTACAAAAGCAGCTGGCACAGTACGCACTTCTATACCTGAGGCACAACTATAGCGAACAATTGCAGGTACACCCCCTATTGCAACAAATGGCCCAGAAGTGGGAGGGTAGCAACTTTTTAACGGATAATATACAAATCAGCGAAGAATTTAAAAAGATATATAGTGACATCCTGAATCAACAAAGACAATGGCTGCTGAACAAAAACAAGGAAGAAAAAAACCTGGATGAAGAAATCATCCGTAAGCATTTGCGGCGTCTTGACTTAGAGGAAGAGAAGCTGCTGTTTATATAGCCGGTTTTATTTTAACAAAAATGTCAAAATAAAATAGCAGATTTAAAAAAGATCCCTATCTTTGTTTAACAAAATTGCTAAATAAAAGATTTTAAATGCCTGTTATCGACGCCCAAACGGAACAACTGATCTTAGAAACGGCCATGCGCATTTTCCTGGTTGAAGGCAGGCTCCACGCCACTACGCAGGTTATTGCAAAAGAGGCCGGAGTTAACCGCGGGCTCATCTATTATTATTTCAAGGGAAGGGATCAACTCTTTGAGGCCGTGTTCAAAGAAGCAGTGCTGGTTAACCGGAGCCGGATACGGGAACTATTTCGCTCTCCCAAAATATCCTTTCGGGAAAAAATCCGCGAATTGGTAGAAGTGACCATCGATCAGAATATAAAATATCCATACCTCGAGATGTTCCTGATCACGGAGATAAACAGGGATGGTTCTACTATGCTCGTACCCATGGAAGACGAATTGAGAAACGAGATGTTACAAAATATGAATAAAGGCTTAAAAGAAGAGATCAAAAACGGATCTGTGCCAAAGATGTCTGTTGAACAATTCATCTTCAACGTTATTTCCTTATGCTCCTACCCTGCCCTGAATAAACCCATGTTACAGCAGATGATCAACGTTGACGAAGCTGCTTATATGAAGATGTTGCAGGAGCGAAAAAGCCTTATTATGAAAGTCCTGTTCAAGGACTAGTAAGGGGAGCCAGTTTCTGACGGCACCTGGAAAAAGGTGCTTATTTTATACCCTTTGTTTAACAAAAATGCTAAAAATAATTTCATATAATAAATCAAAAAAACATGAAAAAGTTAGTTCTTATTTGCTTCGTTTTAGTATCCACCCGTGGTTTCAGTCAAAGCTTTATGCAAGGTATCATGCAAAGGCTCACCTTCGGAATCAAAGGGGGCGTAAATTATAGTAACTACGTCAATACGGATTTTACTACCAACGCGTTAACCGGATTCCATGCGGGTGCATTAGTCGATTTCAGGTTGACAAAAAACCTGTCAATACAAGAAGAATTCCTGTATTCTCTGCAAGGAGCAAAGGTCCCGGGAAATGAATTTGGCAAAGAGGAAGTAAAAGTCTCCTACATGTCTGTGCCGTTTCTGCTGAAGTATCGCACCAATCTGGGAATATATTTTGAAGCAGGTCCGCAGGTAGGCATGCGCATCAGCGATAATATCGGTAAGACGCAGACGGGTGATTTTGCCAAAAGAGTGGACCTGGCAGCGGCCGCAGGATTGGGTTATCAATCTAAAAGCGGGTTTGGAATTGGCGTCCGATATGTTGCGGGATTGTCCGGAATTGGTAATTTTCAATCTACAACCGTAAAACCGGATTTTCGAACCAGCGTAGCCCAAGCGAGCGTCTTTTACATTTTTTAAGGACGATTTATCCCAGGCTTTTCCTGTTGGGGAATCCATTCCGATCTGAACGACTATGATAGGATCCTGCGGATAGAAAACCCGCAGGGTCCTATCGAACTGAGATAAACTACAGAAGCCCCAGCCTTTTCTTTACCAGGGGCAGGATGTCTTCAGACGGAGGATAAACATGCAAAACATCTTTCTCTAAAATGAATGCATAGCCATTTTCCTTCGAAACAGCCTGGATGGCAGCAGCAGCTTTTTTCTGAATCGGCAAAAGAAGAAATTGTCTTTTTTGATCCAATAACAGGCTTGCTTCCTGTTCATAACCCTGCAATTTCGACAAGATCTCTGCCAGACTCCTTTTTTTCAAATCAAGCTGTACTTTTGTATATCTGGCCGTATCCACAGACCTTAATAAATTTTCCTGTTCGGAATATTCTGTTTTATAAGCATCATATTCCCGTTCAAGAGTATCCCTGTACCTGGCAAGTACGGTATCCGCTTTTTTGAAATCCGGCATAGCGTTGAGCAACTCATTGAAACTGATGCAGCCGGTTTTTGACTGCGCCGCTAATCTGTTGCCGGCTGACAATAGCCCCGCAGTTAAAATGATTGCAGTAATGATTTTTCTCATTGGTTTGTTTTTTTTTGAAAATACGAATCAATTCGTATTTTGGCAACGCTCCCCGCTCATTTAACATTTCCTTAGATTTATTCCGCTATAAATCCCCAAGAGATATAATCCTTATATTTGATATCATAAAAATCAAACATGAGGATTTTATCTCTTGAACCATTTGTTCCTTCGGGTAGCAACTTTGAAGGCTCGAAACAGTTTTTCCAGGAACTGGGCTTTCATATCAATTGGGAAGTGGCCGGTTACGCCGGTTTGGAGTGTGACGGTTGTCGGTTCATTCTCCAGCACTATGATAAAACCGAATTTGCGGAAAACTTTATGCTCAGCGTAAAGGTCAGCAGTGTCCAGGAATTTAGAAAAAATGTCCTTGATAAAAAATTGCCTGAAAAATATGGCATCCGCATAGGCGAGATCACGGTGCAACCCTATGGTAAGGAAGTTAATATTATCGATATTGCCGGGGTTTGCTGGCATTTTGTTGAACAATAATTGTTATGAACCAACTCGTCCTCTCCCAATCACAAGCGCGAAAAATAATCCTTCACGCGGCCGGATTATCAAAAAAAGCACCCTTTGGCAAAGGCAGGGAAGCGGTCTACAAGCTCATCGACCATCTCGGTTTTGTTCAGCTTGACACCAATTATGTCGTCGAACGGGCCCATCACCATGCTATTGCCACCCGCGTGCCTGACTATAAATCGGAGTGGTTGGAAGAACTGCAGGCCGATGGACGGATCTTTGAATTCTTCATCTCCGACTCGGGGTTCATCCCCATGCACGATTTCCGCTTTTCACTGCCCGTGAAGGAAGGCTTTTTAGCCAGGAGAAAACCGCTGGAACAGGCCGAGATCAATCTCATGAACAAGGTGCTGGATAGAATTGGGCGCGAAGGGCCGCTGATGGTAAAGGACTTTGACAATGATCGCCGGGAGGCAAGTTCAGGTTGGTGGGATTGGCGACCGTCTAAGATGGCGCTCGAGCGATTGTACCTGGATGGAAGACTGATGACCACCCGGACAAAAGATTTCCATAAAGTATATGATCTGCCGATGAATATAATCCCGGGTGACATCGATACGACGATGCCTACGCCCGAGGAATCTGCAAGACATGTCATCCTGCGCACCCTGGGATCTCTGGGGATCGCCTACACCAAAGAGCTGGCCTGGCGTGCCCGTTGGGTAAAGAATAACCTGGTAAAAAAGGAGGTGGAAAAACTGGCGGATGAGGGCCAACTTTGCCGGGTTGCAATCAACGGTCTTAAAACCGCCCCCCTCTATATGTTACCCGGTTATAAAAACAAAAAGATCCAGTTGTCCGATGACGCATTTATTCTTTCGCCATTCGACGTATTGAATGTCTTCAGACATCGGCTAAGGGATTTTTTTGATTTCGACTACCAGATAGAATGTTTTGTACCGGAGGCCAAGCGCAAATATGGCTATTTTTCATTACCTGTATTGATCGGTGATACTTTTGTCGCCAGGATGGATTCAAAGGCCGATCGGAAGCAACGGGATTTAACCATTCACAATCTTCATTTCGAGCCAATTAAACTGACCAAACCGATGGTCGCCAGGCTTAGTGACGCCATTAAAGCCTTTGCGAAATTCAATCAGTGCGAAACCATCACCATCAAAAAATCAAATGATAAGCCCGCCTTGAAAGCCATTCGGGAAGCATTATCCTGACTATTTCTGGGGCATCTTCCCACAACGTGGGAAAATTTTTCTACAAAGCGGATCCCTTTCCTATTTCATTCTTCCTGGATAAATCTGGTCTTAAAATTGTTTATTATTTTGAATTCAACGTAAACTTTATTTTATGCCCAGACTAACCGCTGCACCCATACCAAGAGCTTACCTGGTCAACAAAAGAAAAAAACAAGCAGCCCACAGCCATCCCGGCACAACATATATCGCCACCCGCAAACCGGTAGCGACCAAAATAAACTATAAGGCCCTTCCCCCCTCTCCCACCCAAAATCGCTTTACTTTATTAGTTAACATCCTTTCTACCGTTCGCCGGGCTTTTTTCCAAAAAATGACTACGGCGGATTGACTCAACCCGAATGCTTACTATTCTGCCCGGAAGACGTGCGAGGAAGAGGACGCGAAAGCGGCCGATACTAGAAGCGCCAGCTATGCGTGCTGCTATTCACTTCGCAGGCTTGTCACCGGATTCATCAAAGCCGCCCTGATGGAATGGACTGATATGGTCAATAGCGACAAGGCCAGGTTCCCAATGCCGGAAAGCATAAAAATCCACCAGGGCATCGTAATGCGATAGGCAAATCCCTGCAGCCAGCTGCTCATGGTCAGCCAGGCAATAGCAGAAGCCATGATTAGGGCAAGGCCCACCAATTGGACGAAATCTTTCGACAGCAGGACTACAATATTGGATACCGAGGCGCCGATCACCTTGCGAATGCCTATCTCCCTGGTCCGCTGGATCGTCAGTAAAGAGATCAGCCCGAATAGACCAACACAACTGATAACGATAGCCAGGACCGCAAAGCTGCCGATCAGCTTATTCAGCAGGTCTTCTTTCTTATAAAAATCAGCGATCTGCTCATCCAGGAAATGATAGTCAAAGATATTATGGGGGTATACGGATTGCCAGGTACGCCTTATTTCGGCTATAGACCTGGCCGGATGAGCGCCGCTGATCTTTATTCCTGCATACGCATACGCCTCCCGGGAGGTGGTCAGCATAATCGGTTCGAGAGCGCTATGCAGCGAGTGCAAATGGAAATCCCTGATGACACCGACAATGGTTCCCGGGTGGTCCTCCAAAGCCCCCGCCACTAATTGATGGCCCAATACCTGGGAAGGATTGGTAAAACCGAGTTTTTTTACCAGGTCTTCACTCACCAGGAATTCCCGGACAGTATCGCTTTCCGCCAGGTTTCTGCCGGCGATCAGCCGCAATCCAAAAGTGCTGAGGTAATGAGAATCCCCCAGCGTGCAGAGAGCCGAATACTTTTCCCACTCCCGTTGGTCGAATTTCACCGACCCCGCTTTAAAATAATCCGAAGCCGGTGGCCGAAAGCAAAAACTCGCATCTTTTATACCGGGCTGATTCAACAACTGGTGCTGCAGATAAGCAAGGTTATTTTTATCGGCTTGCGGAACCGGGATCATCACGACCGCCTCTTTATTAAATCCAAGATCGGCTGTTTTTAAATAGTGGGTTTGCAATAAGATGATCAGGGTACAAATGATCAGCGACTGCGCCACCAGATTCTGGAAAAGAATAAGGCTTTTTCGCAACCAGGGCTGTTTCACACTGCCCGTCCTGCTTTTTAATGCTTCCACCGGCTTATACCGGCTTAAATGCCACGCCGGATAAATGCCAGCCCCCAGGATAATAAAAGCAATCAAGACGAAGAGGGCTGCCATCATCTGCTTATCCCGGAGAAGATGAAATTCCAATCCGGTTTGTAACCATTGGTTCAAAACAGGCAATGCCAGGGACACCCATCCCAGCGAAAGAACCCCCGCCAACAGCGTTATGCAGGCTGTTTCGATCATGAACTGCCAGAATATCCCTGCTGCGGTACTCCCTAATACCTTACGGGTACTCACCTCCTTTGCCCGCCTGGAATTCTGGGCTGTAGCGACGTTGATAAAATTTACACAGGCGATGCTGAGAATAATGAAGCCGATGAGGCCTAGGGTCGTCAATAAGGATTTCGGGATCACCCCGTCATATCGGGTATCAAAATGCACTTCATTCAGAGATTGTAGATGAAAATCATAATATTTGGCGATTTCTCCCATATACTTCCGCTTCAGGCCAGCCAATGCATTGTCCACCACCTGCGGGGAGAGTCCGTCGGGAAGCAGCAGAAATAAGGAGTTGGACGAATTGATCCAGCCCCATGACGTCTCCATGGACGGGTGCATATCCGGATAAAACCCTTTTAGAGAAGACAAAGAAACGAAGATCTCAGCCTTGATATCGGTATTGGCCGGCGGGTTGTCCAGCAGTCCCGTGATCGTAACTTCCTCCTTGTCATCCAACCGGATCGTTTTGCCGATCGGATCCGAATTTCCAAAATATTTATCTGCTTGCCTCCGGGTCAGGACGGCCGTATTGGGCGCCTCCAGGGCCGTTCGGGCATCACCCGCTTCCCATCCGTAATCGAACAAATCGAACCAGTGCCGGTCGGCAAAGGCGATAGTGCCATGCTCTGCAAACAGCTTGTCGGGAGCATTGCCCCCTTGAGGAGCAGCGACCGTGAAAGAATGGCCTCTATAGTTCATAAACAGGAACGCCTGATCCTTTATCTGCGGGATCTCGGCCCGGATGGCCGCAGCCAGGGCCAGCGGAGCGCCTTTTTCATATTTGACGGAGCCATCATCCAAATGCAGGTCCGTCACCACCCGGTAGATCTGCGCGGCTTTCCGGTGATAACGATCGAATCCAATATGGTAATGGATGAACTGAAACAGGATAAGGCCGCAGGAAATACCAAGGGACAGACAGAAGATATTCAAACCCGTATAGAACGAATGCTTCTGCAAGTTCCGCCAGGCGATCCTGATATAGTTTTTGAGCATAGTGATAGTTTTAGCGTTCTCTATTATGACAAGCGGTTAGGGCAATCCAGCCTTTTTGCTACATTTAATGACAAATTAAACATAAGATGTCAAAACCCATAAAGCGGAATCTGTTTTTAATGCTATTGCTGACCTGTTTCGCAAACGGGGCGGCCCGGGCGCAAAAGATGGATTTCGAAGAATACGACCCCAGATCCACCCTGGTCGTCCCGGCACATGTTATTACCCGCGCAAAATATCCATTCATCGATATCCATAACCATCAGTGGGAGATGCCGTCACAGGACCTTAGCGAACTGGTCAGGGAGATGGACAAGCTCAATATGAGGATCATGAACAACCTGAGCGGAAGGGGGTACAAGGACACCAACGGCATTTTCGATGTGCAGGATTCCACGTATTTTAAAAGAGCACAGTCTAATATCAGGACACATTATCCCGACCGCTTCATTCAATTCAGTAATATTTCCTTTGCACGCTTCGGGCAAAAAGGCTGGACCGAACGCGCCCTGGCCAACCTGGAAGCGGATGTCCGTAATGGAGCAAAAGGGCTAAAGATCTACAAGGATCTGGGCATGGACTTCAAAGATGAGCAGGGTCAGCGAATTGCCGTGGACGACCGGCGGCTGGACGCCCTTTGGGATAAATGTGCGGCGCTTCACATTCCGGTACTGATTCACTCCGCTGACCCACCCTCGTTTTGGGATCCGATGGATAAATATAACGAACGCTGGCTGGAACTAAAGACACATCCCGACCGTAAGCGGGAAAATACTAATCCGGCTTCCTGGAAGACGATCATCGGAGAACAGCATCACCTGTTCAAGGCTCATCCGAATACCCTGTTTATTGCCGCCCATTTCGGCTGGCTGGCAAACGATCTTGCTTCGCTGGGCAAGCTGCTCGATGAATGCCCGAATGTATCGGTCGAAATAGCGGCCATCATTGCGGAATTGGGACGACAACCCCGACAGGCAAGGGATTTCTTCATCAAATACCAGGACAGGATCCTTTTCGGTAAAGATTCCTGGGTGCCTTCGGAATACACGACTTATTTCAGGGTATTGGAGACCGCCGACGAATATTTTCCCTATCATAAGAAATACCATGCCTTTTGGCGGATGTATGGCCTTGCCCTGCCCGACGAAGTGTTGAAAAAAGTATATTATAAAAATGCCTTGCGGATTGTTCCCGGCCTGGACAAATCCTCTTTTCCCCAATAAGATCGAACCGGGGAACTAATTCCTCAATTACAGGAATTATAAATGGATCAGCCAGCCATCCCAGGTTAGAAGGTCTCGTTCAGATTCAGGAAAAACCCCTTATTACCAAATTTACCAAAGGCATAATCCAGGGCCAGATTGGTCCGCGTGGTTTTGTTGAACAGCACCCGTAAACCGCCCCCATAGCCTGGCTGGAATACCTGGAATAGCCTGGTGCCATGCTCATCATTGCCGGTTTGCAAATTGGCGAAAGCGACCCCGCTGATGAATTTATTCGCTAGTATAGGGAAGCGGAGCTCAGCTTCCGTATCGTTGAACTGTGTCCCTTTAAAGTATTGACTCGTATACCCTCTGCCGCTCCGGAAAGTCCCGTCCCTGGCCGTGCCCGGTAATTCAAGGTAGGGTATCGAACCGCCGAGCAGGTAAGAGCCCCAGTTCCAAAACGCAAACACCGTCTCGGGGCTGGCTTCCGATAGACTGAAATATTTCCGGAAGTCAGAGGTCAGCTGCACCGAATTTTTGGTGCTTCCTATCCATGTTTGGTTGATCCGAACGCCTGCATCAAAATAAATGCCCTTGTAGGCGCGGTTGGGATTGTCACGAGTGATGTACTCTACGTTAAAAAGAAATCCGTTTGCCGAGTAATGGTTTTGAGGAAACCCATGCCTGTTATTGTATACGCTGGATGGCGTTGCATTGTTGACCGTGTCCTTGTTTTCAATGCTCCTCCTGATTTCAAAGGATAGCCCAGCCCCGATAAAGAGATTTTTCGCCACATTCTTATACACCTTTTCCCTGACATTGTAATAAATGGAGTGAATCGCATAGACCTGATGGGTAGGATCTGCCAGTACGGAATCCGCACCTCCCCCGCTGAAGTGCTTGCCAATCCCTAAACCATAATCAGGCGTCACTGTTTTGGCGACTACCAGGTTGCCCTGGAAGTTCCACTTATTACCGGGAGTAAATAGATTATGGTTCAAATAAAAATAAATGATCCCTTTGGTGGTAATAGAAGCCGATGTGGCGGCAGTTGAAAACAGTGTGTTTGAATCATGGCCTAGTCTTCTCCCTGCCACCGCCTTGATGCCTAACTGGCCCCCGATGGTGGGATTGGCCGCGATGTTGGGCACAATCGTTATACCAGAACTCTTATGTAAAGTGTCTGCCTTTTTTCCGGGATGAAGAATATTCCGCAGTAAATCGCCGAAGTCATATTGCTTATTGATGTTATCTGCCGGCTTTGGGGCCTTCCATGGCCTGCTACGTAAAGAATCCGCTTTGAGCGAATCAGCTGGGTTGATCACCTGGCTGAAGGCAGATCCCTGTATACCGGCAAACACAAAAATTAACAGCCATTTCAATAAAGACATTTTTCTCTGGCCTGGGCTATACCGCATAGTCATGAAAACCCCTACCCCAAATCACATGCCGCTATTGCTTCTCCACAAAATCTTTCAGGTTTGTACCCAGTATATACTCCCAGCCCGCGATAAAGTTCGTAACGGCAAAATCCGGGTTGTCCTGCGGGAAACTGTCTAACCCCGTATGCGTTATCCGTACCCGTGTGGCATCCCCCTCCGGAAACAGCTCAAAACTAACCTTTGAGTTACCCGGATAATCCTTGTATCTCCAGGTATAGCTTAATTTTTTATTGGGTATCACCTCCGTTACCTGGCAGTGGTGCAGGAAACGGGTATCGTCTTTGGAGCCATAAAACTCAAATTCAAAACCCACCCTCGGCTCAAAGCTTTCCATGTCGAAATACCATTTTTTCATTTGACTATTGTCCGTAAGGGCCTGCCAAACCTTTTCGGCAGATGCATGTAATGTACGTTCAATAATGAGTGGTTGTGTTGCCATATGAGATCGGTTTTATTTTGTTTTCTTTTTTTCAGCTTCCAGAAAGTTTTCCAGCGCATCCAGTTTTTCGTTCCAGAACCTCCGGTATTGATCTGCCCAGTTGACAACCTGCTGCAGCTTTTTCAGGTTAGCGCTGCATACCCGCTCACGGCCCTGTTGCTTAATGACTACCAGCCCGCATTCTGTCAATATCCGGATATGTTTGGATACTCTATCTCTTATCAAACAGAATATTCCGGACACGGCCACCCGACAACCTGAACCCGGTAATCGCGTGTTTATCATTTCTCAAAAAATGCAGCGTGCCGATAGGGCCGGATAAGAGATCGTCCGTAACCGGGTCGGGATTCAGGACATAGTCGCCCAAACGCATATGATGAAGCATCAGCTTATCTTTAACCAGGGATAGTTGATACTGCGTTTCCAGTTCCTCGCTATAAAAGGTACCGGTATATTGCTGGAGCTGTGAGATGGTGTGCTGTAAAGGGATAACCCTTTTGGCATTGATTGTACGATATCTCAATTCATTGACGGGCCCGTTTCCGCTCCTTTTAAAATTCATGGAAGAACCATACGCCGGCACCCAGAAAACGGAATCTGATTTCGCCTCCGTGGAGAATTTATCCTCGCCATTGGCCTGTACCATGAACTTGCCATTTTCCAGGGTAAAAGTGACATACCAACCCGTGCCCAGCTGGAAGGTACCGGTATATTTCTTCATCAGCACCGTATCTACCTGGACGGTTGGCAGATTATTCAGGTTTTCCCGTTTAGGTTCAGGCTGGAGCTTGTCCTTTAAAAAAAGACCAGCGACCAGGTAGGCATAGCCGGTGGGGTCAAAATCGCTGGTATTCCCCAACAGGATCAGGGACAGGTTCTCCTCCGGAAAATTTATAATGATGGTCCGGTATCCCGCCCATCCCCCATCATGGACGATGGTGTATACGCCCCTGTTATTGTTGACATCCACCCCATAGCCATAAGACACTTTTTCGTGGTTGTTCAGCGTATCACCCCCAAGCATCCGGGTAAATACCGGATCTTTCGACCGGATCCCGCTGATAAAATGGATGACCCATTTATTGAGGTCATCGACCGAAGAAAATATCGAGCTGGATCCATAAGCGGTCAGCGCCCCCGACACCACTCCGAAGTCATTACCCTGGGGATAATAAGAAACGGCACGCTGCTTTATGATCTTATGATAATCATCCAACACCTGGGTGGCATTCATACCCAGGGGCTTGAAGATATGTTCCTCCTCCCATTCCCGAAGGGATTTTCCGGTAACTTTTTCAACGATAGCGGCTAAGAGATTATAAGCTGTATTGGAGTAGGAGAAGGTTGAACCCGGCTCAAAATCCAGTTCTTTCTGATGTCCGACCATCCGCATTATATCGGTGTATGAAAAGATCTCGTCATAACGCCACCCCGCATAGTTCAGTGTCTGCGGCCAATCCCTGATGCCGCTGGTATGATGAAGGAGATTACGGATGCGGATCTTCTTGCCAAATGGCGGAAGATCAGGCAGGTATTGATGAATATCGTCATCCGGAGAGATCTTTCCTTCCTGGATCAGCGTAGAGATCGCAAAGCCGGTAAATTGCTTGGATACCGAGGCAATATCAAACACGGTCCCGGGACTTATCGGTACATCGTATTCCAGGCTGGCCATGCCATATCCCTTTTCAAAGATCACTTTGCCATCCCGGATGATGGATACCGCACATCCCGGACCAGACGAATGGTTATAGGTTTTAAAAATAGAATCCATGCGGAGGGCCAGCGTGTCGGGCTCCTTTTGTGCGGTGCAAAGAAGGCCACCCGCCAGCAATAGCAAAATTAAAGTGACTGATTTCATTCCGGAAAGACACCCTGAACCGGAAAGTGTTGCATGGACCCTAAAATTGAACCGCCACGGTTCCATTTTAGTTTTTGACCTTTGCCATCACCTGCTCCAGCAGCAAGTTGAACTCCCTGGGTTTTTCTATCATGGGGAAATGCCCCGTCTCATGAATATAAAATACTTCATAAGGGATATGATTGGTTATGAACCCCGTAGTATCCGTAGGCGTGACATCGCTGTTGATGAGGTATAATTTCTTTTTTACAGCGACCAGGCTTTTCACCTCGTCGAAATCCTGCTGTTCCATACAGGCGGCTGCAATAACCGTGTCGACCCCGGCGACATCATTCAGGACTCTTTTTCGGATCGAATCAGCGGTTGTTTTGTAGAACAATGCCTGGTTAAAATACTCCGAAGCGACTCGTTTAAAATTATGTTTCAGCGTATCGATGGCTTTGGCCTCCTCCTCCTTTTCCTGTAGGGTCGGGGCATAGCTGCAATTCTTGAAATTATCCACGCCGACTAACCCGATAACACGGTCAGGAGCATTGATGGCAGCCTGCAAAATAATATCTCCCGCCATGGAATGCCCCACCAGGACAACATTCCTCAAATTCAATTGAGATAGTACGCTGTCGATATCACTGCCGAATGCCCCGGCGCTCCAGGAAGTCCTGTTTTTCCCCGATTGACCGAAACCCGGCAGATCGACAGTGACTACCCGGTATTTACCGCTAAAGAAATTCACCTGGTCAGACCAGTACGTTTTATTAATGCACCAACCATGTACAAAAAAAAGAGTGGTATCTTCGTTGCCGGTATCCGTATAATCTATTCTGACACCCCGGTTGCCTATTATTCTCTTTTCAGCGGAGGCCGTTTTGGCATTGGTAGCAGCATTATTGCAGGAAAATTGAAAAGTAATGACAATCCCTGCGTATAATAAACTAATTAATATCCTCATACTACTATGATTGGTTGTTTTCGCCAATCAAAATAGCGAATTTGCTGAACAATTTCATAACCAGACAACATAAATTTCTACCCCGATCGTTGAAGCATACCTGCGGCACTCTAAGGGTAACCCCTAAAAAAATATATAAAATGTCTTCTTTAGTTGTAATTAATCGTTAAAATTATTAACTTACATCAAGCGTTTATTTCAAGACCCCCCGAACTCTATATTCTGAAGAAACTTCAACTCTACAACAGATCGATCAACCGATCGCTTGCTTATTTACCCCTCACTGACTTTTGCTTGCAGCTCCTGATTAGCGCAATTATATTTATTGCTTTCCCCTATACACCTGACGCAAAGAAGTATCAATGACTCCGGGAATCTCCAGGCTTTAACCATCCTGCAGGCCCGAACAGGATCGTTATGTCCTGATGTACCCGTCTTAAAAACGTATCCGCCATACGCTAATGCCCTTGTCATGCCTTGAACGTAACCGTTATATCCATAACGAACTTGTCCATCAAACCTTAACTTACTTATACACTTCCTCATGAAACTTACTACCATCATCGGAATCACTCCATTAGAAATTCCCGACTGCCGGCTGACGCTCGGCCTGGAAAAAGCAGGCGCCCTCCCCATCCTTCATCTGGGACGTGACAGAGAGGCAGCCGTCGCTGCTATAAGCGAAGTCACGGAAAAGTGCAGCCGCTCTTTCGGAGTATGCTTTACCATTCCCTTTTCACCGGCCATCGAACTTCCTCCACGGGTCGATCATGTGGTCGCTCCTTACGGAATGCCCTTGTCGTTACCAGACCGCATCCGGCTTTTTCGCCAGGTGGTCACCGTGGAAGAAGCCAGGCTGGCAAAACAGCAAGGCGCTCACGGACTCATCGTCAAAGGCAATGAAGGCGCCGGCCTGGTAAGCGACGAGTCTTCCTTTATCCTGTTCCAGAAAATACGCAGGGAGATTACAGAAACCGAAATATGGGTTCAGGGCGGTGCAGGCATTCACTCCTCAGCAGCCCTGGCAGCTTTGGGTGCTGCCGGAGTCGTACTGGACAGCCAACTGATCGGCTTCGATGAATGCTCCGCCAGCCGGGAACTTAAACACCTTTGCTCAAAACTCAATGGCAATGAAACAAAAGTCATCGACCATTTCCGGGTACTCGTCCGCCCCAATTCCCCCACCCTGCCCGGGAATGCTACTTATACCGATCTGCTGAAATGGCTGGGACCCACCCACCCGGAAAAAGGATATCTTCCCCTGGGCCAGGACATCGCGATCGCCGCCGGTCTCGTCCAGCAATATAAAACCCTCCCGCATCTTGTATTCGCCATCCGCCAGGCCATTCACGGTCACCTCCGGCAAGCCAAAGCCCTCTCTGTCATAGCCCCCGGCAACGGATTTGCCCGTGAGCTCCATATCCGTTATCCCATCGCACAAGGACCGATGACAAGGGTGAGTGACGTTGCCGCCTTTGCAGCCGCTGTAGCCGATGCGGGAGCACTGCCCTTCATCGCCCTGTCCCTGCTGCAGGGAGACAAAGCCCGTCAGCTGATCCGGGAGACAAGCCGGCTGGCCGGCGACAAAACATGGGGCGTAGGTATCCTTGGATTCGTTCCTCCCGAATTACGCGAAGAACAGCTTGCCTGTCTTCTCGAAGAGAAGCCCCCCGTAGTGTTGATAGCCGGAGGACGCCCCTCCCAGGCCAAACCCCTGGAAGCAGCCGGGATAAAAGTCTTCTTACATGTTCCCTCTCCCTCCCTCCTCGATATGTTTATAAAGGAGGGGGGGCGGAATTTTGTCTTCGAAGGCCGCGAGTGCGGCGGACACGTAGGCCCCCTCTCCAGCCTGGTACTCTGGGAAACCCAGATCAGGCGATTATTACAGGAAGAAGACGCAGGCGCTTTTACGATCCTTTTTGCCGGCGGCATCCATGACGCCTTTTCCGCCGCCTTCGTATCGGTAATGGCGGCTCCTCTCGTTGCCAAAGGAGCCAGAACAGGCGTGCTCATGGGCACCGCTTATCTCTATACCGAAGAGGCCGTCAGCACAGGCGCCGTTGTCCGCCAATTCCAGCAGCAGGCCCTGGAACACTCAGATACCATCCTGCTGGAAACCGCACCCGGCCATGAAACACGATGCCTTCGCTCCCCCTTTGCCGATTTCTTCCACCAGGAAAAAGAAAGGCTTCGCCTCGCCGGTGTCGATAAACAGGAGATCTGGGCCCAATTGGAAAAACTCAATGTAGGGCGTTTACGCATGGCCGCCAAAGGAATAGAAAGACAGGACAATGCGCTCGTTGAAATACACGAAGACCATCAGCTGACCGAAGGGATGTATATGATCGGCCAGGTCGTCACCCTGAGAGACCACATCACGACCATCGACAACCTGCATAAAGAAGTCGCGGAAGAAAATGCCCGATACATCAGTGAAGCCATCCTGTCGCCCTTACCGGAAGATCCCTCCCGGTCGCTGCAAGTCGCCATCATCGGGATGGCCTGCATCTATCCCGGCGCCCGCAACATCGATGAATACTGGCGCAATATCCTCCAGGGCAAAGATTGTGTCACGGAAGTGCCGGACGAACGCTGGAACAAAGACCTCTATTATAACCCGCAGGCAAACGGAGATGGCAAGTCCAATTCCAAATGGGGCGGTTTCATCCCCCGGATCGACTTCGATCCGCTGGAATTCGGCATCCCGCCCCAATCCCTGGCAGCTATCGAACCGACCCAGCTGCTGACCCTGCTCGCCGCCCGCGATGCCTTACGAAATGCCGGCTATGCCGATAAAGAATTTGACAGGGAAAATGTTTCCGTCATCATCGCCGCGGAAGGCGGTAACGATCTTTCCAACAGCTATGCCTTCCGCAATTTTTTCACACAGGTATTCGGCGAATTACCGGCTGCGCTGGATGCAGCCCTCCCCAAAATGACCGAGGATTCCTTTCCGGGCATCCTGGCCAATGTCATCGCCGGCAGGATCTGTAACCGGCTGGACCTCGGCGGACGAAATTTCAGCGTCGATGCAGCCTGCGCTTCCTCCCTGGCTGCCGTAGATCTCGCCTGCCAGGAATTGCAGAATGGCAAAGCGGATATGGTGCTCGCAGGAGCAGCCGACCTGCACAACACGATCAACGACTACCTCCTCTTTACCAGCACGCATGCCCTTTCCGGTACCGGAAAGTGTATGACCTTCGATGCCGCCGCAGACGGCATCGCCCTCGGGGAAGGGATCGCCATGCTCGTACTGAAAAGATATGAGGATGCCCGACGGGATGGAGATACGATCTATGCCCTCATCCAGGGTGTAGGCGGATCCAGCGATGGCAAAAGCCTCGGCCTGACGGCTCCCAGAAAAAGAGGTCAGTGGAAGGCGTTGGAACGGGCCTACCATCAGGCCGGCATCTCACCCGCCGCCGCAGGATTGATCGAAGCGCACGGTACTGGCACCATAGTAGGCGATAAAACAGAGCTTAGCGCCCTTTCCGACCTATTCCTCCAATCCGGGGCGCTCGCGGGCCAAACCAGCCTGGGCTCCGTCAAAACCCAGATCGGCCATACGAAATGCGCCGCCGGACTGGCAGGACTTATCAAAGCCGCCCTCTCCATCTATCATGGCGTTAAGCCTCCTACCCTCCACCTCAAAAATCCCAATCGCTTCTATAACCCGGCTACAAGCCCCTTCTCCTTCAACACCGAAGCAGCGCCCTGGAATGACACTTCCCGCATCGCAGGGGTCAGCGCCTTCGGTTTCGGCGGCACCAATTTCCACGCCGTGCTCGGGAACGATCCCGGCTCGCCCGCTGACAGCCTCCCCAGCGGAACATCCGTCCCCGCCCTCAATACCTGGCCTTCCGAACTATTCGTGTTCCGGGGAGACTCCTACGTGGAAGCCCGGAACCTGCTGACGACAATAAGGACCATCCTGCTCGATAACGATTCCATCGACCTGAAAGACCTGGCGTACAGTCTTTATAGTTATAACAGCAAGCCAGTTCAGCTCTCGATCGTAGCCGACAGCCTCGAAGACTTCCTGCTGAAGCTCGACCTGGCCCTGTCCGGCGCTTCTGCCAGGGGTATTCACGTGACTCAACAAAGCCAGGGCAAAGTGGCCTTCCTCTTCGCGGGGCAGGGAAGCCAGCGGATTAATATGGCACGCGACTTATTCACCATCTTCCCATTCATGCGCCGGTTGCTTAGGACCCGGCCTGATTATGAGAAAATCCTTTTCCCGCCCGCCGTATTTGACGAAGCCGCTCTGCGCGGACAGAAAGAACATATCAAAGACACCCGCCTCGCCCAACCGCTCCTGGGTGTCGTCGATCTGGCGATTGCTTGCTTTTTACGTGAGCTGGACATCATACCCGATATGGTGGCCGGACATAGTTACGGGGAGCTGCCCGCCCTCTGTTTTGCCGGCGCCTTCCCCGAAGACCAGCTGATCCCCCTCAGCGAAAAAAGGGCGCAGGCTATCCTGGATTCCACCGGCGATGACAAAGGGACCATGATCGCCGTTAATTGCCCGAAAGAAGTACTGGCCGCCTTCACCGACGAGGGCAGCGGCATCTACCCCGTCAACCACAACTCGCCCCAGCAATGGGTCCTGGCCGGCGCTACACCCGATATCGAAAAGCTGATCGAAAAATTAAAAGCGCAAAAGATCTCCTTCAGACAGCTGGAAGTAGCCTGCGCCTTCCACAGCCCCCTGCTGGCCGCCTCCGAAGGCCTTTTTACTGCCGCCATGAAAGACATCCCCTTCAGCCACCCTGCTATCCCTGTTTGGTCCAATACTACCGCCGGCGTATACCCGTCCGACCCGGCGGGCATCCGCGAAAGACTGGCGACCCACCTGGTTAAGCCCGTCCGGTTTGCCGAAGAGATTGCCAATATGATCGATGCCGGCGCCCGCTTATTCATAGAAGTAGGCCCCGGGAAAGTGCTGTCCACCCTGACCAGGGCCATCGCCGGCAAAGACGAAACGATCCTGCACACCGACGAAAAAGATGGCATCACCCAATTGCTCTCTGTCATCGCCAGCTATATCGCTACCGGCAGAAAAGCCAGCCTGGAAAAATTATTCATCGGCAGAAGAGCAAAATTGCTGGATCTGGACAAACCCGGGAACTATAAAAAGAGCAGCACCACATGGCTCGTCAACGGCCAGATCGCCCTCCCGCTTTCCGGCCCTCTTCCCACCCATGGCGCTCTCCCCATCGTCCAACCCATCCCCCTGACCAACGGATTGCTTTTCAGCGCGGAACCGCCGGCCAGCCCGGCTCCTCTCGCCGGCACAGCCGAACGGATCATGGAAGAATATCTGAACAGCATTAAATTCCTTGTCCAGGCGCAAAGAGACGTGATCCTGGGTTACCTGGGCCAGACACCGCCGATAACCCCCGTGCCCATGACAGCCCCCCTTCCCGCTTCCGCCCGACCATCTTCCCTAACCAATTCGCTGCCTGCATCGGCCCGGCTGTCCGGCCTGCCGCCCGCTGCCGTACAAGGCACGGAGATCGACACCTCACCAGCCACACCGCAGAACAAGGCGCTTACCCAGGCAGACCTGAAAGATATTCTGCTCCGGATCGTATCCGATAAAACAGGCTATCCCGCTGACATGCTGGGGCTGGACCTGGATATGGAAGCCGATCTCAGCATCGATTCCATTAAACGCACAGAGATCATCGGTGAATTAAGCGCCCATCTCAAAGCCCTGCCCCCTGCCGGGGAACAGGAGAAGAACCTGGAACAGCTATCCTCCCTGAAAACCCTCAACGGACTATTGACCTGGTTGTCGGCCCGGCTTCCCACCACCGCCGCATCGTCATCCACTGTACTCACATCGACCGCACCGTCATCAGTCTTCCCTTCCTCCGTCACCGCAGTCTCCGCCACATCCATACCCGCCTGGACGGCTGAGCAGATCACTTCCCTGCTCCTGACCACCGTCAGCGACAAGACCGGGTATCCAACCGATATGCTGGGCATGCAGATGGACATGGAAGCCGACCTCAGCATCGACTCCATCAAAAAACTGGAGATCATCGGCGCCCTGCGAACACGACTGGGAGTGGATCGACTTTCCAATAACAGCGAAGATAAAATGACCGAACATCTCACCACCATCAAGACCCTCGAAGGACTCAGCGGCTGGTTCTGTCAACTACTGCCCGTTCAGACAGGGTCTACCGGAAACCTTCATACGCCTATCTCTTCCAACGGGCATGCCCTCAGGGACACAACGTTCCTCACGGACACGGCCGGTCTCACGGAAACCACCCCCCTTCCGGCAAGCGAGAAGCTGCTGCGGCTGCGCTTCGAATGGACTCCGTCCAGCCTCCGGCGGGAAGACACCGCCCGGCTGCAGGGCCATCACTTCGCCCTCTCCGGCGACACCGGCCCGATAGCCGCCGCGATCCGCAATGTCCTCGAAGAACAAGGCGCCATAGCCACCATCGCTTCCGAAACGGACGACCTGGGCAGCTACGACGGGCTCATCCTGCTGGACCTCTTCGACTCTCCACTCCGGCTCAGCATACTGGAGTCATTCGCCCTGATCAAAAAACTGGATCCCGGTAAAGTGAAATGGGTCTACGTCCTATCCGATTTGAACAACCATCTCCGCCAACAGACCGACCCGCAGCTGCTGAGACGTTTCCAGGGATACCCGGGATTTCTCAAGAGCCTGGGTAAAGAATGGGAGCACACCCGGTGCGGAACCATCCACATCAATAACGAACAAGCCCCCGCGCATATCGCCGCGATCCTGCTGGATGAATTATCCAATGTCGACCACCATTCCGAGGTCATTTACCAGGACTCGGTCCGGCAGACGGCCGGATGGATACCTTCCGAATTGACCATCGGACAATCCAACGGCCTCCGCCTCGACAAGGACGCTGTTGTCCTGGTTCTTGGCGGCGCCCAGGGCATTACGGCCGAATTGATGATCCGTTTCTCAAAAGAATACCCCTGTCACTATATCCTGGTGGGAAGATCTCCAGACCCCGGAACAGGAACACCCGGACCCCAGCCTATCCCGGAAAACAAAGAAGATATCCGCCAATGGCTGATTCGGCAGGGTGAGCTCAAATCAGCCGCCGACATTGAAAGACGGGCCGAACAGCTATTCAAAAGTGCACAGATCCGCCAGACACTTCAGTCGCTGGAAAACAACGGCGCCACCGCCACCTACCATTCCCTCGACCTGCGGAATGAAGACGAATTAACCCTGTTTATCAGCAGCCTCTATAAAATATATGGACGCATCGACGGAGTGATCCACGGTGCTGGCTTATTGGAAGACAAACTGTTCCGGCACAAAACGCCCGAATCCTTCGAAAGGGTCTTCTCCACGAAAGTGACACCCCTGCGGATCCTGGCAGAACAGTTAAGACCGGATACCGGCTTCGTAGTCCTCTTCTCCAGTGTAGCCTCCGTATACGGCAACCGCGGTCAGACAGACTATGCCGCCGCCAACAGCGTACTGGACCACTATGCATGGGAGCTCAAAAAGAAGATCGAAGGCAGGGTCCTCTCCATTAACTGGGGGCCCTGGAAAGGCGCAGGTATGGTCTCGCCCACATTGGAGAAAGAGTACGAGAGAAGGGGAATATCCCTGATACCGCTGCCGGAAGGTATAGAGTCCTTTTTGAATGAACTGAAATATGGCAACGAAAGCCAGATCCTGATAATGGCCGAACAATCACCGGCGCCCAGTTTATTGACATAGAAACCTTGTTCTACACATGATACCTAACATCGATATCGCCATTATCGGAATGTCCTGTATTTTCCCGGGCGCAGGTACCGTGGACGATTTTTGGGCTAATATTAAAAACAAAGTGGATGCCATCCGGCCTGCATCTCCGGCCCGGCTCGACCCGGTCTATTTCGCAGGCAATGGAAATGCCTCCACCGGCCAGCCCGACCAGTTTTATTGCAATCGCGGCGGTTTTATCGATGAATTCGCGACTTTCGATCCGGCCCGGTTCGGCATTCTCCCCCTTGCTGTCGAAGGCACCGAACCTGAACAGCTGCTCGCCCTGAGCCTGGCCCACCGCGCCATGACCGACGCCGGTCTCTTTGAAAGGAACGCCCATTTTGCCAGGACAGGTATCATCATCGGCAAAGGCAATTATGCAGGACCCGGCGTGCTCAGGGCCATCGAGATCATCCACACCGGCCAGCAGCTCGTCGCTCTTTTAAGAGACCTGATGCCCGGTATCAAAGAAGAAGAGCTCTCACGGATCAAAAAAGAATTCCAGCAAAAAAAAGGCCGCTATGCCCCCGACACCGTCATGGGCCTCATCCCCAACCTGGTGGCTTCCCTGATCGCTAACAGACTGGATCTCGGCGGGCCCGCCTATACCTTGGACGCAGCCTGCGCCAGCTCCCTGATCGCCATCGATCATGCGGTAAAAGAACTCTCTCTCGGCAACGCAGACCTGATGATCGCCGGCGGTATACATGCCAGCCAGAACGCAACCTTCTGGAGTGTTTTCACCCAGCTGGGCGCCCTCTCAAAGACCCAGCAGATCCGGCCCTTCGACCGGAAAGCAGACGGATTGCTGATCGGGGAAGGTTGCGGTTTCGTCGTCCTCAAAAGACTCGACGAGGCGATCCGCGACCAACACCGGATCTACGCCGTCATAAAAGGCGTCGGCATATCCAGCGACGGGGCCGGCGCCAGCGTCATGAGCCCTACCGTCCATGGACAATCGGCGGCGATCCGGCAAGCCTGGTCCAATGCCCGCCTTCTCCCCGACAGCATCGGCTATATTGAAGCGCACGGCACCGGCACACCCCTCGGCGACCGTATCGAACTGGAAACCCTGGCCGGCATTTTCGGAGCCAGCGGCCTCGCAGGCCGGCCCCTTAAAGCAGGTATCGGTTCCGTCAAATCCAATATCGGTCACGCCATGCCCGCGGCAGGAATGGCAGGATTGATCAAGACAGCCCTGGCCTTATATCATAACCAGCTGCCCCCTACCCTTCATTGTGACGAACCGCTGGAGATGATGAAAGTATCCGGCTTCGAACCAATCCGCGAAACCCTGGATTGGGATTCCTCCGGCCTTTCCAAAATAGCCGGCGTCAACGCCTTCGGCTTCGGAGGCATCAACGCCCATGTCGTATTGGAGAGTTTCGGCGACAGCCGCCCTGCCGGGAAAAAATATCCCCTGTCCAATGGCCATTCCGGTGATAGAATCCGGGACGAGAAAGTTCTCCTGCTGGCGGCAAAAGACAAAGAATCCCTGATCAGCGCCCTCGAAGCCCAAGGTCAGGCCGCTGATAGCAAGGCCGGGGCACTACCCACGGAAACCCATCGTCTTTCCGAAAACCATAACCGATCGGATGAAGGCCGCTACCGGATTGCCCTCTTCGATCCTACGCCCGCCCGCGTACGCATGGCGATAAAAATAGTCGGGAAAGACCGGCCCTGGCGGAATAAACAGGATTGCTGGTTCTCCAACGATGCATTCCTGTCCGACGGCAAAAAAATAGCCTTCCTCTTCCCCGGCCTCGACGGCCTGACCGGCGGAGAGATAGACACCGTCGCCAACCACTTCCAGCCTCGACCTTCGGGCCCTGCATCTCAGCCTTCCGCAGGCTCCACCCCACAGCCTTCCCCAAACTCCGGGCCCCGGCTTTCAGACTCACAGCCCCAGTCTCCCCCCGGCGTCCTCGACTCCGCATTGCGGCTGGCCGACAGGTCCCAAACACTTTACGAAGCTCTCCGCAAACTGGGCATCACGCCGCACTTGCATGCAGGCCACAGCTTAGGGGAATGGCTCGCCGGCTATGCCGCCGGCTGGGGCGAAGAAAATGACGTCATAGCGCTGATGCGCCAGCTGGACCCCCGGCTCTTCGAACAGGATAATATCGCCTTCCTCGCCATCGGCTGTGGTCACGGTGAACTACAACCGCTGCTGGCTGACCTGGAAAATATCCATCTTGCCAACGATAACTGCCCCCGTCAGCTGATCCTCTGCGGCGACGAAACATCGATCCGGCAGCTCATGATCCGCCTCCGGGAACAACAGGTCTTCCACCAGCTGCTGCCCTTCCGGTCCGGCTTTCACTCGCCCTTCCTGCAAGACAAGCTCGGCTCCTTACAGGAAGCCTATAAAAACCTCCGGTTTAAAAAAACCGACACCCCTCTATGGTCAGCCACCACCCTGCAGGAATACCCGGCTACCCATGAAGAGATCTGCGCCCTGGGCATCCGGCACCTGCTGGAACCCGTTCGCTTCCGGCAACTGACGGAAAAACTCTACCAGGAGGGTGTACGGATTTTTATCCAGGTGGGATCCGGCGGCCTGATCGGCTTCATCGATGACACCCTCAAAGGATTGAGCTACAGCGCTGTTGCCGCCAACGTCGCTGCCAGACCAGGCCTGGCCCAGCTTCGACGGGTGCTCGCCGCCCTTTATGCGGAAGGCCGGCAGGAAGTCAGCGACCTGCTCCTCCCGCCGGAGACATTGGCGGCAACCGTCACGCCGGCCGCCCCGCCGAAAAAAACAGCCCCCGCCCGTACCATGCAGCTCCAGCTGGGTACCCCGCTGATAAAAAAGCTCGAATCCTTTCAACATATCACAGGGAATCATCTCACCGCCAACGGTCAGCATGCAGCCCAATACCACCCGGACGCTGCGTCTTCCCCCATCCTATCCGCCCTCCTGGACAACCACCGGCAAATGGAGCAGGCCCAATCCGAGATCATCGGCCTCTTCCACCGGCAAAACGGCACACCGGCACCCGCCGCACCCACGTCAGCTCAATCCCCGACGATCACAACATCGCCTGTCCACCCCCAGGCACCAGCATCCGCTCAACCCCCGGCCATCTCCCATTCATTAGACATCTCGCTGGACAACCACCCTTATCTCATCGATCACTCCCTTTTCCGACAGCCCCCCGGCTGGCCCTGCGTGCACGATAAAGACCCCGTCATCCCCATGACGATGATCCTCGAAGTGTTTTCGGAAATAGCCGAAGCTGCTATGCCCGGCGCCAACACACGAAGACTGGCAAACATACAGGCGCTGCAATGGATGAGCGTCGTCACCCCCTTCCGGCATCAAGTCATCGGAGAATGGCTCGCACCCGGTAAACTGGCAATGACACTGGATAAATTTGCCGGTGCCGAAGTATCGCTTGACAACGACGCTACCCTGCCCGCATCCCTGGATGCCGGCACGGCACTATTCAATTCTTTTGATACCGGCGCCGCCTTACCGATCCACATCACACCCGACGAGATCTATGAACAATATATGTTCCATGAACCCGCTTACCGCGGCATCCGGCAGGTCCTTAGCATCAACGAAAGAGGTATCACAGGACTCATCGAAAGCAGCACCGGCAAAGGCTCCCTGCTGGACAACGCCGGCCAGCTCTATGGCTTCTGGCTGCAGCTCATCCTGCCCCGCGAAAAAGTAGCCTTCCCCGTCAGGATCCGCGAGATCCTCTTCTATGGAGACCGCACGGCACAGAAAGGCATCTTCGAATGTACCTGCCTGTTGACCGAACTGACCGACGAACTGGCCACCGCCGACTTCCTTATAAAAAAAGAGGGACAGGTCTGGGCCCTCATCAGAGGATGGCAGGACCGGAGACTGGAGCTGGACGACCGCTTCTGGCGACTCGCCTACGCCCCCCTCCGGCACCTTCTTTCCGAAGAGATCGCCCCCGGCATCTTCTTCTTCCACCATGCTTATAACCGCGTGCTCTCCTGGGACTTTGTAGCCAAGCGTTATTTCAGCCTGCCCGAAAGAGAATACGGCGCCTCCCTGCCGCCGAAAAAGAAAAAAGAATGGATCATCAGCCGCATAGCCGCCAAGGACGCTGTCCGCACGCTCCTGTCGCGGGAAAAAGGACAACAATTGTATCCGATCGAATTCTCCATCCGGTCCGATGAAAAAGGAAAACCTTACCCGCATGGCAAAGACATGCCTGACATCAGCATATCGCTGGCCCACAAATACACCGACGCCGTCGCCATCGCATCCCTGGATGGCCCCATTGGCATTGACATCGAAATGATCGAAGACAGGAGCGAAGACTTTGCCGCCCTGGCCCTGCATCCCGAAGAAATGGCGCTGATCGCAGGCAGGGATCGCCCGGAATGGATAACCCGCTGCTGGGTAGCCAAAGAAGCCTATGGCAAATACCTCGGCCTTGGATTGCAGGGCTCCCCCCTCCGCTATCGGATCAGCAGCATCGGCGGCGAAGACCTGCTTATAGAAGACATCGTCATCACCACTTTCAAATACAAAAACTATATCATCGGATGGACACACTTACCACAACAGCAAAAATGAACGACCAGGAGATCTTCGTCGTTCTGAAACAATTCATCACCGAAGTCATCGGAGAGGATTTCGCAGAAGAGCTCGACATCACGGAAAACAGCTCCTTCACAAAAGACCTGGAAATGGACAGTATCGAGCTGGTATCCTTTTCCGAAAAAGTAAAAAGGGTCTTCGGTGACCGGATCGATTTCACCAGCTGGCTTTCCGGCATGGACATCGACCAGATGATCGGACTCACCATTCATGACATCATCCAATACATACAACAATGCCGATCCTGAATATCAACCGGAAAAAAGTCCATTTTCAGGAGATCAATCCCGGAGGCGCCACAACGATCCTCATGATCCATGGCATGCTGGGCAACCTGTCGGTCTATTATTACCGCATTGCCCCCATCCTGGCCAAACGCTACCACGTAGTCATGTACGATCTTAAAAGTCACGGAATGAGCGAACGGGTCGATACGGGTTATGATTTCCAGTCCATGGCGGAAGACGCCGTTTCTCTCATGGAAGCGCTCCGGCTTCCTTCCTTTCATCTCGTCGGGTATAGCTTCGGAGCGCTCATTGCCCTGCAGACCGCCATCCGCTTTCCCGGGAAGATCCGCAAACTCTCCGTCATAGAAGGACCCGACCCCTTCGACCCGGAACCGTTCGCCAAAATCGGCGAATACAGCCGGAAATCCCTGGAAACTTATGCCGCCGGCGTTACCGACATCTTCGGCAGAAAGATCGGAGCCCGACAGCTCGAACGAACCCATCAGCTCTATGAATACATGTTCAAACAAACCAGCATCCGTTACGACATGCTGAAAGAAAGAGATTTTTTTGCCAGCGGAGGAATCGATGACATTCCACACGAAACCCTGCTGATCTACGGAAAAGATTCCGGTTGCGTACCTGCCGGTCAGGCCCTCTCCGGCAAAATACGCAAGTCAAAGCTGGTGCTATTTGACGGCGATCACCAGATACCCCTCCGGGAACCTGTCGGCATCGGCCGCGAACTGGATAATTTTTTCATGGATTAAATGGATTAAAAAAAATAACATGGCACGATTCGCTTTTGTAGTCCCCCCGCTCATGGGGCATGTAAATCCCACCCTGGCCCTGGGCAGCGAACTGCTGCAACGCGGCCACCAGGTAGCCTGGATTAGCCTTGATCCCGCACTGGAAAGCCGGCTGCCGCCGGGAGGATCCTTGCTCCCTGTGAAATACGAAACCCCGGAAGACACCCAGCTCAGAGAGGAAGAAGGAGGACATTACCTGAAATCCATCTCGCAGAAAAATGTACAGGGAGCCGAAAGCATCAAATTCCTCTTCGAAGACGTACTGATCCCTATGAACCGGTATATGTTCACCGGGATAAACGATCAGCTCGACAAATACCAACCCGATGTCCTTATCAACGACCACCAGCTTTTCGCCGGGGCCATCGCCGCCTGCCGGAAAAATATCCCTTATGCCACTTCCGTCACCGCGCCGGCCGCCCTCGATACCCAATGGGAACTGCCCGGCATCTTCGAATGGGAAAACAAAAAGATCGTCGCGCTCCAGCAGGAACTGGGACTGGAAGGTGAAAGATCTGTAGCCTGTTCTTCCTCGGCAGCCCTGGTTTTCACCTCCCGGGAATTTTTCGGCGACAGGATCCTGCCGGATCATTACAGGCTGGTAGGCCCGGTGATCAATACCCAACCCACCCTGAATGACTTTGACTGGGAAACCTTTCACTCACGGCAACCCCTACCCAAGGTCCTCGTCTCCATCGGTACGACCTTCGATCACGCTTATAAACGGGCGTTCTTCCTGAAAGTGGCCGAAGCCCTGGGAAACGTGGCCCTAAACGTGGTTGTGGTGTCCGAAAAGAATCTGTTGGACGAATGGCCGCCCAATTTCATCGTGCAAAGCAGGGTGCCTCAGCTGGAACTACTGCCCTGGCTCGATATGGTCGTCTGTCACGGAGGCCACAACACCGTCTGTGAAACCCTGCTCTTTGGCCTTCCGTTGGTAGTGATCCCGATCGCCTATGACCAATCCCATGTAGCCAGTCAGGTGACCCGCGCAGGATGCGGCCTCCGGCTCAACTTCCGGCGATTCAAGCCCACGGATCTGAAAAATGCGATCCACACGGTTATCCACGAAACCCAATACCGGGCCGCCGCCGGGCGGATCAGACATTCGTTCGAACAAGCCGGCGGCGCCGCCGCTGCCGCCACTGTTCTGGAAGGATTAGAAGGATTAAACATGTAAATTTTATCACTATGGCAAATTTTATGTTCGTCGTTCCACCCTTTTTCGGCCACATCAGCCCGACACTCAGCGTAGGCGCAGATCTGCTGGCCAGGGGACATAAAGTCGTATGGGTAGGCCTCCGGCAGGTACCTGACGAATTTATTCCCGCCGGAGGACAATTCATCGTCCCGCCGGCCACCCGCGAAGCACACGGAGAAGAGATCGAACGCATCCTCAAAAGACAGGACGATGGCCCTTCCCTTTCAGGAGCCGAAGGACTGAAGATGGCATTCGAAGAAACCTACCTCCCCTTTTGCCGTTTCCTGATGAAGGGACTTCCGGCAATCGTGGACCAGTTCCAACCCGACGTGCTCATCAATGACTGCATCGCTTTTGCAGGAGGCATTTGCGCATACCAGAAAGGAATCCCCTATGTCACCAGCACCCCCGTGCCCCCGGATGTCCTGAAGAATATCGATAAGATGCCCCGGATCCTGCAATGGCAACAGGGCCTTCTGTCTGCCCTGCTGGATGAATACGGCATTCCGGAAGGTGAAGCAGCCCTTCATTCCGGACGCATGAACATGGTCTTTACCTCGAAAGAATTTGCCGGCATCCCCGATCCTCCCCCACACATGAAATTCGTCGGACCCGTCAAAGGAAGACCCGACCACACCCCCTTCGACTGGGACCGGCTGCAAACAATGAAAGGCCCACGGATCTTAGTGTCCCTGGGCACCCTCCTGGTGGACGTCCGGAAAGACTTCTTTAAAAAGATGGTACAGGCATTTGCCCACCAGCCGCTCAATTTCATCGCCGCTACCGATCCGAACATCCTGGACGAATGGCCCCCCAATTTCCTGGCCCAATCCTATGTTCCGCAATCACGGCTGATGCAACAGGTGAGCGCCGTCATCTGCCACGGAGGCTTCAACACCGTTAATGACGCCATCCTGAATGCCCTGCCCATCCTCATCACCCCCATCGCGTACGACCATTTCCACACGGCCTCCCTCGTTGAAGCCGCAGGATGCGGACTGCAGCTGCGCTATAAGAGGATGCGCATCGATGACCTCAAAGCGGCCGTCTGGAAACTACTGGAAAATGAAAAATACCGGCTGGGCGCAGCAAGACAGCGCAATCACTTCCTGGCTGCCGGTGGGAATGAGAAGGCCGTTGCTCACCTGGAAGAGGTCGCCGCCACCTCCAGGATGCAGACTCCGGCAGCATAAAAATGTACAGTCATCCTAAAAAAGTACAAACTTCCTTTATGAAGAGAAAACTGTTTTTCCTGGAACGATTTATATACGGCGACGGCCATCTGCCTTTTAACGCTGTCCTCACGGTCAAGATCAATGGCAGCCCCTCCCTGGAAAATCTTCAGCAGGCATTGACAAAAGTCCAGGCCCGCCATCCCCTGTTACGCTCCCGGATCGTAAAAGACAAAAGAGACTTTCCCTGGTTTACCACCGTCGACCAGCCGCCCGCTATTCCGGTAAACATCGTCAACCGCACATCGGATGACGACTGGCTGCTGCAATCAAGACATGAATGGGTAACTCCCTTCGACATGGACCAGGGGCCTCTGATCCGGATGGTATGGCTTCAATCCCCCTCGGTCTCCGATCTGCTCATGGTCTTTCATCATTCCATTTGCAACGGCGGCTCCGCCGTCTGTCTGATGCAGGAGATCCTCTCCCTATGGGATCGACCCAACCTATGCACGGGCAAGGAAATGGACTTCATTACCCCGGAAAAACTCCTTGCCGGGATCACCGTCGACAGGGCCACCCGCCGAAAGGCCCGCCTGCAATCTTTAATGGCGCTGATGATCCTCTCGATCCGGTCTGCCTTCATCAACAGGAAGAACGGCCCCTCCCTGTCCCGGGGAAAAGATTATGCGATCAACTGGAAACTGGATAAGGCCGCTTCCTCTGCCCTGTTCGATTTTTGCAGGGATCTCAACATCACCGTCAACACCGCCCTGTGCGCCGCCTTCCTTACCGCCTTCCAGTCCGTAAGAGGCAGCGACAAATACGATAAGATCACCTGCCCCGTGGATATACGCAAATATCTTCCCGCCCTGCAAAAAGATGACCTCTTCGCCTTTGCCATGGCCATTACCTTACCCATGGAAGAAAACAAAGAAGAGAGCATATGGGACCGGGCGGTAAAGATGCAGAAAGATGCTTCGGAGAAAATGGGAAAGCTCAATGCCGCCGAATACCTGGTGCCCATGGAATATGCACACGCCACCCTCCGGCCATTGTTGAAACTCCTCCGGTATAGCAAGCCCGGGTTCGGCCTGCTCTTCTCCAATATGGGCCGGCTGGAAATAAACAAGCAATACGACACCTTCGAAGTCGGCACCGTTTATAGTCCCACGGTGATCGGGCCTTTCGGAGACCCCACCGGGATCGTTACCACCACCTTCGACGGGAAAATGGATTTCTGTTTCCTGTCCAATGAAGATTGCGTGCCCTATGCCGATGCTTTGACGATCCGGCAAAAAGCCATGGAGTCACTATTTTTAAAACTAGATGTATGAAACAAAGAAACCTTATCCTTGGAGAAAGGATCATGTACGCGAATGGAGAGACACCGGTCAACTGCGTCTTCACAGCCAGGCTGCGCGGCCATCTGACCCGGGAGAGCCTTCGTTGCGCCCTCGACCGAGTACAATCCAAACATCCCCTCCTGCAGGCCGGTATCCACGAAGACCGGCGGGGCAGACCCTACTTCGTGTCCAACGGCAAAGTCTCCCCCATCCCCATCAAACTGATTGACCGTATTTCCGAGGATGACTGGCTGGCTGTATCCGAGACGGAGTGGAAGAACCCCTTTGACCTGAAACAGGGCCCCCTGTTCCGGCTTATCTGGATCCACGGCATCATGGTCTCCGAACTGCTCCTTGTCAGCCCTCATTGTATCTCGGACGGCATGAGCTGCATCACCCTGCTCAGGGAAATATTGTCGCTCCTCGACCAGCCTGATCAGGCCATGCCTCCCTATAAAGTATTTAACCATGTACGGGATATGATTCCTCCGTCGGTCCTTAAAAAGAAAGGGAACCAGTTCAAGACCACTCTGCTCTCCTTTTTCGCGCGGATACTCTTCTCTATCAAACCCCCGCCGAAATTTGCCGCTGCCGGTAAAGATTATGTCGTCCATTGGAAATTGAACGGCAAGGTCTCCGGCCTTCTCGAAGAACGTTGCAGGACGGAAGGGGTGTCTGTTTATGCCGCCCTCTGCGTTGCCTTCCTCGAAGGCTTTGTCCGGGTAAAAAAAGAACGCGGCCATAACAAGCTCCTCTGCCCGGTGAATATCCGGAAAATGATTCCCGCTATAAAAGACGATATGATGTTCGCTTTCGCGCCGATCATCGAGCTGTCGGTCGCGGGAGATGCCAGGGCGAACTTCTGGAGCAAGGCAAGACAGCTAAAAAAGGATATCACACAAAAAGTGGCTGCCCTCAACGGATATGATATTTTACTCTCCGGGGAACATTTCCACCCCTCCGTCAAAAAACTGGTAAAGCACCTGATGACCGACGAAGGTGGGCACGATTTCACTTTTTCCAATCTGGGCCGGCTCAATATACCGACAGACTACCGGTCCTTTAAGCTGGAGACTATTTACAGCCTTACCGTCGCCTTCCCCTGGCGCAATCCCAATACCCTTTTCGTCAGCAGCTTCAATGGCCAGATGGATTTCACCTTCATGTCGAATACCCACTCGCTCTCCTATGAAGACGCCATCGAATTCAAAGGGAAAGGACTGGCCCGCCTGCTGGAAGAGCTGGCAACGGTAAAAGCGTTCTGAAAGTAAAGACCTCTTATTCCCCGGCATTCTGCGTTCAACACAGCTGCTCTGAAATCTAAAATGCTTTGCGGCGTATTTTCGATAGATTGTTCCGGATTAAAAGGAGGCAGCTCCGATAATCCTTCAAAGATTATCATGTCAAAGTCTTCCTCCGTCAGCTTTCGGATACTGCTGACCAGCTTTAGATTGGACGAATTCTTACTGGCGCTCCCGATTATGGCAAAAATATTTTTCTTTGTCGTCATTTCTTCGTCTTCAATTTATCAGGGGTTTTATAGAATATTCCGTCTACCGTAGCATTCATGCCAAAAATATCGCCGCAGTCCCCATAATCTTTTAAATACCGTACAACGAGGAAATTGTTGTAAAATTTAACCTGGAACTGACACTCTTTCGAATGTCGCAATTTGTACACAAATTGATTATTTCGCAATGCTACGGTATCTAAATCCACTTCCGCAAGATTGCGGCCTGGCGCACTGGTAACAGATTGGATCTCAAATGATATTTTAATATCTTTAATTTTCTTGATGGAAACATATCCCTGAGAACCCTCCGTTCCATACATATAAACATATTCGCCAGGTATCGTTACTGGCTGAAAACCTGTATCAATGTTTAATAATATCGTATCCCTGGCAGTAAGTTCAAAAGAAAATTCTTTGTCATGGGTGGTCGATAGCCACATGCCATTAGCAGCCACATCTAACTTATCAAAAGCAAAAATCCCTGAAATAGTTCCATCCTTCTGATATTCGCAAACCCTGATCTGCCCGTCTGTGCTTATCTGCCCGATCAGTTTGATTGGGGTTTTATTTTTTGTTTTTGTATAAGTGACCGTTCCCTGTAAGATGCTGTCTTTCTCCGCCAGCCAAACGAAAATGGGAATTCTCGGGTTGATGCTACCTGACCAAAAATAAATCTTCGGATCAACTTTTGAAGCCGTAACGCTTTTCATCGAATTTACCTGTGCCCGGCCTGATAACCCCGACGAAAATAGTATCAGGAAGATTAATACAGATTTAATGAATCGTGAACCAGGCAGGGCTTCGGTTTGATTTCTATACATCATTTTATAAATCGGGGAAAATATAATGGTCAAAAAAAATGTGGTGCCTCAGCACCACATCCCTTATAATTTACTTGATCTATTTGGTATCTGGCAAGGACTTCATCCTTTTCAAATGTTTATTAGCTTCTTCCAATTTTTTAGGAGCCAATACTTTCCCCTTTAACTTATTTAGATTTTCGTCTATAGTTAAGTTAAATTCACGATCCCAAAAACCTGGTTTTTTCTCTGGTTTGTTCATACTTTATTAAGCTTAGGCAAATTTACGATTTTAAGGGAATTTTACAAAGGATCATAAAATTCTTCTTTTAACTATGAAGGCGTTGATTGTCATGTTTTTGCGAAATGGAATGAAATCTGTTTCATCCTCTGTCAGCCGGCTACATGATCGTGGATATCGATCATGTAGCCGGCATTATTAATTTATCACAGAAAAAATCACCCTCTCAATCCCAAAACAAGCCCCCCGATTATACAAAAGGCCGATACCAGGATCAGCACAACGCCGAAGAACACATAGTAAGCCGGCCGGCTCTCCTTTATTTGAATAAAAAATTTTGCCAAATCGGGCTCTTTGCCGGGAATCATCCTGGCCAGGGCCGTTTTAAAGTCATTCAGGCTTGAACCGGCCATTAACTCCAATGTATAATTTCCCGCAGGTGCAGAAAAGGAGAACAGTCTTAGTTGACCCGTCGAACCATTGTTCGAGGTAATACTTGTCCATGGACGATACAACGGTACGATCCTTTGCGTCTGTTCATGATAGAGCTCCGGAACGAATCGATCAAGCGGTGTTCTCCTGAATAAGGGCCCCTTTAGCCAAATGGCATAATTCCCTTCCTGTGACAGGGAGAATCGACCGTTTTTCTGAGCATAGGAAATTTCCAATGCGATCTTCCCGCCGAAAGATTTCTGTATTAATTTAACCGCCCGGATCAGGAGATATATTCCAACAGGAACAAGGCAGAAGAATAAAATCCGTATGAACATGGGTTCAATATTAAGAATTTACCTCCATTTTTCCAGCCGGCAGCCCTCTCCTCCTCAATGCCCAGGCGCTGATCAAAGAGACGATCAACCCTACCGGCACAATCTCTGAATAAGTGAGGAGCGCATTAAAGAAAGGATTCTTATACATTTCGCTAAAGCTCGCCATTTTAGCGCTTTGTCTGGCTATCTCTGCCTGGCTGGCGCCTGAAGCTTTCAGGCCCTCCATAACATGGGCGGCATATTTTTCGCCAAAATCAGGGATAAAAACATAAAAGTCGATGAGCCAGACGATCACATAGATCGTGGAAGCGATCAACGTAATGTATAACCCAACCCGAAAAGCTTTCCCAAAGGAGATCCTGCCGTCATTGTATTTATCCCGCGTAATTTTAGTGCCCACAAAAATAAAGGAGAAGGCCAGGATCATCAGGGTATAGCCATAGAGCATCCCATGTTTAAAATGATCATCCCCGGCTCTGCCCAATAACATCAGGCCGATAAATAAGCTGGTGCTGATCAGTCCGGCAATTAACCCGCAAATAAGTACAGTCTTTTTCATTTAATTGATTTTGGTGAGTAATGACTGTAAAACTCAGGCTTTATCCCGGATTTGGGCTCATACTTTCGGGTGATTTTGATGAGCAATCCCTTATTTCACCCTAAAGAAGGAGCCCCAGCCTCTTCCCTTTTTCAACAGCCTGCGTCCTTCGTTTCACCTCCAGTTTTTCGAAGAGGTTGGAGCTATGCGTCTTGACAGTATTCAGAGATACAAACAAACGATCCGCAATTTCCTGGTTACTCAACCCCTCCGACATCAGCGCCAACACCTCGCATTCCCGTTTACTGATTCCCATTTTCAACAACGCCCCCTCATCGGGACCAAAATTCTCCGCCGATGTATCCTTCGCCGGTTTGATAACAATCACCTCCTTTTCGACGATGATAGTCTCGATCCTGGGTTTGGTCAGTTTCAGGGCCAGCCAGATGCCCAGGCCGGTAAAAATCAGCGCGATGGCGCCGATATACACTTCAAAAGAGTGATCCATGATCACAAACCGGAACTCCAGCCATTTCAGTAATAACAGGATGCCGGCAAGCGAGGCGCCATATAATATGATCAGCTTATTTTTAGAAAAGAGTTTGCCCATGATGCCCCGATGCTATTTTTCGAAAAGATAAATAAATTTTAGTACATTGAATGAGATCGGCTATTCCAAACTGACCCAATGCTCAAAAATTATATCAAAACCGCCTGGCGCAGCCTCTTTAAAAGCAAATTTTATTCGTTCATCAACCTCACCGGATTGACGATCGGACTGGCCGTCGGGATCCTGATCCTGCTTTGGGTGCAAAGCGAACGCTCCTTCGATAGCTTCCATCACAACGCGGAAAATATCTATCAGGTCAACTCTCCCCTTGGCTCCGGTACCGGAAGACATGTTTGGAATACTACCCAGGCTCCCGTAGCTACCTCCGCATTGAAGGAAGTGCCCGGCGTCAAAAGCGCCGTAAGGATCTATCCTAAATACAGTAGTGTATTTAGTTATAAGACCCAGCTGCTTAAAGAAGACAATAACGCCTATGTCGACCCATCCTTTTTCCGGATGTTCGACTTTACCCTGCTGAAAGGGAATGTCACAGACCCCTTCCCAAATGATCAATCCGTTATCCTGACGGCATCGGCGGCAAAACGATATTTTGCTAACGAAGACCCCGTTGGCAAATTCATACAGGAAGATCACAAGGACAATTATAGGGTCAGCGGCATAATAGCCGATTTTCCGGATAATTCCAGCATTCATTACGATATGCTCTTTCCGATGGACCTTGTTGCCAAACAATATGACGGCAAGGATTTCTGGAAATCAATGGACAGCGATTGGGGCAATTTCGGCTATACCACTTTTCTGGAGATACAGCCAGGTGTCTCCCCGACAAATATAGGTCAGCAGCTGCTTCGGATCCAGATACAAAATGCACCTCATATCAAAGTCTCCTTAAAAGACAATGCGTTTCAACTCCAACCCCTGAAGCAGGTCCACCTGGTCGACGCCGACGGTACCCCAACGGGATTGCAGACCGTCAGGATCTTTTCCATCATAGCAGCTTTGATCCTGCTGATTGCCTGCATCAACTACATCAACCTCTCCACCGCCCGTTCGATGCTCCGGGCTAAAGAGGTCAGCATCCGAAAAATAGTAGGCGCCGCCAAAACCCAGCTCTTTGCACAGTTCATTATAGAATCCTTCCTGTTTTTCAGCATCTCCCTGGTCCTTGCCTTCGTATTGATTGCCGTCCTGCTGCCTGGCTATAACCAGCTCGCCGGCAAGCACCTGGTTTTAAATTGGCTGGATGGCAATATATGGCGGGTGGTTGCATGGACGATGACCGCCGTGCTGCTGGCTTCCGCCATCTATCCCGCCCTCCTGCTCTCCTCCTTTGAACCCCTTAAAGCGTTAAAAGGCAAGCTCCTTTCGGGGATCGCTAACTCGACCTTCCGAAAGGTATTGGTTACGGTACAATTTGTCTTTTCGGTGACCCTGATCATCGGTACGGTCGTGATTGGCAAACAGCTGACCTTTATCCGGGAAAAAGATCCCGGATACGATCGCTCACAAGTCTTCTCCTTTCGTATCGTCAATAGAAATGGCAGCCTGGATGCTATCAAAGCCCGGTTGTCAAATGAAGCCGGTATCGAAGCGGTAACTTCCAGTGATAGCAGGTTGGAGAATAATCTCCACACTACCGCGGGCGTCAGTTGGGAGGGCAAGGACGCGAATTCTCCCTTCATTATACACACCATGGGGATAGACGAAAAGTTCTTACCGGTCTTGAAAATGAAGCTTACCGAGGGCACTAATTTTACCGGGTCCAAAGCGGACTCGACCCATTTCATGCTCAACGAGACGGCCGTCAGAATAATCGGCCTGAAAGACCCGGTCGGCAAACGTTTTAAATTCCAGGAAACCGAAGGCACCATCATCGGCGTTCTAAAAGACTTCCATTACGTCTCCTTGAAAGAGAAGATCCAACCCGCTGTTATTTATTTCGAACCGGCAGGTCATTACCTGTATGTAAAGACCACCGGCAGGAATGCGGCCAAAGCGATTGCGGCCTGCAACAGGATGTGGAATAGCTTTTACCCCGGTTTCCCGTTTGAATTCACCTTTTTAGACGAGGCCTATGGTAAATTGTACGCATCGGATCAACGCACCGGGATCCTGTTGACCATTTTTTCCATTATAGCCATCCTCATTTCCTGCCTTGGCTTATTGGGTTTGGCGACTTATACTGCCCAGATCATGAGAAAGGAAATAGGTATCCGCAAAGTATTAGGCGCCAGTATTCCCGGTATTATAACGCTCCTGTCAAAAGATTTTTTGAAGCTGGTATTTCTCGCCATCCTTATCGCCTCCCCCCTGGCCTGGATAGCGATGCACCAGTGGCTGCTCAATTTTGCCTATCGGATAGATCTGAGCGCCGGGATCTTTATTGGCGCCGGTGCTGCGGCCATATTGATTGCCCTGTTCACCATCAGTTTCCAATCGATCAGGGCGGCGTTGGCCAACCCTGTTAAAAGCCTGCGAACCGACTAGCGTTTAGCTTCTATTAACAATCCATTTGAATTCCATTGACAACATCTATAGATGATCGGGAGTTACATTCATGCATTATTAAACCTAATCTACTGATGTATGAAAAATTCCTATTGTTACCTCCTCATCGCCTGTGTTTCCCTCGCAACCGCCTGTGCCAAGAAAATCAATGAACCCCTTTCCGATGCCGCTCCGGCATCCGCCGCCAGGGCTGCTACCGTCCTGGCTCCCCCTCCGGCCACCTGGCAGGAACATTGGTTCGAGCATAACCAACTCCTGCAGCTGAAATTCTATGACACCAGCGTAGCGATTTATTTCGACAACGATGTCAATGCCTCCATCACCTGGCCCGACACCTACCTGGCCCAGGCATGGGACTATACCAAGGCCACCTATGGCGCCTTCGGCAGCGACTCCCGGCTCTTCGCCGTCTTTCATGCCGGCAAATATAGCGGCGGCCACCCCTCGACTTATTTCGACACCAGCCACGACCTGCGGAATGTCATCGACGTCGGTTCCTCCGATCTCAATGCCTGGATCAGCGGCACCGGCAACGACATAGACCTCACCACCCATGAGATCGGGCATATCGTAGAAGGCGCCTCCAAAGGTATCCACAGCTCCCCCGCCTTCGGAATCTGGCATGACAGCAAGTGGATGGAGATCTATCAGTACGATGTCTACCTGGGCCTGGGACGCAGCTCCGATGCCACGCGCTGGTATAATCTCAAAGTGCCGACAACAGATAATTTTCCCCGTAGCGGCACCCATTGGTTCAATGACTGGTTCTATCCGCTCTACAATGGCTTCGGAAAGACGGCGACCCTGAATAAGTTCTTCTCTCTGCTCGCGCAATACTTTCCCAGGCATACCGTGTCTAATGGCGTCTTCAGCTATCCCGAATACACACGCGGGATGAACTTCGGCGAATTCGTACATTTCTGGAGCGGCGCCGCAGGCGCAGACCTGCAACAGTTGGCCCTGACCGCCTTTGGCAGCCTGGATGAGAGCGGCAATGACTGGACGGTACAGCTCGCGCAGGCAAAGATCGATTTCCCCGGTATCAAATACACCGACATTACCTCCCTGGGCACACTCAGCGTCACCAAGGAGAACAGCGGTGGCAGCGGCGCCACGGAAGGATCATCCAAACTGGTGGATAATAACTACAGCACCAAGTTCTTCCTCGGCGGATTCCCGGCCGGGTTCGAGATGCAGCTGACCTTTCCCACAGCGCATGTCATGGGCAGCTATACCATCACCTCCGGCAACGACCTGCCGGACCGCGATCCGAAAAGCTGGCAATTGCTGGGCTCCAATGACGGCTTCACCTGGTATGTGCTGGACGCCCGCACCGGCGAAAGCTTTGAGAGCAGGAATCAGACCCGGCTCTTCCGAACGACCAACACATCGGCCTTTACCCGCTATAAATGGTACGTGTCCGCCAATAACGGCAGCGTGGACTTCCAGGCCAGCGAGTGGCGCCTGATCGAATATTAAAGATAAATGGACTATCTTAGTAGTCTTTTTTAACTTAATCGGTAGTCCGCTATGTTCCCCTGGAAATCCATTATAGAAATAGACAAAGACTGCGACTGTCCCGTTTACCTGCAGATCGCCAACGCGATGGCCCTGGAAATCAAAAGAGGCCGGATCGGGCCCGGGATAAAACTACCCGGCACCCGGCTCCTGTCGGAGACGCTGACGATCCATCGCAAAACGATCGTACGCGCATACGAGGAGCTGGCAGCACAGGGATGGATCGAGATGCGCCCCTCGCAAGGCACTTTTACCAGCCGGGAGCTGCCGGAAGCCCATCCCCGCAAGCTGAATGAGACGCAGGAGAGACCGGGCTCCTTTCCCTCTGAAACAGGGTATCCTGTCCGCATCAATACCCTGATCCGGACAGCTACGCCCCCGCTTCGCCACATTCCCGGTTTCCATGACGGACCCGACCCCCGCCTGATGCCTATCTCCGAACTGGCCAAAGCCCACCGGAGCGTCATGATGAAGAAGGTCAACCTGCGCTACACGTCCTATGTCGAATTAGCCGGCGTGCAAAAATTCCGGAAGATCCTCTCGGATTATCTGAATGCGAGCCGCGGCCTTCGAACGACCTATGAGAATATCATGGTCACAAGAGGAAGCACCATGGGCCTTTACCTGATCATCAGCGTCCTCATTCAGAAGGAGGACCTCGTCATAGTCGGCGATACAAATTATTACTATGGTGACCGCACTTTCCTCAATGCCGGAGCCCTGCTGAAGAGGGTCAGGGTCGACGAATATGGGATCGATGTGGACGCGATCGAAAAGATTTGCCGCAGCAAAAAGATCCGTGCCGTATATATCACCTCCCACCATCACTACCCGACTACGGTAACCCTCGTCGCTTCCCGGCGGATGAAGCTCCTCTCCCTATCCGAACAATTCGGATTCGTTATCATAGAGGACGACTACGACTATGATTTCCACTATTGCAGCAGCCCTATCCTGCCGCTGGTAAGCGCCGATAACAAAGGCATGGTGGTTTATATTGGCACGCTGAGCAAGACCATCTCTCCGGCTATCCGCGTAGGTTATGTAATAGCCCCGGTCAATCTGATCACAGAGCTGACCCGGTTGAGACAAGTGGTGGATTCACAGGGAGACCCACTCATGGAACTGGCCCTCGCAGACATGTTCCAGGATGGGAGCATCAAAAGACATATGAAGAAGGCGCTCCAGGAATATCACCGGCGCAGAGACTTCGTCTGCGATATCCTCTCCCGGCAGCTCGCCGATAAGATCGATTTTAAAATTCCGGATGGCGGACTCGCCATCTGGGCTAAATTCCATTCCTCCATTCCGCTGCCGCCTCTCACGGAGAAGCTGAAAGAAAAAGGGATCATCCTGTCCAATGGCTTGATCCATAATACTTCGTCCCTCTCCCTGAACGCTACCCGCATAGGCTTCGGATGGATGACGGAAAAAGAATCGGCAAAAGCCCTCGACATCCTGATCTCCACCGTACGATCGATGAAATAATAGTACCGTCTGTTTTAAACCGGACTACCTGCTATCTTAAAACCGGCTACCTATAATAGTCCAATACTTTTATAGCTTTGTGGGATAAACATTCATCCACAAAAAACAGAGTTATGAAAAAGTTTCTTCTGGCAAGCCTTTCCATCCTGCTTGCTTTTCTGGCTACTGAAGCCTCCGCCGAATCCCTCCTCGCCACTCCTGGTACGGTCATCAGCGACTCCGACGCGGTCATCACCAACCCCAGCTCAGTCGTCAGCGAAAAATTGCTGCAGGAGTTCCGCGAAAGCTTCCCCAATGCCGAACGGACAAATTGGTATGAGACGGACAACAGATACATCGTTAGTTTTGTAGAACGCGGGATCCTCAGCCGGATCACCTATAAAAAGAACGGCAGCTTTATCAATTCATTCCGTTATTACGGAGAACGCGACCTCCCCTATTACCTGATCACCAACCTGAAAAAGAAATATGCCGGCCAAAAAATTTTCGGAGTGACCGAGATCACCACGACTTCCGACATCGTTTATTACGTCAAGCTGGAGGGACCCAGGTATTGGATAACGGTCAGCCTCAACAGTGAAGGAGATTGTGCCATCGTAGAAAGCTATCGGTAAAGATAAAGTGAAGGTAACCGCCTGGTCGTCATTCCCGATCAGGCGGTTTGTGTTTACGCCGTCCGGCCAGGCAGCTTATCCCGATCAGACGGTTTATTCCGTATGAACGCCTTCCAATGAGTCTTTATAACGTTTCAGGGCCTCTACGATGTTTGCCACGACCTCGTCCTGCCCATCTTCGCTATTGAGATATTTCTCCTCTTCCTCATTGGTCAGGTATCCCGTCTCGATCAGTACGCTGGGCATGCCGGTCGCCTCCAATACCCAGATGCCCACCTCCCGTTGATTGACCCCTTGGCTATGACGCCCGGCTTTGACGAATTCATTTTCGACCAGGGTGGCAAAAAAAGTGCTGTTGGCAAAATACTTTTTCTCATACAGCTGCGCACGCAGCCGGGCCTCGCGGGAGTCCGTATTAAAGGGAGGCGCCGTGCTGTCCCCCATATTTTCTCCCCCTTCCTCTCCCAGATCCTTCTGATTGATAGCGGAGCCCTTATACGTTCCCCACATGGCTTTCCAGATATAGGTGGCTGTGCCTACCTTTGTATTTTTGACCTGGTAATATTCATACACCGGCAGCTTTTTCTTCTTCTTTCCTTTTTTGACCCATTTATAGCCTGTAACCCTTCTCTCCTCGTAACTGCCGGCGGGATGACCATTGGAATTGGCATGAATGCAAAGGAACAGGTCCCCTTTGGCCTTGTTGGCCAGATCCGCCCGGTAAACAAGCGCTGTATGTATGTTGGTGGCATTGCCCGGCATGATATCCGTCGTGCGGGTATATACTATTTTAATATCCGGGAATGCTTCGGCTATCGCCTTGCCCAGCTTCAGGGAAATGGCCAGGGTGACATCCTTTTCCTTCGAGAAGAGTCCGTGACAGCCGGGGTCGATCCCCCCATGGCCGGGATCTATAACGATCGTATCCAGACTATGTTTTTGCGGCTGGTGGATTTTAAAAGAAGTGATAGGATAGGCTATCCCTGTCAGGAATAGCAAAAGGAATATCTTTTTTATGCTGGTTGAAAGGGACATTTTATTGGTTTGGTGCGACTTGTTGCCTTTTGTTACTGTCAATGTTGCCATTATTACTGTCAGGTTAAACATACAAATTGCTTTACATCCGTCCAAAAAAGGTTCGGCTGCCCCTCCCGCTACCCTATCCTTCCCCGGCACACCCAGCCGATCGCCAACCGGTCATGGCCGTTGCAGCCGCCCGGGCGAGCCTTCTTAAGGCCCTGATCGATACCATCGATCTCAGGCTTGGCGCTTTCAGGCCAGGCACGGGCCCATTCAATGACAGCAGCTTCATCGCAAGATCCGGTTATCCCATCTTAAACCCGGAAAGATCCTCCTCTCCGGGCCCGGGCTATTCCCCATTCCCTGCCCGATATGCATAGTATCCAGATGATAGATGTGAGAAAGAAAAGTTTGGATTGGGGACCTATCGGCACCGGCGATATTTCCTTTCCATCCGGCGGCTCCGGTGGCGCCGGCAATTTGCTTATTATACCGATTGCCATAGCAACCTTCCTCATAGTGGATCTGACCCTCCATACGACCGCTACCGTCGTGATAAATTCGCAGATAAAAAAGATAAAGGCCTCTGGCAGAAAATTCGAAAAATTCCGGGATTGCTTTATAGATATGGATAACGGCAATATCGTTTATTACTGATCCGATATGTTTTGGGATATAGAAGCCCTCTCTCCCGTGCATATAATATATTCAGGATACCTGCAATTTGCAGTATGCCGCCCTAAATTTTTACCTAAAAGCTAATTTAATTAGTATTTTTACGCTTTGATAAAAACGAATCTGCGGATTTGTTTTTATCAAAGGAAATGATTTCAGATTGATCGTACTGATAATATTTAGAACACGTACAGTGTTTATTTTATAGTTTGGTTCGCATGCTGAATATGACAAATTGAATAAATTAATTGGGGCCGCCAATGTCGCTCACGATAAATAAATGAGGAATGAAAATATTGAATAATAAAGATTATAAGGAGGCTGTACATAAAGTTTACAGTCTTATGAATAAAGGTGACAAGAATATTACTGATGCCGAAGTTGCAAAAATTGAAGTAATGGCAAAGGCCATTGAAGATTATGAAGACAACGTTCTAAAAATAATGCCGCTACCTGTAACTGTTGCCTCTATTGTACAGGATAAGATCGCTGAAATGGATATAACACAAACCCAATTGGCAATAATGTTTGGCATTGGCAAATCCAAGCTTTCCCAAATACTCAGTGGCAAGCGACAACCTGATGTCCCTTTTTTGAAAGCCGTTCACGAGAAATTAGGTATAGATGGTAATTTTATTTTGGAAAATGCATAATGAGCTGCCAATGGCTCAATGGATGCTGCTAACTACTAAATAGCGATCTGCCGGCACAATAGCCAGCCTACCTTCAGGCGGAATCAACTATTCTCCAATGAAAAAGTGTATTGCAATACCCTTATTAACGACGGTTTTGACCCTGATGATGCATAGGATGGCGGCTCAGCAACTGGATACGGTCAAGGAACAGGCGGCGGTGAAATTGCTGGTCACGAATTATGAAAATGCCTGGAACCGTCATGATCCTGCAGGGCTGGCGGACCAATATGATACCAATGCAACCTGGGTCAATTGGTTTGGCGCCTATTACAAAGGGAAAAAGGATATCCAGGAACATTATGCCATCGTTCATAGAACGTATTTCAAAGCAACCCATTATTATACCCGTTCTATCGAGGATCTGATTTTCCTCACCTCTGATATCGCCCTCGCACATGTCCGAACCGGCCTTAGCGGCGATGAACGGTTTCCGGGAAAAGTCTTCGAGTTCCGCAGAACGATTCTGCTGACCAAACGGAGTGGAGCCTGGCATATTTTAGCCGGACAAAACGCAAAACTGGAAGAGGGCATTCAATAAAATCATATTATGAATATTCCAGCCTCCCTTTAAATAACCGATCCGTGAAAAGTATAAGGATCCCGTAGAAACGTATAAATCAACTACTGTCTTTTGTCAGAGTTTTGTATAGAAAAATTAAACTACAAACAATGGCAAAGACAGTATTGATCACAGGGGCCTCTTCCGGTTTCGGGAGAGAGACCGCTCTGTTATTTCAGAAAAATAGGTGGAATGTAATTGCAAGCATGCGATCTCCGGAGAAGGAAACGGAGCTATCGAAGCTGGGTAATGTCCTGCTTGTCCGGCTGGATGTAACGGATAAACAAAGTATCGCTGGCGCTGTAAAGGCGGGTATTGAAAAATTCGGAAAAATAGATGTATTGGTAAATAATGCGGGCTTCGGAGCGATCGGGGCCCTGGAAGCAGCGCCTGACGAGGCCATCAGGAGGCAATATGCCATCAACCTTTTCGGGCTGATCGATGTAACGAAAGTCGTACTGCCGGAGATGAGAAAGAACAGGGACGGGCTCATCATTAATATTTCCTCCATGGGCGGCCGGATCACCATCCCCTTTGGCTCTCTTTATAATTCCACTAAATTTGCCATAGAAGGTTTGACCGAAGCCTTGCAGTATGAACTTAACCCGCTTGGCATCCAACTTAAAATCGTAGAGCCGGGAAGCTATAAAACAAATTTCAACGGCCGATCGATGGATTTCTTCGGCGCCGGCGACCTGAGCGATTACCAACCTATATTCGAAAAGTTCACGGTGATCGCCAAAAGTCCGGACCGGGGAAATAAAAACATTTCAGAAGTCAGTGAAACGATCTATCAGGCGGCGACAGATGGTTCGGAGCAATTGCGGTATCTTGTAGGTGCGGATGCCATCCGAATGATTCAGGCCAAACAGGAAAAAGGCGATGTCGAATTTAAAAAAATGATAGGTTGATCACCTTGATCGATCTTTGCGAAATAGACAGGAGCAACCGTCTTACGGACGGCCCCTTGTACCGGCTGGGATTCTACAGTATCTTCTGCAAACAATTCAAGGGGGCTATGAAATACGGGAAGTCCTATTATGACTTTAATGAAGGATCATTGATATTCACGGCTCCCAATCAGGTAATGTCACCAGGCCCCGGCCTTCCGATCAAAGAGGGTTGGGGCCTATTTTTCCATCCCGACTTACTGAACAGAACGGAGCTAGGAAGAAAAATAAAGGATTATTCTTTTTTTCATTATGACACGAATGAAGCATTGCATGTATCCGACGAAGAAAAGTCGATCATTAAAGATTGTGTGCAAAATCTAAAACGGGAGTATTCACAAAGCATCGACAAGCATACGCAGGGCCTTATTCAAAGCAATATCGAATTATTACTGAATTATTGCAACCGGTTTTACGACAGGCAATTTTTCTCCAGGGCGGTGGTTAATAATGATCTGGTGCAACGATTTGAAAGGTATACGGGAAAGACGACCCAGGAATACATTCATCTTCAGTTGACGGAAAAAGCCAAGTCGCTGTTGTGGGGTTCCGATAAATCAATCAGCGAGATTGCCTATGAGCTTGGGTTTCAGCACCCCTCTCACTTTACGAAGATCTTCAAAACGAAAACGGGAAAATCCCCTACAGCATTCAGGGGACTGAATTACGCATTATCACTTATTTGAGGATGTCATTAATTTCCCTAGCTTTATTTTCAATACCAATCCTCCATTAAACCTTAAGTATGAAAAAAATTTTCCTCTTTTTTCCGACTCTCCTGTCGGCCGTCCTCCTGTTTGCACAAACACCTTTTACCAGTATATTCTGCTCCAATGGCAATACCACGGGCGCTAAACAGACCCCTCTTAGCCTCGGTAACTGGGCAAGCCCTGTGACGGTGCCCTCTTACTATTTCTATACCGTCGATGCCGGCGCGACCCCCCTGGAAATACATTCGACCAGGTGGTCGGGTGCTCTGAACCTGACCCGGGACGACCCCGCAGGCACCACGAATATAATGACCCTGGCAGGCTGGAACGGTTGGGGCGCCTCCATGAACCTGTATAATACCAGCAACCAGCCAGGCGTGAGCCTCAATACTACGGGCGGAGACAGCTACTTTAACAGCGGCAACCTGGTCATCGGCGCCACCAGTTCCCAGGGCTACAAGCTGGCCGTCAATGGGAGCGCCATTTTCACCCGGGCGGTCGTGAAGTTATATGGTAATTGGCCGGACTACGTTTTCGGGGAGGGGTATGAGCTTCCTTCGCTGAAATACCTGAAGAGCTACCTGCAGGCCCACCATCATTTGCCTGAACTGCCTTCCGCCGGCGAGGTGGAGAAGAAAGGGATCGATCTGGGCGCCAATCAGACCGCTCTGCTCAAAAAAGTCGAAGAGCTTACACTATATACGATCCGGCAACAGGACCAGATCGATGACCTGCAGAAACAGATCAATGAGCTGAAAAAGCTCCTGGCAAAATAATCGATATAAAATTTCACTTATCTATAAGAACTTTACCTATGTTAAAAGGATCAAAAATACCTGGAATCATGCTGGCAATCGGCCTTCTCTGCCTCCAACAGGCATATTCGCAAAGAATGTTTGTCAATTCCAGGGTCAATACGGCTCAGTTCAAGAGCGCCAACTCCGCTAAAGCCAGAATAATAGAGAACTTCCAGCTCAGATCGAAGACGTCGGTAGTCGACCTTTTTACCTTCAACCCCGATGTCCTGCAGGACAGCTCGTTTGTCCTGAATGTCTTTCCCGGAACAATGCTCACGGTGACCAAAGACGAAGTCGAGCAAAGAGGGAAAACAGACTTTTCCTGGCATGGACATATCCAGGGAGCAAAAGATAAAGAAGGATCCCTCGTACTGGTATTCATGGATGGACATCTTTCCGGTAACCTGAATTATAGGGAAAAGAACTATGCGCTTCACCCGATGGGAAAAGGAATGTTTGCCATCTATGAGATCGATACCCGGAAATTCCCGCGGGAGGATGCACCGGGACCGAATGATAAGGTGCTGACGGTGCCGACAGCAGGCGTTACGAATCTGACGGCATCCTCTGTCACCCCATCCTGTAACCTGCGGATATTGGTCGTTTTTACCCCCGAAGCAGAGACCAATATAATCAATAGCCTTGGCTACCCGAATATTCAGCAATTCGCGCAACAAGCGATCGCAGAGAGCAACCAGGGATTTCTGAACAGCAATGTCAGCTACAGAATGGAACTGGGCGCCGCCATTCGCACCAACTACACCGAATCGGGCGATTATAACACCGATATCAGCCGGTTTGTGGGGACGACCGACGGATATATGGATGAAATCCATACCTATAGGAATTTGTATTCCGCCGATGAATCTGTCCTGATCTTCAATAATAATGCCTACTGTGGACTGGCCGATGCCATCCAGGCCAGCGCAACGACCGCATTTTGTGTGGTGCATTACGAGTGCGCGCTGGGCTATTACAGCTTTGGCCATGAATTAGCCCATTTATCAGGGTGCAGACATGATCCCCAAACCGATCCTACTACTACCCCCTACGCCTATGGACATGGTTATGTCTATTCAGCCGGCGGATGGCGAACGATCATGGCCTACAACATTAATGGAGAGACCAGGCTTCAATACTATTCAAACCCCACTATTACCTATGGCGGCGTGCCGATGGGCACTACCACCGTGAGCTATAATGCCAAAGTCCTGAATCAGACGATAGGGACCGTTGCCGGCTTCAGGTCCGCTCCTTCGACGCTGACACTGGACAATACCGCCAGCCTCACCAACTATGAAACCGGCGACGCGCAGGCCGTTACCTCGATTACCATGAATCCCGGATTTGAGGTGAGCGGAGGCTCCACCCTGAATGCGTATATTAAATCCTGTACCGACCTGGTAAATGGCAGCTCGGTTACTACCACCGGCCAAACCGTGACGGATGCCAATACCCTCGACGATCAGAATAGCAATAAGAGCAACACCCTGCACATATATCCGGATCCCAGCAGTGGCCTGATCTACATCGCTGCGGGTGAGCTGACCATGACTAATAGCGTCATTACCGTCAATGACCAGCTGGGCAGGCAGGTATACCTATCCCACAACGACATCGATAAGAATACGATCACCCTGGATCTGAGCTTCCTGGCCGATGGAGTCTATTATATACAAATAAAGAACAGCACAAGTACCGTCACCAAAAAAGTAGTGATTAGTAAATGATGCACGAAAAACTAAGCTATGGCTCTCTGGTAGGAATTATCGATCGGAAAATTTCGTATTGCTGAGAATCTCGTTAGCCCTTTTTACTTTTTCGGGGAACAAAGTCTCCTTTTCGGTTGTATTAACAACAACAACCGCTTTGGAGGAATTCAGTAAAGATTTCTTTCTGCTCTTTCTGATATTTTTTTTCCTTGTTATTGACATATACTCAAATTTACTCAATTTTTTTTATTAGAAATGCAAAATACGTAAAAGCATTCCGGGCCTCAAATGGTATAGCTGTATAAGAATCAGGATTTTTCATTAAGCCGCTGATTTTGAACTCCTTATTAAATTCCCTGTAATACATCTTCAGGATGCGCGCATACAGCTTGGTACGCTCTTCTGTACTCCCTATAAAGAATATTTCTACACCAGGAAATCGCGTTGTGAAATCCCGTGTAATTTGAACTACTGTAGATAAAACCTTTAAAATATCACCATTATTTGATGTCACGGTGACGTCCAAAGAACCGTCGGGCAATAAATCTCCGAAGCCTAAGTTGTAAATATTTTCAATGTCTAGCGGAGTAAAATCAACTGCTTTTATGATTCTCATTCTGCCAGTGCTGACAAAAGTATATCGTTGAGAATCTTGCATATTATAGGAATAAGGAGCGTGAGTCATACAAATGAAATAAGATTACAAAAATACTAAGTATATTAGTTTTTCTATAAAATATTTACCGGATCAGCCTAACCGCCTTTTTCTGATTCAAGCTCCCGCTTCTCATCTGTAGCCATTTATTTAATAAATTGCCCTTCACATGGAATCCCTCCGACTATTTCATATCAGTGAAGAGGCCGATATACCCCTCTTCCGGCCCAGGCCCTCTCCTTCCTTTTTTCCCAGGATCCGGGGGGATGCCGTTTTTGCCATCTCGGCGAAGCTCCTGCATAATTACCTCCTGCCCAGGGACTGCCCCCGGGTAACCTGGTATGCCAACACAGCTACTACCCCATCGGACCTGGACAAATGGATGGGCGCCACTTCTGCGGAATTTGTCATGGCAGTAGAGACCCGCTGGTATCCAGCCATCGTTCGGACGAAATTGCATTGTTATGAATTTCCGGTGGCGGGATTCACGATTCTGGACGAAACCGCGGGATATTATATTTCATACGAACCCGTGACTCCCCTTGCCGTAAGAGAAATCAACGATATTCCCGAAGAACTATTCCAGCGAAATGTTGAATTACGGTTCCTGCCGGATCTGCGGAAACTGGCTGATGCCATCCGTCAGTCCTCCCTGTCCTTTTCCCTCATCCGGATGCGCAACGCAATATTATAAAGCTGCAAAACGTAGCATTTCTTCCCTCCCATAAAAAAAAGCCGTTCTTTTGTGATTATGCCACCCGTTTCTATACTAATTAGAAGTAGCCTATTTTTCAATGCCTGACAAAAAAGAATTTATCGGAATTATAAAAGAAAATGAAGGCCTTATTTATAAGGTCACCAGGGTATATGCCAATAGCAAAGAAGACGAACAGGATTTATATCAGGACATCGTGTACCAGCTCTGGAAATCATTTGATTCCTTCCGGAAAGAGGCTAAGATCACCACCTGGATGTATCGCGTCGCATTGAATACCGCTATCGCCTTTTTGCACAAAGAGCGAAGAAAAAGGAACCACCAGCCCATCGATGACGCATTGATGAACAGAACTGACATCAACGAACCCCTGAAACAAGAGCGGATAGAAGCGCTATACGCCGTCATAAAGAAGCTCAATACGATCGAAAAAGGCATCATACTGCTTTACCTGGAAGGGAGACCCTATGATGAAATAGCGGCTATCACCGGTTTTAGCTGCACCAATATAGGTACCCGGCTGAATAGGATCCGGCAAAAGATCACCGTTCAAATTAAAAAATAAACAGATTATGGAACTGGAAGAAATGAAGACCCTCTGGGAAGAAATGTCCATAGCGGTTGAAAAACAAAAAACGATAACGGATTCAATAATTATTAAAATGACCCAGACAAGTTTCAGAAACAAGATGAATAGAATATGGATCCCTGAAATACTGGGATCATTGGTTTGCCTGGCAGAGATCCTGTATATCCTTATCAATATCCAAAAACTGACCCCCTGGTATCTCCTGGCTTGTGGGATCAGCGCTGTCGTGACCCTGTCTTTATTGATCCTTCTGTCTGTCAAGGCCATTCAGAAAATGCGCTCCGTCAATATTTCAAAGATAAATTACAAACAATCCCTGTTGGAATATGCAGCAGGCAAAAGGCAATTTGTGCTTGTTCAAAAGATAAATTTTTACTTGTCAGCCATCCTCCTGGTGGTCTCCCTGCCTGTCATGGGTCAGCTTATGGGAGGAAAAGACCTGTTTAAAACCTCCGGCTTCTGGATCTGGTATGCTGTGTTATTCCTCTTCTTTTACCCCCTTTCCCGATGGTTGTTTAAATACTATCTTAAAGTGACCCGGGATGGGGAAGAGATTTTAAAAGAATTGGAGGGCTGAACCCGATCATTGTTGCCATGTATGATTGCCGCTACTTATTATAGACCAGGTTCTTTTGTGCTATCATATCATCCAGCACGTTTACCGCTTCTCCCAGGTAAATATCGCTCTTTTCAGCTTTCAGCCATTGAAGAAAACGTGCGGCTTTAGGCTTATCAGTGTCATACTTATGAAGATCCTGCGGTAAGGACTGAACATCCAATTCACCCGCCGCGGGAAGCTTACCAAGCGCTTCAATTTGCTTAATAGTGGCTCTTAGCTGTTTCTCCTCTTCCTGGTATTTTTTCAGGTTGAGTGGGGCCTCTTTATCATTTTCCCTGTTACCCAGCCATTCTGCATCTGAACGGATAAGCTTGAAAGCAGTATTATTCTTCAGGCGTTCACTGCTCATACCTTTGATAGTAGTCAGGTCATAGGCATATTTCCAGGGTGTATAACCAGCTTTGGGAATTTCATCCCAGGGAAGGGCGTCCGGATCATCTTTTTCACGGATCTTGTAGTATTCAAACAGATCCGGCAATACGATATCGGAAGATACTCCCCGCAATTGTGTAGAGCCGCCGTTAATCCGGTAGAATTTCTGAAGGGTCAGCTTGACGGTCCCCAGGTCACTGTCCGTAGCCATTAATCCTTGCGTCTTGTCCAGGCCGAAAGGTCTTTGTACCGTCCCCTTCCCATAGGTGGAGGTACTGCCAATGATAACTCCTCTTCTATAGTCCTGGATGGCCGCCGCAAAAATTTCAGCGGCGGAAGCGCTCAATTCGTCGACCATTACAGCAAGGGGACCATCATATAAGACACTTTTACCACGGGCTGGCAGGACCTGGGGGCTACCATCCCGGTCTTTTACCTGCACGATCGGCCCTTGTTCGACAAACAATCCAGCCATTTGTACCACATCTATTAAGGAGCCGCCCGGATTGTGACGCAGGTCGATGACGATGCCATCTACCTGCTGTTCTTTCAGCTTTATTACTTCATGGGCCACATCTTCTGAACAATGGTGGCCTTTGGGGTTACTAAAATCCGCATAAAATTCAGGTAGGAATATATATCCGATCTTTCCTTTGGCTGAGTTCACGATAGCGCTTCTGGCAAAAGTGGTTTCATCCTGTAGGATCTCATCCCTGATAAGAGATACGACTTTGGTAGACCCGTCCGTTTTTCTCAGGGTCAGTCTTACTTCTGTTCCTTTCGCGCCACGGATCACTTTTATTGCATCCGGTATCAGGTAGCCGGTAAGGTCTACAGGCTCCTGGCTGCCCTGTCCTACTTTCATAATAATATCTCCCACATTGACCTGGCCGGATTTCCAGGCCGGACTGCCGGAGACAAGCGTGTTGATCTTGATTTTACCGTCATCGTCCCGCAAGGTGGCTCCGATCCCAAAAAAATGGCCGCTCATCTGTTCATCGAAAGACCTCTTTTCCACGGGGGGGAAATAGTCGGTATGAGGGTCCATAGCTTGTACGATAGTTTGCACAAACAGGTTAAATCGTTCATCATCATTCATTTTCACCTTCCCCCGTTCATAGTAACGATCCATGACCTTCAAGGCTTTTCCACGGGCCTCTGTCTCCAGGTCTTCCTGGCTGCGTTTGACGAATCCGGGCTTATTTTTGCTGTTCTCCTGCTGTTCCAGAAGCCCCGCATATTTTTCCAGCGCAAGATATTTCAGGCGTTTGCGCCAGGCTTCTCTTCTTTCAGCCTCATTTTTAGGAAATCCTATCTTAGTATAATCCTGGTTTACGACCTCGTCCACGGTAAAATCAAAAGGTTTGGAGAGAATGTCTTTATAGATCTGTTCCGTCTCCGCCAATCGTCTCTTATAAATATCTCCTACTGCAGGAACGAATTGAATACTCGCTTTATCCAGTATTTCATCATCGATCCGGGTCTCGTATTTACTACGCAGGGCATCCACATCGGATTGCAGCAGCACATCCTTTTCCACATCGACGCCCTGAAGGTATCGGACAAATATCTCTTTTGAGAACTGGTCATCGATCCGTTTGGGGCTATAATGGATCTGCTCCAGTAATTCTCCCACATTATGCAATATCTTTTCATATTTGGTAGGCGGTTTCTCCTCTGTTCCGAATGTCCGGAACGCAACAAAAACACCCGCGCCCAGGATCAACAGGACGATCGGCAAGGTTCTTTTACTAATTATAGCTTGTATCCCTTTTTGCATCGCGACTTAAAATTATAGAATAAATATAACGATTTCCATTTGTCAATGCCTGACGAAAAAGAGTAAATTTGTATATATAAGGAGGTATGGCAAAGAATCAGCCAAAATACGACGATGCAAAGCCAAATTATAGATTATACGATCCGGGATATCATTCATTATCGTGCGTTGTCCTGGTCGGAATCGGATGAGTTCCTGTTTCTTACCCGGGTCCCGGAAAAATTCGAGCCTTTTTTTGTAAATCCAACTTATTATTGTGTTGGAATGATCACAAAGGGAAGCCTGGAGATCGATATCAGCAATAATAGATATGATCTTGGCCCCCATTCTTTAATGGTCTATCGCCCCGGCCAGATTTTCAAGGTCGCCGCAATAGGCGAAGACACCAGCGGAGTATTCGTGTTATTTACCAGGAAATTCCTGGATAACCTCAACGAGAACATCTTCTCGGTAAAAAGCCATTCCTTTTTGAGTCAGGGAATTCAATCCGTGATCGAACTTTCTGACTACGATAAAACAAAAATAATAAACACCTTTCAGAGCATTTTTGCCCTGCTAAGCCATCTTTCCCCATCCAATTGGGAGCTGATAGCGCGTAATCTTACATCGGCCCTTATTTATGAAACGGACAATATTTTAAATGCTTATATCGATCCGGCACAGATCATTATCAACAAAGAGGAAGAAATCTTTTACAAATTCAACCACCTGGTTGTACATCATTTCCAAACGAACAGAAACCTCTCTTTTTATGCAGACAAACTTTATATCAGTACCGATTACCTGTCTGCTGCCGTAAAAAAGGTTTCCGGTTCCCCCCCTACCGCATTGATCAATCATCGCGTGATCAGCGAAGCCAAATACCTGGTGAATTACACCGTTAAGAACTTCAGCGAAATTGCCAGCCACCTGAATTTTAACGATCCCTTTACTTTTAGCAAATACTTTAAAAAGCATACCGGCTACTCCCCTTCACAATACCGGAAAATGGCCGGCAAACTTTCCTTCCCGGCAAGAAACTGACATGTATTAACGGGTTTCTGACATGGAACCAGCCTGTGTTCCGCTCTACCTTTAGGGAATAAAATCATACAATTATGGAACGTCTTAAAGGTAAAGTAGCCATCATTACAGGAGCCGCCAGGGGCATGGGCGAATCGCATGCACGCGAATTTGTAGCCCAGGGAGCTAAAGTTATTCTTACGGATGTATCAGAAAAGGCAGGCAAAGCCATCGCAGACCAGCTGGGCCCCAACGCTCTTTTTATTAAACACGATGTCACAAAGGCTGAAGAATGGACCAAAGTCGTTGAAGAAGGAGAACGTAAATTCGGCCCCATTACCGTACTGGTCAACAATGCTGGCATCCTGGGAAATATTGCGAAAACAGCGGATCTTTCAGAGGCGGAATACCTGAAAGTATGCGCCATCAACCAGCATGGCGTTTTCTTCGGAATGAAGGCCGTCATCCCCTCTATGTTAAAAGCCGGCATTGGCTCTATCGTCAATATCTCTTCCATCGCAGGAGTGGTGGCCATTTATGGTTATCCCAGCCTCGCTTACGTGGCCAGCAAATTTGCCGTACGCGGAATGACGAAGGCAACCGCGGTAGAATACGGCAGGAATAATATTCGCGTCAACTCCGTCCATCCGGGTTTTATCAATACCCCTATGATGGTGGAAGCCACCAATGAAGAAGGCGGGGATGCCTTGTCGCTGATCCCTCTCGGACGCCTGGCTGAACCAAAAGAGGTGTCTAATCTGGTGATTTTCCTGGCTTCAGATGAATCTTCTTATATCACAGGATCGGAACACCTGATCGATGCCGGTATGAGCGCCCAATAAATTCAGAACGGCCTGCAACCCGCCCCAAGCCCTGGGGCGGGTTATTTTATTCCCGGGCATAGGGATTACGCACACTATCCATCACGGTTGCAGGGACCCCATGAATACTATTATAGGACCCCGGTATACGTAGGGCCCGGCGTGGGACTGGGAACCATTATCGCGGTGGTGGTCTCCTGGAGCAGGAACAAATCCATCTTATGGGCGATCATTCACGGCATCCTGGGTTGGCTCTATATCATCTACGCCATCCTTGTTCCCAAAAGATAATTTCCGCCTCAGCGGCTTGTGTCGATCGGCGCCCGGTTCAGCTCTTTTTCGAAACAGACACTGTTTTCGATGCCGGCATATTGCCCATAATTGGGAATGAGCTTATATCCGTTCTTCCGGTAAAGCCCGAGGGCTTCCGGCTGCCTTTTCCCGGTCTCCAATACACACTTCCCATAAGACAATTCCGCCGCCCATCTTTCCAATTCCGCCAAAACCCGGCTGGCAATGCCCTTGCCCCTGCTATCGGGCAAAGTATACATTCGTTTGACTTCCATGCTGTCCGGAGGGTATTCTTTCATGGCGCCACAGGCTGCCGGCTTCCCGTTCTCATATGCGACCACGGCATGCCGGATAGTATCGATCTTATTGAACTGACTATAAAACAAATTTTCATGTCCGTCTCTTTCCGCCAGATCGGCGTCCAGATACTTCACCAATCCGATAAAATCCGGATGGTTGGAGTCGGTCCTTATTATTTCTATCATCTGACTTTTATTGATGTCCGATGTTCCGCTCATATTGATTACATTATTAATATTATCGGTTGTCAATGCATACCCGCCCTTGGCATTCTAAACTTACAAATTGCTTTACATCCTTCCAAAAAAAACGAAAATTCCCGATTTCCGGCGGTGACGAATCGGTAAATTCGCCCCATGTTAACCGAAGAACAGATAGCGATCGTCGCCAGCACCGGTGATGTTAAAATAAATGCGGTAGCAGGATCAGGAAAGACAACCACACTGATTGAATATGCCCGGGCCCGGCCCGGCCATAAAATATTATATCTTGCTTTTAACAAGACCGTCAGACTGGAGGCGGAAAAGAAATTTGCTGAACAGGGGATTTCCAACGTTCGCGTAGAGACAGCCCATTCACTGGCTTTCTCCCGGGTGGTCAGAGGTACCAACTATACCCTGAAGAACGAAGGGTACAAGACACCCGAGATCGTCGAATTGCTCGATCTGAATAATTTCAGCGGCAGGCATACGGAATATATCCTGGCTACCCATATCAACGCATTCATCTCCTACTTCTGCAATAGCGACAAATCCAAAGTGCAGGACTTAAATTATGAGGAGGTGGTAAGCGACCCTTCCGCCAGACAGTTTTCTCTCCATTTTAAAGAAGAGATCTCACATCAGACCCGCCTCTTTCTTGATAAAATGAATAAAGGCGCCATCCCCATCATACACGATTTCTACCTGAAGAAATTCCAGCTTAGCAAACCCACCCTACCCTATGACATCATCCTCTTTGATGAGGGACAGGATGCCTCAGAGACCATGCTGGATATCTTTCTTTCGCAGCGGGCGACAAAAGTGATTGTAGGCGACAGTCATCAACAGATCTACGGATGGCGCTACGCCGTCAACTCCCTTGCCAAAGTCGACTATCCCTCCTATAACCTGAGCAACAGTTTTCGGTTTAACCAGGAAATCGCCCAGCTCGCCAAAGACGTCATAAGCTGGAAGAAACATATAAAGATCCCCTCGGACATAAAAATCACCGGAAAAGGCAAACCGGGAAAGATAAAGACCCGGGCTGTTATCGCAAGAACGAATACGGGACTGCTGGTCAAAGCCATCGAGCTCCTGATCGAAAAGAAGGAGATCAAATCCGTTTATTTCGAAGGCAGGATCGAGAACTACACCTATGCCAATGAAGGCGCTTCCATCTATGATGTCCTGAACCTTTACAACGGCGAAAAAGAACGCATCCGGGATAAAATGATCTCCTCCATGAAGGATATGGACGAATTGGAGGAATATATCGAAAATACGGCGGATGCCCAGTTGAGAATGCTGGTCGAAATGGTAAAAGAATACGGCAGTAAAATCCCAGGTTATATAAAGAAACTAAAGGAAAGCCACCTGGACCATGATGATAAGAATAAAGCCGATATGATCTTTTCAACCGTTCACCGCTCCAAAGGAATGGAATATGACGAAGTGACCCTGGCCGATGACTTCATCACCGAAGAGAAGCTCATCGATCTGATGGAAGACAAAGAGATCCCTGCCAATACGGCCAAATTATCGGAAGAAGTAAACCTGCTGTACGTGGCCATCACCCGAACCAAAAGCGAACTGCGCATCTCGGAAGACATCGTTCCCGATATCGCCCAAAAAACAACTATTTCTCCCAATAAAAGCAAACCAGTCCAAAAAAATGACGTCTACCGGTCGACTGGCAAAAAAGGCGACCCCTACCGGTCGGCCGGCCAAAAGAGCAACCCCTATCGACCGGCCAGGGGAGCAAACGATAGCTCCCGATCGGTGAAAGAAAAAAGCAAGAGCGCTTACGCCGCCTGGTCGGACGTCGAAGACAAAAAATTAATCAAACTGTACCAGCAAGGCCGGTCCGTCAAAGAACTGGCAACTATCTTCGAAAGGACAACCGGATCGATCGCTATGCGAATAAAAAAATTGAACCCGTATGAGTAACATCTTTTACCTTTGGTAAGACCAGTCCTACCGGATAACATTCCCTACCCGCCGGTGGTTTATTCCCGCTTCCTCCGATTCCATTCCACAGTACTTTTATTTCTTAAATTAAACAATTTATTATGAAAGTCTCCCTTCCCGCGATCTTATTCGCCTTCTCCTCCATCAGCGCTCTTCATGTAGCCGCACAGACCGACACCTCAGGCAAACATCTCTATATCGATGTCCACAAGCTGCAACCGGGAAAGGTAAAAGCGGAAGATGTCGCCGGCGCACATGCCAAAGACCTGGCTGTCGAAGCCAAATATGGCGTGAACTTTATAAAATACTGGGTCGATGAAGACAAAGGGCTGGTCTATTGCCTTTCTTCCGCCCCCGATACCGCTTCGATCATTAAGACCCATGCCGAAGCGCACGGAATGCTGCCGGCCAATATCTTTCTGGTCACGGACGGACAGGAAGCCGCTTTAAAAGGCCAAAAGAACCTCTATCTGGATATTCATGAATTAGGCCCCGGAAAAGTAACCGCCAAAGACGTGGCGGCAGCCCATCAAAAAGACCTGGCTGTCGAAGGCAAATATGGCGTGAATTTTATCAACTACTGGGTAGATGAGAAAAACGGGACCGTTATGTGCCTGTCACAGGCCCCCGATTCCGCCGCGGTTGTCCATACCCATAAAGAAGCACACGGCCTGATCCCCGTTGCCGTTATGCAGGTCAAACAGGGACAGTAGCGGGGAAGGCATCGCCCCCATCCCAACATCTTGTTAAACGCCTTGATCTTCAAGGCGTTTTTTTCTGCGCTTTTTATATCTTCGATCTACATAAGAGAGATCCATGATTGTAATAATGAAGCATCCTGCCCCTTTCGCCTTCCTGCTGACCCTGCTGGCAGCCTGTACCGCCAACCCCTACCGGGCCACCAACAAGGAATATAAGAGACAGGCCAAAGAATATGCCCGCACGATCGGCCAGTATCCCCTGACCACCGGCGCGGACTCGGTTCCGGCAGCCCCTTACTGGGTAGGCACGGTCAATTTCAACCTGCGCAAACCGAATTTTGTGATCATCCACCATACCGCGCAGAATAGCTGCCCCCAGACCTTACACACGTTTACCATCGTCCCTACCCAGGTCAGCGCCCACTACGTGATCTGCAAGGACGGCACCATCCATCATATGCTGAACGACTATCTAAGAGCCTGGCAGGCCGGCGCCAGCAAATGGGGAAATATAACGGACGTCAACTCGGTGTCCATCGGGATCGAACTGGATAATAACGGCGCCGAACCCTTTCCCGACTCCCAGATCAATAGCCTGCTGCATCTGCTGGCCAGGCTAAAGACCTCCTACAATATACCCGCCGCCAATTTCATCGGGCATGGCGACATCGCGCCTACCCGTAAGAACGATCCCAGCGCCTTCTTCCCCTGGAAAGCGCTGGCCGATAAAGGCTTCGGCCTATGGTATGGGGATACTACCAATATCTCCGTTCCCGAACCCTTCAGCAGCCTGACGGCCCTGCGTCTCATCGGTTATGACATTAGGGACAGCAGCGCCGCCGCCCTGGCCTTCAAACGCCATTTTGAACAGGATACCCTCCGCTCCTGGGGAGCGCCGGAGGCAAAGATCCTCTATACCCTCTATCGGCAGTATGAATAATTGCCTGCCATTCTCCTGTCACAAGTCTCTTGCGTTGAACAGGTTCATCCATTGCACCCCAAAACCGATAATATGATAAAGAAGATCTTATTCGCTTTACTGTTCGCTTTCACGGCCGCCGTTTCTTTTGGACAATCCATCGACAGCTTAAAGCTCACCGATACGGAAATCCCGGCCGGCTATTCAAAATCCGACGAACTACTTTGCGTGACACCCCATGCCAGTTCATTTTATGATCAGACCGACTTATATGCAGGCTTCTTAGGCAAAGTGACCCGAAAGGAATTCCAGTCCTTTGGCAAAAAAGGCGACAAAGGATCGATCCTTTATTTCGAATTTGAAAAGGATTTCAAAGGCGAGGGATTTCTAAAGGGACTCTTATGGGGCCAGGAATCGAAACCGACCAGATCCGAACCCGATGAATACTATGTAAAAGGGAAGATTTTGGTTATCTGGAGCTTTAACCTCAAGAGCGAGCTAAAAGCCATTTCCAAAGCAAAAGTCACCCGGCTCATGCCCTGATAAAGTGATGCTTTTAAAAACCAGGAGATTTTAGGTGCCAAATCTGGAGTCCTGAAACTTGGCATTGCGAAGAACTTTTTTAGCCTCCGCTACTTTTTCAGGAAATAAAGTATTCTTAGCAGATAGACGGCTTTCCATAACCACCACCGTTGAAGCAGCCCTCTTTTTAAGAGCTTTCCTGGCCGTTTTTTTCTTTGCTATCGACATACACCGAAATTAAGATATTTTTTATTATTCTCTTTTCTGTCTTATCAACATCACCTCCGCTGCCGGAACAACCACTCCGGCAGCTCCTCACTGGTATACAACCGGTAGTAAATATCGTGCTCAAGATGATCGACCTCCCAAAACCGCACCTTCCTCCCTTTCACTGCCTGTAACTCCTTAAACAGCAGGGAGTCACTGGGGATCGGGTTCTCCGTATCCGCATTGCCGTGAACAAGCCATAAGGGAATATGCGCCAACACCTCTGTCCGGTCCAGTTCCGGTATACCCGAAATAGACACTGCCGCCGCAAATAGGTCCGGCCGCAATGCCAGGGAATTGATGGCCCCGGAAGCGCCCATCGAAAACCCGATCACATAGATCTTTCTTTCATCGACCGGAAGTACTTTCTTTAAGGAATCTATTAATTGCAAAGCCGTCGTAAGACAGGCGTCAGGCGTAGAGACCAGCACCTTCTTATCCGGGGCCGGCGAGTAGTTGGACGATCGACGGGGAAACTGCGGCGCCACCACATAGGCAGGATACCGTTCCCGAATCCCCGGCTGCGCCCATAGCTTAACCAAAATACCAAGCTGCGCCATATTATCAGTGCCTACCGCCCCCGAACCATGTAAGACCAGCACCAGCGGATAGCGATCTTTTTTCTTCGTCGTGTCAGGCCGCAGCAACCGGTAACGGATCGCTATCTCATTGCTGCCTGTATACATACCCGGCTCAAAAAGATCATTGCTGATCCCCCGGATCCCCGCTTTGAGCTTATCCGTACTATCCTTGCTGAGCTGCTGAGAGGCTCTGTAATACCCGGCGTCTTTTTGGGTTCCCGAGCAGGCCCCCACGCAGACCGCCAATATGATCAACGCACCAAAGACAGCACTTTGTCGCATTCTGCCCCTAATAATGTCGTATTCACGTCTCCCTGATCTGACGACCGTATAGTAGATTTGTAACATATCATTTTTGTAACCTATCATCAAACGTCAACGCCATGAAAAGGACTCTTGCCGCCGACATAGACGAATATATCGCCACCTTTCCAAAAGACATCCAACAAAAGCTGGAAGCCATCAGGGCCATGATCCACAAGACCGCACCGCAAGCGGAAGAAGCCATCAAATACGCTATGCCCACCTTTGTCCTTAACGGCAACCTCGTACACTTCGCTGCCTTCAAAAATCATATCGGCTTTTATCCGGCGCCCGCAGGGATCTCCGCCTTCGCAAAAGAACTGTCCGCTTACAAAGGCGCCAAGGGCTCCGTACGATTTCCATTGGACAAGCCCATCCCCCTGACCCTGATCAGCAAAATCGTAAAATTCAGAGTGAAGAACAACCAGGAGCGGGCCAAAGCCAAAGCGAAGTAAGCGCAAGGACTAACACCCGTCGCCCTAAGGCGCAACTTCGCCGTAACTACAGCCTCTCCAGTTTTTTTTGAATGACCCGCTGGTCCGCCAGCGTCCTGGCCAGCGACAAAGCTTTTTGAAGATGCAGCTTTGCCTTCCGGTCGTCAACACCTGTATATAGCTCCCCCAGCAGCGTAAAATAAAAAGGGTTCTCCGGCAGGCTCAGCTTTTCGGCTTCCGTGATAGCCGCTTCCTTTCCGTTCGTTTTTGAAAGTGCATAGGTCCTGTTCAGCGCCGCTATCGGCGAATATTCCAGCTGCAACAGCCGGTTGTAGAGCTGTAATATATTCTCCCACTTCTCCGCCGTATCCGCTTTTTGCGTATTCCAATAAGCGATGGTGGCTTCCAGGTGGTATTTGGAAAGCCTGCTTCCCCGCGATGCCTGGTGAAGGAAATAGACCCCTTTGGCGATCAGCTCCTCATCCCAAAGACTTTCGTCCTGGTCCTGGTATAAGATCAGCTCCCCGTTTTCACTCTTTCTGGCTTCGAACCGCGACGAATGAAAACACATCAGGGACAACAACGCATTCACATCAGGTCGATTGGTGGCCTCATTCTCAATAAGCAGATATATCAACCGCATCGCCTCCAGGCAAAGATCCTCCCGCACAACCACATCCTCGCTTTCGGAATAATATCCCTCGCTGAATAATAAATACAACGTTGTCAGCACCGTTTCCAGCCGGCTGCCGATTGCCGCCTCACCCGGGAATTCCAGCCTTACTTTCTCCTGTCTTAACGTCGACCGCGCCCTATGCAACCGCTTGTTGATAACCTCCTTACTGGTTAAAAAAGCATTGGCGATCTCCACAATGCCCAACCCGCAAAGCGTCCTCAGCGCCAAACCTATTTGTGCTTCGATAGGAATAGATGGATGACAAACGGCAAACAACATCTGCAACTGGCTATCCGTAATATTCCTGTCCGACCAATCGATGTCGATCTCTTCATCCCCGGCCGCATTCACAGCCAGCGCCTGTTGCGCCGGGCCCGCGATCTTCGTGGAGAATAAATGACTCCGCTGCATATAATTCCTGGCCTTGTTTTTAGCGACCAGGTACAGCCACGCCGTCGGATTCACAGGAATGCCCTTGAAAGGCCAGGTCTCCAGCGCGGATAAGAAAGTCTCACTGGCCAGGTCTTCGGCCGCTTCCAGGTTCTCGATCCCGACGACCCTACACAAGACCGCCGTTATCTTCCTGAACTCCGTCCGGAACAGATGCGGGATCAATCCGGGGGTAGCAACCGTCACCCCCGGATTAATGGAAGCCACCCCCGGATTCGCAACCGTCCCCTCCGGCTTATCAGAGGTCTTCCCCGGCTTAATGGACTCCATCGTCTTTGGCAATTTTTCTCACTTCCACACTATTGCCATCCCCCTGCAAAACAGGGCAACCCTTGGCGAACTCCACCGCTTCGTCTACCGAATCCGCTTTGACAATAATATACCCGCCAATGGTTTCTTTGATCTCGCCGAACGGACCGTTAGTGACGACACCCCTATGGTGAACTACTTTACTCTCCTCAAAGGGCAGCCCATTGCCCCCGCTGAATTTATTCTGCGCGGCAATCCCACCGATCCAGTCCATCGTCTGCTTCATCCAGACCTGTATCTGTTCCGGGGAAGCTACCTTTTTGCCATCTTCGTGCCTGAAAATCAACATGAATTCTTGCATTTTCGTAAGTTTTTACTGTAATTGAATGATAGTACTCTATCTATAACAAACGAAATGACAGCAATTGGACATTCTCTCTATTGAGGCTTATAACAAAGCAGGATCACCCCCGAATCGAATGCCTGGGTCTTCACCAATCTCAACCCCCCGGAATGCATCCCATCCCTGAAGAAACGCTGCCCGCTTCCCATAATAACCGGATGGACCAGGAACCGGTACTCATCGATAAGACCGGCTTCCATTAAAGACTCCACGAGCGTCGCGCTACCCTCGATCTGGATCTCCTGACCCGGGAGCTGCTTTAGCCGGGTGATTTCCTCCACGACATTCCCCTTAATGATTGTCGAATTGTTCCATTCCGCTTTTCCCAACGTCGAAGAAACGACAAATTTGGGCACACTGTTCAGTTTGGCGGCGACCCCCATCTCATTATTTTTCAGGGAAGACCAGTAAGGCGCCAGCATTTCATAAGTCTTACGCCCAAAGAGGATGGCATCGGCAGCCAGGATACCAGATCGGATATACTCCTGCCTTTCCACGCTGTCATAAGGAGTGTACCACTGGTTCATATTTCCCGCATCAAAGACTCCATCCAGGGTTGTCCACGCTGAAACGATTAACTTTCTCATTTTATTTTTAATTAAGTAGAACAAAACTAGGAATGCCCCGGGAAAAAAAATAGTACCAACCCGACAGGAATAAAGGCATGAAAGCATAAAAGAACAAAGGCTCAGAGACTATGGATTCAGCATCAAAAAATCATAATAATTCTTCAAATATTCTTTCGGCGTATAATGGGTAAACTCCCGAAAGCTGCGGATAAAATGACTTTGATCCGTATAGCCATTCTCATAGGCAATATCGCTCAGGTTGTCGAATTGCCGCTGATTCAGCTGCTGAAAGGCTGAATGGAACCGGCAGATCCTGCCAAACATCCTCGGCGACACCCCTACATGCCACTCGAACAACCGTTGAAAAGTCCTTTCAGTTACACCCAATTCGCTTTGAATGGTCCTTAGCGGCAGGTCGCCCGCGCTTTGCCGGATTGCCCGGGTGGCAAATGCAATACCCTTGTTGACGTCAGAATAAGCCCGCCCGGAAAGTTTATACACAAAACTATTCAACAAGGTGAGCCGCTTGTCTAAACCATTTTCATTGACCAGCCTTTCTCCAAGATTCATTTCTTTCGCAGGCCTCGAAAGCTCCAGATCGATGTGGGTATCCGTCAATTCCCTGGCGGAACAGCCGAAAAAAGCAGCGCAGATATGTGGATGAAGGAAGTACGCGATCAGGGTGAGCCGTCCCGTCGTAGCGATGGCCGCCGGTTTAATATTCTGGCCGATAAAGAGCAGATTACCCGTCTTTTTATTCCTGCAGGAGATCACCCCCGCATCGGTAACCAAAAAGAGGATACAGGGATAACCGTTAGCTATCAATGGCAGCCCCACTCCCCCCTGCAAATAACAATTTTCAATCACCAGTATGTTATTTACATAATCCGAAATAGCAGGATGAGGAAGAATGGATAACGTTCTCATTACTTAAATTTCGGCTTTATTTCTCAATCTCCCCGGAAATTGGAATCAATCTCCCCCTCCTCCCCCACATCCTCCGCAGCCACTCCCACCGCTGCAGCTGCTGCCGCCACTACAACTGCTTCCCCCGCTACAGCTGCTCCCGCCACTGCCCGAATTCCATCCGCCGCCGCGATAGCTGGTTGCATCATAAGCGCCGAACAGCCCTGCCAGCATGACTCCCTCCGCAAAACCGTTGATGGCTGGAATCCCTTCCAGGGCGAACAGCGGCAATAGCTGGGAGTCCGCGCTGCCCATATTTTGCAGCCGCTCAGCATAGAGATGGCTGGCCGCTGCGGCAACCTGTGAGGACCTGGAATATTGCCTCATCACTATAATAAATATAATGGACACGAATATCGTCTCCAGCACCAGGTAGCTGACAGGTCTGTCATGATAAAACCCCTGGATCATCCGCACAATCGCGACTGCATAGAAAAGAAAGGGAAACAAGGATCCCTGCAGGAAGGGCTCCCCGCGGTTTACCCATTTATCCAATTCTTCCAGCTCGGGATGCTCGAATTTCTTCCGGTCATACCAGTTCACCGATACACTTTCATAATTGAGCTCACCCCCGTCCGACTCGGCAGTATAGCCCTTTATCAAAGGATTGGTCTCATTGGGGAGAGGCTGATACGCGCCTTTCTTCACCCGAAAATAATTATCGGAGGTCAGCTCCAGTAAATTTCGTTTGATCAGATCTACAATCCCCGCCTGTACCGCCCGGTGTTTGCCATATAGGAAAGCCGCCATCTGGAAAGCGGAGACATCTTCCGGAAACCGGCTCGCCACGATTTCCCCTACCCGCTTTTTGAGCCGGCTGCGATAAGTGATATGAGCAAGGATCAGTGAGATCCCATACAAAGGAAAGAAAGCCAGAAAATCCGGCCCGGCCAGCCCAAATGGATTTAGCGTATGATAGACGATCCCGATAAAAAGAAATGGCAGTGCAAGGAGGACAGCTATGATAGTGACCGTACTTTCCTTCATCGAAAAGGAACCTTCCTCCGGGATCGCCCCCTCCTGCCTGGGAAGCGGCCATATATCGGCCGGCGCATCGGTACCAAAGACCGACCGGTACAATTGCAATGTTTCCCGGTACCATTCCCGATGCTTCTGCTCCTCCTCATCGCCTCCGGAGGAAGGATAGTGATGGATCTCCTTACCCAGCACATCCCTGCAAAGATCCATCCAATAGGATTGGGTATAGGTCAGGTGCAGATGCCATACCTCGTCTACCGTATGGGAGGGCGCCGCCCCCTTCTCCGATATACAACAGAGCAACAGGAATCTGCGATACTCTTCTATGGCCCGCTGCGTAAAAGGGACCGACCAGTTTTCCGAAGCCGCCAGCTTACCGGAGAAGGGAACCGCCGCCCCCGCGTCGTCAATAGGGAAATCCTGAATCTTTTTCCAAAGAGGAAGATGTTCTTGTAAGGTCATAGGTGGCATAAATCTAAACCAAAATCCTCTTCCCTGCAAGCATTACCCATCCACTGACGGTGGGATCCTTGCCAAATCCGGAGGCCCATCGGGTATACCCAGCGCCATGGCATACAGCGGTATCTCCTCCTCCATTTCAAGGTTCAACACCCTGGCCAGGTCCAGGTCAAAAAAACCGCCGATATTAAAAGAACCCAGCTTGCAGGCAGATGCCATCAGGTTCATATTTTGAAAAGCATGTCCGGCCTCAAACAGGATGTACCGATATCCGCGGTCTTCGTACTTTTTCATCGTTCTTCCAATTACGGAGCTGGCAATGATCACCACAGAAGCATCTGCCACATAGGGCTGTTGCATGAACAGCTCTTGCACCAGGGTCCGGGGTAGTTCTATCTCCCTTACCTGCTCCAATAATGCCGGCATAATGACATAGTGATAAATACCAGGGGCCAATCCTTCCACATTTTTTACCAAAAGGTAAAATTCAAGGGGATATAGGCCCCCTCCGGAAGGAATAGTGCGGCTCATTACTTCGAATCCCCCCGTGGAGTTGATCTCTGTCAGCCCATAGCCTGCAAACAGGACATTTGCCAGATCCTGGCGGGAAACAGGCAGGTCCCTGAACCTCCTGCAGGAATACCTACCCAGCAGGACGTCTTGCCAATTGGTTGCAGGTATTTTAACATCCGGCAACGGCACAGAAGAAGCCCCCAGATATTCCTTATACGATTCCGGCCTTGAATCTACATTCACCGGTGATAAAGTATTCAGCTCGTTCCGGCAGGTATTCCGGTGAAAAGTCCAGGCAGAAGGGAATTTCGATCTAAACATCTTTGTTGAAATTTATGCCAGTGGGTGTGGAAATTTGTTCAACCCGGTAACGGGTACCCTCGTTTCCCTGAACCCCAGTTGTACCGGCAACTCGAATAGCCGGTCGCCCCCCATTCGAATATGCTTCCAACCGAAATGAATCGGCTGATAATCGGGTATGATCGCCCGGGCTGTGAATAACCCGATCTTTTCCATATCCGGAGGAGTGAGGTTACAATAGATCAGGTCGCTCCCCTTTTGACGGAAATGCCCGATCAATGAACGTAATTGTTCCGCAGGGGACTTGCTTCGACCCGCATCCCGATCGTTCTTGCCCGGCTCCCGGTCGCCGTCATCCTGTCCCCAGTCAAAGTCCGACAAAGGTTGCTGAAAGAGGAAATCAAAAGCATGCAGGTGATCGGAAGTCGCATATAACAGGTCGTGGTCTTCCAACTCCTCCACGCATTCAGGATTGGCGATCAGTTCCGCCAGTCTTTCGCGGGTCTTGGGAAGCCGCAACCGTTGTCTGCAGGCAGGCCGAACCTGTCCCACTTCCAAAAGAGCCTGCCTTGCTGCCTTCGCTGCTGAAAAGTCGCAGCCCAGCCCTACCACTACCCTCGGCCCCTCCCCCTTTTCCTGAACGCTGACACACATAAAAACAGATACGGGCGCATCGGTGGGCAACAGGTAGAGTTGCAATTCGACCCCCCTTCGCTTATAGGCTGTTTCAAATTCTCTCATTTCTGCGGATGGATGCGCTGCCATGCTGATTCTTTTGGCAGGAAGCTGATTGTGCCAGGTAATGATAAACGCATCCCGTTCTATTACCTCCAGGGAAGCGGACAGAACCGCGCTCAGGAGACTCCCTCCGGCGGCAAGCCCGTTGGAAGTGGACTGGCAGATATACTCTCTTTGGCTGCGCATGGTATAATTCATGATCGTTCCATGCGCAGGGACATAGATCGGCTTATCATGGACCAGCGAATAAGCGGAGATCCATCCTCTTGATTCCGATGCACTAAAAGGCATATAGGGAATACTTTCGTATTGATCAGGTAAATACAGGACCAGCCGTTGAGGATCCAGCGCCATTCCATCCAGTTCGGCGTAGCTTCGGTAGATTATCTCATCAGGAGGGTACACCGTTCCGGAATACCTTTCCACGGCTTCCCCGGCGGCACTGATACGCGCGCTTTTCAGGTCCATCCCCTTTCCCGAACATCTCAGCAGCTCATATTTGTCTTTTGGCAAAAAAGAATGATTCGCCAGGTTGGCTACGAATACATAGGGCAATGTCGGTTCTGTGATATCCTTAGGCATCCGCTCCAGGCTTTTCAGTATCCCTGTATGCGGGCTAACGATCGTATCCAGCACCTCGCTCAGCCGGGAAGGACTATGAAGGCGGATCAGCTCATCGGCCGCTAAAGACGGCCTGTCTGTCTTTTTTTTTTGACACACCGGGCAATCGGGCTTTTGTAATAATACATGCGTCGTATTCTGAAAAGTAAGCGCATTGAATTCCATCACCCTATCCGGCAGGGACGGGGGACTTAGGGATAAGGCGTATTTTGTCGCTTCGGAAGACAGGATGCCCGCTAAGAACTGGATCCCTGCAGGAAATATATTCCGGTCGCCAAAAGCAGGCCGTTTTTGGTCATTCAGGTATTCCTCATAGGACATTCCTTCGTCAAAGTTATCCAGGGCAGCTACCTGCCTCATTTTATAACACATATAGCAGGATGTCTTGTCCGGGATAACGAAGGGGCCTGCAAAGCATAAATGGCCTCTTACCGCACTGTAAAGGACAGGTACTCCCCGGGAGACACTGATCTGGTTCACCCAGTAAAAAACGGCAGAAAATCCTTTGTCCATACAGACGATGCACAATTGACAATCCGCCATACATTGTTCCAGGGTTTCTTTCGTCAAGGTGGAAGGCCCGGTGCTCACCTGCATGCCGGACCCTTGTGCCTCCAGGTACCTTTTAAGGCAGTCCTGCTTGGACCCGCCCTCATCTGCGTAGGGCTGCAAAAACGGGAAGCTGTCGATATAGCTACTATTACAGGGAAAGGGATCGAGCAGTAAAAAATTACGCATTCCCACCTGCAGAAGGGATAGGATCGTTTGCGTCCCATGAGCATCCAACCCAATGACAGCGACCCTGAATCGGGCCAATTCCTGTAACGTGATCTTTTCATCCCGTTCCATGGTGTGGAGGAAATTCATAAAGAAAGAGGGGATGCCCGTCCCGGTTGTCCCACCGGTCCCTCCCGTCCCGGCTGATCCGGGCTTTTTTTCATCCCTGCATTGCAATACCCCCGCATGCACCAGCTGATCAAGATTGGCATGGAGGTCTTCCTTTGTTATATGATTGAATTGCGAAGCGACATATCCAAGTTCATTCTCCCCGGTTAATAAAGGGAAGACCTGCTCTATTAAGAATATAGCCGACTCGCCCTCTAACTTTATTCCCAGCGTATCGGACTTGAAAAGGACTCCTCCCTCTTTCAGCCTGACAATGGCAATGTCCGGGGAAAGACTGTAATATTGTTCCATAGCGCTAAAATTTTACAATAAGATGGCTTTCCAGGCTCTTCGATTTCCCGGGAAAACCATCTTGGAAAGGCGGGTCTGCTACCCTAATGATCCAAACCTGGCGCCTCCGGATGTACTGAGGATGCAGGCGCCGGCACAGGGGCCACAGGTACATTCGGTGATACATCTTGCACAGGTAAAGCATTGATAACAATGGTAGCAGCTGATACATTGCGCACATTCACTGATACATCCGGAAAGGCCAAGCTGCTGGCTCACTTTCTGATAAGTCTTATATTCTTCCGGATCGACCTGCTGACGGCCTGCTGACAGAGCCTTCAGTTGATTCTCCAGCTCCGTTACCTTGAGTTGGAGTTTTTGGATTTCATCAGCCATAAGTGTTCAATTTAATGGTTAAAAAAAAGACTTCAAGGCGATTGCAGGTACTGAAATCGAAAAAGAAGACAGGTCCGTTCAGGTCATTGAACGGAATAGTACAATAGTACGGAAGGAGAAAGGTTGGCACGGGAGATGAAAGAATAATACGGAGGATGAAAGTCTATTTCAAATTAAAGATATATATATTACAGATTCTAAACAATAACACGAAGTGGTAATATTTCCGCAATAATCCAAGGGCGTGAAATCGTCGTTCACCCAACGATAGGTATCATTTTATTTTCGGTTCAGGTCTTTCAACCCCCAATCCTGCAGCACGGCGATCACAGGCATCAGCGACTGGCCATGTTTGGTGATCTTATATTCCACCCGCGGCGGGATCTCCGCATAGATGATCCGCTCGAGGATCTTATCCTCTTCCAGCTCCCTCAGCTGGTTGACCAGCATTTGCTTGCTGATAAGCGGCAATGCCCGCTGCAGCATACTGAAACGGTTACAGTTTTTACTGATCGCATAAATGATCAGGATCTTCCATTTTCCGCCAATCTTGTTCATACAATGAGTAACAGGGCAATTATTGGGGTTGAAATCTTTGTTTTTCCTTGTATTTCTCATTGGTCTAAAAAAATGTACTATTCAATAAAAAAGAGACTATCGGTATTTCTGGAACCAATTCTACAACTTTACCCCCTGAAAAACAAGTAAATCTAAAAACCAGAAACCATGACAGCAGCACAAATCAAATCCTTCATTCAGGGCGGCGATTGGATAAGCATCACGCCCGAATTACGCCCCGGTATAACAAGATCTGCGGCCGGGGACCTTCAACCCTTTTATTGTACAAGGGGTTTTAAGTATCCCCCCGATGACCGGTTTATCTGCACGTTTATAAACTATGCAGACCCGAATGCAAAAGTGCCACTGGTAAAATTTGTTATCAAAGGACATCTTCAATGGCAAGGCGAGCATCCGATCGCCCCGGGCGCTCAAAAAGTCGACTACGTTGCCGACGAAGCCTATGAGGTAACTCCCGTACACCAGGGCTTTGCCGATGCCGTGAACCGGGCGCCGGCCAATGGATTGAATAAGTGGGAAGTGGATGTTATGCAAGACCTTAAAGGCAAGGCCTTTCCCGCATTCGGTTTGGCAGACGAAAAAATTTATGTCGATTACGATCTGATCTATATCTGTAACGAAATGCTTTTCAATGGCAGCAAACATGTGGATGGACGCCCGTTCAACAAACCCGAAAACAGACCCACCAACCTGCAGATCCCATTGATCAGACAGCAATAGCAGAGTCGATCCGGGAAAATTATTTTTTATTGAACACCTGCCCGCTGGCTATTTCTTCCATCTCCGTCGTAAACGGAGGATTCATCCCCTCCCTCCATTGACCCTCCTCATAGAGCAACGACATATATTCATAATAAGAGCCTTCGGCCGACCGGCTGATCCGCAGACTATCCTTTTCCGCCGGGGAGTAAGCGAAATCAAAAGCATGACCGCCATTTAATATCTCCAGTACCGTTTGAAGGGTGAGCCCCTCGCCCATATCTCTGGAAGGAGCCACGATCGACCCCATTGGTCCATTCTCGTCCGTTCCGATAAATCGGGTCAAATGCCATTGATAGTCAGGCATCTCACTCCCGGTCCCGCCTTTGCCTTCCACGCAGGTGCAAAACCTAAATCCTTCCGTTACATTACACATAGGAACAGCTTCTTTTACAAGCCAAAATAGAATATTATTATAATAAGCGAGTATTTTTTTCGGAAAGATCGCGATCGAAGGCAAATTGAATAATCCATGCGAAGCCGTTTTTCCCAGGTCGGCTCACACCTTATCCATATCAAAAGGCAGCCTGCGTATCCGCTTACCCGTGAGGTCAAAAATAGCATTGCAGAGCGCCGGCGCCAGCGGCGGCAGCCCGGGCTCGCCCACGCCTCCGGCTTTCTCCTTATTCTCCATGATATGCACCTCGATTTCCGGAATATCGCTGATCCGGGGCATTTTATATGTATTGAAATTCTTATGTACTGCTTTTCCCTCTTTGAACAGCGTCTCATGAGAGATGGCGGCGCCCAGGCCCATAACGATACTCCCTTCCACCTGCGCCCGGATAATGTCCGGGTTGACATACCAGCCGCAATCCATCAGCGCGATCACCTTGTCGATCTTTATTTTTCTGGTTTGACCGGGCTGGCGCCGGGCGTTCCCGCCATCCGGGCGATGTGCATTTCCATTCTCCGCATGGTGAGCCGTCTCTTCATCCGGTTTGTACGAAACCTTGACGACCTGCGCCACGATGCTGCCAAAACATTCGGTAATGGCCACCCCCCACCCCTTGTTTTTCCCCCTCGACTTCCATCCGCTGACGATTTCAAGATGGTCAATCAGCGCCTGGTAGCGGGCGTTCTGCAGATGGGCTCTCCGGAATTCGAGCGGATCGGACCCCGCCGCCAGCGCCAGCTCATCGATAAAGCTCTCCCCGGCAAAGCCACCGCTATGGGCATTAGGGGCGCGCCACCACATCACGGGGATCACCGACAGGACGCTGGCGCCGCCAAAACTATAATGAGGAATGGAGGCCCAATAAGCGCTGGGCAGACCATCCATATTCCCTTCATTGTCGGAGACAGGACCGGGATCTCCTCCCCCATCCTGTCCGAACCACTGGGTACCCACGATCGCCTGGAACCCCAGGATCCTGCCGTCCGGACCCAGACCACCCCTGCACGCATAGATCGCGCCGGGACGGAAAGGCCCCCCGCTCATATCGTCCTCCCTCGTCCAGACAACCTGCACAGGCGCTCCGATCTCCCTGGAGATCAGCGCCGCTTCATGCGGATAGTCCGTGAAGGCCTTGCGCCCGAACCCGCCTCCGAGAAAAGTCATATGGACGGTAACATTTTTAACAGGGACCCCCATACGCTCGCTCAGGTCGGCCTGTGTCCAGTTCGCCTCCTGTACCGGCCCCCAGATCTCAATACTGTTTTCCCGCACATCGGCAATACAATTCAGCGGCTCCATACAGCTATGGGATTGATACGGCGTCTCATAGACGGCTTCCACCTTCTTAGCGGCCTGCTGAAGGACCTCCTCGAATTTTTTGGACGGACCGACCTTTTTGATCCCCTCCCGCATTCTTGTAAAGAGCAGCTCCGTATTTGCATGATCGAAGCCCTCGTCATCCCATTCCACCTTCAATGCTTTCCGCCCTTCCATCGCCACCCACAGCGAATCGGCGACGACGGCTACCCCTTCGTACAGATGAGACCAGACGGCCCTTTGTACCTTGAAGACATGCTTCACCCCGGGGATAGCCCTGGTAGCGGAATCGTCAAAACTTTTTACTTTTCCCCGGAACCGGGGATTGCGTTCCACCACGGCATATTGCATGCCCGGCAGCTTTTTATCCAACCCGAAAATGGCAGCGCCATTGGTCTTCAGCGGGATATCCTGCCGGGGCAGCGGCTTGCCGATGATCTTATAATCCTTCCGTTCCTTTATAGTCACATTCTGCCTTGCGGGCAGCTTCGATGCTTCTTCTACCAGCGAACCATAACCCAGCCTTTTTCCCGAAGGCCGGTGGATCACCTCGCCATTCTCCGCATAACATTCGGAGACCGGAACGTTCCATTGTTTGGCAGCCGCCTCGATCAGCATCTCCCGGGCCGAAGCGCCTACCCGCAGCAGCTGCTCATACCATCCCCGGACCGAGAAACTGCCTTCTTGTGGCTGGGGACCGAACTTCTTCGGATTGGCCGGTGCAAACCGGATCGTCACCTTGTCCAGGCTTACCTCCAACTCCTCCGCCACCATTTGCGGAATAGCCTGGTAAGTGCCCTGCCCCATCTCCGAGCGATGGCTCAGGATCGTTACCTGACCAGCGGAATCGACAGAGATCCAGGACATCAGCTCGGTTTCCGGACCCGCCGGATCCGTTGCCGCGGCATTGACGATTTTGGCGACGCCATCCCCACCCGCGTTTCCGAGCCCTCCCTTACCGGCAGGCCCTTTCGGATCGCACCCCGCAGGCAGCCAGGCCCCGAGAGTCAGCGCAATGCCCGAAAGCCCGGTCTGCCGGATAAAATTTCTGCGGGATAATTGCTGCTTCGTAGACATATCGTTGAATTTAGCGAACGGTTGCTCGTTCCATCTGGTAAGAGGGCGCCTCATCCCTCGCGCCTCTCTTAAAAATAATCAATTGATCGCTACATAAATGACAATTTTGACCATCGGTACCACCCCATAGATCAGCTGCATACTTCGATAGTCCACCCGCAGGCTCCGCTATCCGTTGCCGAATAAGTTCCTATCTTTATCCTCCAAAGTAATAAGATCAAAAAAATAAAACCATGGTAGCATTCTTAGGTATGGGACTTCTGGGATCCAACTTCGTCAGGGCCATGATCAAAAAAGGGAGCCAGGTCCAGGTCTGGAATCGGACCGCCTCCAAAGCGATGGAACTGGAACAATATGGCGCAAAAGCATTTGAGAAAGTAGAAGAGGCGGTCAAAGGCGCGGAGATCATCCATCTCACCCTCAAAGACGACGATACTGTCGACGAAGTGCTGGCAAAGGCAAGCGCAGGCTTCCAGCCCGGCGTCATCATCATCGACCATACCACCACCTCCGTAGCAGGCGCCGAAGCCAGGACCCGGGAATGGAAACAACGCGGGTTTACCTATCTCCATGCTCCCGTATTCATGGGGCCTCCCAACGCCCTCGAAAGTACCGGATTCATGCTGGTATCCGGCGACCAGGCCCTTATTAGCCAGCTCGAACCCGTCTTATCCCCAATGACCGGCAAGATCCTTAATTTTGGCCCGGAACCAGGCCGGGCAGCCGGCATGAAATTACTGGGCAATTCCTTCCTCGTATCCTTCACCGCCGGCATCGCAGATACCCTCTCCCTGGCCAAAGCCATGAAGATCCCCGTTAGCGACCTGTCCACCCTGTTCGATTCCTGGAATCCCGGCGCTATGCTGCCCGCCCGGCTGAAAAGATTGTCCAGTGGTAATTATACCCAGCCATCCTGGGAACTGAGCATGGCGAGAAAAGATACCCGCCTGTTCCTGGAAGCCGCACAGCAGAGCGGCGTGCCGCTGGCCGTCCTGCCCGCCATCGCCGCCGAAATGGACCGCTGGATCGACAAAGGTTATGGCAACAATGACTGGACCGTCATCGCAAAAGACGCCATCTCGTAAAAAATGCCGGCCGTTGGAGCCATCCCGGTCTCCTAACCCGCGAAAGATCTCCGGGTCTCAGTCCGCTTTCAGACTCTTCACCGGATCCATCAGGGCCGCCCGGATCGACTGATAGCTCACCGTCAATAAAGTAATGATCAGCGTCCCGGCTCCTGCCAGCACAAAGATCCACCAGGAGAGCTCCGTCCGGTATTCATACTGCTGCAGCCAGTTATGCATCAGATAATAGACTACCGGCGTCGCGATCAGCAGGGCCAATAGCACCAGCCTGACAAACTCTTTTAACAACAACCCCCACAGATTCACAACGGAAGCCCCCAGCACCTTACGGATACCGATTTCTTTGGTACGCTGCTCCGCCGTGAAGGAGGCAAGACCGAATAAACCCAGGCAGGAAATGAAGATGGCGAGGACGGCCGACAGCAGGGCCAGGCTGCCGATCCGCTCTTCATTGACGAATTTTTTGGCATACTCCTCATCCGTAAACTGGTATTGAAAAGCTCCGCCCGGATCGAATTGTTTAAATACCCGCTCTGTTTTAGCCAATGCTTCCCGGAGAGGAACACCTGGTTTTAAGCGCACGGTCATTGCATTATTCGTGCCATAGTCAAGACGGAAGACAGTAGGCTGAACGGCCTTATATGGCGAACCCATCACCATATCTTTGACGACTCCGATGATAACATGACTCTTCCCATAAAAACGGATCGTCTCACCTACTGCATGCCGCAGACCGGTCAGCTTCACCGCTGCTTCGTTTACGATCACCGCTGCCGAATCCGTCGGGTAACTCCTTGAAAAATCACGTCCCTCCTGTATCTGCCAGCCGATCGTATTACCAAAATCATGTGTTATCCCGACCATTCCCATCGAAGGTATAAAAGCAGGATCCTTCCCCTTCCAGTCATAGCCCGTATCATTCCCCGGAGCCTCCGTGGCCCGGATCCATGATTTGGCCATATCTGATACCGCCCCCGTCTCCCGCAACGCGTCCCGCAGCGCATTATAAGGCGACCCATATATATCGTTCGTGCTCATGGTGACCGTAATCAGCCCCTCGCGGTTATACCCCACCGGCCGGTCCCTGGCATGCTGTATCTGCCGGTAGACAATAGCCGCGCCGATGATCAGAATGACGGATACCGAGAACTGGACCACGATCAATACCTTGCGGGGCAGCGCCGCTGATCGTCCTGCGATGAACGACCCCTTCAACACTTCCACCGGGCGAAAGCCGGACAAATACAACGCCGGATAACTCCCGGAAACGACCCCGGTGAAAACAATAAAACCCATTATCAATATCCAGAAAAGAGGCGCCCCATAGGGAATGGAAATTTGCTTCTCTGTGAGCCGGTTGAAGAAAGGAAGACATCCCTGCGCCATCCCGATCGCCAGTACAAAAGCCAGCAGGGCCACCAGCAACGACTCACTGAGGAATTGCCCGATCAATTGCCCCCGCAAAGACCCGATCGTTTTGCGGATCCCTACCTCCTTCGCCCGCCGGGCGCTCCTGGCAGTAGATAAGTTCATGAAATTGATACAAGCCAGCAGCAGCACAAAAGCCCCGATAATGCCAAAGAGCCGGACGAGCCGGATCCGGCCGCCTGCGACCTGGCCGTTTTTAAACTCGTTGTATAAATGCCATTGGCTCATCGGATGCAGCAGGATTGCTTCGTTATTCCCTTTGACCAGGGATTTGATGACATCCCTGATCCGGGCGCTGACCTTATCGATCGGAGCCCCTTCATTCATTTCCACTAACAACCACCAGTAACGGGTATCCCATTTTGTTTGATAATCCTTCAACCAGGGCATTACCGTCAATGCCTTATCCCAGGCGAGGATCAGCTTTGTGCCATAAAAGCGGGTGTTTTGGGGAAGGTCCTCATATACCCCCGCCACTTTCACCGTCGCCATATTATCCAGCCGGACAACCTTATTCATTGGGTCCGCCTCTCCAAACAATGTTTTGGCCAGGGATTGGGTGATCAATACGGATGTTGGATCTTTTAAGGCGTCCCTCCTCCCCTTCTTCATTTTCAGCGTCAGCATTTCGGGAAAGTCCGGCTCGGCCCATACTCCGGAAGCGGGGATCTTTTTATCCCCGACGGCTACTGTATGGGTGAAATTGGGATACACCAGCGCTATATGTGAAAAGTCATTCCCATATTGGCTGCGAAGGGCACCGGCCAGGGGAATCGCGATGGCCTCGTCCGTACCCGCCTCTCCCTGGAAGGTCTGCACATCCATCACCTGGGCCAGCCGCCCGTAATGCTCATGATATTGATTGAAAGACAGTTCGTCCCAGATCCACAGACCGATCAGCAGCGCAACCGCCGTACCGGTAGCCAGCCCGGTTATATTGATGGCCGCATACCATTTATGGCTGGTCAGACTGCGCCAGGCCGCTTTAAAATAATTTTTGAATAGCATACTATCTCCTCCTTCCCTGTTAGTATAAGGAAGAGAGAAAATATTACACCACTCCTTTCAGAACCTCTGTTGCTTTCGTGCGTAGTACGAGCCAGACCCTTGCTCCGATCGTGCCGGCGCTGATGAGTAATACGCCGGTAAAGGATATCGTCAGGGAGGATAGGCTGACGCCGGCATTGATCCGGAAGATCAGGTCCATCATCAGCCTGGATAAAGAATAGCCGGCATAACAGCCAAGGGCGGCAGATAAAAGGAATAGCCAGGAATATCCTCTCAGCACCAGTCGGAAAATATGCCGGCCGTTCGCTCCAACGACTTTCCGGATCGCTATTTCTTTTGTTTTTTTCAGTACGGTAAGGGACACCAATGCAAACAACCCTGTCGCGGCCAGGAATATGGAAATAAGGGCGAACCGGGAAAATATTCCGGCAACCATTTTATTGCTATAGATTGCCCGTGCTCCGATCTCGTCCTGGTAATAGCCGGAGAAGGGCTGCAAGGGATACAGCGTTGACCATACGGCCCTGGATCGATTATATACGCTGTCAAGGGTACCCGGTTTTGTCCGGATGATCAGTTGCGTGCATTGTTCCGGTGTGACCAGGCAAATGGCTACCGGCGCTATGGGATCAAAGAATGAATTTTGCGTAAAATCCCTTAATACGCCCACCACGGTGCAGACCGTGCTGTCATCTTTTCTTATTTGCTGACCGATGGCTTCTGCCGGCCGCCAGCCAAATGCAAAGGCGAGCTTCTCATTGATCAGCATGGATCGTCCGTAATCACTGGTCCCTGAAGGATGGAAATTCCTGCCGGCCACCAGCTTCAGGCCCATCAGCTCCGTATAATGCTCACCGACATCCAGGTAAGTACATTCTTTTTTTGTTCCATTGGCGCCGAGCGACCAGGTGTGGTAAGAGAATCCTATCTGATCTCTTGTGCCGGCAATCTGTTCAATACCCGTCGTTTTGTTCAATTCATCGCGGACAGTCGTATAGGCCGATTCTTTTTGCAGGTTCAGCCCCATGACATTGGCTTTCGTATAGCCATAGTCATAATCACGTTGAAAGGAGGCATTGCGGGAAAAAGCGACGCTTGCAATGACCGTGATAAAGGATATAGCAATCTGCAATCCCAGCAGGCCCCGTGAAAAAAGATTGCGGCCGCCGAATTTTACCGAACCCCTGAAAATATTGGTGGCATTGAACCGGCTGATATAGAATGCCGGGTAGGCGCCGGCCAGCAATGTTACACCCAGGAACAGGGCGGCCAGGAATAACAATAGGGTATGATCATTCCAATACTGAGCGGTAAGGTGTATATAACCGAACATGGCATTGAATGCTGGCAGCCAGTAGAGATTGATCAGGGCGGAAAAACCGATAGCAAGCAATACGATCAGGGCGCATTCCAATAGCTGCTGACCCATGATCTGCCTGAAGGAACTTCCCATCACTTTGCGCATGCCGATTTCTTTCAGCCTTCGATTGCTTTGCGCCACGGTAGTGTTAGCAAAGTTCAAACAGGCCGACAGCAGGACGAGTATGCCCAGTATGAGCGGAACATAAGCCGCGGCATCCTGGGGACGCTGGTCCAATGCATTCTTATCAATATAGCCGGATTGGTTGGCTACCTGCAAAATGGGCTCCAGCACAATGGAAGTAACTTTTATGTCCCGCCGGGCCGATTGTTCGAACGGGAGATATTTCCTGAAATTTTCCTGGAGCCGGACCGCCTGGCCGGGTTGGGCCAGTTTCAGGAAGACGGCATCGGCAAACCAGGACCAGTCATCCTCTTTGACGGCGGAGCCATCGGGCCGGAGCCGGTTGTCAATATCGGTAATGTTGTCAAACTGGATCGTAGAATTGGCAGGGGGATCTTTTAAGATGCCAGTGACCGTTAAGGGTTTTTTATAGGTCTGGTCTGAATAAAAAAGAAGGGTTTTCCCAATGGGATCCGTATCCCCAAAGAATCTTCGGGCGGATCTTTCGGTGATCACTACAGTGGAGCGGTTATTCAGGTCGATGGCGCCCCGCAGGAGCGGGAAACTAAATAAATTAAAAAATGCGGGGTCGGTAAAGTTAGCCTGTGAAGCCAGGGCTTCGCCTCCTTCTGCCTTGATATTCAGGGGGCGGCCATCCCATCTTACCGTTTCTTTTACACCCGGAAAATCATTTTTTGCGAAGGTGGCCAAAGGCATCGGGCAAGGGCCTTTGAGGTCATCGCTGCCGGCAACTTTGATAAGCGCCCGAAAGATACACTCCTTGTCTTTATGGAAGTTGTCATAACTGAAACTGAATCGATAATTTTGAAAGCCCCAGACTATGGTGGCGATCCCCACTCCAAGACCAATGATATTGATCAGGGTGTATAATTTATTGCGCCAGAGATTTCTGCCGATGATTTTGAAATAGTTCCTAAACATATCTGTGAAGATTCCAATCGGAAGAATTTCCATAAATAAAATAGTCCCCCCGCTCCCCGACAATTGCCTATTTTTACAATCCATAACGGCATCCTTGAACCTGGAGCAACAAATACAACTCTCTCTTTTAAAAATCTTCCCCTTCACGGCGGCACAGATACAGCTATTCCTGGAAAAACTTCATGTACAGTCCTTCCGGAGGAACGAATATCTACTGGCGCCTCCGAAAGTATGCGGGTTCACGGCGATGGTTCTACGGGGTGGCTTCCGTATGTTCCAGCGGAAGGAGGAGAAGGAACATACGCTCCACTTTTTTACGGAAAACGACTGGATCGGCGACCTGGAAAGCTTTGTCGGACAGCAACCGACCATCAACCATATACAGGCAACGGAAAAAGCCGAAGTAGCGATCATCTCCCTGCAGGATATTCATCAATTGATCGCCGGGGACAAACTCTTTTTAAGCCTGGGAAGGATTATGAAAGACTGGTCGGTCAGTACCCATCAATATACCTCGCTGATCGACGACAATCCGGATACACGTTACCGCCTGCTGCTGAAAAATCACCCCGACTGGATCCTCCGTTTCCCCCAGATCCATTTGGCCGCCTACCTGGGAATGAGCCGGGAGACTTTCAGCAGGGTAAAGAGAAGACGCCTCTCTGTTTATTCCCCACGGTCGCATTAGAAGACATCTTTCCATTTCGTGACCACGGTCACATTTTCGCAGGCAGCCCGGTTCTACTTTTACCGGGTAAAACTTACAATATGCCTGATCATTCCACCGCCAAAAAAGTGTTAGCTGTTTCTTTATTGTTATGGCCTGTCCTATCCATCCTTGGATTTGCCCTTCATTTCCACTCGATCCATGGTTTTTTCAACTTTCAATTAGAGCGCCCTTCCTACGATGCCGGACGCCTGTTCGAGGGGCTGGCCGCAGGACGGGGTCATGGCTTTGTCATGGCCCATTTTATCGTTTACCTGGCCACTCCCTTTTTGCTGGTCATTCTATTGATCCTTTCCTGGTTCCTTTTCCGGTCCAACCAATGTCTTGCTTTCGTGGGGGCTGCCATCGGCATCATCGGATGCGTGGCGATGGCGGGAGTCGTATCTTCCTGGTTGTCTTTTGCGGCGATCGGCCGGGTTCAGCCGCAGTATTATGACGGAGCCCGGGCGGCCCTCATCGAACTGACGAATAAGCAAGGGTTCCTGAAATGGAATACGGGTTGCTCCTACCTTGCCTTTATCGGTCTGATGCTGTTGGCCGCAGGCTTATGGCGGAGCAGGCAATTTCCAAAGATAAACATGATCTGCATCCTGCTCGGCGCCCTCCTCTTTATTTTTTTCATGGACATGGACAACTGGATGCTCATCGGAAGCATCCTCCTTTCCGTCGGCCTTTTGCCCGTTATCAAACGGCTATGGTCAAACCGGTAGCGGGGTCATAAGTTTATTTTTTAAAGATCTTCCCCGCCTTCATCACCATAAAAACGGATTTAATGTTATCGATCCCGGCCAGCGGATTCTGATCCAGCACCACCAGATCGGCCGCCTTTCCCACATCGATGGTGCCGGTGGCTCCATCGATACCGATCGCCTGCGCTCCATGCAAGGTCGCCGCAACAAGCGCATCGATAGGCGACAACCCTGCATCGTATACCAGCAGGTGCATTTCATGCTGCACCAGGCTCTCCTGATCATCATCCGTACCGGCGCAGATAGTTACACCGGCCTTGTAGGCCTGTGCCGTAATCCTTTTGGTGATCTCATAGTCGTATTGATAGGCCGGATCCTCTTTCCCCCATTTTTGATAAGTGGCCATGGTCGCATCCAATATAGTATGATGCTCCTTCATCAGCCGGAACAGGGCTGTATAGGAAGGCACTGCATCATCCCAGAAGGGAGAGGGATGAACAGAATTCTTCCACGAAGCAGGAATGCTGTCCATTGTTTCATGGATTATCAGCGGCGCATGGGAAATGGAAGAGACGCCCGCGTTTATCAGATCAGACGGCTTCGCAGGAGATAACCAGGCATGGCCCCAGACCATCAACCCCTGCTTCCGCGCTTCGGCAACGATGGCTGCCACCAGCTTCGCCGGCAATTGAGCATATAATTTTATGCCTGACGCTCCCGTTCCCTTTGCTTCGGCTACAGCCAGGACCAAATTGGTAGAATCAGATACCGCTTTCATATAAGGCATCCCGCCGGCAACGCCGCCCCTTGCGGTAGCGATCGTTCTCGGATCCCGGAAAAAAGCAGGCCCCGCCATCAGCGCCGAATAATAGATATCCGGCGAAACAATATCACCTGTCAGCGCATCCCGGGATAATCCGGCCAGCGTGCGTGCATCCCCCGCCATATCCCGTACGGAAGTTATACCCGTATATAACATATTTTCCAGCACCCGCAGCGTAGCGGCCCGGTTATCCGTTCCGGAAGGATCTGTAGCCATATGGACATGCGTATCGATCAGCCCCGGTATGACAAACTTTCCTTTCAAATTAAAAACGACAGCAGAATCGGGTAAGGGTTGCCGGCCATCCGGAAAAATGGCGGCGATCGTCTTCCCCCGGAGAAGGATGGTCTGATGCTCCAGCGGCTGCCGGTGGTTGGCATCGATGATCGTTGCATTCGTGAATGCAATGTCCTTTAGAAAGACCTGCGAAACACCCTGATTCGCCAGCAGCCCCATCAACAGGAAGGTTACAATATTTTTCATACCTAAAAATACACTATGCCCCTCATTTAGAGATCAACACACTCTGAATACCCGCATAACTAAAAATAGTAAAAAACCAACGGCAGCAAAAAGATTCAGCAGGCCAAACCAATCCCCCCATCGGCTGTACAGCGTGGGGCCTGCCGAAGGCCCCACGCGGCCTGTTAAAAAGCCCCGCTGCCCATCTTCAGCGTTTGCCTCCGCCAGGACCCTCCCCCGATCATCGCTGATCGTCAGCCTTCCTTCCTGTGCATTCCGGACAAGACTATACCCGTTTTCGACGGCCCGCATCATCGCGATGCGGGAATGAAACCACCCATCCCGGTTGAAATCCCAGGCGGGTACATACAGGATCGAAGCGCCCTGCTGCCGGTAGAGACGCATATATTTTTCAAAATCGAGGTCTTTACAAATGGCCACGCCGGCGAGCGCCTCCTTCAAAGGAAAAAAGCCGGGCCCTTTACCCGGCATAAACCCATCTGCGACTTCTCCCTCGAACAGCTTCACTTTCCGGTAATTCAGGAGCAGACGCCCATCGGGCGATATGACCCAGGCCTGGCACTCCAGGCGATCATTGGAGAGACTGTTCACTCCCACGATGATCGTTACCCCAAAATGACGGGCTGCATCCTGGAAAAGCCCCCTGATGACCGCCTCAGTGGAATCGGATACGGCGATGCCTTTCTCTGGCAGTAATATGATTTGGGCGCCCTTGTCGCTAAGTGCCCTGACCTCCTGTAAATAGAGATTGGTTATGTACAATGCCGTTTCAGGCCTGCGATCATACACACTTTTATGATAAGAATTTATAGAGATGGCCGCCAGCCCGACAGTGACTTCGTGCATTGACTCTCCCGCCCGCCCTGCCGTTCCCCCCTTTTGGGTCCGGCCGCTGTATAAACGGATCAACCCGAAAATAAATACGCATAGGACTAGAAACAGGGCAGGCAAAATAAAATTCCTGCTCTTTTTTCCCCCGCGATGGGAATAAAGAGCCAGCGCAACGACGGATGGAACAAAACTTACGACGAACGTGATGCCCAGCACTCCCGTTAAGGAGGCAAGCTGCACCAGGGGAAGAAGATCACATTGGGTATAGGCAATGCTTCCGTTGGTGCCATCGCGTGAATACAGGAATTGAAGATATTCAAATGCAGTCCACAAAACGGGATAGGCGAAGATCGCGATAACCGGTGGAGAGCTTGCTATAATTTTCCGTACGGCCAGGATGATCATTCCGAAGATGGCAGGGAAAATAATGGTAAACAGCAATACGACCGGCAAAGGCAGCACCGTATGTAAAAAGGAAAACCAGCTTAACCTGCCGATCAATACGGCCAGGAACGCCACTCCGTAAGCCTGGAACCCGGTAACCCGCATAGAAAGGTACAATACAGGTATGGGAGCCAGCCACAGCGCCCACCAGGCATGGAGGGAAAGATCGAAGGATAAATACCAGCATATTCCTGACAGAAGGGTGCCGAAAAGGGCCAACAATTTCTTTGATGAGTTCATAGGCCCAAAACTATACCCTTCAGCGGGCCGAAAATTGTAAAAATTAGACAAGCTGGTGACGGATCAGGTAATCGGCCATGGAATGATCAACGAGAGAGAAACTTCCCGGAGTGATGCCCGTATACCGGGAAAAATCCTTGATAAAATGAGACTGATCATAATATCCGCAGGCATAACCGACTTTTGTCAGGGAGACCTCCTTGAATCGGCCCATCTGCCGGATGGCCTTGTTAAAACGGAGAATCCGGCAATATTGTTTGGGAGTATAACCTACCGTTTCCTTAAAGGAGCGTTCCAGCTTTTTATAGTACCAACCGGTTTGTTCACAGACCGCCTGAATGGAGAGCTCGTCCGGATAATTCCGGATAGTAGCCAGCACCGGACGAAGAAGGATTTTATCCGCCGGCAGTTCCCTGATCAGGCCGGATAATAACTGATCCAGCAAAAGGACCCGCTGAGAGTCCTCCCCCAATTCGAATAACCTGTCTTCCCATCCTTTAATCGCATTCCCCAAAATGTAATCGGCAGGGATCAACCTGTTCAGCAATTCGGCTAATGGTATGGGTGTGAATGCCGCCAGGCCGCCGGGTTTAAACCGCACTCCCAGCATATCCGTATATCCTTTCGAACTCCCGAAAAAGACCCGGTCCCTTTGACCCATAAAATGAACGGACGTACCTTGTTCACCTGCGGGCGAATCCGGATGGGCCAACAACTGAAAAGGAGATCCGAAATGAAAGATCATTTCCACCCGGCCACCCGGTATCAACCTTTCAACTCCGCCGGACTCCCCGGGCGCGCGAAAGACCCAATAACATTCGATCAGTTCCGATAAGGGCGCTCCGGGTTGATATTGACGGTAAAATCGCATAGAATTTCCTCAATATACAAAAAAATAAACCGGCCATTGACACACAATAGCCGGCTCATTCACCCTGACTGTATAGAAGAAAGCCTAGACCGTTTCCAGTTTAGCCACAGGCCGTACAGCAGCCGCCACCAGCTTGCCGAGCATGATCGTCGCGGACTGCAAAGCCCCTTCCACCCATCCCTGTGCATCGGAATAAGCCTCCCCGCAGATATGCAGCGGGATATTCTGAATGGGATGGGTGATCTGCTCCTTGACCTCCCAGCTCTTCGCACCGATATTCCAGCTGTTCCATCCACCGCCAAAAGGATCCTGCCCCCAATCGCGGAAAGCGGCATTGTTCACCACCGGTGTATGCGGAAGACCATGCATGATCTGCAGCTGCCGGGCTACTTCTCTAACCATCGCCGTAGGCGCCGCATACTGATACCAGTCCAGCTCAGCGCCATTCGTCCTTTTATCTCCTTCAAAAGGCTGCTCTACCCGGCCATTGGGCAACCCCAATTTCCAGGCCTGTCCCCGTTGCGGCCGGAGTCCATCCCAGAAACCGGTATTATCACCGTCATCATAGCTGGCCAGTAGCATGGCTTCCCCTTGCAGCGCAGGCGATCCGTCATCCTTCGGCCAATAGTAGGTCTGACGTACCGGCAGGTCGGTAACACTGCGGCCGGCTTCCAGCGGCACGAATTTCCCATCCGGCCCCGTATATCCGGCGACCAGCCACCAGGGATTCGAATAGGTAGTGAACAGCTTGAAAAGAGGTCTCGGCGTTACACTGGCGATCAATGGTTGTATCGTTTGCAGCAAGGGACTGCCAGACGTTATCAGATCCAGCGAACGGCGGGGCATCGCCAGTATCAGCGTACCCGCCGTAAGGACTTCCCCGTTGATCGTTAATTCGAAGACCCCATCCTTCCATTGAAATCCTTCCAGTTTGGCCTTCAGCCGGATCTCCCCGCCCAGCGCGGTAAAGAAGTCTCCCAGTGTTTTGGGTACCTGCTGAAAACCGTTCTTGAAGCCCTTGTATTCGGGGTTGATACCAAAATCGGAGAGGTACCAGGGAATGGCATCGGCCGCATTCCAATTACAGAGTGTACTGTCGTATCCCCCGGCATCCATACTGAACTGGTATCCTTCCCCACTGACGACGCGGTACAGCACATTCCAGAAGCCCTGTTGATAAAGCGGTTTGCCTTCAAAGAGGGCATCCCTTGCCATCAGCCGCCGCTGATCTTCGGTAAGTGTAGGATTCGTAATGCCGGGCACGATCTGCTCAATGGCATTTACGATGATGGCTCCCGGCGAATTGCCGCTCTCCAGGAACGAAAGCCGGTAAGGCACTTTCCCGGGTTCAGTGGTAAAGTCAGCAAGACGGAGATAGACTCCCCGCAGGTAGGCAATATTCTGAGGTTCATCTACCGGAAAATCGTACTTTTCGATTTTTCCCCCGGCAGGAAGCTGCTTATTCAATTCGTCGATGAGCTGCACTACCAGCGGCTGCCCGTTTTCCAGGATCCGCATGCCTCCCAGTTCTGCGACCATATCCGGAATATGGGGCGGCTTGACGGAAAGCAGCCGGCCCCCGATATGATCTCCGCCTTCAAAAACGACGATCTTTTTGTCAGGGAACTTCTTTTTCAGGGTCCAGGCGCTATAAAGGCCCGATACCCCTCCGCCTACGATGGCGATATCTACTTTTTCGTTTTTCATATAACGACCTCTTTTATTGCAGGAGGTTACCGCATGGTTTATGGTGATGAAATAGGACTTCGGTTATCAGCGCCAGGGCTGGTGATCTGTCCCGGCGATCAGCGCCAGTATCCTGTGACCGACCGGCATGCCGGCGATCAGAATAAAGAAGGTGTATTCGGCGGCAGCGCAGCATGACCGTTCCCGTTGGAATAAGCCGCAGCCTTCAACGCCGCGTTATGGAAAAAATCAAGCGGAGGCTGCTCCTGGTAGCGTTTATACATTTCCTTTAGCAACGCCTTATCGGTGGGAGGCGCGGCAGGAGTATCTTTGGCTGTATGGATATCCAGTATATAAGACCGGTTATTGGCCAGTACATAATCCACTCCCCGCTGAATGGCTGCTTTTACATCGACCGGCTTTTTTACCACTTCCCCCTGATCCACCCCGAAAGCCCTGGCTACCGCAACAAAATCGAACCGGGGCCGGTCGATCCGAAGGTATCCCGGGTCATTGGTGGCCGGATGCCACTGGTAGCCCGGCGCGCCGCCATAAGCGCCCACTACCTGCTGCAGCCCCAATTGTAAGGTATGATACTCATGATTATTCGTGATGATATACAGTACCCCCAGCTTTTCATGGGCGGCCGTCCAATAGACCTGCGGGTAGAAGAGGGAAGACCCATCCCCTACCGCATTGACGACCAGCTTGGTCGTGATCCCCTGCACCCCTTTCGGCTCCAGCTTTATCCCCAGCGACGCCGGCATCGACCAGCCCAGGGAGCCCCCGGCCACACAGTAATAACTGATAGGCTGAGCGCCGGTTGTACCGAATGGAAGCAGGTATTGAAAGGGGGCGCCATCGGATACCGCCTCATGCACATAGACAAATTGATCCTCCAGCCCCCTGGAAATCACCGTTTCCCGGAGCGCGTCGGCAATCACCACCCCCCAGACTTCCGGTTGCTCCATCGCCGTCTTCTTATAGTCGTCCCATTTCTTTCTGCGTTCGAGGGCCAGTGCGGCCAGACGTTCATTGCGTTGGGCTGCGCCTTCCACCTTTAGTTCGCGGATATACCCGTTGAGATAAGGCAGCGTAGCTTTAATATCTCCCAGCACAGCCGCTTCCCCATAATAATTCTTGCCGATATCCCAGGTATTATTCGTGAGATAGACCTGGCGTACATGATCGGGGATCAGCGGTCCATCGGAATATTTGAATACCGCCAGTTGAGCCTGCGCGCCAAAACCAACCAGGAAGGCGGCATCGTGCTGACTGAAAACCTGCTGGATACCCTGCTGAGACCCGGGCAGCTCTCCCTGCCAGTGAATATCGTCGTTAGGAAAATTGGCCAGGCTGCTGAAGGATTGCAACAATACAGGCGCCCCCAGCAGTTCAGCAAGCTGCTGCATCTCCTTCCAGGCTCCGGCATACCCCACCGCATCGCCGGCCACGATAATCGGGTTTTTAGCCGAGGCCAGGATTGCTGCCGATCGCCGGATGCCCTCCTGGTCTCCCGTGAAATGAGGAGAAATTCTCGTAACCCCTTTGATCGCCGCATGCTCCCCGATACGGCACATCATAAATTCCCAGGGGATGGACAGGAATACCGGACCATTCGGCGGCGCCATCGCCTCCTTGAAAGCCCGCTGCAACACTAGCGGGATCTCTTCCGGCGTGCGGATCTCATGCGCCCACTTAGTATATTGTTTGGCAAGCTCCACCAGGTTGGAAGCAAGCAGCGGCTCCTGAGTGACCAACTCATTCTGCTGCTGGCAACACAGGATCACCAACGGTACCTGCGAACGACTGGCGTTAAACAGGTTCCCGATCCCATGTGCAATACCGGGAGTGACATGTACGACGACGACGCCCGGCTTTCCCGTCATACGCGCAGAGCCCATAGCAGCCCCCATGGCAATATTCTCATGCAGGCATTCAATATACCGCACTTCATTCTCCGGATAAGACGTCCCGTCTATAATGGGAATCTCATTAGTACCGGGCACCCCAAAAATAAAATGAATGCCCAGCTCCTTCAACACGTCGAATACATAATCCCGGGCCCAACGCTCCCGGACCGCGGGAGGCGCCGTAGACGCGACCTTGGCCGTAGCCGTCGCTTCGGAAGTTTTACCATTCTGTTTCATGAAAAGATATTTTGTAGTTTATGAAGATAAAAACTACTTAATCTTTGCCTTTGCGGGTTGTCGTGAGGGGGTATAAATAAAATGATGGAAGAATAATCACTACTAAGGTGAACTATTTTTTCTGCCTCGCCAAAAAATTAACATCCCACCACGTATTCATCATGATGCCCACAGTCAACGAAAAGAGCCCCTGACGCCAATGCGTCAGGGGCTCTTTTATATATGATATAGGAGGTCTACTGCCCCCCGTTACGCGGATCCTTTTTTACCTGTAACAGGTACTCGGACGGAGGCTCGGCGCCCGCCAGGTTCTTTACAAAATAATCCCAGCGGCGGCGCATCATATACAGGGAATAACTCCCATAGCCATGTGGGCTGTTAGGGAAGACCACCAGGTCATAATTCTTATTGGCCTTTTCCAAAGCCTCTACCACCAGCATCGTATTGTATGGCGGCACATTATTATCCATCAGCCCATGCGCCAGCATCAGCTTTCCTTTCAGGTTGGCCGCATAGTTCTGATTGGCCTGTGCCTCATAATTGGAAACTCCGTTTTTCCCCCGCACCAGCAACCCATCATACCGCTCTCCCCAGTCATCCTCATAGTTCCGGTTATCGTGATTGCCGGACTCCGAAATACCAACCTTGAAGAAATCCGGGTAGCGGAACATAGCTCCGGCGGTAGCAAAACCACCTCCCGAATGCCCCCAGATCCCGATCCGGTTCGTATCGATATAAGCGTACTGCTGCGCAAGCTGCCGGATCCCGGCAACCTGGTCAGGCAACGTATTCTCCGACATGTCCCCATAGCTCATATCATGATAGCCCTTCGAACGAAGAGGATTACTCGTGCCTTCTATTTCTACTACGATAAACCCCAGTTCGGCCAACGCCTGGTTATCGCCCCTTGCCGACACGAAAGACCAGCTTCCCACACTGCCGCCCTGTGGACCGGGATAGATATAATCGATGATCGGGTACTTCTTAGCTGGATCCAGTGTAGACGGTGTAAACAGCAGCCCGTATAAGTCCGTCTTCCCATCATGCGCTTTGACCACGATCGGAACAGGCGGCTTCCAGCCGATGGCCGTGAGCCGGGAAATATCGGTTTTTTCCAAAGGGCTGATCAGTTTGCCGTTCAGATCACGCAGCACCGTGACAGCGGGAACGTTTGGTTTGGAATAGCTATCGATGAAATAACTGCCGCCGGGAGACAAGGTGATAACATGGTTCCCCTCTTCGGGAGTCAGCAGCGTCAGTCCCTTTCCGTCAAACCCCACCTTATAGAACTGGCTGAAATAGGGATTCTCCGGCTGGCGCCCATCGACGACAAAATAAAGAAGACGTTTTTTTTCATCCACCTTCAGCAGCCGGGTGACCACCCACTCTCCTTTGGTGATCTGATTTTTCAGCTTCCCGGTGACGGCATCATATAAATAAAGATGCCCCCAGTTGTCACGTTCCGAGAACCAGATAATTTCGTTTGACTTATGCAGATACCGCCAGTTAATGCTTTCCCATCCCGATTCATACTGCGTGGGCGCAGTCTCCCCGAATACCTCCCGCACCGCGCCCGTAACAGGGTCGGCAATACGGAATTTTTCATTTTTATGATCCCGGGAAGTAGACACAAAAGCCAGCTGTTCCCCATCGCTCCAATCCACATCATCAAAAGAGCCGCTGCTGGAGATATCATCGCTGAGCGTTCCCCTGTGAGGATCGGGTGGAATTTGCAGCGGGATCACCTTTTTATTATCGACATCGATAATGACCCGTTGAATGGTCGCGATCGCTGAGTCGCCAGGCAAAGGATATTTCCACGATTTCAGGATGGGCTTGCCTACATTGGTAGTGACAAGGTACATGTCGCTGACACTGCGCTGGTCCTGTTTGAACGTGGCAATCTTTTTAGAGTCGGGCGACCAGCAAACGATTGGACCATCACCGCTCTTCCAGCCGGCATTATCCGTAGCATATCCAAAATCCTTGATGCCATCCGTCGTCAGTTGGGTCGAATCATTCGTCCTGATAGCACGGACCCATAAATTGTCGTCCTTTATAAAGGCCGCCCGTTTTCCGTCCGGAGACAGGACCTCCACTCCGATGCTCCTTCGACGGCCTTCTTCTTTAGCCGGCGCCGGAGTTATCAACGTAGAATTATCGGGCGCACAGGTATAGGTGATAAGATCGCAGCTCCATTTTTTATCATTGGCCCGGAACAAAATAGATTTTCCATCGGGAGAAAATGTAAAAGCCCGGAAGGGCAGCCTGAATGGGTCCACTTGTTTGCCGGATGCCGTTGCAAGGGCCGACGCCAGCTTTTGTTGATCAAAAGCGGCCGTACGTGTTTTCCGGACCGGATCCACCAAAATGAATTCACTCCCCTGCGCTGTCAGTACACGATACCAGAACCGGTCATCGGGAAGCCAGTTGGGAATCACCCCGCCGCGGTCCACCCGTTGTTGGGTATTATAGATCAGCTGACTCTCCGCATGTTCATAATCTTTTGCGGTCACAGTGGCTCCCTGCTGGGTATACCCGGCCATCGTAAGGACAAAAAAGCTGACAGCAAGCAATATCTGTTTCATAATCATTAAAAGAGTTTAGTTTTCCCGGGCACGAATGTAAGGGCTGTCCCTATTTGTTCCAAAAAACCAACCGGATATCTCCCGGCACCGTTTATTTCTCCGCATACTTCTTTTTTATATAGTCAATCGATCGCCTGATCAGGCTCTCCAGGACGCCGAGGTCGATATCCTCCAGCTTTTTGACATAGATGCATCCTTTCGCAGCTTTGTGTTTGCCCAGTTTTTTCAGCAGATCGTCCTGACCGGGGATGCCTGCCATCACATACAGCGAAAAATTTTGCTTTCGCGGGGAGAAGCCCGCCAAACAGATCTCCCCTTCGTGACCGCTCTCATACTTATAATGGTATTTGTCAAAGCCGATGATACTCGCCCCCCACATTTTGGCAGGCTTCCCCGTTATCTTCTTCATCAGCTTGATAAGGGTCTCACTATCTTCCCGCTTTTTCCCTTCGGTAACCTTGTCCAGGAAGTCTTCGACGGATTGTTGGGTGACTTTTGTTTTTGTTTCAGCCATAGGAGATATTTTAAGGTTATAGAATCAACTCCGTATATCATCATGGGACTCTTTCGCGTCTATTCAGACGCTCAACTCCTTCAATGCCCGCACCAGCACATCCAGTTCCTCCGGCAGGGTAAACACATTGGGAGTAATACGGCAACCCTGCACCCCGGCGGCAGGAGAATCGATAGCCACCGTGTAGATCTTATATTGATGGAGTAACCTGTCCGCCAGGTCGGCGGGCTTCATCCCCTGAATGCCCACATTGGCGATCCCGCAGGTACGCGCGGGATCTGCCGGGGTATTGACCACCACCTTCGGCAGCGTCCGCGCCCGGGTGGTCCAGTATTGTTGCAGGTAACGGAGACGGACCTCCTTTCTTTCGGCCCCCAGCGTAGTATAATAGTCGATGGCGTCGCTGATAGCGAGGTCCGTATGGACAGGCAACGTGCCGGTATGATTCAGCAACGTGATACCCCTGGCCGAATCGTCAGGCTCCGCCAGCAGCGGCCATATCTTTTCCGTATGTTCTTTTTTGACGTACAGCAAACCGGCGCCCAGGGGAACGCTTAGCCACTTGTGGAGGCTCGCCCCGTAATAGTCGCATTGCAGATCGGGGATGGCATGCCGGATATGTGCAAAGGAATGCGCCCCGTCCACCATCACTTCCACTCCCCTGGCATGAGCCATCTCGCCAATCTTCCGCACCGGCAATACCTGCCCGGTGATATTCACGATATGGCTGACCATCAGCAGGCGCGTCCGGGGAGTAATGGCTTTTGCATAGATGTCTACTATCTCCTCATCGGAAGAAGGATGGTTGGGTATGGAAATGACCTTGCGCACAATGCCGTGACGACGCTCCGCCTGCCGGAACATCCTGAGCATGGCGCCATAATCCTGCTCCGCCATGATGGCTTCATCCCCCTGCTTCCAGGGATAGCCGGCAATGATCATATCCAGGGATTCGGTAGTATTGCGGGTGATGATCAGCTCCTCGGAGGAGCAACCGGCCAACGCCGCCAGCTTGGCGGTGACGGCCTTCTTATTATCGAACTGGACCGTACGCATATAATGCGCGCCTTCATAATTTACTGCCCGGACATGCCCGATAAAAGCCTCCAGGATCTCCCCGGGCTGAATATTATAATAGCCGTTCTCCAGGTTGATATACTCCGGGGTCAGCCGGTAGCCTCCCCGGATCCCGGCCCAGAAATCCTCCTTGTCCGCCAGCGATCCCGCCGGCTCCTGCCCGAATCGGCCTACCCATTCCGCCAGGGCGCTCCTGGACAAAGGCGCTCCCAGACCGGCGATCGCCATCCCTTTCAAAAATGTACGTTTATCCATATGCTGAGCATTGTGACTAAATTTACGCTAACTTTTGTTTCTTATTCACTATTCCACCAATTTTATGAAGCCCCTCCCCTGTATAGCCCTCCTTATCAGTTTGAGCTGTAACAACCCCAAAAGCAGTAACCCAATCACGCCGTCCGATAGCAGCAAAAACAGCAACTCTCCTAATCCCGCCGACACATCCTGGCATAAAACCCCTGAAAAAATCGACCGTTCCGCATATTATACCCACTCAGACAGTATCACCATCGCAGATATTGATGGTGAAAAAATTAAATATTCCAAAAAAGATTTTAACGAAATTGTCGACAATTTTCCAACGCTATACGATTCCTTTCCTGAGCATCCTGATCTTTCTTACGTACGAAGCGGCATATTTAGGGAATTCATAGATTCCAGAGGCCATAAACAAAAAATCATTGATATTTATCGGGATATCAATCAAATTTTCAGATCGCTTGGTGAAGGCGGAACCTATTTTGGACATCAATATTATCGGAGCTCTGGGAAGGCTGAATATTCCGTTTACCTGTACCGTAGTGCCACTGGCTATTATCAAGATCTATATAACTTTGATGTGCAGAAGCGACTTTTTATGGCTGCGTTGCGAAATGACATCCGCAAAGGGATCTCCAGGAATAATGCATTGACATCACGTTTGTAGAATGTTTATTTGATCAGAGGCTATAAAAACTGCGTATTGCTGAGGATTTTTTTTGCTCTTGCTACTTTTTCAGGAAATAAAGTGTCCTTCGCTGCTATACGTTTCCTTACAACCACTACAGTGGAAGCGGAAGCCCTTTTTGGGAGCGTCTTTTTGGCTGTATTTTTCTTTGCTAACGACATTTTAATAAAGTTACTCATTTCTTTTGATTAAAAACCCCAAATATTCCATTTCAGCCTTTGGATCAAAAGGAATTCTCTTGCTTTGGTTTTCTGAACCGATTATTGCTGAAATTGCAAAATCCTGACAAAAGTCTGCATAATGCATTTTAAGAATCCGGGTATATAATCTCGTGCGATAACCCGTACTTCCTGAGAAAAAGATTTCAACCTGCGGGTATTCAGCAGTGAAGTTTTTTAAAATTTCAACCACTGTTGCCAATACCTTTATGATGTCCCCATTATTGGAATTGGCCATATCATCTATCGAGCCGTCTGGTAATATCTCTTATTTTTTAAACTAAAAAAACTAGTATTTCCCCTTATTCTCCCGGCAGGCATATTTCCCTAATTTGCGGCCGATTCCCTTCTTCTTTCGGTTCGAAAAATAAAATCATCTATGGAAATAATCAGGAAATTACAGGAACAACTACTCGCCCAGGCGCCGTTCCTGCAAAAAGACAATGAATACCACAACGCCATAAAAGAAGCATTCCGGCAGACTCCGCGGCACCTCTTTGTCAATAAATTCAGAGAATATCCCCACCCGGACTGGACTGTGGTCACAGAGGAGAATTTACCAGCCCTGCTGCCTATATTATATGCCAACAAACCGCTCTCCCTCTATGATGAACCGGGCAGTGAATTCACATCGACCATATCACAGCCCTACATAGTCCTGAAAATGCTGGACTTCCTTGAAGTAGGAAAAGGAAATACGATTTTTGAGATCGGCGCGGCCAGTGGATGGACCGCCGCCCTCCTGGGCGCCCTCGTGGGAGACGAAGGCCATGTTTATAGCACCGAGATCATTCCGGAACTGGCGCTGCAGGCAAAAGAGAACATTGAAAGATCGGCCATCCCGAATGTAACAATATTGCCAGGTGATGGCGGATTCGGCTATGAACCAGGGGCCCCTTTCGACCGGGTTGTTTTTGCGGCCAGCTCCTATGACCTGCCCTCCTGTTTTTACGACCAGCTAAAAGAGGGAGGACTCCTGCTGATCGTTTTGAAACGGAGAGGCGGCGGAGACCTGCTGATCCAGTTGAAGAAAACCGATGATCATTTTGAAGCGATAAAATTCTACCAATGCGGGTTCGTAAAAATGACCGGCAAATACGAGGTTACCGGTGTGCTCCCCATTCTCCTGGAACAAATGCCCGAATGGCAGGAACTGCAAAACCAGGAATTAGTGCGCTCCCCCTTTTGGTGGGGAGGCCCCTCCGATATTCCTCTAAATTGGAGGACTTCCTCCTTTCGCTTCTTTTTGGGTTTAACAGCGCCGGGCCTGCGGATCTTCAGCGATGAGAAGAATCCCGCTGAATTCGGATCCTTCGGACTGCTCCATAGCGATAAAAAATCATTTACCCTTGCAAAGGATCACCTTTTGATCACGTACGGTACCGAAGACTCCCGGCTTGCTTTCATGAATTACCTGTATGCCTGGATCGATCTGGGAATGCCCGGTACTACCCAGTATAACCTAAAAATCTACCCGATAGAAAAAAAGATCGATCCTCCGGCCGTCTCCGACCTCTCCGGATCCGCAGGCGTCACCGGAAAACAATGGATCGTCAAAAGGGCGGATTCGCAATTCGTATGGAGCCTTGACTGACGGGCAGGAGCAGCCGGATATTCGCCATCACTGCCTGGCCCCATACCCTTTCAACAAAACCTTTTTCAGTCTCTCCTTATTTTCCGCACTGGTAAAAGCATGCTCGACAGCTTCCAGGTTACAAGCCAGGAAATCGGCCTTCGTCCAGTGAAAAGTCTCCGCTACCCTGCCATATTCCCGGTTTAACGTAGTATGGGAGACGGCCCGTGAATCCGTATTGATGCTGAGCGATACTCCTGATCGGTAAAGCCTGTCTACAGGATGATCCTTCATCTGGTCGTAAATATTGGTCTGCAGGTTGCTGGTAGGGCAGATTTCGAGATGAATATGTTGTTGCTTCAGAAAATTCAGCAGGCTGCTGTCTTCGATGCTTCTTACCCCATGCCCGATCCGGCTGGGGTGAAAATTGTGCAGCGTCTCCCAAACACTTTGCGCCCCTTTGGCCTCCCCCGCATGCGCGGTACAGGAAATATTTTTTGACCGGGCATATTCGAATGCGGCTATATGATTGTCAATAGGATATCCCGCTTCGTCAGCCGCTATGTCAAATCCGACGATATGGGTATCTTTAAACTGCTCCACCAGCTTTACCGTTTCCATGCTCTGCCCGGCGGAATAATGCCGCAACGTGCAAAGAATGACCCCCATCCCAATACCGGTCTTTTTAGTGCCTTCTGCAACGGCGCGATCTACTGCGCTTACCACCTGCTGCGGCGACAGGCCTTTATTCAGATGTTGTAGCGGGGCAAACCGGATCTCGGCATAAATGACGTGATCCCGCTGCAGCTGGTCGAAGAGATCCAGGGTGACTAACCGCAATTGTTCCTCCGTCTGCATCAGCTCGATCTCTCTGGCCGCACGCTTTATGTAATCTGCCAGGTTCGTACATTTGGCCGGCACCACGAACTCCTTCTCATAGACTTCCCGGGAAATGGATGGATCGATCCTGTTCACTACTTCATAACTGAGGGAACAATCCAGGTGGAGGTGTAATTCCACCTTGGGCCATGCCGGTATATCCATTGCCTGTCTGTTCATTTCGGGAAGTCTATGGCCTTTGTACGGGTGGTTAACGTCTTTGAAGGAACAGCACAGCAGAAGCGCCATGCCCATCGAATATTTCATATTTCGCATTGCTTGAATGATAAGCCTCGAAATTATCCCGAATTGCCAGAATTTTTGGGACATTTGTCCCGTTTCCCCGGTAGCCCTCCGTTTACCAAGGCCCGGGACCCTTCCTCCCGGGGCCATCAGGGAATTGAATACCGGATGGATATGATCAGAACCAACCTCAAATTGCTTCAGTTAATGGACAGTCTGGCTGTCAGCGTCCACTCAAAAGGGGCCCTTGTACAGCGAAGTTTTCCTGAAAGACAACGGCTGATCACCCAGGAGCACCAGCATTCCAGCGTGTATGTAATTAAATCCGGCATCGTCAAATGCTACATCACGGAAGAGAATGGGAAAGATTATATCCTTGAATTTTTAGGGGAAGGAGAAGTGCTGGGGGAAATGGAGGCCCTCCGCCATACACCGGGTATGTGTACCGTAGAAGCCGTCACCCCCCTCATCGTTTACAAGATGAGCAACACGCAATTCGGGCATTTCCTCCGGACCCAGCCGGACTTCAATGCCACTGTCATGGAGCTCCTCGCTACCCGGCTGGCAAATACGGCCATCAAAGGCGCCCGCCAGCAACTCTACACCCTCTCCCATACTTTACGCCAATTGCTGTCGGCGCTGAATTCCCAGCACATTACTTTCACTAAGCAACACCTGTCCGAATACCTCGGTATTTCCATCCGGAGTCTGAACAGGCTGCTGAAAAATCTGGATCAATCCGAATAAATCGGTCACGGGCCTATTGCCCCGCTCCTATCCGCGCCGGCACGCTGATCTTAGAAGCAGCAGCGATGTGGGCGGTTATTCGGATCTGAGGCTTTCCACCGGATTCGCCGTCGCGGCGCGGATGGCCTGATAGCTGATCGTCAGCAGGGCAATCAGCAACGCCGCCGCCGCCGTATAAACAAACAAAGTCCAGCTGACACCCGTCCGGTAAGCAAAACTCTGCAGCCACCGCTGCACCACAAACCATCCCACCGGTGTCCCGATCAGAACAGCCACCCCCACCAGCTTTAGAAAATCCCCCGACAGCAGCGCCACAATGCTCCGTTCACTGGCTCCCAGCACCTTGCGGATGCCGATCTCCTTCGTACGCTGCTCGGCGCTGAAAGCCGCCAGGCCAAACAAACCCAGACAGGAAATAAAAATGGCGATCCCCGTAGCATAACCAATGATCACCGCCAGCCGGTTATCTGACTCATAATGCTGTTGGAACTGATCATCCAGGAAGCTATACTCACAAGGCTCATTCGGATTCAGCGTATGCCATATCCGTCTCACCGAAGCCAGCGTGGACGATAGTTTTGCCGCGTTGGCATGCACAATCAAAAAATTATAGTCCGGTCGGCTGTTCACGATGAACACCAGTCCATTGATCGGTCTGTGCAGGTCCTCAAAATGAAAATCCTTTACCACACCGACGATGCGGAACCGGCCATTCTGCCCATTGTCGTGATAGATCGATTTGCCGATACAGGTAGCCAGCGAATACCCCAGCTGATGCATAGCCCTCTCGTTAAGTACGATTCCATCCACGCTGTCGGCCGGAAATTGATCCGAAAACACATGCCCCGCGACTGCTTTTAACTGCAATGCCTTCATAAAATCAAAATCCACCATATTGATATCAAAATGCTGATCCTCCGTCCTGGTCTTTCCTTCGGCGTAATACAACCCATTCCACCCGGTAAACCCCGGGTAAAAATAAGAAGCTCCCACTGAAAGAATACCCGGCTCTTTTTGCAGTTCCGCCTTTATGGGCAGGAGCAGCCGGTGTGCATTATCGCTGCTCAGCGGCAGGATCAACTGCTGGTCCTTTGTAAAGCCCAGGTCGGCAGTCCGCAGAAAATGCAGCTGGTTTGCTATGACAACCGCCGCAATGATCAGGACAATGGAAATACAGAATTGGAAGACGACCAGCCCCTTCCGTAAAGACACGACCGCCAGCGAATTCGTGATCTTTCCCTTCAGGACCGTCACCGGTTTAAAAGAAGAAAGATACAAGGCCGGATAACTGCCAGCCAGTAAACCGGTGAAGATGGCCAGCACGAAGAACCCCGATCCGATCCTGAATACCTCGGACGCCGACAAAACGATCGTCTTTCCCGACAGCCGGCCGAAGGCCGGTAGCAAAAGATTACAAAGACACAGCGCGATCACAAAAGCGATCAGCGCCATCAAGATGGATTCTCCCAGGAACTGTCGCACCAGCGAACCCCGCCCCGCTCCCAGCGTCTTACGTACCCCCACTTCCGCCGATCGCTTCGTCGAGCGGGCCGTCGCCAGGTTCATGAAATTGATACAGGCTATCAGCAGCGTGAACAGACCGATAGACCCCAGGATATATAAATACGCTATATTCCCCGATGGCGTAATATCCCCATACTCCATATTGGAATGCAGGTGAATATCCCTGACCTTCAACAGGAAATAACTTAAATTATGGCCTATTGCCTTCAGCTCTTTGCCAATATAAGTGTCGACAAAGGCCGGAAATTGCTTTTCCAGCTGGGCAGGATCGCTCCCCTCCTTCAATAATAAATATGTATAGAAATAAGTATTGGAGATCATGCTCGGATTATCGTTCGTCCGTAAGAAATCCCCCACCTCACCCCCATACATGGATAGGAAGAACCGGGCGTCGATATGAGAAGGACTATTCATCGGCCGAAAGACCCCGCTGACCGTGTAATCATGCTCCCCGTTGAAATTGCTGCTGATATGGACCACCTTATTCAGCGCCGGCTTCCCGCCGAAGATTTTGTCGGCGATCTCTTTGGACAGCACGATGGAATAGGGCCCGCTGATTGCCGACGCCGCATTGCCCTCCACAAAATCATAGTGGAACAGCCGGAAAAAACCGGAATCCGCCATAAACCCCTTCTCCTCATTGAAAGACCGGATAGCCTCCCCCGGCGCCGTATATTGCAGCAACGTCTTGTCCGTCGATAGCAACCCGCAGATCCGGGCCGTTCGCTCTACCTGCGGATACGAAGCCTTAAAGATTTCCGCCAGCGTGTGCGGACAACCCGCGAAACGTTGTTGCTTCCCATCATGATCCACACTGACGGCCGCCACCTGGTACAACCGGTTTATATGAGGATGATACGTATCATAACTAGCCTCATGCCAGATATACAACGTAAGCAACATACAACAAGTCAACCCGATGGCCAGGCCAAAAATATTGATAAAGGAAAATACCTTATTCCTTTGCAGGTTACGCCAGGCGATGGTAAAATAACTTTTCAGCATAGTAGAGGAATTGCCGCTTATCCCACCAAGACAATACCAATTTCGGGACCCCTTACCAATCAATTTATTAACGAACGCTCACGACCATAACCGTCCGGTTTCGATACAGGGAATGCCCGGTTTTAAAGCAGCCTGACTCGTCCGGGGTTACGCGAATATGGTTCACATTTCTACCCTGATATACTGTATTTTCTGCCATAACGGTATTGATCTTTATTACATATAAATTAAATTATTATGTATTAAGCAAGAGGAAATATGTACTTTGCATTATACCAAACGCTGTAGGCTGTCAGTTTGCCCAAAGAAAACTTATATAAAGAGCATGAGCTGTTACAATTGGTAGCAAAAAGTGACAGACAGGCCTACCGCCAATTATTTGACAGGTATTGGGACCAGGTTTATGGCATTGGATTACGATTGACAAAATCCCCGGAACAGGCCAAAGACCTGGCACAGGACATATTTCTGAAATTGTGGGATAACAGGGAAAAGCTGCCGGAAATAAAGAATTTAAGGGCCTATCTATTCATTATTTCAAGAAATCTTATCCATGATCATATCAGAACCAAAGTTTTCCGGGAATCCAACAGGGAATTCCTGATCCATTATTTTTCCTATCATGAAGCTTCACACCAGGAAAGGCTTGAACAAAAGGAATTGGGAGAGGCCCTGCATGAGGCTATTAACCAATTACCTCCCAAGCTTCACCAGGTATTTATGTTGAGCCGTTTTGAAGGCTTAAGCCATGAAGAAATCGCCCAAAGATTAAATATCACCCCACTCTCCTCCAAAACTTATATGGTCCGCGCCCTTATGGCGCTCAGAAAGATAGTGGCTGCAAATTCGGAGAAATTGCTTTTCATGGCCGGGCTTTTTCTGAGGCTACTCAGGTTTTAAAATGGAATATTCCGGTTTGAGCCGGGACCCTGCCTTATTTGGACCGGAGCCACACTCTTTTTGTTTTTTTTCATTTTGGATGTTCTCTTTTTTAAAATCGATCCGTCTTTAGAAGTATATCCGGCGTAAAGGCCCGTTAATGGGAAGGAAACCACGCCGTAAAAAACTGCTATGGCAACACTTGCAATAAAAAACCTTTTCAGGAAATACCTGGATGACGACATCACTCCGGATGAGTTTTCCAGGCTGTATGAGATGATAAGCAATGAATATGATCCGGCGTCATTAGACGAATTACTGGAAGGCGCTTTCTCCAATCCTGCTTTTGCAGCCGGTTCCGGGGACCATGACCCTGCCGCCGTCTTTGCCTCCCTCCTCGCCCGGATTGAAGAGAGGAAGATAAACAATACGCTTCCCGCTCCGGTGGTCCGTCTGCGTCCCTGGCGCAGGATGGCAGCCGCATCTGCCATTATCCTGTTCCTGGTGTCCGGCAGCATTTATTTATACCGGCAAAAACAAAACTCCAGCAATCAGGAAGTAGCCGAAAAAAAGGCCATCAGATTGGACACGCTACAGGGTACGAATGGCGCTATCCTCACACTTGCCGATGGCAAACAGATTGTACTGGACTCCTCTCAGAATGGCTCCCTTGAAAAGCAGGGTAACACCCGGATCCTGAAACAGGGTAGTCAATTGAGCTATAAGACGGATGAAGGCGACCAGGCAGTAGTTTTATATAATACCATAACCACTCCCAGGGGGAAACAATATCAGCTCCTGTTGACAGACGGCACTAAGGTTTGGCTAAATGCTGCCAGTTCAATCAGGTTTCCTGCGACATTCAACGGCAAAGAACGTAGGGTGGAAGTTTCCGGTGAAGTGTATTTCGAAGTAGCACATAATAAAGACATGCCATTTATCGTGCAGGTTGACAAGACCGAAATCGCAGTTCTGGGCACCCATTTCAATGTAACGGATTACAATGACGAAAAGACAATATGTACGACATTACTTGAAGGATCAGTAAGAATAATCAATGGTACACAGCAGGCCTTATTGGTTCCGGGAGAGCAGGGAAGGATAGAAAGAGCAACAGGGAAATTATCTTCTTCACAGGTCGATGTCGAACAGATCATTGCCTGGACGAAAGGCCGGTTGTGTCTGGTCAATTCTGATTTCCCGGTTTTGATGCGGCAGATCTCACGCTGGTATGATGTCGATATCGTCTTTCAGGGAGCCGTGCCAAAGGTGCACATTGGCGGCTTTATTCACCGGGATGTCAACCTGGCCACAGTAATGGGATTTCTGGAGGAAACCGGAGTTCATTATAAAGTGGAAGGCAAAACTATTATAATATTACCCTAATATCCATGATTCAATATTGAGTACGCAGGTGATTCATTGTGCGCAATGAATCACCTGCGTACAGGGTTTGTTATAATTCAAAATTATTTAAAAACTAAAGCTAAAGCATGGAGACATAGAAATCAAAAAGAAAAGCAAATGGCTGACCAAAAAAAACGGATCCTGATGGCGTCAGGACCCGGGAAAGATTGGGATCATCCAGCAACAACCAGACACTTACTAAAATGACTGTTTCACTTTTAAAACCCAAACTACACAAAAGTATGGAACTAATTGCTTATTGCAAAACCCTTGCTAAACGGAGGTTTTTGCCCACCAAAGTAATGCTCATCATGAGATTGACTGCTATTTTAATGATCACCGCCACATTGCATGTCAGTGCAAATAGCTTTTCTCAGAATGTAACGATCTCCTCCCGGAAAATAACGTTGGAAAAGGCTTTTAAACTAATAGAAGACCAGACTCATTTCTCTTTTCTATGGGATGAAAATGTATTGGATAAGTCCCATACGATAAGTATTCAGGTGACAAATGCTCCATTGCCCGAAGCACTGGATCTATGTCTGAAGGGCTTGCCTTTGTCGTATAAGATCAGAGATAAAATCGTCCTGATACAGCGAATCAATGTATCGCCATCCCCGGACCTTCCACCAATCCCGCCACCTCCGGTCGAAGTGCATGGAAAAGTGACTGACGAAAACGGTAAGCCTTTGGCTGGTGTATCTGTCATGGTGGCCGGGACCGGCAAGGGAGTGACTACGGATTCTGCCGGCCGTTATATTATTAATGTCCCGAAGGGTGGGGTGCTGAACTTCAGCTATGTCGGTTTTGGCAATCAAAAGATTGTCGTGGACAACAGGACCTCGATAGACGTTAAATTGGTTGCCTCGGCGTCCGAATTAAATAATCTCGTCATAATCGGGTATGGTTCCGTAAAGCGCAAAGAGGTGACTGGCGCAATATCTACTATTAAAGGGGATGACCTGAATACAAGCGCCAACACCAGTTTTGAACAGGCATTGGCAGGCCGCGCACCCGGGCTGCTTGCCGTGCAGAGTACCGGGCAGCCGGGAGCCGACGTAAACATCCGTATAAGAGATAATCCTTCCTATGCGTCATCCGGAACATTATTTGTATTGGATGGCGTGCCCATTAATAATGCCGCATACGATCCGGGGAATAACCCGGTCTATGGTTCTGGCGGGGTTAGCCGGTCACCCATGAATTTCATCAATCCCAATGATATAGAATCGATCGAGATCCTGAAAGATGCCAGCGCCGCCTCCATCTATGGGGCTCAGGCCGGGGCGGGTGTAGTGCTGATCACTACCAAACGCGGAAAGAGCGATAAGCCTCGTCTTGATTACAATTTTAGCCAGGCCTTCCAGAAGGAAGCAAAATTCTATGATATATTGGGTACGAAGGACTATATGAGCGTGCGTAACCAGATCTTGCATGAAATGTACCTGGCAAATCACAAGATTTCGCCTTATGGGAATACAGATCCCACTACTGTTGCTGCTTTTACCCCTAAATACTCCCAGCAACAGATAGACACGACGGCAGTCCAGCCCGATCTGCTAAAAAGCATTTCCCGGCCAGGGTTTGTTCAGCAGCACAATCTCTCGTTATCCGGGGGAAATGCAAAGACGAGATATTTTATTTCAGGCAACTATATCAATCAACAGGGGGTGATCCGGGGAAGCGACCTTACCCGGTATAATGGAAGGATCAATATCGACCAGGTCGTTAGCAACAAGATCAGGTTGGGCGTGAACATTGTTACTTCCAATTCCGGCGCCAATAACCAGGCTGTTCAGACCTCTCAGAATGAATCAGGCGGAATTATTCTTGCAGCGATGTATTATCCCGCCAATCTTCCCGCCCTAAATGCAGACGGAACCTACCCATTGTCACCGGATTATCCCAATATCCCCAATCCCCTGTCTTACCTGACGGTCACGGATCAAACTAACGACAAGCGGTTGCTGACAAGTGGGTTTGCAGAATGGGAAATCATATCCGGATTAAAGGCAAAGGCTAATTTCAGCTATGACCAGTCCACGGAAAAGAGAATGGTATATATGCCCACTTCCTTCTTGTATGGACAGAGAGCGGGTGGCAGCGCCTCTATCGGAGAGACGAATGCCGCTACACAATTGATTGATTATACCCTTGCCTATTCCAAAAACATCGGTGATCATCAAAAGATCAATGCGGTAGCAGGTTACTCTTACCAGGTGAATAATGACGATAAATTTAGCGCCGGGAACAATAATTTCCTGACCGACCAATTCTCATTCAACAATCTGAGCGCCGGGGCCAATCCGCATCCATCGGTAGGATCGGATAAGTCCAGGCAGGTATGGGCCTCTTATTTTGCAAGAGCCATTTATTCCTTATACGACAAGTACACGATTTCGGCTTCCATAAGAAGGGATGGTTCTTCCATTTTTGCTGAAAATAAGAAGTATGGATACTTCCCTTCCGTATCAGCCGCCTGGATGGTCTCAGAAGAGCCCTTTTTTGAAAGCATTCATCCTGTCGTCAATAATTTAAAATTTCGCGCCAGTTATGGAACGACGGGCAACAGTAATATCGGGCAGAATGCATTCGCATATTACGGGACCGGTCTGAATTATGTATTCGGGAATACACAGGCAACCGGTGTTTCCCTTAGCCAGATAGCCAACCCGAACCTCACCTGGGAGACGGTAAGGGAACTAAACCTCGGAATTGATTACGATTTACTGAAAGGGCGCATTAGCGGTTCTTTCGATTATTTCCATAAGACCATTTCCAACCTCCTGACCTATATTCCACTTACTACCGATTACCCCGTTTCCTCCGTGGCCAGTAATGCAGGTGAGACAGGATCACGTGGCTGGGAAATAGGGCTGCACTCCAGGAACATCGTAAATCAAGGGAAAAGCGGATTCCAATGGAACACGGATCTGACGCTATCCCATTTTTATAGTTTCTGGATCCAACGCTCCCCTAATAATTTGAAAACTTTGGCAAAATATATCGATCCAAAGGGACAATTTGATAATGCAGCTATCTATGGGTATGTCAGCGATGGCATTTATACAGGACAAAAAGCTGCCCCGGCCGCAATGCCCGGGCTTATACCCGGCGGGCTTATGGTCAAAGACCTGAACGGGTATGATGCATCAGGCAACCTGACCGGCAAGCCGGATGGGCAGATCTCTTCAGCAGATATGAAATATCTTGGAAGCTCCGCTCCTAAGGTGAGCCTGGGCTTTAATAATACATTCCGGTATGGGAACTTCGATTTGTCCATTTACCTGTACGGCTCTTTTGGCGCCTTGAAATATAACACTGATTATGAGTACGCGTTCGGTTTGCAGGCCCATCTTGCCCAGTTTGGCTGGAATACCCTAAATGTTGTCAAGGACAGGTGGACCTCCTCTAATATCAATGCCAAATGGCCCTCCGGGTTGAATACCGGGTATGAAGCATACACGGGCAGCTCAAGCTTCTGGTATGAAAAGGCTGACTTCATCCGTTGCAGGGACATTACGCTTGCCTATACGGTGCCGGCCAGCTACTTGAAACAGCAAAATATATTTAGCGGGTTAAGGGTTTCAGCCGGGATCCAAAACGTATTTGTGATCACCGGTTATAAAGGCATAGACCCTGAATTGCAAAGCTTCCTGGCCTATCCAATGACCCGTTCTGTTATCATCGGCGTAAATGCTTCATTCTAAAATCAATCAAAATGAAAACAGCTTTTAATATATTTATAAGTAAGCGATTTATGATGGGGATTGCCACGATGGTTTTATTTTCCCTCTCCTGTGAAAAGGGATTAAAGCCGGATGTGTATAGCAGCCTGTCCACTTCTACTTTCTTTAAATCCGCCAGCGATGCCAGTGCGGCCGTGACGGCCATGTACACCGGCATGCTTGGAGGAAACAATTATGAGGCGGGGTGGAGCGGTTCGAATAATGGCTGGAAAATACAGTCCAGCATGGAGACGGATGAGACCGTATGTTCCTGGGGATGGTCCGGGTGGAAAAGGATGAACCAGTTACAATTTTCCATTGATGACGATGTTATCACAGGGATATACTCGGCAATGATGCCTTATATCTCGCAAATTACGATGGATATAGCCGCAATTTCTTCTATCAGTATGGGCGCAAACCTTAAGGCTCAATATATAGCAGAGTTGAAAGCTTTGAGGGCGCATTATTCCCAGATATTATTCCAATTGTATGGCCCGGTACCTATCCGGCTTGATCCTGTGGAAGCAGCCGACCCCAACGCCAAGCCAATCCCAAGACCTTCGAAGGACTCCATGGTCAGCTATATCGAGAATGACTATAAAGCCGCGGCGGCGGTATTACCCTCCGTATTCTCCGGCAGTGATTATGGTCGATTCACCAGCACTGCCTGCCTGACAGGCCTGATGAAACTTTATATGAGCCAAAGAAGATGGCAGGACGCCGTTACAGTAGGTGAAAAGATTAAAACAATGGGATTTCAGCTGATAACCAATTATGCAGATAATTTCAGTTATACCAATAAAGGCGGCAATAGTGAGATCATTCTGGCAGTCCCCTGTAATGCAAGCGCCTATCTTAGCTACAATAACTGGCTGGCAGACGTACTGCCTCCGAGCCCTGCCTATTATGATCCATCCCTGCCCTCCGATCAAAGCCTTAATGAATGGGGCGGATATAAAATGCCCTGGACCACCTATAATAAATTCGACCCGACTGATAAACGGTTAAGTGTATTGCTTGGCAAATATCCTGTCGATGCATCCGGCACCCTATTCGACGCCCAGAACGGCAGCACTATTAACGGCACCTATTATCCTCCTCTTTTGGGAGCCATTCCCAAGAAATACGGCGCAGATCCCACCTCCACAACAGGAGTAATGGGCACGGATATAGTGGTATACAGGTATGCGGATGTGGAATTATTACTGGCGGAAGCCCTGAATGAAGCCAATAGCGGACCGACGAATGAAGCATACGATCTGGTCAATGACGTGCGCAATCGTGCCGGTTTATCTCCTTATGCATATGGATCTTTAACCTATTCCACCTTTCATGGCAAGATTATGGATGAACGCCTGTTTGAATTGTGGTGCGAAGGTCAGAGACGGGAAGATATGATACGCTGGGGTACTTTTATACAATATGCAGCAAGCCAGGGATCTCCTTTTGCAACTGCTAATGACACCTTATATCCCTTGCCGCAGAAAGTTATAACAGAGACAGGCGGGGTAGTTAAGCAAAATGCCGGCTATTAATACGCCATGCGCAATGAGTATCAACACAATATGGCCGTACCTGAACAGCAAAGTATATGCAGTTTGTTTCTTGTTTAGCAAAAGAGCGCCCTCGTCCCGGGGGCGCTTCTTTTCATCACTAAATAACCAGTTATGAATATGCGCACAATCGGATGGCCGGTGATTTTTGTTTTATCTTGTTTTCTACTGGTGGAGTATGGTTGTGATCATGCCGGACATGATGCAAAAAGCAGGCAGGAGCAGGAAGGAGAGAAACTCGCTAAGTTGTATTGCAGTTCCTGTCACCAATACCCATCTCCGGAATTGCTGACCAAACAAATTTGGAAAAGCAATGTACTGCCGGTGATGTCCAATTTTATGGGCCTTCATTATAAAGGCGATAGCATCGAGCTTTTGCCGCCTGCCATGGCTGCTTCCGATTCGGCGACCCTACCGGTTAAAGTATCCATCCCGGCTGACGATTTCAGGAAGATAGAAAATTTCTACCTGCACCGTGCGCCCGATAGCTTGCCGGTGATCAATAGGCAAGAGGTCGTTTCGGAGTCTTCCACATTGTTTGACGTGCAATGCCCCCTGTCTGCGAAGGGGCTGCCGTTCACTACCTCTATTACCATTGATCCGGCTGGTCATAGGATCTACCAGGGAGATGCCGTTGGGAAATCGGTCAATGTATATGATAGCAAACTGCAGGCAGTTAGTTCATTCTCTCTCAAAAATATCCCTACGGCTATATCGCTGAAAGGTCGGTCAATCTATGTAACCAATATCGGAGCATTAAAACCTGGGCCGGGTATGCAGTCCGGCAACCTGGTGCTGCTGCCAGAAGAAGAAGGAGGGGAGCCAAAAACTATTCTTGACAATTTGAACAGGTCAGTCGAAAGTACAGAGGTCGATCTGGATAATGACGGCAGGAAAGACTGGCTGGTTTGCGAATTCGGATTCTTACGGGGGAGCTTTTCCTGGTACCGGAACCTGGGTAATGGCAACTATGAAAAGAAACTGATCAAACCCGTTCCCGGCGCTATCAGGGCATATCCTGAAGATGTCAATAATGATGGTAAAATGGATATTTGGGTACTGTTTGGACAGGCGAAGGAAGGGATCTCCTTATTTGTTAATAAAGGGAATGGAAGTTTTGAGGAAAAGGAGATACTGAAGTTTCCTCCCGTCTATGGTTCCAGTTATTTTGAACTAACCGATATGAATAACGATGGGAAAAAGGACATTATTTATACTTGTGGTGATAACGCGGATTATTCCGGGATACTAAAACCGTATCATGGGATTTATATCTTTATCAACGAAGGTGATTTTCATTTCAAACAGAAATATTTCTTCCCTATGAATGGCTGTTATAAAGCCATGGCAGTGGATTTTGACAAAGACGGGGACCTTGATCTGGCTTGTATCTCCTATTTTGCCGATTACGACCACCATCCCGGAGAATCATTTATTTACCTGGAAAACAACAGCAGGAAAAACGGCCTTAGCTTTGTTCCGCATACCATTGATAAGTTGCCTGGCGGCAGATGGATTTGTATGGATGCGAAGGATGTCGATGGGGATGGATGGCCTGATATTGTTTTGGGGAATATGGCTGCTCCTTATCAAAACCGGCGTGACTGGCAAGCTGCATGGATGCAGGCACCGCCATTTGTGGTATTGAAAAATAAGCATCTATAAATTAACTGTATGAATAGAAATTTCAGTATGATCAGAATAGGCCTTCATCTGCTGCTGCTATTGCCTGTAGGCTTACTCGCCGGTCAGTTTGACGGTGCGGACGAATTAATAGCAAGGCGTGCACCCTGGTTGAAAGGTCATATACGTTTCGTACAAATAGATAGGACAAATGGGACCGACGTCATAGAATTGCAAACCGTCAATGGTAATATTGTAATAGGATCGCCTGATGTCAATGCCGCCGCTGCGGGGCTTAACTGGTATTTGAAATATTATTGCCATCGTTCCATGTCGCATATGGGCGATAATCTTTCTCCCGTGTCAACCTTGCCCCCTGTCGAAAAGAAAATCAGGATTGCCTCACCCTTTCCTGTCCGGTATGCGTTGAATTATTGTACGATTAGCTATACGATGAGCTTTTATACCTGGCAGGATTGGGAAAGGGAATTAGACTGGATGGCATTGAATGGCGTTAACCTGCTACTAGTGCCGGTCGGCATGGAGGCCGTATGGCAAAACACGCTGAAGCAATTGAATTTCAGCGATAAAGAAATTTCAGACTTTATTCCCGGCCCTGCTTTCAGTGCATGGTGGCTGATGGGTAATCTTGAAGGATGGGGCGGGCCTGTCACTCAAGACATGATAGACCGCCAGGCAGCATTGGAAAGGAAAATCCTGAAACGTATGAAAGCGCTCGGTATTCAGCCTGTCATGCAGGGGTTTTATGGCATGATACCTACCACTTTGAAGAATAAGTTGCCTGTTCAGGTTATTGAGCAGGGCAAATGGGCAGGGGGCTTTCAACGACCTGATTTTCTTTTGCCGGCAGACCCCCTGTTTAAAAAAATAGCCGGTATTTACTACGGAGAAATAAAGAAATTATATGGCCCGGATATTCATTATTTCGGCGGCGACCCTTTCCACGAGGGAGGAAGCTCTAAAGGAGCGGATGTAACGGCATCCGCCAGGGAAATTCAAAACGTAATGCAACAATATTTCCCTGCAAGCACATGGGTGTTGCAGGGTTGGCAGGACAATCCCTCCGGCGAACTGCTGAACGGATTGGATAAATCAAAAACACTTATAATTGAGCTATTCGGGGAAAATACCAATAACTGGGAGAAACGAAAAGGATATGACAACATCCCTTTTGTATGGAGCAATGTCAGCAACTTTGGCGAAAAGACAGGCTTATACGGCAAACTGCAACGCTTTGCCAATGAAGTTTACAGGGTAAGGAACAGCCCATATGGGAAATCTTTAGCAGGCATTGGAATTATCCCTGAAGGCATTGATAACAACCCCGTTGCCTATGATCTTATGCTTGAGCTGGCCTGGCATAGTGACCGGGTCGATGTGAAAGAATGGATAAAAGAATATACACAGTACCGGTATGGTAAAAGTAACCAGGCTGTGGATCATGCATGGGAAATATTTTTGGAGACAGTATACAGTAGCCCTGAAGTTCACCAGGAAGGGCCTTCTGAATCCATTTTCTGCGCCAGGCCTTCAGCTGCCGTTAAGAGTATTTCTTCATGGGGAACACGGAAAAGGAACTATGACACTACCCGGTTTGAAGAAGGGGTAAGGCTCTTTTTATCAGCCGCTGATGAGTTCAGCCAAAGTGAAACTTACCAGGCTGATAAAATAGATTTTGAAAGACAGCTGCTAGCCAACAAAGGGGATGGGGTATACAAGGCAATGGTGGATGCGATCGCCAATAACGAAAAGGAAGCATTTAACAGGGCCTCAGACATATTCCTGCAGATGATAAGACAGCAGGATTCCTTGTTAATCACCAGTAAATATTTCTCATTAAGCAGATGGTTGCAGCAGGCGAAAGATTTCGGCAGGACACCTGCCGAAATATCAATTTCATTAAAGAATGCCAAAACGCAAATTACATATTGGGGCCCGGATAATCCTACTACTGATCTGCATGACTATGCACATAAAGAATGGGGTGGCTTACTTTCTTCCTTATACCTGGAAAGATGGAAGGCATTTGCGGGTGAGATGATAAAAAGAATGAGCGGAGAGCCAGCTCATACTGTTGATTACTTTGGGATGGAAAAGCAATGGTCGGATGCCACCCCCTCATTTTTTTAGTAGCTGCTTTACAATCCTTTTTCCTACTTTCGGAGAGAAATTTTAAACACTTTCCATGAAAAAGACCCTCCACCCGGGATGGATAACCTGCCTCCCCCTCTTTATCGCCCTGCTCATCCATTTCCCCACCCGCTCCCAGACCCTCCCCGCGAAGCTGGATACCCTGCTGACAGCCTATGCCAGGCAACACAGCTTCAACGGCTCGGCCCTCGTAGCCCGGCAAGACACCGTTCTTTTAGAAAAAGGCTATGGCTATAAAAATATAGCCGCCCATATCCCCCATGACAGCAACGGCATTTTCCAGATAGGCTCCATCACCAAACAATTCACGTCAGCCATCATCCTGCAGTTGGAAGAAAAGAAAAAACTCTCGCTGCAGGACAAATTATCCAGATACATCCCCGACTATCCGCGTGGTAATGAGATCACCATCGAAAACCTGCTGACCCATACCTCCGGCATCTACAACTACACCAACGACGGGGACTTCATGAAAAATAAAACGACCCGGCCCATCAACCGGGACAGCCTGATCGCCCGCTTTAAGAATAAACCCCTGGACTTCACCCCCGGCGAGAAATTCAACTACAGCAATTCCGGGTATATCCTGCTGGGATATATCATAGAAAAAGTAACCGGTAAACCCTATTTCCGGGTGGTGAAGGAAAATATCTTTCAACCCCTGCACATGCGGCATTCCGGATTTAATTTTACCGGACTCTCCGGCCCCGATAAAGCCATCGGCTATGCATCTCTTTCCACGGACCAGCCGGCCGATATCGTGGACTCCTCCGTATCCTTCGCCGCCGGGGCTATCTACACGACCACCGGAGACCTGTATAAATGGGACCGTGCCCTCTACACCGGCCGCATCATCAGCCAGGCTTCCCTGCAAAAAGCATTCACCCCCTATAAGTCCCATTATGGTTATGGCTGGGGCATCGACTCCGCCTTCGGCAAAAAGATCGTCCAGCATGGGGGCGGCATCACCGGTTTTGTATCGTTTATTCTGCGGGTACCGGAAGACGGGACCTGCGTCATTTTATTGAGCAATCAGCCTACTCCCACACTGGGCAAGATTGCCGCGGATATCAACGCCGTGCTGAATGGGAAAGAAGTGACCCTGCCCAAAGATCGAAAAGAGATTACCCTGGATACGGCCATCCTGCAGCAATATGTTGGCGGATATGAACTGGCCCCGGGATTTGTCATCACCATTACCGTGGAAGACGGAAAGCTCATCAGCCAGGCTACCGGGCAGGGCAAAGCGGAATTGTTTGCCGAAAAAGAGAATTTCTTCTTCCTGAAAATAGTAGATGCACAGATCGAATTCATCAAAGGCGCCGACGGGAAAATAGAGAAACTGATGCTCTACCAGAATGGCCGGCAGATCCCGGGAAAGAAAATCAAATAATTATATTATATTTCGGGAATCAGAAGAGAAAACTCTCTTTTTCAGCAATTTCATACTATGGACCCGGACTTATTTAAAGAACTGCAAACCCAAGGGCTGATCCCGGACACCGCCGTACAGAAAGTAAAAGCCCTCGAAGAACACCGCCTCTTCTCCCTGCATTGGGAACTGCGAACGATCCTCTACCTGGGCATCACCCTACTCAGCGGAGGACTCGGCGTCCTCGTCTATAAAAATATCGACACCATCGGCCACCAGGTCATTTTGATCTTCATCGCCCTGGTTACCGCCGGCTGCTTTTATTACTGCGTTCGTACCCGGCCCCCCTTCTCCCGTCTCCAGGTACCCGCTCCTAACTCCTTCTTCGATTATATTCTCCTGCTGGGCTGCCTGACCTTCATCACCTTCATCGGCTATCTCCAGTTTGAATATGCCTTTTTTGGAGAGGCATACGGGCTGGCGACCTTCATCCCCCTGATCGTCCTGTTTTTCAGCGCCTACTATTTCGACCACCTCGGCGTTCTTAGCCTTGCCATTACCAACCTGGCCGCCTGGGCCGGTATCGCAATAACACCCCTGCGTATCCTGAGAGACAATGACTTCGACAAGGACCGGATTATCTATACAGGCCTGGCCCTGGGAGTCTTACTGATCCTCCTGGGGCTGACCAGCGATCGCAGGAATTTTAAAAAACATTTCGAACTTACCTATGCCAACTTCGGCACCAATATGCTGTTCATCGCCACCCTGGCAGGCCTGTTCCCCCAGGACAAGATCTATGGACTTTGGTTCCTGCTGGAGCTGGTACTGGCTTATTTTTTCTACCGGCTGGCGGTCAAAAGAAACTCCTTTTATTTTTTGCTCATCATTACCCTTTATACCTACATCGCCCTGAGCTATGTAGTCGTGCGGATACTTTGGGTCCTCGTTGACAAGTCCAGCGATGCGGCGCCCATCTACCTGGGACTGCTATATTTTATCTTATCGGCTATCGGTTTAATCCGTCTCCTGATGTATTTTAACAAAAAAATAAAAACCCATGATAGCCTATAACAGTACCAGCCTGGATAACAGGATCATCGGGGAACAGGCCGCCGGGGCGCTGGCAACCCGTTGCATCACCGAAGAAGAGTACGCCCGGATCCTCGCGAGCCGCCCGGTTGCCTTCTACACCCCCAATATCTTTATCCGTATCGGCTTGTTCATACTGACCGTCATTATTGCCGTTTTTTCATTGGGACTACTGTACCTGATTACAGCTCCTGGTTCCGGGCTCGGAGCCTTATGGATCTTCTTCGGATTGGCCTGCTATGGCGCCCTGGAAGCAATGGTGCACAGCCAGCGGCATTTCCAATCGGGAGTAGACGACGCTTTATTATTGATAGCCGGCGTCTTAGTCTTATCGGGTATCTCTATCACCGTCGATCATCTCCCCACGCTCGCCTTATTCTGGATGATCTTCGCAGTAGCCCTTTACTCCACCCTCCGCTTCGCCGACAAACTGACGGCCCTCCTGACCTATGCCGCTTTACTGGCCATCGTTTTTAAAGTAATGACTTCGGTTGGTGGGCTGGCCAATACCCTCCTCCCCTTCCTGATCATGGCCGTTTCCATAGCGGTCTATTTCGCGGCCGCGTCCCTCGGGACCAACCGGAAATTCAGGCACTACCATGTCTGTACTACGGTGGTTATAAAAGCAGCCTGTCTCCTTAGCTTCTACCTCGCCGGCAACTACTTCGTAGTGCGGGAAGCCGGCGTTGCCTTGCTGGATCTGCCCCTGCAACCCGGACAGGGGCTTCCCCTGGGCTGGCTGTTCTGGATCCTGACAATAGCAACTCCCTTCTTTTATATCTTTTGGGGTATCCGTAAAAAGGACGTTATCTTTCTATGGACTGGCCTGGGATTGATAGCGGCGGCCGTCTTTACCATCCGGAATTATTATCATGTCCTGCCGGTGGAATGGGCCCTGGTCCTGGGAGGCATCCTGCTGATAGCCGTTTCCTATGCGCTCATTAAATACCTGCGGATACCCCGGCATGGATTTACGGGAGAAGAGACGGACGACCGGCATCTCTTACAAAACCTCCACGTCGAATCCCTCATCATCGCCGAGACCCTCACCACCACGGCCCCTACACCCTCCAACGATTTTCAGTTTGGCGGCGGCTCAGGAGGCGGAGGCGGCGCCGGCGGGGAGTATTGATCAACCCTCACCAATTCCATAACCAACGGCTCAAAAACCATTTAATCGGGTCAGTTCTCTCCTTTGCCCGGTTTACTGCCAAATACCCCGCTTCCGCCGGCAGGAGCCGACATTGAAAAGGGATTAAAATTCATTGGTAATGAAGAAATTACTTTTTCTTTCATAAAAAATCTGGCACCTTTGTTTCGACCGGATTTTCTCTCCTGGAACTCCGGCCTCTCAACACTCCCAACTGCCTGGAATTTTGGTGCCATCTGTCCCGTTGAAACGGTACACAGTTTGTATCCCTATTTTAAAAGATCCTGAAAAGAATATGCTAAAAATTACAGCAGCAGTGAAATTCCCCCTTCTTATTATCAGTTTTGTCGGTAGCTCGCTCGGCGCCCTTGCCCAATCCGGCAATCAACCGGATACCGGCCAGTCCCTGACCCTGGACCAATGCGTGGCCTATGCCCTGAAAAACCAGCCAACGCTCCACCAATCCCTGATCAATACCGATATAGCAAGAGCCACCAATGGCATCAACCTGTCGGGATGGCTCCCCCAGGTCGGCGTCAGCGGCAACCTGACCCATTATATTTCCCTGCCAACCTCTTTCGTAAAGAACTCATCCACCGGCACCACCGCACAGCAGAAGACGGGCGTCATCAATACCGCCATCCCCGTGCTGACTGCTACCCAGACCCTGTTCAATCCCTCCCTCATCTATGCGGCCCATGTCGCGCCTTTATATATTAAACAGACCGAACAGATCACCGACAGCACGAAGATCAACATCGTCGCCACCGTGAGCAAAACATTCTACAGCCTTCTCCTAACCTTACAGCAGATCAATGTCCTCAAAGAAGATACCGCGCGACTCGCCAAGAACGTACAGGATACCTATCATCAATACGTCGGCGGCATCGTCGATGAGACCGATTATGACGAAGCCAGGATCACCCTCAACAACTCATTGACCCAGCTGAAATCGGCCCTGGAGAATGTCGTCCCCCAATACGCCGCCCTCAAACAGACCATGGGCCTGCCTCCGGAACAGCAGTTCAACGTCAGCTTCGACACCCTTCAGATGATGAAGGATATCGTCTTCGATACGACCCGGCAATTACAATACAGCCAACGCATAGAATTCCAACAGCTCCAGACCTCCAAAAAGATCCAGGGTCAGCTCGTCGACTACTACCGGAAATCCTGGCTGCCCACCGTAGGCGCCTTTTTCGATTACGATTACGAATTTCAGAACAATACCTTCGGCAGCCTTTTTTCCCAGGCCTACCCTTATTCCTTTGTCGGCCTGTCCGTCAGCATGCCCATCTTCACCGGCTTCGCCCGGACCCAAAGCCTGCACCGGGCGCACCTGCAGGGACAGCTGCTGGACTGGGGCGAAGTAAACCTCAAATCACAGATCTATACCGAATACACCTCGGCCCTGGCCAGCTATAAAAGCAACCTCTACGACCTGAATTCCCAGCGCGACAACGTCGGCCTGGCCCGGCGCACCTATGACATCGTAGCCCTTCAGTACCAGCAGGGAGTGGTGGCCTACCTGAACGTGATCACCGCCGAATCGAACCTGATCACTTCGGAGATCGGTTACCTGAATGCCCTGTTCCAGCTGCTGTCCAGTAAGATCGACCTGCAGAAATCAATGGGCGTCATTAACGTCAATCATTAAAGCATAAATTAATACACCCCTTTATGAATAGACAGGCATTGAGTTGGATCTTAATCAGCAGCGGGACGCTTCTTTTTTCCTGCCAGCAAAAACCGCCGGCCCCTACCCCTCCCACGCCTGTTAACGTGACCACGGTAAAATCGCAGCCCGTTCTCTACTACGATAATTACCCGTCTACCACCCAGGCCCTTAGCCAGGTAGACCTGCACGCGGAAGTCCAGGGCGCCATCACCGGTATCTTCTTCACGGAAGGAACCCACGTACACAAAGGCCAGAAACTATACGAGATCGACGAGCGACTCTACAAAGCCGCCTACGACCAGGCCCAGGCCAACCTGCGGGTGTCACAGGGCAACCTCGAGCAGGCCAAACAGGACGCCGACCGCTATCAATACCTCAATACGCATAACGCCGTCGCCAAACAAGTCCTCGACCACGCCGTTATCGCCCTGAAGAACGCTGATAATGAAGTCCGCGCGGCCGAGCAGGCCCTGAAGACCGCCGCTACCAATCTTACGTATTCCATCATCACCGCTCCCTTCGATGGTACCGTCGGATTCAGCCAGGTCAAATTGGGTAACCTCGTCACCGTCGGCACGACCACCCTCGTCACCGTCTCCAGCGATAACCCCATGGCCGTCGACTTCCTGATCAACGAATCGCAGCTGGCCCATTACCAGGAACTGCAGAGGAACAAACAGCATCATATCGATTCCCTGTTTACCATCCAGCTGCCAGACCATTCTATCTACCCGCTGACCGGGAATATCTCCGTCATCGACCGCGCCGTCGACCCCCAGACCGGTACTATCCGGGTCCGGCTCGTATTCGCCAACCCCCGCCTCGACCTGCGGGCAGGCATGAGCACCGTGGTCAGGGTACATAATCTCGAAGCTACCCCCCAGATCCTCATCCCCGGAAAAGCCATCGTCGAGCAAATGGGAGAATACTTCGTCTACCTGGCAAAAGATACTATCATCCGCCGGGCCAGCGACTCGACAGCCGGCGCAGCCGGCGGGTCTAAAGGCGACCAGACCGCCGACAGCTTAGCCCAGAAAGGCCCCAACCTCCACGCCATCCAGGTCAAAGTGGAGGAAGGACAGACCATCGGCGCCAACGTCCTGATCAAATCCGGACTTCGTGAGGGAGACAAGATCGTAGTCGACGGCGTACAGGCCCTGCACGACGGCTCCGCCATCTCCACCGCCAACAAGGCAGGACCGGCTGCTGCCGGCGGCAAAGGCGGCCATTAAGAGGATAACAATTTAACAGATCTTATTTCACAGATCTTACTTCATATCTATGATCGCTAATACTTTCATTAAAAGGCCGGTAACCGCTATCGTGATCTCCATCGTCCTGGTGCTCACCGGCGCTATCTGTATCATCGCCCTGCCGATCGACCAGTACCCGGATATCACCCCCCCGATCGTACAGGTCAACGCACAGTTCACCGGCGCTGATGCCCAGACGGTAGAACAGACCGTCGCCACCCCTATCGAACAGCAGGTCAACGGCACCCCCGGCATGGAATACATGCAGAGCAACAGCACCAACAACGGCCTGCTGAACATGAACGTGACCTTCAATATCGGCACCGATATCGATATCGCCACCCTGGACGTACAGAACCGCGTCAGCATCGCCTCTCCCCTGCTGCCGGCCGTGGCCAGCCGCCTGGGCGTCACCGTTCGCGCCGTGAACCCCAGCATGCTCATGATGGTTGCGATCTATTCCCCTAACGGAACCCATAACAACACTTTCCTGGATAACTATACCAATGTCTTCGTGCAGGACGCCCTGCTGCGCGTCCCCGGCGTAGGCACCATCACCCGCTTTACGGACGACTTCAGCATGCGCATCTGGATGAACCCCGATAAAATGGCCGCCTATAGCCTCACGCCACAGGATGTCATCAATGCGCTGAATGCCCAGAACGTCCAGGTCGCCGCAGGTTCAGCCGGCGTTCCCCCCCAACAGAAATCCCAGACCTTCGAGATAGGCATCCTCGTCAACGGCCGCCTTAGTAAAGTGACGGAATTTGAGAACATTATCGTAAAGACCATCCCCGCCAATGGCCAGCTCGTCTACCTGAAAGACGTAGCCCGGGTCGAGCTGGGTAAATTCACCTTCTCCAGCAACTCCTTCGTCGACGGCAAAAGAGCCTCCTACCTGCAGATCTACCAGGCCCCCGGCAGCAATGCCCTCCGGACTTCACAGGGAATCTATAAGCAGCTGGCGCAATTAAAACAATTTTTCCCCGCCGACGTCGAATACAGCGTGCCCTTCGAATCCGTGACCGTCGTCAAGGTTTCCATGAGCGACGTCGTACATACCCTGCTGCTGACCCTGGGACTGGTGGCTATCGTCGTATTTCTGTTTCTGCAGAACCTGCGATCCACCCTCATTCCCGTACTGGCGATTCCCGTATCCATCTTCGGCACCTTCTGCTTCTTCATCCCCCTGGGATTCACCATCAATACCCTCACCATGTTCGGCTTCGTGCTCGCCATCGGTATCGTGGTTGATGACGCCATCATCGTCGTAGAAGCCGTACAGCACTATATCGATGAAAAAGGGATGTCACCCAAGGAAGCCACCTACTATGCCATGAAAGATATCTCCGCCCCGGTCGTGGCCATCGCCTTGATTCTGGCAGCCGTATTCGTACCCGTTGGCTTTATCCCCGGCATCGTAGGCCGCCTCTACCAGCAGTTTGCCATTACCATCGCCATCTCTGTCATCATCTCGGCCTTCATCGCCCTGTCCCTGACGCCGGCCCTTTGCTCCCTGCTGCTCAAACCCACCAGGATCACCCGGGAAGCCCGGGGCGTCAATAAATTCTTCTTCCGGTTCAACGACTGGTTCGAACGACTGACCAAATCCTATTCCAACGGCGTCCAGCGATCCATCAAAGGCTCGCGATACATTCTTGTCTTACTGGTCTGCGTCTGCGCAGGCGCTTATTTCCTGTTCACGACCAAGCCCACCGGCTTCATCCCCTCCGAAGACGACGGCAATATCTATGTGACCTTTCAATTACCCCCGGCCACAGCCACCACCCAGTCCGTCAACCTGATGAACCGGCTGATGAAAGTCATCTCCGAAACCCCGGGCGTAGCCCACTATGCCGCCCTCTCCGGTCTCAACGTCATCACCAATGCGACCAATTCCAACTGCGGCACCATCTACTGCCAGCTCAAACCCTGGGACGACCGTAGCTCCTCCGAAGAGAAAGTCCCCCGTATTCTCGATGTGCTGCAACAGCGGATAGCCGACGCCGGTATCCGCGACGCCAACGTGGAAGTCATCCAGCCCTCTCCCATCCCCGGTATCGGGGCCAGCGTGGGCTTCAGCATGCAGATCGAACAGCGCAGCACCAATGACGACGTACATGCCTTTGAAAAAGTCGTCAATAAATTCATCGACGCTGCCAACAAGACACCCGGTATCGCCAACGCCTATAGCTTCTTCTCCGCACATACCCCCGCCTGGAACCTCACCGTCGACCGGGAAAAATGTGAGAAGCTCGGCGTCAGCGTCGGCGACGTCTTCACCACCATCCAGGCATTCATGGGCAGCCTCTATATCAATGATTTCACCGCCTATAACCGGACCTTCCACGTCGTCGTACAGGCGGATACCGTCTTCCGCAGCATGATCTCCGATATGGACAAGTATTATGTACGCAACCAGGCCGGAAATATGCTGCCCCTCGGCACCCTCATCAGCTATCACCCGACAGAGGCCGCCCCCCTGATCTCGCATTTCAACATCTTCCGCTCCGCGGAGATAGATGGTATTCCCGCCGCGGGACATAGCAGCACCGAAGCCCTGGCAGCCCTGACCAAAGTCGCCGACCAGGTCCTGCCCTCCGGCTATACCTATGAATTTTCCGGACTCAGCTACGAAGAAGTCAAGGCAGGATCGACGACCATCTATATCTTTTTACTGTCCATCACCTTCGTCTTCCTCTTCCTTGCGGCGTTGTACGAAAGCTGGTCGGTGCCCTTTTCTGTCCTTTTGGCCGTACCCATCGGCGCCTTCGGAGCAATCCTCGCCCTGGTGCTCGTCCCCAGCCTCTCCGATAACGTCTATGCCCAGATCGGGCTGATCACCCTGATCGGTCTGGCCGCCAAGAACGCTATCCTGATCGTCGAATTCGCCAAAGTACGGGTAGATCAGGGCGAAGAACTAATCAAGTCCACCCTGGAAGCCGTCAGCCTGCGATTACGCCCCATTGTTATGACCTCCATGGCCTTTATCCTGGGCGTACTGCCCCTGGTCTTCGCTTCGGGAGCCGGCGCCGTGGCCCGGAGAACGATCGGCTTTACCGTCTTAGGCGGTATGCTCGCCGCCTCTACCCTGGCCATCTTCATCGTTCCGGTACTCTTCGTGCTGATCACGCGGGCCGCCTACGGAAAGAAGAAGCTGGAATACCTGCAGGCACATCATGACGACCTGCTGGAAAAAGCGAAGAAAGTGGAACAGCAGGACATCGATCCCGAACTGGAATACGAAATACAAAAATCACGCGACCTGCACGGAATGGATCCGAAAGAAGGTCACAACAACCCTGTTCAAGGATGATTGCCAATACATTCATAAAAAGACCGGTAACGGCCATCGTTATATCCATCGTCCTGATCATCTCAGGCACGATCTGCATCTTCAACCTGGCTGTCGACCAATATCCTAATATCTCTCCCCCCTCCGTATCCATCACCGGCGCCTATACAGGAGCCGATGCCCAGACGGTGGAACAGACCGTAGCCATCCCCATCGAAGAGCAGGTCAACGGATCGCCCGGCATGGAATACATGCAGAGCACCAACACGAACTCCGGGAGCATGAACATCAGCGTTACCTTCGATATCGGGACCAACGTGCATATCGCCGCTCTCAATGTTCAGAACCGGGTAGGCATCGCCGCCCCCCTGCTACCCTCCGTGGTAAGTAAACTTGGACTGACCGTCCGCGCCCGTAACCCCGACCAGCTCATGATGGTGGCCGTCTACGCGCCCAAAGGCACTCATAATATCACCTTCCTGGATAACTATACCAATGTCTTTGTGGAAGACGCCCTGGCGCGGGTGCCCGGCGTAGGAGACATCCAGGTAAGGACCGACCAGTTCAGCATGCGCATCTGGCTCAACCCCGATAAGATGGCCTCCTATGGACTGATCCCCAGAGACGTGACCGCCGCCCTCGATTCCCAGAACGTATACGTCGCCGCGGGCGCCGTAGGCGCACCTCCCCAGCATTCGAGCCAGTCTTATGAGCTCAATGTCCTGCCCAACGGTCAGCTGACAAAAGTAACCGACTACGAGAATGTCGTTGTCAAGACCATCCCTGACAGCGGTCAGCGGGGAGGAAGGATGATCTATCTCAAAGACGTCGGCCGCGTGGAATTGGGGAAATTCACCTTCTCCGGTAACTCCTTCGTGGACGGTAAAAGAGCTTCCTATCTCATGATCTACCAGGCGCCGGGCAGCAACGCCCTGCAAACGGCTGAGAACGTCTATGCCGAACTGGAGAAGCTGAAGAAATTCTTCCCGCCCGACGTCGATTACAAAGTCCCCTTCGAATCGGTTACCATCATCAAAGTCTCTATCCACGAAGTGCTGGATACCCTGCTGAAAGCACTGGCCCTGGTAGCCATCGTCGTATTCTTTTTCTTACAGAGCCTTCGTTCGACCCTGATACCCGTCCTGGCCATCCCGGTATCCATCCTGGGCACCTTCTGTTTCTTCATCCCCCTGGGCTTTACCATCAATACCCTCACGATGTTCGGGTTTGTACTGGCCATCGGCATCGTGGTGGATGACGCCATCATCGTCGTGGAAGCCGTGCAGCATTATATCGATGAGAAAGGCATGTCCCCCAAAGAAGCTACCTACCACGCGATGAAGGATATCTCCGCCCCTGTGGTGGCGATCGCCCTCATCCTGGCCGCCGTCTTCGTCCCCGTCGGTTTCATCCCCGGCATCGTAGGACGACTCTACCAGCAATTTGCCATCACCATCGCCATCTCGGTCATCCTCTCCGCCTTCATCGCCCTGTCGCTGACGCCGGCCCTCTGCAGCCTGCTCCTGCGCCCTACCAGCAAGGAGAAAAAAAGGAACTGGGTGGCCCGCTTCTTCGCCGCCTTCAACCGGGTATTCGAGCGTATGACCGAACGCTATGGGAACGGAGTCGCCCGCGCCATCAAAGGAGCCCGGTACATCGTCATCCTCCTCGTCTGCATCGTCATCGGTACCGTCCTCTTATTCAAAAGCAAACCCTCGGGCTTTATCCCATCGGAAGACGATGGCCGGCTCTATGTAACTTACCAGCTGCCGGAAGCCTCTTCCGTTACCCAGTCCGTGGAAGTGATCACCAGGCTAATGAAGATCGTCGGCAATACCCCGGGAGTCAACCACTACGCCGCCCTGTCAGGCCTGAATATCCTCAACGGCGGAGCCAATTCCAATAACGGCACCATCTTTGTCATGCTCAAGCCATGGGAAGAACGGTCCAAACCCGAAGAGCAGGTGCCGGGCCTCGTCAGCGTGATCCAGGGTCAGATCGCCCGCGCCGGTATCAAGAATGCCAATGTCGTCGTCGTCGCCCCCCCGCCTATCCGGGGTATCGGCCGCGCCGCCGGATTCTCCATACAGATAGAACAGGGTAGTACCAATGACGACGTACATGCTTTCGAGAACGTCGTGAAGAAATTCGTAGCCGCCTGTAAAAAGAACCCGGCTACCTCCACCGCCTTCTCTTATTATGGCGCCCATACCCCAAGCTACAACCTGACCGTCGACCGCGATAAATGCCAGAAGCTGGGCGTCAGCATCTCCGACGTATTCAATACCATGCAGGCCTATATGGGCAGCCTGTTCGTCAACAACTTTACCCTGTACAACAGGACTTTTCATGTGGTAGTACAGGCCGACACGATCTTCCGCGCCCTCATCTCCGATATGAATAAATATTATGTGCGCAATCAGGCCGGACAGATGCTGCCCCTCAGCACCCTCATCAGCTATGAGCCTGTGGAGACGGCTCCCCTGATCACCCACTTCAATATTTTCCGCGCCGCCGAAGTGGATGGCGCAACCCCGCCCGGATACAGCTCCGGACAGGGAATCGAAGCCCTGAAAGAGATCGCCGCCAAAGTCCTGCCCCAGGGATATACCTATGAATTCTCCGGGCTGGCTTACGAGGAGATCAAGGCAGGCACGACGACCGTCTATATCTTTCTGTTTTCCATCGTATTCGTATTCCTGTTCCTGGCAGCGCTATACGAAAGCTGGTCAGTGCCCTTCTCCGTTATGCTGGCCGTACCCATCAGCGCCTTCGGCGCCATCCTCACCCTCACGCTGGTCCCCAGGCTGACCAATAACGTCTATGCACAAATCGGGCTTATCACCCTGATCGGGCTCTCCGCCAAGAACGCCATCCTGATCGTAGAATTTGCCAAGGTCCGCGTCGACCGCGGTGAAGAGCTCATCAAGTCCACCCTGGAAGCCGTCCGCCTCCGGCTGCGCCCCATCATCATGACCTCCCTGGCCTTCATCTTAGGCGTCATGCCCCTGGTGCTGGCCACCGGCGCCGGCGCCGTCGCCCGCAATACCATCGGCTTTGCCGTACTGGGAGGCATGCTCGCCTCCACCTCCCTGGCCATCTTCATCGTCCCCGTCCTCTATGTACTCTTTACCCGCCTGTCCTATGGTAAGAAGCAGCTCGCCTGGTTGCAGGAGCATCACGAAGAGCTGATGGAGAAAGCCCGAAGGGTGGAAGAGCAGAATATCGATCCCGAACTGGAATACGAGATAGCCCAGGCGCATCCCAAGGCTAATCCACCGGCGTCATAGAAGCATAAGCATCCTGTATCAATTCACTTCGCTTTACTATCCGTAATTTCCGTATTTTTGCCGCCATTGTCGCCAGAAGTCTTTCTTCTTATTTTTATTTACAAGTAACCATTCAAAACGATCTGCATCAGCATTGCCAATCAATTCATCACATAAGGAAGAGCTACTCAGGCAGGTAGCAGCAGGAGACGAATATGCTTTTAATCGGCTGGTGGCGATACATTGGGACCGGGTCTTTTCTCATGCGATGACATATACTCTTTCTTATCTGGAGGCAGAGGAGATCACTCAGGATATTTTTTTGAAAATTTGGAACAATCGGGAAAAATTGGAACAGGTAAACAACCTGTTGGACTATTTATTCATCCTGGGCCGTAATCATATCATATCTTCTTTACGTAAGAAAGTGGTTAAAACTACAGCTATTGATTCCGACTATAGGATAGCCGAAGAATTGCTGCCAGACAGGCAGTTGGAAATCAAGCAGTTGAAGGGGCTTATCCTGAAGGGAATGGAGCAATTACCACCGCAACAACAAAATGTTTTTCGGCTTGCGCGTATGGAAGGGCTTGCTTATGACGAAATAGCCGATCGCTTGAAGATCACCAAGCGCACCGTGCGCTTTCACATGGTATTGGCATTTAATTTTCTGCGGGAATACATAAGAAATCATCTCCATGATATATATATAGTAGTCATTTTTTTAGTCAGGATTACCCTCAGATAAAATTATTATTTCTTTTTTCCCTTCACACCCTGTCACTCCGCCTTATGGAATGCGTCTTTAAGGATGATACTTTGCCTTAGAGGTGATCTGCCAGGCAAATCAATTTTACTACATGGCAAACCAGGATTTTTTAAAGGAGTTATTGGAGCGTTACATCAGCGGAGATATTACCTCCGAAGACCGGCAAAAATTGGGGCATATGCTGCAGCAGCCTGAATATGAACCTGAATTGGACCAGATCTTGCGGGAAACATTTTTGGCAAATAGATTTGGAAGAGAAGAAAATGCTGAAAGAACGGACCGCTTTATAATTGATCTGAATAAAAAAATCCATCAGCAAGGCAAGCAGGTTCCATTTCGCAGCAGGCAGCCCTTTTATTTTACGCGGATAGCCGCGGCTGCCGTCGTACTTTTTGTACTGATAGGAATCGGGTATTTTCTTATAAACAAAAAAAGCGATAAGCCGGTGACTTTGTCCCAGGCCGAACGCTTTAAGAATGATATCCTTCCCGGCCATTATGGAGCAGTTCTGACCTTATCGAAAGGGTCGAAGATCGTTTTGGATAGCGTTCATAATGGGGCTTTGCCGGGGGAAGGCAATGTGCAGTTAACCAAAAAGAATGACGAACTATCCTATATAGGTAATTCCCACGAATTGCTGTATAATACTATCTCCACACCGAAGGGGCGGCAATGGCGGCTAACGCTTTCAGACGGCACAAAAGTATGGTTGGATGCACTCTCCTCCATTCACTATCCTGTTAGTTTCCAAGGTAGCGAGCGAGTTGTCGAAATGACGGGAGAGGCTTACTTCGAAGTTGCAAAGGATGAGAATCATCCCTTTCGGGTAAAGGCCAACGGAATGGGAATAGCTGTATTGGGTACTCAATTCAATGTGAATGCCTACGGAGACGAAGAGGCAACGCGCACCACCCTCCTGGAGGGAAGTGTCAGGGTGTCGGCTTCGGGGAGTGCCAGTATGCTGAAACCTGGGGAACAAATAGCGGTATGGGAGAACGGGAAAAAAGAGCTGAAGCCATCGGTAGATATCGAGGAAGTAACTGCCTGGAAGAATGATCAATTTGAATTTAATGATGCTTCCATAGGTGTTATTCTTCGACAATTAGCCCGATGGTATGATGTGGAGATAAGATACGAAGGCAAGGTGGACCAATATTTTATAGGAAGAATATCCAGGAACGAACCCCTTTCCAAAGTGCTTAGATTATTGGAGCTGACGGGCGGGGTGCGTTTCCAAATAGAAGGTAAAATCGTGACAGTAATGAAATAAATGCTTGAATGCTGGTTAGCCTATAAAAAAGCCGAAAGTGATTGGACCCACTTCCGGCGGACTCAGGTTAACCTTTTATAGCCATACCAAGACTATTCTTATTTAACCTAAACATTGCAAAAGTATGAAATTAACTGCTCTTTGTAAAGTTCCTTTTATAAGGCAACTTTTTCGAAGCCAAACTTTCTTGGTTATGAAGCTCACCTCCATTCTATTGCTTGTAGCCTGTCTCCAGGTCAGCGCATCAGGGAAAGCACAGAGCATAACGCTCTCCGTCAGGAATTCCCCTTTAGAAAATTTATTTAAGACGATTCAACGCCAAACAGGCTACAGCTTTATCTATACAAGGGTCATTTTGCAGGACACGAAGAATGTGACAGTTAGCGTAAAAGGCGAAGATCTCGAAAAAGTATTGAATGAGATTTTCAACGGTCAACCGCTCAGCTTTACCATTGTTGACAAGTATATTGTTATAAAGCGCAAACTTTCCACAATCCCGGCGCCCCAGACCGGGGGATTGCCTCCTCCCACCAATGAAGTGACCGGCACCGTCAAATCCGAAAATGGTGAACCGCTCAATGGAGCAACAGTAACCATTAAAAAATTGGGCAGGACATGTACCTCCAATGAAAAAGGGGAATTCGTTTTGCAGAACGTTCCGAACGGAAACTATCAGGTTGAGATCAGTTTTGTCGGGTATGAGAAATTTACCTCGGAAATTGTAGTTTCCAATAATACCCCGCCGATAACTGTCGGCTTAAAAAAGAGTAAGAGTAAGTTGGATGAAGTGGTAATAACTGCTTTGGGTATCTCCAAAAGTGAAAGAAAGCTGGGATATGCCATTACAACTGTAGATGGAACCTTGCTTAACGAAGCTAAAGAACCCAATGTCGCCAATAGTTTGGAAGGCAGGGTTGCGGGATTAAGCATAAATAGTGTAAACGGCGGCCCGGGGTCTTCGGCACGTATACTTATTCGCGGAATTAGCAACTTTTCTTCGGGAACGGTTGGGCCTTTAATTGTCCTTAATGGCGTACCGATGGATAACACGAACCAAGGGGCCGCAGGTACATGGGGTGGCTCTGATATGGGCGATGGTATATCAAGCATTAACCCTGATGATATTGAAAACGTAACTGTGTTAAAAGGCTCTACGGCATCTGCATTGTACGGTTCAAGGGCTTCCAATGGCGTAATTCAAATAACAACAAAAAGCGGGAATAGCGGCAGAGGGGTTGGCGTTGAATTTTCATCAAACTTTTACGTAAACCAAATAATAAACAATTCCGATTACCAAAAGCAATACGGCGCCGGCCAGAATGGTAACAGGCCCCTTTCTTTATCGGATTTGACCAATGATGATTTGAATAGCTGGGGGCAAAAATTCGACGGCGCCCCATCCATAGCGCAAGACGGGAAAATGCACCCTTACAGCCCCGTTTCAAATCCATGGAACAAGTTTTACAGAACAGCGCCCGTAACGACAAATACCATTGCTTTTACCCATAGTGACAAAAACGGAAACCTGCGTTTCTCCTTATCACAAACGGATAATGAATCGGTAATGCCCAACAGCAATTTAAAACGGTATTCGGGCAATTTAAACTTACATCAAAATATTACGGAAAAATTGAAGCTATCGTTAATGGCCAATTTTATCAATGAGAATGTGAAGAACAGACCCTATCTGAATGATTTTAGCCGGAACGCCAATTTTATCATACAATATATGCCAACCAATATAAGCCCTGATTATTTAAAACCGGGCTGGGATCCTCTCACCATGAAAGAAAGTGTTATAGATCAAACCGGGTATTATGGCAATCCATGGTTTAGCGCGTATAAATTAATGAATAATACAACGAGAAATCGTTTTCTGACTTCTACATCTTTAAAGTATGATTTCACACAGGATCTTTATGCACAAGCCAGGCTGGGATTGGATTATATTTCTGATGGCGAGTTCGAGGCGGAACCAACAGGTTGGGGAATCAGTTCTCAAGGAAAGCTGGAAGACCAAATGAAACAGGAAACAACCGAACTTAATATAGATGGGTTAATTGGTTACAACCACAACTTTACCGATAAAATAAGCATAAACACCGTGTTGGGCGGTAATATAAGAAAATTTAAAAGGGAGCGTGTTGGGTTCAATAACCAAAATTTTGCGGAACCATTCCTTTATACTGTTGCCAATTCAGTGGGGCTTGGATATGACTATCAATTCTCTCAACTGCAGACCAACTCGGCCTATTATACGGTTGATATAAGCAGAGATAGATATTTGACACTGAGCACCACGGGAAGATACGATGTGTTTAGCACGCTCCCCAGCGGGCAGCGTGGCATTTTCACCCCGTCGGTTTCTGCAAGTTTCTTATTTAATGATTTACTCCATATTCCTAAAATGAGTTTAGGGAAATTAAGGTTATCATACGCACAAACAAGCGGGGAGGCATTACCATATCATACCCAAATAACTTATCAGCCTTTAGGATCGGTAAATGGCATTCCTTACGGTGTGCCGCAAAGTTTTGTCTTTAATCCTTCGGCTATAAAGCCATATACAATGAAGGAATTTGAGGCGGGTATGGAATTGAAACTTTTTCAAAGCAGACTGGGAGTGAATGCTACATATTTTAACCGGAGAACAAATGGCGAGCTTGTTAGTCAGCCTGTTAGTCCAAGCTCAGGCTATAACTCTTCTTATTTTCCAATAGGCGCTACAACCAATAAAGGAATTGAACTTGAAATAAAAGGAACCCCTTTTCAAAATAAAGGCTTTTCCTGGAATATAAATTTCAACTTCTCTTATATTACAAACAAATTGGTCTCCATAGGGGATACAGGAAAATTGGGATATATAGAGCTCGACCAATACAGGCCTGCAAATGGCGGTACGGTCTGGCCGGGAGATGGTTCTTTTGTTGCGCACGTGCAAGGATTGCCACTTTCACAATTAATGGTTTCAGATTACAAACACGACGCCAAAGGAGACATTATTGTAAACAATGGTATTCCCATTGCCGGCGATTTTAAACCAGCAGGATCGGGGTTGCCAAAAATATACGGCGGGATTAATAATGAATTCCATTACAACCGGTTTTCGTTAGCCTTCTTAATAGATTATAGGTTTAAGGTTAAGGTTTTATCCGGAACAAATTTCATAACTACTTATTATGGTTTGAATAAAAACACTTTGCCTGGCCGCGAAGGCGGTATATTGTTTAAAGGCGTGAATACGGATGGTTCGACAAATACAACTACCGTAAATGCGCAAACTTATTATCAGACCCTGATAAATAATGTGTCAATTATCAATGTACTCGATGCAAGCTTTATCAAACTTCGCCAGGTTTCGTTTGGATATGAATTTCCGTTTAGATCCGGAGAACAAAGAAACCCTTTCCAATCTATAAAAGTTTCATTGGTTGGACGGAATTTATGGACGATACTTAAGCATACGCCGAATTTAGACCCGGAAGCCAACTATTCTTCATTGCCTGTTGATGCCGGTTTGGAAGGAGGCAATTTACCTGCGGTTAGATCGTATGGGATAAACCTGAATTTTAGATTTAAATAACTATGCATTCACCAAACAAGGAATTACAATGAAACGATATATAACTTCCTGCATCCTGCTTTTTATAATAACGATTCCAGGTTGTACAAAGGATTTTAACTCTATAAATACGGACCCTACCCAAGCCACTGCCCAGCAATTCGATCCCAATAATTTATTTGCTGCCGGTGAATTGGGTTGCGCCAACGTAACGGAATACCAGATGTACAACTTATCCTGTATTACACAATTATTGGCTTCGACATGGAGTAATTATAGCGGGGGTGATAAGTATGACAATAACATATTCAGCAGTAACGACAGGTATTTTAGCGAAGGGTATACTTATGCAGGCTATTTGACTTCCGCTATTAATTTGGCCAAACAAAAGGATAGCGGGCTTTATAATAATGTAATACAAATGAGCAGGATAATGTTTGTCCTTGATTTACAAAGAATGACCGATATATATGGCGATGTTCCATATTTCCAGGTAGGGCAAGGACAACAAGGGGTTTTTAGGCCTTCGTATGATGCCCAGTCTGCTATTTATTACAACATGCTAACAACATTAGACGATGCTATCAATAAACTGGACCCTGGCAAACCACTGGCGACAGGTGATTTGATGTATGGAGGAAACATAGCCCAATGGAAAAAGTTCGGATATTCCGTGATGCTTCGTGTAGCTATGAGATTGGTTAAAGCAGATCCCGCAACGGCACAAAAATATGCAGAGGAGGCTGGTGGAAAAACATTCACGACCATTGCCGACAATGCCATAGTCCCTATGGATGGGCTGCATGATTTATCAACCAATAAAACAGCAAGCCTGATCCACTTAATTGACTTCGAGCAAATCCGCTGGGGCAAAACGTTTATTGACTATTTAAAAAATACCAACGACCCAAGGCTATACAGTTTGACTGAAAAAACAGATACAGGATTGGCATTCAATAACGATCTCACTCATCCGGGTTTATCTTACACTATTAAAAACCCGGCTCCGGCAGGCTCCGTAAATGAGGTTCCTATTGGGATGCCTAATGGTTATTTACTCGATTCAAGCAGCCAGTCATCATATATCCGTAATGCGCTAAATTATCCCGGGTCTACCGGAACTGGGGCGAATGTATCTCTTTTAGGAAATTATGCGAGGCCGGTAATGAAGGTGTTTTCAAGAAAAGATTTACCTCTTTTTTTAATTACATATGCCCAAACAGAGTTTTTGTTAGCTGAAGCTGCAGTCAGGGGGTGGAATGTAGGTGGAACGGCTTCCGGACATTTTACAAACGGTGTGGGTGCTGCAATAGAAGCTTTGCCGCAATGGGATGCTTCGCTTACTATTTCTCAAAATGATATTTCAGCATTTGTTAACGGGTTCCCATTAGATATATCCTCACAGTCCAATTCTTTAAATCAAATTAATTCGCAATACTGGTTAACAAGCATCTTCGATTTTATCGAAGCATGGAGCAATTGGCGCCGTAGCGGGTATCCTGTATTAACCCCTGTCAATTATCAATTCAATGTTACAAATGGCGCCATTCCCAGGAGGTTGACTTATCCATCTTCAGAAAAAGGCGCAAATCCACAGAGTTACCAAAGTGCCGTTCAAAAATTGGGTGGTGTTGATTTACCCACTTTAAGGGTTTGGTGGGATAAGCAATAAAAATCTCAAGGATATATAATTGGAATAATAAATTATTTATGAAATTTAAAATTTTTGTAATTAGCAGCATTGTTTTTTGTTCCTATGGAACAGGCAATGCGCAAACCAAAAATCCAGAATCCATATTGCCGGGCAGCCATCCTTTTGTAACGGCGTATGTAGAGGTTAACGATAACGACTTCGGCAATGTTGGCTGTTATACTTATTGCAGGTCCGGTAAGCAATTGTTCAGTATTGGTAATATTTTCGCAGCGAATATTAATGCAGATCCTGTTACGGGCAGTCCAGTATTAGAGTTCAATCCGGGTGTAAAGGCTGTGTTGAACTCTGGTAAAATTGCGCAATTGCATTCGCTCGGTATAAAAGTCTTGCTGGATGTTTTAGGCAACCATCAAAATGCCGGATGGGGTTGTTTTACTTCTTACGCACAAGCCGATAGTTTTGCAGTGCAATGTGCCAATTCAATACGAGAATATGACCTGGATGGCATTGATATCGATGATGAATATTCGGCATGCACGGCTAACGATGCCTCATTGGTTTTAGTGGTGTCCGCATTAAGGGGGCGGATTGGCTATTCAAAGCTGATTACGCTGGTAGGCTATAAAAATTCCACTTATTTTTCTGCAGCTTATAAAGGAAAAAGGGTTGGCGACCTTTTGGATTTGGTGATTGAAGAAACCTATTTTTCCAACGATTATTCCGGCAGGCTGAAGCCCTTTATCAAAGCAGGCGTTCCCAAAAATAAATTAGCGATAGGCACGCATTTAGAAGATAATAACCAAGCGGCCGTTGCTGCTTATGTAAAAGATAACGGATTGGCCTGTGTCATGGTTTATGGTGTAACAGATAACTCCAAATCAAAACTCAGCGCTATTTCTGAAGTATTATTTAATTCAACTACGGGATTTAAGAACAATTGCATCAATAAGGAGCCATTTTTGTTTAGTAATATTTATTAACTTTTAAAAAACGCCATCATGAAGAAAGTAATCATCGCTGTATTCATCCTTCTCGGATCCGTCATTTGGTTCGCATGTACCCGGCAATTAGTTTCACAACCGCTGAGCCCTAACAATCTATCCGCGCAAACGACACTGGCGACAACGGCATTGGCCTTACCTGCAAACCCTTTTGTAACAGCCTATGTGGAAGTAGGGAGCAACGACATAAGGAATGTTGGTTGTTATACATTCGGGTCCTCAAATGCGCAGCTTTTTAGCATTGGAAACATATTTGCTGCGAACATCAACGCAGATGCCAATGGCAACCCTGTTTTATATTTTAACACAGCGGTGCAGGCAGTATTAGACTCAGGCAGGGTAGCTTATCTGCACGCACTGGGAATTAAAGTCTTGCTTGATATATTAGGGAACCACCAAAACGCAGGATGGGGTTGCTTTACATCTTATGCACAGGCGGACGGTTTTGCCATTCAGTGTGCAAATGCAGTGAACCAATATGGATTGGACGGCATCGATATTGATGACGAATATTCTGCATGTACGTCTAATAACAATTCTTTTGTCATGGCCGTAGCCGCTTTAAGGGCAAGGCTGGGTTCATCGAAATTGATTACTACGGCAACTTATAATACTCCTAATTATTTTACTGTAGTTTACAATGGCCAAAAAGCAGGCGACATTTTAGATTTAATTATTGAAGAATCTTATTTCTCCACGAATTATGCAGCCAGGATGCAGCCATATCTTAATGCAGGTATTCCTAAAAGTAAATTAGGTATAGGAACCCATTTAGTTGACTATACTGACCAGGCTGCGGTTGGTTCTTATGTAAAAAACAATGGTTATGCCTGTGCAATGGTTTATGGCGTAGCTAACAACTCTCAGGCTCAGCTTACCAACTTATCCAACGCGATGTACAATTCTGCGACATCTGTAAAAGCGAATTGCATTGATGGCGGCGGCGGTGGCGGATTCACGGGCACTCATTCCATCATAAGCGTTCAATCCGGGTTGGCTCTCGATGGTGGTCCGAATACGCAAGGCACATATCCATGGCTTTACGGGGCGAATGGCACCAATGACCAGCATTGGACTGTTTCCGCATCAGGCAGCGGTTATAAAATCATAAGCGTTCAATCCGGGTTGGCTCTCGATGGTGGTCCGAATACGCAAGGCACGAAGCCATGGCTTTACGGGTCGAATGGTACTATTGATCAGCAATGGACAATTACCGCATCAGGCAGCGGTTATAAAATCGTAAGCGTTCAATCCGGATTGGTTCTCGATGGCGGCGCGAATACGCAAGGCACGTATCCGGTGCTTAACGGGGCGAGTGGAACGGCTGACCAACAATGGACCTTTCAGTAAAACTTTTTTTTGTATTTTTTGTTCGCACCCCATGGGTCTCTACTCGTGGGGTGCTTTTTTTTATTTTAAAAGTTGAATTAATTGTTATCTTTTTTTTAAATTTGGTTTTTACATTAGTTTAATGCGTAACCAACACATGCTTTCAGATATTGAATTGCTTGGCAAGCTCAGGGATGGGGATAAGGGTGCATTTGATCATTTTTATAAGTTATATAGCTTGCCAATTTACCGGAAATTATTAAAATTGGTAAAGGTGGATTTATTGGCGGAGGAATTATTGCAGGATGTGTTTGTAAGGTTATGGGAGAAGCGGCATTTAATTGCTCCGGAACAGTCTTTTAAATCTTATTTATACCTCATCGCTCAAAATATAGTATATGACTTTTATCGTAAGGCTGCACGGGATGGCAAATTGCTGTCAGAAATAAAAGCAGTTAGTGTAGCCGCCTATCTGCATACCGAAGAAACAATACTTTTCAAGGAAACCAGCGAGATGCTCAACAATGCGATTGACGGGCTTCCCGCGCAACAAAAGCTGGTATTCATCCTGTGCAAAATCGAAGGCAAAAGTTATGCGGAAGTTAGCAGAAGATTAGGCATATCAATATCAACCATTAACGGGCATATTGTCAAGGCAACAAAACATATTAAAAAATATTTACATAGCTCCCATAAGCTTACTTTTGGCTTTGTTTTGGCTGCAATCATCATTAGTGCTTCAGATACAATATAAATTTATTTTCTTCAGGAGTAGATGACCTTCTTTTCCCAAGCGTATTAGATATAAAGCCCCTTATTTTGAGGAATAAAGAACGTCTGAAGTTTTTACATCAACAATTCCTGTCTGGTAACCTTTCAGCAAAAGATCTGGAAGAGCTATTCGATTATTTTCAAACTGCTGATGAACAGATTTTGAAGCAATTAATCAGTCAGGAGTTGAATCTAAACGAACAAGATCTCCCTGCCGCCAGGGAGGAAGAAATTGTGCTGGGTCGTGTACACACTCGCCTGAAAAGGCATTTAAAGCCTGAAAAACAGGAACAATCAATCGGCCGAAATATAGAGATTTATCGCATAATGCTTGCCGCGTCTGTTCTTATTTGTTTTTGTATCGGCGTTTATTATTCAACGCAGAAACACACAATAACGAAAGTTACTACCCAAACCAGCCTGGTTGACATTAAACCCGGAAGCGCAAAGGCGCTGCTTAAGTTAGACAATGGTACAAAAATCAACTTAGATGATACTCACTCCGGGTTAGTGACACAGCAGGGGAACGTTATTGTTGCCAAAAACGGGAAAGGCGAGTTGATTTATCAAAATAAAAATAAATCAATGGCAACATCTGCGGTTTTATTTAATGAAATAACTACGCCGCGCGGCGGAAATTATTCCATTACAATGTCCGATGGCACTTTCGCGATGTTGGATGCGCAGTCATCTATTAAATTTCCAGTGAATTTTACGGGGAATGAACGATTGGTCGAAATAACCGGTCAGGTTTATTTTGAAGTAAAACATATTTATAACCAACCGTTTAAAGTGAAAGTAAACGGGCAGGTAATTGAAGATTTGGGCACTAAATTCAATATAAATGCCTATAGTGATGAACCAAATTTAACTACAACCTTAATAGAAGGCAGTATCCGGGTATCGAAAGAAACGGAATCCGTTTTGCTTAAACCCGGTGAACAAGCAATAACCGATTTCAATAAGGGCCATATTTTGGTGCAGCCTGTCGATGTAAATGAATTTATTGCCTGGAAAAACGGAGAGATATCGTTTAAGAACGGGACTATAGAAGAAATTATGCGCCAGGTATCCCGTTGGTATGATGTGGATGTGCACTATGAAGGCCGCCTTCCTGCACGAAAATTCGTAGGGGGCATTTCCAAAAATGCCGATTTGTCAAACCTGCTTAAAATTTTAGAGTTCAATAACGTGCACTCTAAAGTCGTTGGTAAAGTAATAACAATAAAGCCGTAATGGATTTAGGGTACAATCACTTATAAAGTTGCTCCCTTTAACAACCTTACCCATTGTAAGCGGCCTGATATGAAAATATTACAAATCATTATTTTCCTATTGCTGGCATGTTGTATCGTAATGTTACTCCGATGCAGCTATGAAATTATACATACCTAACTAACTGGAATTTTATAATTATGAGAATAGCAGCCTTTATTATCACCATAACATGCCTTCATGTTTCTGCCACGGCATTCGCACAAAAAATTTCCCTAAATGAAAAAAATGTTCCGGTGGAGAAAATATTCGATGACATATCTAAACAAACACATTATATTTTCTTTTACGAAAAAAATGTTTTAAATGGTACATCCAAGGTAAGCATAAACGTAAAAGATGCCGATTTGCAGAGTGTTCTATCTATATGCCTGAAAGACCAGCCTTTAATTTACACTATTGCCGGCAATATAGTAGGTATAAAAAAGAGAGAAAATCCGGCAGCGGATAATGGCGTGCCTCTGGTAACGCTGATCGATATAACGGGGCGTGTTGTCGATGAACAAAATAAACCCATCGCCAGTTGTTCTGTTTATACGGCAGACAGGAAGCACGGCACAAGCACCGATGTTCAGGGTTTTTTCAAGTTGAATGCAGTGGCTGATACCGCCGTTATTTATATCAAATGTATCGGTTATCTCTCAAAACACGTCAACGCTGAAAAAAATATAGGCGATATAGAACTGAAGGTTGAAGTAAACAGCCTTGCGGATGTACAGGTTAAAACCGTAAACAACGGCTATCAACATATTTTGGCGGAGCAGGAAACCGGGGCAGTGAGCCAAATTTCGACAAAACAGTATGAATCACAGATCAATACAGATTTCCTTTCGGGTTTAACAGGGAAGCTGAGCGGGGTTGCTATTAACAATAATATTCAATTTAACGGCAACAACTTGTTCCAGATAAGGGGCCTGTCAACCATAACAGGATCCCAGAACCCGTTAATTGTATTGGATGGCTACCCAACGGAGCTTACCCTTAATGATATTAACCCCAACGAAATAAAATCGGTAACGGTCCTTAAAGATGCAGCGGCGGCGGCAATTTATGGCGTACGGTCATCAAACGGCGTGGTTATCATAGAAAGAAAAGATGCCAAAGAAGGCGCACCCCAAATATCTTTCAGGACCACAATAGCAATTACACCAAAAGAAAATTATAGCAGGTACAGATGGGCTCCATCTAGCGCTTATATAGACTATCTTAAATACACAGCAGCTAATAGTGGTTTGATAATCCCTTTTCAATACTTACAATCCGGCTATCCGTTTACATCAGGGCAAGATCTTATTTCCAAGGGCGCATTGAACCCCAGCGACCCAAATTACCTTACCCAGGATCAGGTAAACCAGCAACTTGCAAGTTTAGGATCTTATGATAACACCAAGGATTATGGCAGGCTTTTTTTAAAAACGGCCATAGCACAAACTTATAACATTGATGTTTCCGGGGGCAATAAAAAAGCCAGCTATTATATTACCGGGAACTATTCCGGAAATAGGGCCAATCAAATAAATAATAGTGGGTATTCTGCAGCATTATCAGGCCGTTTGAATATTAATTTTACTGATCGCTTTTCACTGAAACTTGTTACAGATTATACCGAAAATATAACCAAAACTGCGCCAGTGCCGGATATCTCAAATTTTTATCCGGTTGAACACTTTCAGGATGCAAGTGGAAACCCCGCACCTACCTATTATAACTCCTTTTGGAACACGTATGCCAACAAAACATTCATGGCGCTCGGGTACCAGGATAACCTTAACTATCCTTTAGCAGAGGTAAACCAGGAAAATACAAAGGTCCACGTTATTGATAACCGTATAGAGGCCGATTTTAACTACAAAATAAACAGCGATTTCAATCTTAATTTCGGGGGCGTTTATGAACACTCTCATACTGAAAACCGTTACTATGCCAGCGGGCAATCTGCCGTAGTGCGCCAGAATATCAACTTTTATTCTACAGCAGATAACAATGGTAGTTTTCAATCGTCGCTAATCCCAGAAGGCGGGTATCTTCAGGATAATAATAGCCAGTTAAGCAGCGTTACCGGCCGTGCCCAGTTAAACTTCAGTAAGCATATAGGTTCCGATCATTTTTTTAGCGCTATTATAGGTACAGAAATCAGGGATAGGATAGCGCAGGGCAACAATGCTGGCTATTTAGGCTATAACGATCAAACACTTATTCAATTACCTGTAAATTATGCGCTACTTAATGCGACGGACCCTAACTATGGCAGTAACTATTACTTCTACCTTAACTCTGTTTCTTCCAAAATGGTCAACACCGGAACTTTATTTAACCAAACCTATGATGAACAGCGCTTTGTTTCAGTTTATGGAAACGGCATGTATAGCTTCAAAAATAAATACATTTTAACTGGCAGTTACCGTGTTGATCAATCTAACCTTTTTGGTACCGATCCTAAATTTCGCCGTAAGCCGCTATGGTCTGTGGGTACAGCATGGAATATAAGCAAGGAAGGCTTTATGCAACAAATTAGTTGGATAAATGAATTAAAGTTTAGGGTAGCCGAAGGATATAACGGGAATATTTCTACAGTATCCGTTCCAGAGGTAGTAGCGATTTCAAGCGTAAACCCTTTTACATCATCTACAACCCCCTCTTTGGTTTTATCAAACCCTGCTTATGGCGCTCTCCGTTGGGAACAAACCTATAATTTTAACCTCGGCCTGGATTGGCGCATATTTAAAAGCATTTCCGGCAGTATTGATTATTATAATAAAAAATCGACTGACCTGATTGCAAATAGTCAAATCGATGCAACAAGGGGCGTCTCCAATGCATCAATTAATGCAGCCTCTATGAATGACAAAGGGTTGGAATTGACCTTGCACGCGGATTGGATAACACATAAAAATTTTAATTGGAACACTGGCTTCGTTTTTTCGCACAATACCAACAAAGTGGTTAGCTATTATTTAGGGCAAAATTTCAACGTTAGCGGCACGTTAACAGATTTTGTCCCTTCTTACGTTTATACATCGTCTACTTATGTGCCGGGTTATGCTGCAGGGGCAATATTTACTTATCGCAATGCCGGTTTAGACAATACAGGCTTGCCACTTATTTATGATAAAAAGGGAAATAAAAAAACACCTGCATCACCAGACGGTGGCATAGATGATCTTGTTTATAACGGCAGTTCAGTTCCTACCAATAATATAGGCATAAGCAACCGGATAGACATTGGCAAATTTTATTTTTATTGCATGGTGAATTATCATGGTGGTTTTTCCGTAAGGGTGCCCCATCCGAGTATAACAGTTGCGCGGCCTCTAAAAGGGGCACAAAACTTTTGGAAAAAATCAGGTGATGAAAATACAACTGATATTCTGAACCCTGCAACAATAACCAGCTTCTACTATCGAAATACCATCCAAAGTTACACCGAGAGCCAGGTTTATCAAAATGAGAATACGGTAAGCGGCTCCTATATAACCTTAAGCACTATTACCGCATCTTACGATATAAGCTCCTTAAAATTTCTTAAGAATGCAGGTTTTAAGAGTTTTCAGCTACTGGCGCAAGGGAGCAACCTATACACCCGGGCCTTTAATAAATACAATTATAGTTTGGGCACAGGCGGCGGCTTCGAAAAAAGTTACATAACACCAACTTATACAATTGGCATTTACACTAATTTTTAAAAGAATGAAATATAACAATATATATAAATTGGCTGCCCTCTTTACCCTTATGGTTATAGCAGGTTGCAATAAATACCTGGATGTTACACCGAAAGGCAAGCAGTTACTTAAAAGCACCAGCGACTATAACCTTTGGCTGAACAGCGCATTTTTAGATTTCGAAAACGATGCGCAAAATCTTGACTATCTTGCTGATGATATTGATAACCCTACATTAACAGCATCGAGTACCGCTGTTAATGACCTTATTTACACATGGGCGACACAGTTTTTAGCTAATATTACTATTGAACCTCCAATTTGGGGCGATCATTATACTTCTATTTATTATTATAATACCGTACTTGTTGGCATTGATACCGCTGCCGGATCAACACAACAAGGGGCTCAATTAAAAGCAGAAGCCTTACTGGGAAGGGCTTTTGAGTATTTGTACCTGATAAACCTATATGCGAAAGAGTATGACAGCGCTACAGCAGCGCAAGACCTGGCAGTTCCTTTTGTTACGGCAATAGATATATCTACCACCACTCCCCCACGCAGTACCGTGCAGGCATTGTACAATCAAATTATTACCGATCTGAATGCCGCTATTCCAAATTTGCCGGTCAGCAACGGTACAGATCGTTATAGGGGTTCAGTGGCGGCGGCATATAGCGTCTTGGCCAGGGCTTATTTGTATATGCGCAATTATACTGCAGCGGAAACAAGTGCCCAAAATGCTTTGAAGGCCGACAATACACTAAGTTTACTAAATTATACTACTTTTACCAATGTTGGCAGTTTACCAAATCAAGTTACAAGCACAGAAAGTATCTATGCGCGACAGAGTGAAAATCCGGTTTATTATCCTACACAATCTTTTTTGAAAACATTTGATACCACGGATGCCCGCCTAAGCCTTTTCTATTATAGTTATGACAATAACTATAATACCGTAAAACCCGACTATAGCTTTTCCCAACGCGGTGTAGTTATGTTTGTTAATGGCAATTATCAGCCGAATGTTGGGACAACCGTGGCCGAAATGGAATTGATTATTGCTGAAGGGGCAGCCCGCAGCGGTGATTTAACTACAGCATTAACAGCACTAAACACTGTGCGTACAAACCGTTTTCCTAATTATATCGCATATACATCTAACAATAAGGATACCGTATTGCAAAAGGTGCTTAGTGAAAGGACATTTGAGTTTCCTTTTAGCGCCATCCGCTGGTTCGATATGCGCCGGTTAAATAAAGAAGGCCGTATACCTGGCATAAACAGGTATGACAATACAGGGAATATAATAGCAACACTAGCCCCCTCTAGCCCCCGTTATGTATTACAAATACCTCTTGCGGTATTAAAATTTAATCCCGGCATGCAACAAAATCCATAAATGAAACAATTAAGATTCCTTTTTATTCTTACCGTTCTTCCGGCTCCTTTATTGTTATTCGCACAAAGTGGACAATACAACCTGGTTGGGAAAATAGGGCAATTATCCGCTCCTGCAAAAGTCTATTTGATGAACAGTGAATATAAAGTAACTGATTCCGTGATACTTAAAAATGGCGATTTTAGTTTTACTGGCTCCGTCCCTTACCCCGAATATTATTTTTTAATTATTAATGAACAAGGAACGGGTATCGATGTACGCGATGTTAACGTTACCTCCCTTTATCTTGAACCGGGAACCATTACCATAACATGTGCGGATAGCTTAAAAAAAGCTAAAATCAGCGGTGGTATTGTTAATGATGATAATGCGAGGTTAAACAAAATGTTAGCCCCTGTTTACGAAAAAGCAATTGCCTTTAATAATGTTTACCATGCAGCATCGGAAGAAAAAAGGGGATCTCCTGAATTTGAAAATAAAAGAGATTCCCTTGTTACTGAACAGAAAGCTGTTTGGTTGGCATTTATTAAGGCTAATCCCAATTCAATAGTTAGTTTAAATGCGCTTAAATATTATGCCGGAGATCAACCCGACGCTAATGTAATCGAACCCATTTTTAATTCGCTTAGCGCAAGTTTGCGCCAGACAAAGCCGGGCATGGATTATGCCGCCAACATTAAAAATATAAAAAATACAATAATAGGGGCCACTGCAGCTGATTTCACAATAGCGGACACCTCCGGTAAGCCCGTAACACTGCACGATTTCAGGGGAAAGTATATATTACTTGATTTCTGGGCAAGCTGGTGCGGCCCGTGCAGGCACGAAAATCCTACTGTGCTTAATGCTTATAATCTTTATAAAAACAAAAATTTCACCGTTTTAAGCGTATCGCTTGATAATGTGAAAGACAAATGGTTAAAAGCCATCCTTGATGATCATTTACCATGGACACATGTCTCAGATCTTCAGGGCTGGAAAAACGCCGTTGCGCAGTTATATGCCGTAACAGGAATTCCTACGAATTTCTTAATAGACCCTAACGGGACGATTGTAGCCAGGGATTTGCGCGGTGACGATTTGAATGACAAGTTGAAAGAATTATTAAATAAATAATCAACCTAAGAAATAAAGCCGCTATGAAACGCATGAAGTTGTTGTTGTTACCAGGTATTCTGGCTATTCAAAGTTTGTTTGCGCAAACAAACAAGCACTTAACGTTATCGGAACAGTTCCCGGCTCCCGGAGAAAAGATTACATTTACTTATGATCCGTCCGGAACAGTCGTTGATGGAAAAAAAGATATCACAGCCGCAGTTTATTATCTCGACGAGAAAAATTATCCTGTTGATGACATCGCCCTGGAACCCAATGGCCCTTTATTAAGGGGAGAAATTAAAATTCCGGAAAATACTAAGGCGTTTTTTATCAGAATTAGCAGCGGAAATGAGGTGGATAATAATAACAATAACGGGTATATTTATTTGGTTTACAAAGATAAACAGCCCGTGCAAGGCGCTTATGCATCCGAGGCGGCCTTGTTGACAAACAATAGGAGTTATTACGCCAAAATTAAACGGGATCTGGCTAAAGGCGTAGAACTATATAAAAAAGAGTTTGAATTGTACCCAAAAAGTGAAGAAGAGTACCAGCTAAATTATTATTTCCTGCTGTCCCAAAACCCGAAAGATAAAGCGATTGTAGATAATAAAATCGCCTCACTTGAAAAAAGTGCTGATGAAAAAGATCTGATGCTTGCAGTCGAGTTGATGACTGTGTCAAATGATGGCGCCCAAGCGGATTCCCTGAACAAAATAGTTAAAGCAAGGTTCCCTGATGGATTAACTGTGAAAAATGATATGAAAAATGCTTTTGTTGAGGAAAATGATAAAACAAAAAAGGATTCGCTTTATAAGGCTTACATAAAAAAATATCCCGAAACAACGGCTGAAAAAAATAAGACACAGGACAATTTAAGATTTGAACAAGCCAGCCAATATCTTAAACAGAACGACTTTGCAAATTACTATAAAATTGAAGGAGGAATAAAAAACCGGGATTATCTCGCTGAGATTTTAAATAATATTGCATATAACCTGGCAAAAAAAAATGTTCACCTCGACGATGCCGGGAAGCTTTCAAAACAATCGTTGGATATAATGGCTGAAAGCTTAAAGAAACCGGTTGGAGCCCCTTTTATGTCACCATTGCAAATGAAAGAGAGTTATGCGGAAGGGTATGATCGTTTTTCAGATACCTATGCATTTATCTTAATGAAGAAAAAAGATTATGCCGGGGCCCTCCAATATGAACAGCCGGTTATTGATCATGAAGGGAACAACATTAACGAAAAAATATATGAGCATTATATCTGTATCCTGAGCGAACTTGGACAATCGGCTAAAGCCCGGCAATATGCCGAAGCTGCTATAAGGAAAGGCGCAGATAACGCAGAAATAAGAGACCTGCTCAAAAAGAATTATATTAAAGTAAAAGGAAGTGATAACGGCTACGATGATTATTTAGCAGCATTAGAAAAGGAATTGCATGACAAGGCAAAGGCAGAACTTGCAAAAACGATGATAAATGAGCCTGCCAATGCCTTTACTTTGACGGATATTGAGGGAAAAACCGTTTCTTTAGCTGATTTAAAAGGTAAAATAGTAGTACTGGATTTTTGGGCTACCTGGTGCGGGCCATGCAAGGCATCATTCCCCGGTATGCAAATGGCTGTAAATAAATATAAGAACGACCCGAATGTAAAATTTTTATTTATAGATACATGGGAATCTGGCGATCATTACGGGGATGCCGTTAAAAAATTTATTGCCGACAATAAATATTCGTTTCAAGTACTAATAGATGATAAAACGGCATCAGGGAAACAGGATAAAGTTGTAACCGCTTATGGTGTTGGCGGTATTCCAACAAAATTTGTTATTGATAGAGCCGGTAATATAAGATTTAAGTACCCGGGCTATTCAGGTTCTGCCGAAAAGGTATTGGAAGAAGTAACCAATATGATAGATATGGCAAGCCATCCGGAAGCATTTGCAGGGCAGTCGCCTGGCCAGCATAAGCTCCCCTTAGTTCCGGGTCTGTAAAATATTCCCAAACCCGAATCCAAATTTATTTTTGTCATATAGGTGATTTTTCCTATTTCTTTTTCCCGCTTTTCGTTATATCTTGGGGCAAAATCCCTGAAATGCCCCCTATCTACCCTGTGAAAAAAACTATCCCTTTTTCCCTTAAATCCATTATCCAGTTACTCATACTGTTTTTCTTTAGCACCACTTTGCCGGCCCAGGTAAAGATCAATTCCTTCTCGCCGGCCAGCGGCCCTGTCGGGACGACCGTTACGATCAACGGAAATTATTTCAATCCAAAAGCAGACAGCAATATTGTTTATTTCGGCGGCGTCAGGGCTAAAGTGTCCGCAGCGACAAGCAGCTCGCTGACGGTGATCGTGCCGAAATCCACGACGTACGAGCCGATCAGTGTACTTAATACCTCCACCCGGCAGATAACCTCTTCATATCAACCATTCGTTACGACATTTAATATCGGAGCGACCTCCACAACGGTGATCAACGCTTCTCAAACTCCGGCCGTGAATTATTCGACGGATTATTTTCCATCCGATGTTCATGCTGCCGATCTCGACGGCGATGGCCGCCCCGACCTGGTAGTCAACACCGGCGGCGCAGTAGACGTTTTTAGAAATACCACGGTTCCAGGCAGCTTTAACACCACCTCCTTTGCTCCAATGACCAATTACTGGAATGGCGACGGGGCCTGGAATGTATCCTTGCGGGACCTGGATGGCGACGGACGGCTGGATATGTTGTGTGCCTCCAGCGGCAATACCTTCCATGTCCGTATTTATATGAATCTTTCCACACCCGGTCATATCGCCTTTGGCGCCGCCCAGACCTTTGCCATGAGCAATGGTCCGGTAGAGGCCGTCGATATCGATGGCGACGGGAAACTGGACCTCGTATCAGCGGCCCAGGGCGGAGTATCTTTATGGTTAAATACGACGGCGGCGGCGGGATCGCTTTCTTTTGCCAACCCCGTAACCTATGGCCTGGCGGGCAACGTCAGCGACATGGTCGTTTCGGATATCGACGGTGACGGCAAACCCGATATTGTCACCGCTAACGGCAGCGATAGAACGCTTTCTGTATTGCGGAATACAGCCAGGTTGGGTGTCATCAACGATTCCTCGCTGGCGCCTTACTTCCTGGTGACCCTGCTCAAACCAGCCAGTCACCTGACCATCGGAGACCTGGATGGGGACAACAAGCCCGACCTGGCGATCAGTACCGACTCCGGTGTCGCCATTTTGAAAAACCAGGCCACTCCCGGCGCCCTCAGCACGGCTTCTTTTGCCGCCGAGGTAGACTTCCATACGGGAAGCTGGATTTCGGGTGTCACCATGGGTGACGTGGATGGAGATGGAAAGCCGGATCTTGTCATCTCAAATTTTGTCGGATATGGACGGGGATATACCTCGATCTTAAAAAATATTACCAGCCCGGGCAGCATCACATCAGCTTCCTTCGCTCCCAGGTCTGATGTATACGATGTCGGACTTCCCAATGGCGTTGCAATCTCCGACCTGGACCAGGACGGCCGGCCGGAATTGATCGTGACCAACGGGGATAATATGCAGGGTTCCTTATCCATCTTACGGCCCGTTATAAATTCCCTTCCGCCAGTAATCACAGGTATCTCACCCGACTCAGCGACTATCGGATTAACGGTTACCATCAGAGGGCGCTATCTGTCCGGCGTCTCCGGCGTCACGTTGGGTAACATCCCGGTGACGTCATTCTCCGGCCTGTCGGATACCTCGATCACGGCCAGAGTAAGCAATGGCGCAACCGGCAATATCAGTGTCACCACTTCACTGGGCACTGGCACCCTCGGCGGTTTTACATTTGTTTCCAGCCCCTCCATCACGGCCTTTACACCGGCCGCGGCGGGAAGAGGAGACACCGTGATCATTAGCGGAAGCCGGTTTACGGATGCCGACACCCTGTCTTTTGGCGGGGTAGCGCCAAGCTGGTTTACCGTTGTATCGGATAACACGATCAAGGCCCTCATCGGAAGTACCGGTGCTTCGGGCAACCTGATCGTAAAAACCCCTTTTGGCGTAGACACGGTCCCCGGATTCACCTATATCAATTATCCGCTGGTCAGCAGCTTTAGCCCCATCGGCGGTGCAACAGGTGACACCATCACCATCCAGGGAACCAACTTCAGCACAGCGACTTCCGTCAGTTTCGGGGGATCGCCTGCCGCTGCCTTTACCATCGTTTCGAACACCGTTATAAAAGCTAAAGTCGGGGCCGGCGCCACCGGGAAGATCACCGTAACTACCCCGGCCGGGTCAAATTCTCTGGAAGAGTTTACCTATGTATATTCTGCGCCCGTGATCAGCTCGTTTTCACCAGCCAGCGGCCCTGCAGGCACGGCCGTCACCATCACCGGCAGTGGGTTCGATCCTGTAGCCGCCAATAATATCGTTTACTTCGGTGGGGTGAAAGCCGCGGTGACGCAGGCGGGCAACGGTTCCCTAACCGTGATCGCACCGGTGGGCGCCACCTATCAGCCTCTTTCCGTCACGACCCATCAGAAAACAGCTTATTCCTATATACCCTTCGACCTGACCTTTTCGGGTGGCGGCGCCATCACTTCCACGTCTTTTGCGGCTCCGGCCACCATTTCTTCGGGTAATGGCGGCAGCACGCTTGCCCTGGCCGATGCAGACGGCGATGGCAAGCTGGATCTGGCTACCTCGGTCAATTATACCGTCTCCCTGTTGAGAAACACCAGCACGGGCGGACAGCTTGGCTTTGCAGCGCCTGTCTCGGCTTCCTCCCCTACCGGCATCTCGCCTCAGGCGATATATCCCGTCGACCTCGACGGAGATGGACGCCTTGACTTTGTCACGGGTTACAGCGATGGCTATCCGGCGCTGGCTTATGCCAACACCAGCACCAGGGGTAAGCTGGCCATTAATGGCGGTTTAACCTGGAGGGGCCAGTCACTGGACCAATGCTTTATCGCAACGGGGGATTTCAATGGCGACGGCCGGCCGGATATTGCCGCGACCAGCCTTTATTCCAGCCTGTTGAATATTATGACCAATACGACGCTCAACAGCGCCCTTGCTTTTTCCAACTCTGCCAACTATGGTGTCGACTACCGGCCCAACGGCACCATTGTGAACGATTTCGATGGCGACGGCAAACCCGATGTCATCGTCGAAGATTGGTATACCAGCAAGATCACCATCTTTAAGAATACCACTACCACTTCGACAATCACTTTTGGCCCCAGAGCGGATATTTCCCAGCCCGGAGGCATGAACTTTATGACCTCCGCGGATATCGACGGCGATAGAAAGCCCGACCTGATCATTTCTTTGGCATCGAATAATATAGCCGTCTACCGGAATATCAGCAGCGGTGGTGTGATCTCTTTCGCCGCGCCGGTGTTGATCCCGCTGACGGGCAACCCGGGTTACCTGGCCATCGGCGACCTGGACGGCGACGGCAAGCCGGATGTGGCAGCAGCCGTCCCTTCGCTGAATATATTGTCTATCCTCCATAATACCAGCAGCACGGGCGCCATCGCCTTTGCCGACACAGCTGACCTGGCCACCGGCTCCAGCGCGAGTATGCTGGCTATAGGAGATCTCAATGGCGACGGCAAGCCGGACATCGTGCTGAATACGGGTGGTAGCCAGGCCGTATTCCTCAACCAGATCAATAGCACAGCCACGCCCACGCTGACGGCCTTCACTCCGGCCAGCGCAGCCCAGGGTTCGGTGGTCACGCTCACAGGTAATAATTTTACCGGAACTACCAGCGTCAGTTTCGGCGGCGTTCCCGCTTCTGCATTTACCATCGTGTCGAATACGACGATCACCGCCACGGTCGGTCAGGGAGCTACGGGAACCATATCGGTGACAACGCCCAATGGAACGGCAGGAAAGGATAGCTTTACTTACATTTATCCCGCTCCGGCGATTACCGCCTTTACGCCAACGCAGGCAGCTGCGGGCACAATGGTAACGATCAGCGGTACCAATCTTGATGGAGTAACATCGGTGAGCTTTGGTGGAGTGCCGGCTACTTCGTTCAGTATCGTAACACCCGGCACCATTACAGCTGTCGTTGGTGCAGCCGCCTCCGGCAGCGTCGCCGTCACCAGCAGCGCTGGTACGGGCAGCCTCGGCGGCTTTACCTTTATACCGCCACCTCCGGTAATCAGCTCTTCTGCGCCGGCCAACGGCGGGCCCGGCACAACGGTTACCATTACGGGCAGCGGCTTCACCGGTACCACCGCCGTCAGCTTCGGCGGTACGCCAGCCACCTCCTTTACCGTGACGTCTCCGACCACCATCACGGCCGTTGTAGGCAGCGGAACCACGGGTAATATTTACGTTACCAACCCGCAAGGCACCGCAGCAGCCAGCTGGTTCGTTTTTGTCGCTCCTACCCCAACCATCAGCTCGATCACACCGCTTAGTGCGCCGCCAGGGACGGTGATCACCATTATAGGCACCAATTTAACGGGAGCAAATGCATTGACGTTTGGTGGTGTAGCAGCAGCCTCCTTTACCGTCGTCTCCCCGGATACGATCAGGGCCGTAGTAGGCCAGGGCGCCACCGGATGGGTCTATGTAACGACTCCTTATGGTACAGCCGGCAGCCCGTCCCAATTCACATTGACGACGCCAGTAGCGACACTTACCTCTTTCAGCCCGGCGATGGGCACTGCCGGCACGACGATTACCATCACCGGTACGCACCTCTCCAATGTTACGGGAGTCAGCTTCGGCGGTACGGCCGCTGCCTCATTCTCCGTTTATTCGGATAATGCCATCACCGCCATCGTAGGGTCAGGGGCAACGGGAAATATCGTGGTGAGTACCTCCAACGGGCCGGATACCCTGACTGGTTTTATCTATAACGCTCCGCCGCCCACCCTGCAATCTATCTATCCCACGAGCGCCAGGCAGGGAGACCCGGTCACGCTCTTCGGCGCAAATCTGCTTGGAGCAACAAGCGTAACCTTTGGCGGAGTGCCGGCCGCTTCATTTACCATTAGTAGTGATTACCAGATCTCTGCTGTGGTAGGCAATGGCGCGTCCGGTAATGTAGTCGTCACGACTGCTACCGGCACGGCTACCGTAAGTGGATTCGTGTTTGTCCCACCTGTGCCGCAGATGACCTCTTTCTCGCCACAGACCGGTACAGGCGGAACGCTCATTACCATCAAGGGTAAATATCTCACCGGCGCCTCCTTTGTCCAGATCGGACAATGGTATGCCCAATCAGTCACCGTCGTATCGGACAGCGTAGTCACTGCGCTGGTAAATTATAACGGCTCTTCGGGTGCGGTCCAGGTGACCACGCCGGGAGGATCGGTCTCTCTTGACGGTTTCACTTTCGTCGCGTCAGGTGTGCCGGTGATCACCTCCATTTCTCCGATCAGCGGAACCGCCGGAACTGTCGATACCATCACCGGCCTCAATCTTTCCAACGTTACCAGCGTCGCCTTCGGAGGCACCCCGGCCGCCTCCATTACCATCCTCTCGCCCACGATGATCATCGCAGTCGTAGGCCAGGGAAGTTCAGGCGCCGTAGCCGTGTTGACTACCACGGGGGCATCGACCAGCTTCAATGGGTTTACCTATACGACAACGACGACCACGCCGCCATCGACGCCAACCCATATCACGTCCTTTAGCCCCGCCAGCGGTACAACGGGTACCTCCGTCACCATCAGAGGCGTTGGTTTTACCGGGACAACACTTGTCAGCTTTGGACCGACCGCGGCCCAGTCCTTCACCATACTATCCGACAGCACCATCACGGCCATTATAGGCACGGGATCCAGCGGACAGGTCTTCGTATCTGGCTCACAGGGACTGGACTCCCTGGCTGGCTTTACCTATACGACCACGACGACGACAACGCCAACTCCTCCGACCTTTAAGTTGTTGAGCTTTACGGGTACGATTGCAGCAAACCAACCGGTTCTGACCTGGAAAATAGTCGATGAGCTCAGTATCAGTTACTATGTAGTGGAATACAGTACGGATAGCTCCGGATTTTCCGCTGCCGCCAGTCTGACAGCCCTGAGCAAGGACACTGGTACGCATACTTATACCTATACAGATCCGGCTCCGCGAAACGACGTTATTTATTACCGTCTTAAAATAGAGGACACGGCAGGGAATTATACCTACAGTAATGTGATCGCCGTTCACGTGGCGGGATTGCTTTCAACCCTGTCGGTATATCCGAACCCGGCTAATGGATTCATTTCCGTAGCAGTCCCTAATGCGGCTGTAGCTTCACGCTTTCAGCTGACGGATATGATGGGAAAGATTTCCAGATCCGTACAGGTAGCGCAGAACGTGACGACCGTTAAAATAGATATTACAGCATTGACCGAAGGCGTCTATAAATTAATATGGAGCGATGGCGTGAATTACTCTTATCAAACGATATTGATCCTTAGATAGGCCGCTGCGTCCGCGACGACCCAACCCGAGCCGCCGCGTCCGCCCGGCATTCCGGATCCGAAGATCCCCCCAACAATTTAAAAGCCTCCAGGTCGTTGAACCTGGAGGCTTTTTTTCTTTGCCACTCTCTGGCGCCCCCAATCCAATATAGATCGTAACGATACCGTCTAAGTGTATTCATTTTCCGGCCAGCTAGGAACTGTAATTTCTTTTTTCTACTTTGTCTCAAACCATATTCCTTAATGATTAAATTTTACCTTTTCCCATGAAAAATAAATCTATTGTCAATCGATGCCTCCTGGTATTGCTTTCATTTTTCCTTACGTCCTATTCCTTTGCGCAGCTGACCTCCACGCATATTAAATCTTTTAGTCCCACCAGCGGTACGGCGGGCACATTAGTGGCCATCAAAGGTTCTGGTTTTACGGGGACGACCAGCGTCCGGTTTGGAGTGGACGCGGCACCGTCTTTTTCCGTACTTTCCGACACCTCGATCACCGCGAGGGTAGGCGCAGGTTCCAGTGGTAAGGTCTATGTATCGGGGTCGCATGGACAAGACTCCCTGGCTGGCTTTACCTATATTAGTCCGCCGCCACTGAACTTAACGCATATCACGTCCTTTAGTCCCACCAGTGGATCGACAGGCACGTCTGTTGCCATTAGAGGTCTCGGCTTTATCGGGACGACCGTCGTCAGATTCGGCTCGACAGCCGCGCAGTCCTTCACCGTGGTATCCGATACTGCGATTACGGCCGTTGTAGGTACGGGCTCCAGCGGAAACGTCTTTGTATCAGGCTCACAGGGCCTCGATTCCCTGGCTGGCTTTACCTATACGACCACACCTCCAACCCAAACCCATATCACATCTTTTAGCCCCACCAGCGGCTCGACGGGTACTTCCGTCGCCATTCGGGGAGTAGGCTTTACCGGCACGACTACCGTCAGCTTCGGATCGACTGCGGCACAGTCGTTTACCGTATTGTCCGACACGGCGATCACGGCCGTCGTCGGCACAGGTTCCAGCGGACAGGTCTTCGTATCAGGTACGCGGGGCTTCGATTCGCTGGCCGGGTTTACGTATACGCCGCCATTGACCTCCACGCATATCACATCTTTTAGTCCCACCAGCGGCTCGACAGGTACGTCCATTGCCATTAGAGGAGTCGGCTTTACCGGCACGACCGCCGTCAGTTTCGGATCGACCGCGGCGCAGTCCTTCACCGTACTGTCCGACACGGCAATCACGGCGATTGTAGACTCGGGTTCCAGCGGAAACGTCTTCGTATCAGGCTCGCATGGATTTGACTCCCTGGCCGGGTTTACGTATATAGCGACGCCGGCTCCGCTAACGCAGTTGACATCACTTTCGGTATATCCGAACCCGGCAAATGGAGTCCTTTCTGTAGCAGTTCCCAAGACGGCAGTAGCCTCCCGCTTTCAGCTGACAGATATGATGGGAAAGATTGCCAGATCAGTGAAGGTCGAACCCAACGTTACAAACGTTAAAATAAACATTGCAGGGTTGGACAAAGGCGTCTATAAATTAACCTGGAGCGACGGCGTGAATTACTCCTATCAAACCATATTAATACTTAAATAGGAAGGGCCTCCGCGACGGCTCAACCCACCCCCTAATTATTTAAAAACCTCCAGGTCGTTGAACCTGGAGTTTTTTTCTATTCGTGCACCGGCAATTTCATCTTTGCTGCCATTGATTGAAGAATACGGAGAATTTTATGAAGATTGGGAAGTGCTAAAAAGCGAAAACCCGGAAGCATGAAATAAATCAGGGGCTTCCAGGAACTGAACTGTATGATGCAAATGTCGGACATCGCCCCAAAATCATTCCTCCTATAGTTCCAGATTTTTATACAGATCATCGGGGTTTCTTCGGTTGTCCCAGATACCTACAATTATAATTTCGTCAGCATATACTTTATAGAAAATGGAGAAATGGCTGACTAAAGAAACACGCACATTCTCAAAATCGGTAGGTTTACCAAGATAATGATCCGACTCCAGTAGAGATACTTTTATTCTAAACAGTTTGGATAGCCTTTTAGAATAAGTAGCGGACCCGTTATGCCTAATCCAATATTCAAGTATTTCCCTCCTGGCTTTTTTAGCAGTATTCGTCCAGACTATCCGTTTAGCCATTGATCTTCTTCAGCATTTAATTCGTCATCAGACGTTAAATTACCATTGCGGATATCTTCTTCACTCTTCATCAGCATTTGCTTTTGACCATCCGTAACCTTAAAAACAGGTTTGTTTATATCCACACTGCCCAGGAGGTCATTTACCTTTTGCAATACGCTAATGTCACGAATGGATATCAATTTATCCAGTAAGGTATATTTTAAATTATCTGCTTGCATGATATTTTATCTTTACTATTAGCTAAATTAAGAAAAAAATCACATATTTTAAAGACGGTTGATAATGAGTTTGTTATGGGTTTTAAGCCCCGTCACCGGCGACCAGCCCTTTTAGTTTTTTTAGCTATCCCCATTGCCTTAGTTTTGTCGTCTTATGAAGCAAATCACCACCACCCTCGCCCTTCTTGTCTCTTTTTGTTTCGCACAGCTTTGCTCCGCACAGGATCAATATGACCTCAATACCGGCTGGAAATGCCAGAACATAGGCAAATTACGGACCGGCGGAGAAAAGATCTCCAACCCCTCTTTTTCCCTCAAAGAATGGATCCCGGCGACGGTACCCGGCACCGTCCTTACGACTCTCATCGACAACCGGCTGGCTCCCGACCCCTTCTACGGCATGAATAATGAAAAGATCCCCGATATCTATACTACCGGCAGGGATACCTATACCTACTGGTTCGTCAAAGACTTTAAAGAACCCGCCCCCGGCGGCGACAGCCAGGTCTGGCTGCACCTTCGCGGCGTAAACTATAGCTGCGACGTTTACCTCAACGGCCATAAACTCGACGACAAGACCCATCACGGCATGTACCTGCGGCAGACCTATAATATCACCCCCTTCCTCACAAAAGCAGGGGCCAACCGGTTAGCCGTCATCGTCTACCCCCCCGATCCGGTGGGCAACCCCAATGGCGGACAGGGCGGCGACGGCGAGATCGCCCGCAACATCTCCCACCAGTATGTCGCCGGTTGGGACTGGATCCAGCCGATCCGGGATCGCAATACCGGCATCTGGGACAAAGTCACCATCGAAAAGACAGGTCCGGTTAATATCGGCAATCCCCATATCATCACCGAAGTCCCCGGCATCAGAATGCCCGATGCCAAAACCCAGCAGCCCGCTATCCTGCGCGTCAGCGCCGAACTGGAGAACACCTCCTCCCAGCCCGTCAGCGGCCTGCTGAAATATGAACTGCAGGACGAAACCGTCTCCGTCTCCGTAACCCTGCCCGCGAACACCAAAAAGGAAGTCAGCCTTCCCGCACATATCCTCTTCCACCCCCAGCTCTGGTGGCCCAATGGTTATGGCCCCCAGTCCCTCTATCATACGGAACTCGTGTTCGCAATTAGCAACGGCGTCAGTTCCAATAACAGCACCGCCCAAACCGTTATTCGCCCCAACCTCATCGCCGATCCGAAATTTCCCGCCACGACCAGCAGCGCCAGCCCTAACAGTATCTCCGACAAAGAATTCCTCGACTTCGGCGTTCGCGAGATCACCACCACCTGGAATGCAGTTACCCGTAGCCGTCAGGCCTGGGTGAACGGCCAGCCCATCTTCATCAAAGGCGGCAACTGGATCGCCTCCGACGAACTTCTCCGCTTCAGCCCCGAACGCTATGACGCCGAAGTCCGCTTCCACCGCGATATGAACCTCAACCTGATCCGCGTCTGGGGCGGCGCCCTGACCGAAAGACCCGAGTTCTACCAGGCCTGCGACAAATACGGCCTGCTCGTCTTCCAGGACTTCTGGAACTCCGGCGACTGCAACGGCCGCTGGCTCGACCCCCAGAAAAAAGAAGACCAGTGGACACGCCGCCAATATCCCGACGACCATGGCCTCTTTCTGGCATCCGTGGCAGATCAGGTAAAAATGATCCGCAACCACCCCTCCCTGGCCTTCTGGTGCGGCGGCAACGAGATCACCCCGACGGATGATATCCTGCTGCCCATGAAAGACTCCATCCTGCCTGCTCTGGACGGGACCCGTTATCTTTTCGACTACTCCAACTCCGACAGCATGTCCTTCAACTCCCTGGGCGGCAATGGCGACGGCCCCTACGGCGTCCAGCCCCTGCGCACCTTCTGGGCCGACCGGACCTTCCCCTTCAACTCCGAAGTCGGATCTGTAGGCGTCGGAGATTACGAGTCCCTGGAACGCTTTATGCCCGCCGACCACCTTGTCGCCCCTCAATACCCCGGCAAAGAAGACCCCGTCTGGGCCTATCATAAATATATCAGCTACGACAGCACCGTCTATGCCTACGGCCCCGTAAAAGACCTGAAAGATTTCACCCTCAAAGCCCAGCTCGTCAACTACGACCAGTACCGCGCCCTCATGGAAGGCTTCAGCTCCCACATGTGGGATTGGTACACCGGCACCATCATCTGGAAGACCCAGAACCCCTGGACCGCCCTGCGCGGACAGATGTACGATTACTACCTGGACGTCAACGCCTGCCTCTACGGCCTGCACAGCGGCAGCGAACCACTGCACGTACAATTCGACCCCATTGAGAATATGGTGCAGATCGTCAACAATACCTTCAGCTTTCATCGCAACATGATGCTGGAAGTAAAGACCTATGACACGAAAGGAAAAGAAACCGTCCTGACACAGGTCTACGAAGAAATCGGCCCCTCCACCGTCCGTAAATATGTCGGCATCGAAGCCCAGCTCCGCAAATTGCGGAAGGAAGAAGGCGTATTCCTTTCCCTGCGCCTCCTGGATGACAAGCGACAAGCCATCAGCGAGAACTTCTATTGGCTGCCCGATGCCTCCGGACAATATTCCGGTTTGCAGCACATGGCGGCGGCGCCCCTGAAAGTGGAAGCAAAAAAGGCAGGACCCGGAAAGATCGAAGTAACGCTGAGCAATGCAATCGGAAACCCCGTCGCCTTCTTTAACCGGATCGCCCTGATCGACCCCCGGACAAAGAAAAGGGTCCTACCCGCCTTCTTCAGCGATAACTATGTCTCCGTTGTACCCGGAGCCAGCAGGACCATCACCCTGGAATATCAGACCGCTGCCGGCAGCCCGATGCCCGTCGTATCGGTAAAGGGGTGGAATGTCGGGGAGATTACCCTGTCCGTGGAATGATTTTTGCTATCGTTGTGCCCGCGCGGGGCGGTGAAATGATCCGCCCCGTCAAACATAAAACCCCTATTTTTGATTCGTGCAACAGACCCGGATTAAATCAATAGTGGCAATTGTTTTTTATGAGTGAATTCCTCCCATTCCCCTCTCTTCATAACGATTTTTATAAGAACATACTGGAAAGCCTGGAAGACTACGGCGTCTTCACCACCGATAAACAAGGCATCGTCACCAGCTGGAACAAAGGGGCTGAACATGTCATGGGCTACACCGAAGAAGAGATCTGCGGCCAGACAGCCCAGGTCATCTTCACCGACGAAGACTGTAAGAACGGCGTCCCCGAACATGAATTTACCGAAGCCCTGGAAAAAGGCCGGGGCCAGGACGAACGCTATCACCAACGAAAAGACGGCTCCCTGTTCTGGGCCAGCGGCCTCGTCTTCCCCCTCTACGACAGCGATAGCAATCATATCGGCTTCACCAAGATCCTGCGCAACCTCAGCAATCGCAAACAAGCCGAGGAAGAGCTGCTCGAAGCCCGCCGCTACGCCCAAAGCATCGTGGAAACCTCCAAAGAACCCATCCTTATCCTGAATATCGACCTCACTATCAATTCCGCGAGCAGGGCGTTCTACAAACTCTTCCTACTCGACAAAAAAGAAGCCGAGAATAAAAATGTATTCGAAGCGCTGGGACATCAAATGGACCCCCAGCCCCTGCAGGAACAAATGCAGAAATACGATAGCTTCGAGAACTTCGAACTGGACTATCTCGACAAAATACGGCAGGACCAACACATCCTGCTCATCTCCAGCCGCAAGGTTTTTCGCACCTTCAAGTCCGTAGGACAGATCCTGCTGACCTTCGAAGACGTCACCTTCCAGCGGAAGATGGAGCAGGCCCGCGAAGACTTTATCAGCATCGCCAGTCATGAGCTCAAGACCCCCATTTCCGTCATCAAAGCCTATGCGCAGATCCTGGAGATGGAACTGCAGGACGGCGCCAGCGAGCGGGTGACCCAGACACTGGATCGCATCCTGGCGCAGTCAGAGCGGCTCACCAAGCTGACTTCCTTCCTGCTGGACGTTTCCGCTTTTAAGACCGGCACCATACAACTTCGCAAAGAACCCTTTGTTTTGGTGGAACTGGTGCTGGAGATCGTTAACGAGCTCAAACCCAGCAGCCCCCAACACCAGCTGGTCATCAATGAAGTCACCGACGCCTGCATCCTGGCAGACCGCTTCCGCATCAGCCAGGTCCTCACCAACCTGCTGACCAATGCGATCAAGTATTCCCCCGATGCCGATAAAGTGATCGTAGATATGCACGTCGATGAAAAAAGCAAAAAGGTCCGTGTCCTCATCCAGGATCAAGGCATCGGTATCCCCCCGGAAAGCCAGACCGACCTGTTCCATCGTTTCTCCCGCACCGACAACGTCAAAAGCAATAAAATTGAGGGGTTCGGTATGGGGCTCTACATTTCCGCTGAAATCATCAAAGCCCACGGAGGAGAGATGGGCGTGATCAGCACCGGCAACGATGGCTCGACCTTCTACTTCGACCTGCCTCTCTTATAAACCCAACATCGTTTTCTCCTCTTCAGGCCTTCCCGACGCCACCCGCCTGTCCCCCTGTATAAGCTGCTTAACGGGCAGGTATAAATCCCCGCCCCCCGTTTTAACAATTCGCATGCAACGAAACCGACATACCCATTGTCAACATCAAAACAGCGCCATGCAAAAAGTCCGGATTCTTTTAGGTGCTATCCTGGTTATACTCATTTCTTCCTGCTCAAAGGATAATGATCCGCCGGCCCCCGCTCCAACCGATCTCGTTGGCCAATGGAACCTGACCGAAGTCTATGGCAAGGACTTCCGGGGCGCCCCCCTCTATTGGCGATCCACCAGCGCCGATACTAAGATCAACTTTACCGCCGACAAAAAATATTACCGCAAATATTCTTTCGATACCGCCTACACGTTCATCGGAACTTATGAGAAACTCAGCGACAGCACCGTTAAAATAACGGTAGCCAATCCGCCTAACCCAACCTCCCCCTCCTATATCCTGCGTTTTTTCTTTGAAAAAGGAGAATTGCTCAATATCGGCCATGACGGTTTTGAAGGAGTCACCCGGGAGAGATTTAAGCTGTCACCATCCTAGGGCTTTTTCATCAACACCTCGACCCTGCCTCTTAACCCACCTGTCGCATCCCTCCCCGCAGTGAGCATCGCCCGCGCAAAATCCATGAACTCCGCAGAGTGATTTTCCCGCTTCCCGGTCTTAATACTAATACAGGTGAACTTCGTCCATAAAATAGCTTTCAGATTCTCAGCCGCCTCATCCAGCATCAGCATCTCGACCAGCAGATGCGAATCGGCCAGCTCCAGCAGTTCCGACTGAATACAAACCCGTTCATTATAGTTGGCCGGACGTATGTATTGAATTTCATGCAGGCTCACAACCCACCCAATCCCCTGAGCCGCAAATTTCCGGAGATCGATCTGGTAATATTCCTTTAGATGATCCTCCCGGGCATTCAGAAAATAATCGATATACCGGGCATTGTTCAGGTGCCCGAACGGATCACTGTCATTAAACCGGATCGTATAGAAACTCTGAAGCTTTTTTTCCATGATATACCTTATTTAAATCTTTCCAATAAATGATCGGCACTCCTCCGATAGATCGCATGCGCCCCCTGCTCCCGGATCTCCCTGCCCGCCTGCTCGTTCATCCCATTCGGCGTTTGCGCATGCTCAGCCAGCTCCGCAAAACCGGCAGGCCCCGCTTGCTGCGCCTCGAAACTCAATGCCTGAAACAGATCGCCTATATACGCATTGGCTATCTCCTTCCCGACCCCATTGGTAATCGCCCAGCCGCTCAATTCATTCAACAGGTCATAAAAAGGGGTGATCAGCCCGGTCAGCGTCCAGATCGTATGCAGCTGTTCCTCCTCCGGTACCAACAGCGGCTGCCCCAGCTGACGGAATAACCCCGTAACGATCTCGTTGGAATGATAGATCGGTATAGGACAGTTATGATGGCGGACCGAAGGCAGCGGAATAGCCCGGCTCACCCTGCCGGCAGGAAACACCGCCTTGCTCAGATCCGCATACTTCAACAGCGGGATCAGAGAGATAACAATATGCTTCTCCCCGAAAACCAGCTGGCTCAACACCTCCTTTGCCATTGCCGGCCGCAGCGCTATAAATATGATTTCAGACCGGTCCAGCACTTCCTGGTTACTTTCCAGCCGGCTGACACCCGCACCCGCATACCGGGTCGCCAGGTATTTCGAATTTTCTTCATTCCTCGGAGAGAGATAGATCCGCCCGTTTGCTACCCCCGAACTACACAACCCTTCCACCATCGCACAGGCGATCTTCCCGACCCCGATAATACCTATTGTCATATTTTTTCTACCTCCCCGATCTGATAAAGTTCATAATATTTTTTAATAAGCACATTAATAAATCTTTTCAGATAACTCTCGCTTAAAAAAGAATTCGACCAGTTCTCATACCGGCGACACTGCACCCCTAAATAAAAAATGTAGAGGCTCACTCCCAGCGTCGGTATCAGTCGCCGCTCCTCCTCCGTGACTGACGCAACCGATTCATAACCCCGCCAGAAGCTCTCCAGTTTTAGGGCCCGCTCCTCCTCTTCTTTTTCCAGGTTGGTCAGCTGCAATACGTAATAAGCCAGATCCAGACAGAGCCAGCCATTACCACAAAAATCAAAATCGAACAGGGTCACTTCCCCATCCTTGCTGATATTAAAATTGTCATACCAGATATCCAGGTGCACCGCACCCCGCCGCAGCCGGCTCTCATCAACCCGGCTAAGCAGCTCCGTTATAAGCCCTCCTGCAGACTCCAGGAATGCCCATTCGGGAGTATCTGTAGCCAGGAATTTCCTGATCTGCTCCATCGGCTCCGTCAGCAGAACCTGCGGCGTATACACCACCCGCTCCAACGACAGGTCCCGGGCCTCCACATGCAGCTTCCCCAGCATGGCCCCAATCTGCTCATGGATGGCAGGAGAATAAGTATGCAGTTTTTCTCCCTTCGCATAAGAGAACAATACCCCGAACCGGTCCCCTTCCGGAGCATGCAGCACCTGGATCGTACGCCCCGCCTTATCGGCGATAGGATACGAGACAGGAATACCCGCTTCCTTCAGCCGCATCAACAGCCTTATCTCCTCCGAAATTTCCTTCTCCGTCCTCCAGTTCAGACTATATACCCGGAACACGAATTTATCCCGGCCGTCTTCTACCAGGTAAGTGTGATTCACCCCCGCTCTTATGAAGCGGCACGCTGAGGCAGCAGAAAGCAGATATTTCTCAGACAAAAAAGACCCGAGATGTCTCGCGGAAAGATGAGAGCTCGATACCGGAAAATGATTCATAGCCAAACTTTGTAAATAATGAGGGGCGTAAATTTAGTCGTTTCTTTCGACTCCCTCATAATATTCATTAATTTCATCCTTATGCCAATATGCTCTTCGTCCATCACCTGCCGGAATACCCGGACCGCCCGGATTCCATCAGTCATCTGCCATACCGTCTTCGTTTTATTGCTCGCCCTTGTCACCGTAGCGACTGCCCTGGGCCAGACCGCCGCGCCCGATAAACCCAACTACCCCACTCCCGTCGAAGGCGATTATAAAGTGAAGAATTTTCAATTCGTAGATAAGGAGACCCTGCCCGAACTCAGCCTGCACTATGCCACCCTCGGCACCCCGCACAAAGGCAAGGACGGCAAGACCGACAATGCCGTGCTCATCATGCACGGCACCACAGGATGGGTAGGGAACTTTCTGACTCCCGGTTTCGGCGGCCACCTTTTCGGCCCCGGCCAACTGCTCGACGCGACCAGATATTTCATCATCCTCACCGATAATATCGGCCATGGCAAATCCAGCAAGCCCAGCGACGGCCTGCACATGAAATTCCCTAAATATACCTATGACGACATGGTCAAAGCCGATTATATCCTCATCACCGAAGGGCTGGGCATTGACCACCTCCGCCTGGTGATGGGCACTTCCATGGGCGCCATGCATACCTGGGTCTGGGGATATACCTATCCCGATTTCATGGACGCGCTCATGCCGCTGGCAAGCCTGCCCGTAGCCATCGCCGGCCGCAACAGGATCATGCGCAAGATGGCCATCGAAGCCATCGAGTCGGACCCTCTCTGGCAAGGCGGAGAATATACTGCCATTCCGGAGACCGGCATGCGCGGCGCCTATTCCTCTCTCTTCTTCATGACCAGCAGCCCGCTTCAATTGCAGAAAAGAGCACCCACCCGCGAAGCAGCCGAAAAAGCCCTGGACGCCGGCGTCAGCAGCTTCCTGAAAAGACAGGACCCGAACGATATGATCTATGCATTCGACGCTTCCCGCGACTACGACCCTTCCCCCTATCTGTCGAAGATCAAGGCCCCCTTACTGGCCGTCAACTCCGCGGATGATGAAGTCAACCCGCCCGAACTCGGCATCATGGAAACTGAAATTAAAAAAGTCGCTAAAGGACGTTATATCTTGTTGCCCATCACAGACCAAACCTCGGGACATGGAACACATTCCAATCCTACGATCTGGGGTAATTATCTGAAAGAATTATTGGATATTTCCGCAAAATAAAGCGCCACCAGCCTTATCTTTATAGAATAAGCTGTCCTCTTTTCACCTGAATGAATCTAAAATTTAATGTCTTCCTATGGAAAAAAACCTGATGAACCTCCAATCTATTCAAATAATGAGAGGAGTGGCTTCCTTGTTGGTATTATTAACGCATATAGCAGTTAAAGGATCTCAATATGGCAATGACGCATTAAAAGGATTCTCAATAGGAGATGCTGGTGTTGATTTGTTTTTTATTATCTCCGGATATATCATGTGTGTTTCAACCTATAATCAACACTTGAGTTTTACCCAATTTATTATCCGCAGAATAAAAAGGATAATACCTCTATACTGGGTAGTAACGACGCTGGCCTTAATAGTATATCTATATAATTCTAAATTAGTTAATACTTCCGGAGGAGAAACCAGCATCTTAGCTTCCTATACTTTAATCCCCAATGGAAAAAGGTTTTTGAATGATAATGGATGGACGCTCAGTTATGAGTTTTTCTTTTACTTCATATTCGGCTATTTCATAAATGAAGGGACATATAGAGCAATGCAGGCATCTTCGATAATATTATTGGCATTAGTAATGATGGGTTTATGTTTTAATTCTGATGTACGCTTATTTGTTTTTTCCACCAAAAGTTTTTTTATTGAATTTGTATTTGGAATGGGATGTTTTTACCTCTTTAATATGAAAAAGGCCCAACTTAATTATAAATATGGCATAGGTCTATTTATGCTGGGAGTGCTTCTGTTTGCCTTGCAAATAATTTTTCAAATTCCAGCGTCTGAAAAATGGAGAGGCCTGGATTGGGGAATTAAAATGTTATTAATATTTATTGGACTATTATCTCTTGAAGGGTTAATCCAACGAAGTTCTTTTCTTTTCAAGGACCTATTATTGGAAATAGGGAATTCCTCTTATTCATTATACCTTATTCATCCCTTTGTTTTAAGCGGGACCGCCATGTGCTTAAAGCATTTTGGAATGGCATCAAATCCATATTTATTCGCAATTATTCTTCTTGTATTTTCAGTAGCAATAGGTCATTTTGTTTATTTATATGTAGAAAGACCTTTAGCTTTTTTAATGAAAAAAAAATTGTTGCCACATAAATCTATATAGCTCACCAAACATACGTAGCCACAGCCCCTGCATTCAGCCGTTCCACTAACCGCCTTTTCCAACATTCGATCGTAAAATCGGCAGGATCCTTTCCGTCGTTCAGCACGATCAGCACGATCTTCCCCTCCGGCGTCCGGAAAGCAACATTCGGAAGAGCGTCACCCGAATTACTGCCAATGCGGACCGATCCCGGCCGCACGAATTTGGCCGCCTGCGCGATAATATAATAGGCGGGATTGCGCGTAACCTTATCTCCGTCAATGGTGACAGCACCCAGGCATCGGTCACAACCTCCCCGGTCCGTATGCGGTTTATAAAAAGGATCGGAAGCCAGGTTCCACTCGATCACCGTTTTTGACCAGTTACGGCTAGCCCCGATGATCAGCTTCCGGACATGCTCCGGAATATCCTTTTTGAAATCGCCGGGAGCCCCAACCCATTGCTCCGTGAAATAAAGGTTCTTATCCGGATAGGCATCATGCACCTGCGATAACGCCTCTATTTTTCCGCCGTATAAATGAAAAGCCGATCCATCGACATATTGACGGGCCTCTGCATCATCTAAAATGGAGATTGGATAGTCAGGCCTGTCGGCATTATGATCGTAGATAATGATCTTTGTCTTTAGCCCGGCCTTGCGGAAAGCGGGCCCCAGAGCGCTCTTAATAAACGCCGCCTGCTCCGTCGCCGGCATCAGCATGCTCGGCTCATTCCCCGGGTGCAATGGCTCATTCTGAATGGTTATAGCGCCAATCGTAATCCCTTCCTTTTGCATAGCCCGGATATAGCGGACAAAATACCGGGCATAGACCCCATAGTACTCCGGCAGCAGGCTCCCGCCCCGGCTATCCCGGTTCGTCTTCATCCACACCGGAGGCGACCAGGGCGATCCCAATAGCTGCATCGCCGGATTGATCGCCAGGATCTCTTTCAATACAGGGATGACATCCCGTTTGTCCGGACCCAGGTCAAAATGCGCCAACGCCGTATCCGTCTGCCCTGCCGGAATATCGTCATACGAAAAGACATGATCGCTCAGATCCGAAGCCCCGATGCTCACCCGCAGATAACTGCCGCCGATCTGCCCGCCCTTTACGCCGAAAAGCTCCTTTAACAGGGCCGCCCGCGCAGGAGCGCTCATTTTAATGATCTGCTGGGCGCTGCCACCGGTAAGAGCCCAGCCCCAGCCATCGATAGATTGAAAAGACTGCCCCGGATCCACCCGGATAACAACCCCCGATCCACCTGTCTTTCCGTCGGAAGGTGCTTCTCCCGTCCCTGCAATGGCCGCAGCCTCCCCCGGCTCCCAGCTCCGCGCCTCCTGCTTCGCAAAGAAGACCGATGCGCCCGGGTCCGTCAGCCACACATTCACTTTACTGTCAGCCACTCCCCGCGAAGGGACAACTTTGCCCTGCGCCTGCCCCCCGATAGAACGGAGTACAAAACAGGCTACGATCAGAATCTGAACCGATTTCATCACTTGATTATTAATGTGCTCATAGAATGAGGCAGACTTTGTGCAACAGCCGCCTTGTTTTTAATGCATAAATGATAAGACTGTAGGACGTCCGTCGTATTCATCACCACCACCACGATACTCCCGTCTTTATTGACGAATGCCGTGGTTTGTAACTGGGCCCGGTTACTGGAAACCGCGATACGCCGCGCTCCCGGATGAACGAACTTAGAGAAATGCCCGATATAATAATAGGCATTCGTATAGATCAGCTTCCCCGTCCGGGTATCCGCATGGACCGGGGCAAAACAAAAATTACCTACATGGTTAGGCCCCCCGTTCTCATCCAGCACGATATTCCAATCCGTCCAGGCCGTACAGCCATTATTGAAATCATTGATCATCGAATAACCATACCGTTCTCCCAATGACCAGGCGCCCAGACTGTCATAGCTGAATTTTTCCTTACAACCCTCCGTAAAGATCAGGTTTGTAGCGGGGAAGGCTTCATGCGTCATTTTCAGGTTCTCAAACAACATCGGCCCGCCGGTCCAGGTCTCATACCAATGGAAGCCGATCCCCCAGACATATTTAGCCGCACCCGGGTCCTCCAGGATCGTGCTGGCCCGCTGATAGAGCAGGTCCCGGTTATGATCCCAGGCGATCAGCTTTTTGTCGCTCAGCCCTGACCGCTGCAGCGTCGGCCCCAGAAATTTTTTGATAAAGTCGCGCTCCTCCTCCGCCGTATAAATACAGGACTCCCATTTCTGCGTGGCCATCGGCTCATTCTGTACCGTGAGTCCCCATACCGGAATTCCCTTTGCCTCATAGGTCTTGATGAACTTCACATAAAAATTAGCCCAGCTCTGAGCGTAAGCCGGTAATAATTTGCCGCCCCCCGTCACACTGCTATTATCCTTCATCCAGGACGGTGGACTCCAGGGACTGACAAACAGACGCAGCTTACCGCCGGCGGCGGCTATTGCCTGTTTGATCAAAGGAATGCGGTATTGCTCGTCATGCGCTACGCTGAAAGTCTTCAGCAGACTGTCATTCTCCCCGACATAGGAATAGCTTCCGCTGGAGAAATCGCAGCTCTGTATATTGGTCCTCGCCAGGTTATAGCCAATCCCCCTGGCCGGATCATAATAAGCCGTGAGTAATTCCTGTTGCTGCGCCTTGGGTATTTTGGCAAAAGTCTCCGCCGCGGCATCCGTCAGGGCGCCCCCGATCCCGATATAAGACTGGAAGACCTTCGACGCATCCACCAATATAAAAGGCTCCGTCTCCAAAGGTTGTTTATAATCTGAAAAAGACAACTTTCCACTTTCGGAGAGACGCAGATCCGACTTGTCCGCCGTGGTATAAACCGTCACCGTCTTACCTTGCCCGAAAGAGGCGCACCATAGGGGCGCCGACAAAAATAGAAACAGGATTTTTTTCATCGCCTAAAGGTATTGAATATTCCCGCTTGCCGAATCAGTCATCATTATTCCTGCTCAATCGTTCATTCTATCTTTATTCTTAGTTACTGGTTCAGCCATCGCTCAAAAAACTCGTAGGTTCGCAGCATCTGATCGATCCGCTGACGATTGTCGCCGCTACGGGTGATCTCATGCGTGGCCCCGGGATGACGGACATACTCAACGGGACGACCCAGCACCTTCAGGCTCCGGTATAACATCTCCCCCTGCACAAAGCCGGTCCGGCGATCATTCTCGCCATGGAATATAATAAATGGAGTAGTGATATTGTCAACATAAGTGATCGGAGATTCCCGCTGTAAGATGGCTTTTACCTTCGGCTCCCAGGGATAGCCGCCGAAATAATTCGGCACCAGGCGCCAGGCATTGCCCTCCCCGAAAAAAGTAGCCAGATCATAAACACCCCGCTGGGAGCAGGCGGCTTTAAACCGGTGGTCATGACCCACGATCCAGGCCACCAGGTAACCGGCATATGAGCCGCCGCTGACCAGCAGCTTCGAGGTATCGGCCCAGCCCTCTCCTACCGCCTTATCCAGCGCCGTCAATACATCGCTGGCAGGACCCGTTCCCCAGTCCCCGACATTGCCCCGTAAAAAATCCAACCCATAACCGCCCGACCCACGGGGATTACAATAGACCACACCATACCCCCGGCTGCAGAAATATTGGAACTCATGCCACATACTATTCTCCCCGGGGCCCCACATGGCAGAAGGCCCGCCATGAATATCCAGCAACAAAGGATATTTTTTCCCCGGTGAATAATTCGCCGGCTTCATCACCCAATACTCGATGGTCATCCCCTTATCATTTCGGAATTCATGCTTCTCCGGCTGCACCAGCAGCTTATTCTGTATCCAGTTATAATTAAAAGCGCTGATCCTCTTAGGGCTTGCGAGAGCTGCATCCGCCGTATATAGTTCGAAAGGATCGCTAACCTCTGTCCGCACAAATACCAACCGCCCTCCCCGCAGATCATAGCTGCCTGTACCGCTGTTATAATCGGAAAGCTGCTCCGTTTTGCCGGATTGGACGTTTGCCCGGCACAAAGGCACGCCGCCATTGCTCTGCGCCGTGAAATAAATATATTTTTCATCCGCACTCCAGGTATAGCCGCCTTTGGCGCGGTCAAAAGGAATAGGTATTAGCGAAGTCCCATTCAACGGCATTACAGCCAGCTGCGGCACGGTGACAAAAGAGGTTGTGCTATACTGGACAGCCAGCCACTTGCCGGAAGGCGACAACGTTGCATTACTATATACGGTTCCTTTCTCCCCTAGCAGCAATCGCAGGTTTTTTCCCTCTTTATCCGCCAGGTAAACAGCGCTCTCCAGCACCCGGTCGGGATGCTGCGTCGAGTCCATGCTGCCCGTTATCAGCAGCCGCCCATCGGGTGTGAAATCGACATTGACATAACGATAAAACCCATAAGTCACCGGCCGCGGCTTCGTCTCGGCTCCGGCGTCCTGAATAAAATATTGATTAAAGGATATTTCCGTATTTACCCCCGTTTCATCCTGGAAATCCAGCTTGCTCGCCACCTTCGCCTTTTTATCCACGACATCGTTCTCCAGGTAGGCCCGGATCTCCTCCATACTGCCATCCGGATCCGCTTTGGCCGCAGACAACCGCAGGGGTTCATTCTTCCCGAATCCAGCTTGTTCATAAGGCCAGGACGGTACCCGGTGATCCGGGTTCAGCAGCGAATCTTTGAGCAGGTCCTTCAGACGAATATTCGAGGAGAACAGGATCTCCTTTCCATCGGGCGACCATTTGGGCGTTCCCGCGCCATATTTATAATGAGTGAACTGCACCGGCTCTCCCCCATCCAGGGATAAAATGAAGACCTGGGGCTTGCTGTCAACGGCGCGTACAAAAGCAAGCTGCCGGCCATCCGGACTCCAGGCCGGCTGAGAGGAGCTTTCCTTTACCGTGAGTTCCTTAGGTGGGGCGCTGCCGTCGGAAGACGCCAGATAAATATGATTGACGTATTTATAATCCCATTTCGAATCGGGATCCGGCTCGATGGCCGTGACCGTGAATGCAACCTTACTACCGTCCTTGCTCAGGGTAACTCCGCTGATGGATTTGATTTTTTCCAGATCCGTTACTTTGACCGGCTCTTTGCCTTTCTGCTGGGCCTGCAGGATGCCCGTCGACAGCAACAAGGCCGGCAAAAGGAATGCCAGCGGAAGGAATAGATAGCTTCTTTTTCTCATGCAATAGTTTTAATACCGGAATGTACCAAATCAATCCATTCCGCTAAAAGAAATTACATGAGAGGCGTTCTCGTATCACAACGCGCAATTTTCATGGTAATTCACCAACTCGATAGGAGCCTGTTGCATCTCATACCCTTCATACCGGGCCAGCACCTCATCCAGCAGATCCTCCACTTCCTCTCCGGTCCCGAGCCGGACCCACCTCTTCTGAAAGTCGCCGATACCAGGCAACCCTTTGAGATAACCCGCATAGCGGCCCCGCATCGAATGGATGCCCATCACGGGGCCCTTCCACTCCAGCGACTTTTGCAGATGCCGCTTGCAGACAGCTACCCGTTCGGCCACCGTGGGCGCAGGCAGCCATTCCCCGGTCGCTATATAATGTTTGATCTCCCGGAAGATCCAGGGATAGCCGATAGCCGCCCGCCCGATCATGATCCCATCCACCCCATAACGAGTCTTGTATTCCCATGCCTTCTGTGGAGTATTGATATCCCCGTTGCCGAAGATGGGAATATGGATCCGCGGATTATTCTTCACCTTCCCGATCAGCGTCCAGTCAGCCTCTCCCTTGTACAACTGACAACGTGTCCGCCCATGGATCGAAAGCGCCCGTATCCCCACATCCTGCAGTCGCTCCGCGACCGCTTCGATATTTTTGGTCTGATCATCCCATCCCAGCCTCGTCTTCACCGTTACCGGCAGAGAGGTACTGTCCACCGCCGCCTTCGTCAGCCGCACCATCCGGTCGATATCTTTTAATACCCCCGCCCCGGCCCCCCTTCCCACGATCCCCTTCACCGGGCATCCAAAGTTGATATCCAGCAGATCGGGACCCGCCGCTTCCACGATCCGGGCCGCCATGGACATGCTCTGCTCATCCCCACCGAATAATTGAATGCCCACCGGACGCTCACCCGCCAGGATATCCAGCTTTTTACGGGTCTTGATAGCGCCCTTGACCAGGCTTTCAATGGAAATGAATTCGGTGTAGAGCAGGTCGGCCCCATTGTCCTTACATACCGTACGGAATGGCGGGTCACTTACATCTTCCATTGGCGCCAGTAATAAGGGGAATTCCGGTAATACGATATCTCCAATCTTTATCATTCAACCCCAAAATTAAGTTAAAACGACCACGGCCGTCGCCTCCGGCAAATAAAAACGATCCACCCCCTAAGGAGCGGATCGTTCACTTAACAGATCGTTCATATATCGGCCCCGGACTATCCGGGGGCATGCCCGTCCCTACCTCGTACCAGTAATAAATAAATACGACAGGCACATCACGAGCGCCAAAAACGAGATCGCTAACAATATGGTTACGCCTGTCTTTCCGGCAAAATTGGGAGTGGCTGCTTCTTCGTTATGGGCCCGTTGGGCTGCACGAAGGTGGGTGGGTGTCATTACCTCGGTTTTCATATGGGTGATTTTAATGAGGAAAATATATAATCGTTGCATGTAATATAATAAATAAACACGAGACTTACAAGCCTGATAATCACCATATAAAGCTAATTCGCCGTCATTCAATATGTTATAAAAATACGCTCTACGTTTTTCCCCCCAATAATACAGGTTTCCCCCAATACAAAAGCCGGATCAGTTCCCTGACCCGGCCTTACAGCAGCAACTCACGCCACTGCCAGTATTAATTTAAGAATGCTTTCCGCTCATATAGAATACCAGCTTCCCTCCACTCATGATCTCTTCATGCGTAATATACCGGCGCGTCAACGGCTGCCCGTTCAACAGCATTTTGCGGACATAGACATTTTTATCACTTTGGTCCTGCACCTCGATCGTGAAATCCTTCCCATTCTCCAGGTGAAGCACCGCATGGCCGATAGCCGGACTACCCAGCGAATACTGATCCGATCCCGGCGCCACCGGGTAAAACCCCAGCGTGCTGAAAATGAGCCAGGCGCTCATCTGACCGCAATCGTCATTCCCACCAAGACCATCCGGCGCAGGACGATACTGCTTCTGCAGGATCATCCGCACCCTCTCCTGCGTCTTCCAGGGCTGGTCGGTCCAGTTATACAAGTAAGCCACATGATGCGAAGGCTCGTTCCCATGCACATAATTGCCGATGATCCCATCCCGGGTAATATCCTCCGTCTCCGCAAAGAACCTGTCCGGTAATTCCATCGTGAACAAGGAATCCAGGTGCCGGACAAAACGCTTCTTTCCACCCATCAGCTCGATCAGCGCAGCCGGCTCATGCGGTACATACAAACTATAATTCCAGGCATTTCCTTCGATAAAGCCCTGGTCATTGGTGCTCAATACATCAAAAGACTTTTTAAAAGTGCCGTCGCTCAGACGGGGACGCATATACCCGATCGAAGCATCATATACATTGCGATAATTCTCCGAACGCTTCATATACATGTCATAGACATCCATTCTGCCCAGTTTTTTGGCAGCCTGGGCAATGCTCCAGTCATCATAGGCATACTCCAGCGTCGTAGACACCGAGACCCCGTTCGATTCGGCAGGAATATAGCCCTTGTCGATATACACCCCCAACCCCTCGAAACTCCGGTGCTGTGAAGTGACCAGACAGGCGTCCAGCGCCTTGCCCGCATCAAAAGGCGTATTCCCCTTTACAATTGCATCCGCGATCACAGAGACGCTGTGATAACCCGACATACACCAGTTCTCATTGGCCGAATTCGACCATATAGGCAGCATATGCTGTGGGCTCTGCTCATAATGCACCAGCATCGATTGGATCATATCCGCATTCCGCCGGGGCTGCAGCATATTGAATAAAGGGTGAAGGGCCCGGTGGGTATCCCACAGGGAGAAAGTAGTATAGTTCGTAAAGCCATCGGCCTTGTGGATCCCCTGGTCCAATCCCCGGTAAGAACCATCCACATCCATATAGATCGTAGGATTGATATAGGCATGGTACAAGGAAGTATAGAAATTCTCCTTCTCGTCTTTTCCCGCTTCCACCACCACCTTGCCAAGTTCCTTATTCCATAAGGCCTGCCCGTCCTGCTTCACCTTGTCAAAATCCCAGCCCGGAGCCTCCGTCCGCAGGTTCAGTAAAGCCCCGTCCGTGCTGACCGAAGACAGCGCAAACTTCAGCTTGATCTTCTCCCCCTCTTGGGTCCGGAAATCGAAGTGCATCCGGATCTGTTTGCCCGCTATCTCCGGGAAATTATGCGCCTGGTCGAATTTCCCCCAAAAACCCCGGTAAACCTCCTTTTTGGAATAATTCTTATTGCCATACTGGTAAAATGGCTTGGAGAAGCTCATCGCGAAATACAGCGTACGGGTCCGCCCCCATCCGCTCGTCTGACGGTACCCCGTCACCAGCGTATCATTTTCTATCCGGACAAAAGTCCATACATTCTTGTCCTCATAATTATATATGCCGCTCACCAGGTCCAAAATAATATGCGCCTGATCGGTCGCCGGAAACGTATACTGATGAAAGCCTACCCGCGTCGTCGCCGTCAGCTCCGCCAGAATATTATAATCCTCCAGCTTCACCTTATAATAATCCGCTTCCGCCACTTCCGTAGCATGGGAGAAGGCCGACCGGAACCCGCTCCGAGGCTTATCCGCCGTACCCGGATTCAATTTCAGCTCCCCCGTAGAAGGCATGATCAGGAAATCCCCCAGGTCGGAGTGACCGGTCCCGCTAAAATGCGTATGACTGAACCCGACGATCGATTTGTCATCATACTGGTAACCGGCGCAATATTTATAGACATCCGGATTATATTTCCCATTCAGCTCATAAGGGATCGTATCCGTATCCGGGCTCAGCTGCACCATACCGAAAGGTACCGTCGCGCCCGGGTAAGTATGCCCCATCCGCTGCGTTCCTATAATCGGCCGGACATATTGCACTAAATTTAAATTCTCAGCAGATCCCGTTTGCGCCTGCAACAGGTGAGGACAGAAGCCCAGCAGAAATAACAAGACGATGGATAAAATAAAACACTTTTCTTTCATTCGCTAAATAACGGAATAATCCTTGTCCGAAAAAAAATTGCGACCCTTTTCAAAACAGGATGGCTGTTAACGGAATGTAAAGGCAGCATACCTTTCCACACACTGCGGTCACTCGCTTTCCAGAACTTTTCGCCCGCCCCGTATTTTAAAGAATGTAATAGGTTGTGGGACAAGGTTTTTTCTATTTTTAATTATTTTTTTACTAATGAATACTAAATGGAAATTTCCGGCCTGAAAATTGGTACTGTAGCGTAACATGAACTGTCGAAAGACCGGGATAAGCGGTGAAAATCACCTGCTATGCTTATATGTCAATATTTTTAATGTGTCCTTGGTTCCTGAAAACGGGTTCATTTAAATTTTCTTAATAATTTGCAAGAAACCAATAAATTTTGTACTATTGTGTTGCTAATAGTCCCCACATTTACCTTCCAAGCATCCTGCGATAAATCAAGGAGATGCATTCAGTTATCATCATTATCAGCCGATTGCCTATACAGCAAATAAAGTCATAGAAATACCTAATATTATCTATATAATGACTTTTATAAAATAGTAGTTTGCAAGCCTTTATCGATTGTTGCCACCCTTTAGCTTAATTTTGCTTTGCCATCTCCTTTTAATCCAATTTCTACAGATTAATCATTGTTCCTGGCATCTCTGCCAATTGTCCAATATATTTTGAAGAAACCCTCGTAGAATTTATTTCATATTATAAACTTTATAATGTTTAGTAAACAATTGTCCGTATTGTCAACTTTATTACTTTTTTTTACCACCTCTTGTGTTAACACCAGAAAGGCAGTCTATTTTAACAATATTCCCGATACCATTCTTACGAATACTGCCAGTATCAAAGAACCCCTTATAGAGAAAAATGATCTCTTAAGCATTACCGTAAGCAGTCTCAACGCCGAAGCTTCCACCATTTTTAATACCCCCAATCTAACTACGGCAGTCTCTTCCGTCACCGCAGGCTCCACTGGTGTTCCCGGAGTTGGTTCCCCGCAGTTTACAGGATACCTGGTGAATCAGGATGGCTCTATCAAATTTCCCGTGCTGGGCACACTACCTGTCGCCGGGTTGACGAAGAAGCAACTGGAAGAGACCATTGCCGACTCGCTGGCTGCCAGGCAATTGCTGGTTGACCCCATTATAAACGTGCGTTTTCTGAATTTCCGCGTGACGGTGCTGGGTGAAGTGGCCAAGCCCACCACCATCAACGTCAGCAACGAGCGGATTTCTATCCTGGAGGCCCTGGGGCTCGCGGGGGATCTCACCATCTATGCAAAAAGAGATAATGTGCTGCTTATAAGGGAAGAAGGAAATAAAAAGATTATCAAAAGAATCGATCTCAATTCAGAAAAGATCCTCAGTTCACCCTATTATTATTTGAAAACAAACGACATTGTATATGTAGAGCCCGGTAAAACGAAGATTTACAGTACCAGCAGGGCCCTGCAATTGGCGCCCGCGATACTGGCGGCATTGGGCTTTATTGCAATCATCGTGACCTACCATTCAAAATAATCCTTAAGATATTATGCAAGTAACCCATAAAAATGGTATTGAGGAAGAAAAGGAAAACATGTTTGGCCTGTTGCTGAATAAGTACATGCCTTTCTGGCCTTTATTTTTGAGTCTGGTATTGGCATTCGGCGTCCTGGCCTGGCTATATATTCACTTTTTGGCTGTCCCGGTTTATGAAATATCGGCCTCCATCCTGGTCAAAGATGAAAAAAAAGGATTGAATGACGCCACCCCCATGAATCAGTTGGACATGTTTGATTCCAAAAAACTGGTTGAAAACGAAATAGAGGTCATACAGGCGAAAATGTTAATGCGACAGGTTGTAAAAAAATTGTTGCTGTATGCCCCTGTAACCTATGATGGAGGATTGAGGAAATTGCCGGCCTATGTGTATTCGCCGGTTGTCATACAGGCTGAAAATCCGGATTCGCTGATAGTATTGGAAAAGTCGGAAAAGGTTTATTTCACCTATGATAGTGCGACCCGCCAGGTGGTTCTCAGGGATAAACACTATCCCCTCAATCAATGGATTAAGGATACCGTAGGTGTAATACGCTTCCTGGCGAATCCTAACTACAGCGCTCCCGAAGAGGTCCGGCCACTATATTTTTCCCTGGTAAATGTAAAACAGGTGACCGAAAATATCTTCGTGGATCTGAAGGTCACGCAAGCTTCAAAATTGTCCTCTGTTATCGATCTCGTTATCAAAGATCCTATACCTAAACGTGGAGAAGATATACTCAACAGCCTTATCAATGTCTATAACCGGGCCTCTGTCAATGACAAAAATGCGCTGGCCTCCAATACGCTCAGATTTATCAATGAAAGACTGGCATTGATTTCGACGGAATTGGATTCGGTGGAGCTGGGGGTTCAAAAATATAAAACGTCGGAAGGCATCACCGATATCAGTTCCGAAGGACAGTTATACCTGGCAAACGTCGGTGAAAATGATAAGAAAATCAGTGAGATCAACGTTCAATTGGCTGTCATGGAGCAGGTTGAGAAATACCTGCGCTCCAAAAACAACCAGCCCGGAATAGTTCCGGCTACGTTTGGAATAAATGACCCGGTCCTGGCTGAATTGCTGGATAAACTATCCAACCTCGAAATTAAATATGACGGCTTACGGAAAACGACTGCCGAAAATAACCCTCTGGTAATCTCACTTCGTAACCAGATAGAAGCGCTCAAGCCTAATATCCTTGAAAATGTCCGCAACCAGCGCGCGAATCTTGAAGCTGGAAAACAGAACCTGGTTAGTACCAGTAATCAGTATGCGTCGGCGCTGAAAGGTCTTCCTTTAAAAGAAAGAAAACTGATATCGATTAGCCGGCAACAAACTGTCAAGAATGGCATTTATAGCTTTTTGTTGCAGAAAAAAGAAGAAACGGCTCTATCCTATAATTCGGCGATTGCCGATACGAGGCTGGTAGATGATGCCGATTCGTCCGTCAAACCTGTAAAGCCCAAACATATTTTAGTTTATCTTGGCGCGGTTGTAGCGGCCATAAGCATAGGAGCGGGTTTTGTTGAAATGCGACAAGCCTTTAACAAGAATATCATTTCCCGGAAAGAGATCGAACAATACACTACCGTGCCCGTAATAGGCGAAATAAGCTCTGACCTTTCGGGCAGGCCCATTGTGATCGGGGATGGGGGACAAAGTTTTATCGCCGAACAATTCAGGCAGTTACGGACGACCCTTGCTTATATAGGTATCAATAATCAAAAAAAGAAAATATTGGTTACCTCCTCGGTCAGTGGAGAAGGAAAAACTTTTGTGGCGTCTAACCTGGCCCTGACACTGGCGCTGACGAACAAGAAAGTAGTATTGATAGAACTGGACCTGCGCAAACCCAAACTCGCTAAATTATTCAATGTCAGTCAGGAAATCGGCATTACCGACTATTTCGCCGGTAATAAGGATGCAGACCATATCATCAAGCGAACGGAAGCCAATAAAAATCTCTTTTTTATTCCTTCGGGACACATTTCACCCAATCCATCCGAACTGATCCTGAACGGCAGACTCCCTGAACTTCTTGAATACCTGGACGGAATTTTTGACTATATCGTTATCGATTCGGCTCCAGTGAGCCCCGTAACCGATTCATATATTGTTTCAACTTTTTGTGATGCCACACTATATATCATCCGGCAGGGCGTAACGCCGAAGATCTATGTCAGAACACTGGATGAAAACAGGGAAATGCGTACTTTAAAAAACATTGCGATCGTTTTCAATGGAGTAAAGGGCGGTGGACTAGGACAACTGGACTACCAAAATTACGCCCAGGACGAGAGTAAAAAGAAAAAGAGAAGAAAGGATAAAGTATAAATTGGCGGCAAAGTGTCAAACTTTCCCGCCGTGGACATGATTGAATTTTGAATGTGATTTTAATAACACTTTGTGAGTGGATTGGGCGAAGCCTGTAAAAGATTAACCAATATCTATGAAGTGGCCCTTGATAAAATAACCTTGAAGAGAATATTCTCTAGACCTGCCACAAATGTCTACCCTGACATATTGTGGTGAAAGTGAGTATAAACTTTTTAACCATTAAATCTGAACGCATGAATTCTGAGCCCATGTTTCAAGACCCGAAAAATTGGTACGTTGTTTACACGAAGGCCCTTTGGGAAAAAAAATTCTCAAAACAGCTGGAACAAAGGAAAATTGAGCACTATTGCCCACTCAATAAAGTAGAGCGGCAATGGAGTGATCGAAAGAAGATCATAGACCAACCCCTGTTCAAATCTTATGTTTTTGTCAGGGTGCGTGAAGCAGAACAAGTGGCCATTCAACAAATCAGGGGATTTACGAGCTTTGTATTCTGGCTAAAAAAACCGGCCATTGTCCGGGATGAGGAAATTGACACCATAAAAAGATTCATGATGGAGCATCGGGGTATCAAATTGGAAAAATTGCCGATCAATGTTAATGACCGTGTCAAAATCCTTGGCGGATCTTTTATGTCGCGTGAAGGAAATATACTCGAAATAAAGTCGAAAACAGTAAAGGTCTTGTTACCGACACTGGGATATACATTAGTAGTGGAAGTGGGAAATACCAATGTGGAATTACTTTCTACCAGTAAGAATTTATTAACTATTTAATCCGTCTTCTTGTTATTGAACATAAAACGTAGGTCTCCTTTTGGAGGTAAAGCGACCGTTGAGATAGAAACTGGAAAAAAAGGACTCGTTAAAAATATTGCGTCTCTGGGGATCGTCCAATTGGCAAACTACGTGTTGCCTCTCTTGTCAATCCCGATAATATCAAGGATCATCGGGCCGGAAAAATTCGGGGTGATCAATTTCTCGGCCTCTTTCATGGCTTACTTTACGTTGCTTATAGGATTTGGTTTTGATTTATCCGCGACCCGGAAAATCGCTGCGGCCCCCTCCGACAGCGAAAACAGGAATAGGGTATTCAGCGAAGTGTTTTTTTGCCAGATGTGGCTGACTATTTTTTGTACGGTTTGTTTCCTCGTCTGTCTCCTGACCGTGCCTCAATTGAAATCGGAATCAAAAGTGGCTGTCTTTTCATTCCTTGTCTGCATATCCACATTTCTCACCCAGAACTGGCTCTTCCAGGCGATGCAGGACCTCTCCAAAGTCGCATTATTGAACTTCATCTCAAAACTTCTCTTTACCGCTATTGTCCTGTTAATAGTCTCTTCCAAAGGAAAGTATATCTGGTATCCCCTGGTCCTGAATGCAGTCAATATCATCATCGCCGCCATTTCGTTTACATGGGGCTACAAACGGTACCATATCAAATTGCGGTTTGTTGCTTTAAAGAAATGCCTTGAATTGCTTTGGCAGGAAAAAATGATTTTTTTTTCGTTGGTGGTTATCAGTCTCTATACTACGACGAATATTGTTATTTTAGGGCTGTACCATAATGCCAGACAAGTAGCTTTTTATACGTCAGCCCAGCGTCTCATAGCCATTGTCCAATCATTACTGACCATGCCGTTTTATCAGGCTTTATATCCATTTATCGGCAGGGCGTTCGGCGAGAGCGAAAAAAAAGGAATGATGATCGCCCAAAAGACGGTTCCCCTTATACTTATAATCACAGCAACCGCTTCCCTGGCTATGTTCTTCTTTGGTCCATGGTTCCTGGTTCTTTTTTATGGCAATGCATTTGCACCTGCAGTGCCCGTAATACGAATTCTCGCATTTGTTCCAATGATCATCTCCATCAGCAATATATTCGGCATTCAGATCATGCTGAATATGAAGATGGATAAATACTTTTTCTATATTACTGCCTGCGGCGCAATGTTTAGTGTTTTGCTGAATTTTATTTTATTGCCACCCTTTGGTTACATCGGTTCGGCTATTAACTGGCTCATCACCGAACTGATCGTCAATGTCAGTATGTATATCGTACTTCGATCCAAAGGCTTGAATCCATTAAACCCCAAATATTTTGCAGTATCAGCCCTGATGGAAACCGTAAGACCCCTAAGCAATAAAATTTTCCGGCGGGGGGTTGCTCAGGGTATTTAAGAAATAAAAGATAAAATGGTAGGCTTTTTTCTCTTTATTGTCGCTATTATTCTCTTCCAGAGAGGTAAGCACTTTGCTTCCCTGTTGCTGTTCTTTTTATTTTTGAACAACGGCTTCCAGCTAATCCCCGTTGCATGGTTGATGGCCGGGTTCCCTTTGGATAAAAGCAGTGACCTGGCGATCTTTTTTGTCGCAATCATTACCTTTATAAAAAGGAAGGATATTGGCAAAATCACAAAAGATCATCCGCTCTTTAACTGGTTTCTCTATATTGTCGGTTTTGCCGCGGTAGACGCCTTTTATAGCTATTTTTTTCTGCATTACTCCCCTGTCAATGTATTACAGGTCTTTAGACCTTACTTGTTGTTCCTGAGTTTTGTGGTCTTTTTTGTCGTCCCGCCTGCTACCTTGAAACGGGTGTTCCATGCTGTGGCCCTGATAACATTGTTTCAATGCGTGTTGTTCCTTTTTCAAATCGTGACGGGACAGACGATCCTTTTATCGGCCAACGGGGACGACAATATCACAACCGGTATTGTAGAAGGGGCTGGTTATATCCGCTTTTATAATCAGCCTGCCTTTCTTATTCCCACCCTGTTCTATTTCCTGTTTGTCTTTAAATTCAAGAACAAACTTATACAGGTTGGCGTTTTAGGCATCCTGGTGCTCACCGTCATCGGACCGATGCACCGTTCGCTTATTGTCACCATCGTAGCCGTGATTTCTTTGTTTACTTTATTCCAGCAGTCACTTTCAAAAAGAATCATATACATCCTGATGCTGGGCCTCGTGATCTATGTCCTGTCGTTTATCGATGTTCTGGGGAAAAGGATGGGCGAGGCTTTTTCAGACATGCAAACCACCTTTACCAGTAATTTAAGCGTCGCGAATATAGACGTTTCAGAGAATAGCACCTTATTCAGGATAGGTCACCTTGTCGAAAGACTCGATTACGTAGAGAGCGGCCCTATGAGATGGCTATTCGGTATAGGACTGATCAGCGACAACGCCCCCTATGCCGATCAACTTCCTTTTAAGTTTGGATTGATCTCCGAGACAACCGGTCAGGTCGTTCAAATCGACACGAGCGATCTGGTCTGGTCGCCGCTTATTTTAACGCTGGGAATTGTAGGCACGCTGCTTTATGCGACCGTATTCATCGTACTGTTAGTGCATTTTTTTAAAAAGACAAAATACAATTCTTATAATATTGTAGGTTTTTTAACTGTATTGGCAGCGCTCTTTCTTTCTATGGCAGGTAATGATATGACGACTTCCTCCTTTCGGATCATAATGATATTGGTTGCGGTTATCGGTTGCAGCTCAAACGATGAATTGTTTGCTTTTGGAAAGGGCGCAGCGTCAAAATACTATTAAACTTTTAAAAATGATAAAAGTATCCGTTCTTGTTTCTTTGTACAGGTGCCAGAAGTTTCTGCCGGCATTTTTAGAGTATTGCATTAAAACCAATGGGCTGGATCAGATAGAGTTTTTACTGTTGCACAACGATCCCCAGCAAGAGGAAGTAGATACCATCAATAAATATATATCCTTTTTCCCTCACCTGTCTTACGAAAAAATTACCGCCCGCGAGGGGTTGTATGCGACGTGGAACAGGGGAATAAAACTGGCCAAAGGTGAATACATAACTGTCTGGAATGTGGACGATATCCGCTTTCCGGACAGCATCCTCCAACAGGCAAAATCCCTGGACGACCACCCGGATTGCGCGCTGGTATATGGCGATATGTATTGTTCAAAAATTTATGGCGAGGCGGGCTCAAAAGTAACGAATGCTCCCGCCTGGACGGCCTCGAAGAATAAAGAGTTTTACCGGACGTATCATATGTCCTGTTTTCAGATGTGGCGGAAATCAGTTCATTCGGCGATCGGATATTATGACGAGCAATTCCGGTGCTCCGCGGATTTCGACTTCCAGATACGGACAGCACTGCATTTTCCGTTTGTGAAGGCGCCGGAGCTTCTCGGCATCTACCTCGAGGCACAACCGCATAAGCTCAGCAGCAATGGATTACAACGGTATGAAAATAATGTCATTCATTTGCGATATGGGGCGTATGAGAATCTTGATCTGCCAACACTGGCGAAGGCCGTGAAACTTTACTCAAAGGAAAAAATGATGTTTTACGGTAAATGGGTAGGATTTGAAGAAAAAAGCCCTTTCAAGAATGCCTATAAACTGAAAGGGGCATTAATAGCCGCCGGCCATTTCCCGCTGTCGTTTTCCAAACTGACCGTAAAGAGGGTCTTGAGAGCACTCCAATCTAAAAAACGCACCGCATGAATCCTTTCTTTTCCATAATTACACCTGTATATAACAGGGAAAAGGCGGTTCAGCAATGCATCGGGAGCGTTTTGACGCAATCTGACACTGACTATGAAATGATCCTGATCAATGATGGCTCCAGGGACGACACCGTCAATAAAATCCGGGCATTTGTAAATCCAGGGTCCGGTTCTATCAAGCTCATTGATTACCCGTCAAACAAAGGAGTAAATTATGCGAGGAACCGCGGTATTGAACAGGCAAAAGGAAAGTTTCTTGTTTTTTTAGACAGTGACGATCATTTAACGTCCGATCTTTCACTGGAACTTATCAAGGGCCATATCGTTTCGAATCCCGGATACAGACATTACCTGTTCCTGGTCAGTGACAGAGAACAGGATCCTGCATTACCCACAACGATTTTCGAATACGGATATGGAGACTGGATCACCGGAAAAGCCACCGGGGACTATGTACACGTAGTCTCTCCGGATTGTTTTGAAGAAATGCTTTTTTTGGAGGAGTTCAGAATTTACGAAGCCCTCAATTGGCTGCGGGTGCTGAGGAAAAATGAAAAACAGCTGTATATACCGGTCACCATAACGACCAGGTATAGAGGCGGGGAAGACTCCGTAACCAGGGAAACCTTGCTTCACCAACAGATTGCGCAAAAAAATAAATTCAATTTCCTGGAGAAATATCTGCAGTGGTATGCTGCCGATTATTATCGGTATGGCATGACAAAAAAGGTCGACTCCTTTGTGAAGACGGCCGTGGTGTTGGGGATCGCACTGGGAGAAAATGAGAAAAACAAAAAAATTATAGACGCACATGTTCGCAATCCATATGAAAAATTTCTGTTTAAAAGACTTAATTCCAGGCTGCTGAAAGGAATAACCTCACGGGTTATACGTATGAAATCATTACGTAACCAGCGGAAATCGATCATTAATAAACAACAAACGGAGGTATCTTGAAGATTGCACATTGTATATTCACGATGTTTACTGGCGGAGCGCAAATGCTGGTTATCGACATTTTAAATAACCTGCATAATGAAGGTCATGACGTAACATTGATTGTCGTAAATGACAGATGGGACAAAACCGTTCTTGATCAACTGGATCCCGCTGTCCCGGTCCATTATATAAATCGGAAAGAAGGCAGCCGAAACCCCGTTCCGATCATAAAACTGAACCACCTGCTCAGAAAGATCCGCCCCGCAGTAGTTCATTGCCATGAACCCAATATGGCTAACTTTTTCATCCGGCGAAAATTTTCATGCCTGTTGACCGTTCACGATGTAGGTATAAAAGAGCTTTATCATAATAAATACGATACGCTCGTGGCCATCTCAGATTCAGTAGCCGATGATGTGAAACAACGGATTGGCATTGACATACCCGTAGCGCATAACGGCATCGATATAAGCTCGTTCGATCGACGGGATAAGTATGACCTTGCTCCCAATGAGTGTATACGGATCGTCCAGGTAAGCCGGCTGGTGCACGAAAAGAAAGGACAGGATGTCCTCATCCAGGCATTGTCCCGGCTCCTGTCCAAACGCCCGGAGCAACAGGCGAGTATCGATTTTATAGGGGACGGCCCGTCAAAAGAATATCTGCAGGCCCTTACCCGGGAGTTGAACCTGGATTCATGCATTTGCTTCCTGGGAAATAAAGACAGAGGATGGATAAAAAAGAACCTTTCGACCTGCCACATCCTCGTCCAGCCATCCCGGTACGAAGGCTTTGGACTGACGATCGTTGAGGGTATTGCTGCGGGTATACCGGCAATAGCGTCCGATATCGAAGGACCAAAGGAAATATTGAAAGATTTCAAACGAGATTTGCTCTTTGAAAAAGAGAATGCCGAAGAGCTGTCCAATCGCCTGGAGGCCCTTATAAACCTTTATCAGGAAGGCAAAATGAAAGACTTTTTTGCCCGTATTTACAATAAGACAACAGATACCTATAGTATAAATTCCACCGTTAAAGGATACCTTGGAATCTATACCGCTTTGGAAAAGAAAACCGATTCTAAAATATACCAGGAAATTTGATATGAATTTCTTCTCATTTATTGTACAGGACCAAAAAAACAATGCCGGAAATACAAAAGGCCGCATTGTAACTTTCTTTTTCCGGATAGGTAATTATTGTGCCGGAAAAAAAGGCCTGAAATGGCTGTTCCTGCCCTATTTGGTTTTTTATAAATTTTTTTTCGAGTGGATAATAGGCATGGAGATTCCCTATTCCACCAGCATCGGCAAGGGACTGAAGATCTATCACCTGCAAGCCATTGTTATCAATGGTTCGACCGTCATCGGGGAGAATTTCATACTAAGACAGTCAACTACTATCGGCAATAAGGAAAAGGGCGGCAATTCTCCCGTAATCGGGAATAACGTAGATGTCGGGGCCAATGTTTGCATTATCGGCGATCTGACGATTGGAGATCGGGTGAATATCGGCGCCGGCTCCGTAGTGGTCAAAAATGTGCCGGCAGGATGCACAGTGGTCGGGAATCCTGCAAGAATTATTAAACAAGTTTAAATTTCACTTTTTTCAATGCGCGGTATTAGAACCATTTCCATCCCCAACACTATTTCCAGGCAGGTCCTGACCGTTGGGTTGCAATATAAAAATCACAGGGGTGGGATCGGCAGCGTGATCAGTACCTATTCCGGCTATTTTGATCCCTTTAACTTTGTGTCCACTTATAAACCACAACGGTTTAAATTATTCATTTTTCCCTATTTTCTCGCATCCTGCCTGAAATTGTCCTGGATATTGGCCTGGCGACGCGACATCCGGATCGTTCATATCCACGGTGCCGCCAAAGGGAGCCTTTTGCGTAAATATATGATGTACGCCCTCTCAAAAAGAGTATTCGGTAAGAAAGTCATTTATCATAGCCACGGATCGGAATTGGAGGCATTTTACGACAGAAGCGGCCCATTCCTGAAGAAATTCATGAAACGGTTCTTTGATCATGTCGATCAGATTATTTGTCTCTCCAATCAATGGGAGCTGTTTTTTACCCGGCATTTCAATGTAAAAAAAATTGCCATCCTCGAAAATATCGTGGAAGACCCCGAAGCGAGCCCCAAAACGCCTAAGCTCAAAAACGAACCCCTGAAACTGCTCTTTCTCGGCGCCATTGGCGACCGGAAAGGGATTTTCGACCTGTTAGCCGTGTTGGCGGATAAAAAGAGCGAATGGCAGGGCAGGATACTATTGACCATTGGCGGCTCCGGCGAATTAAAGCGATTGGACGATTTCATCCGGGAAAACAAATTGAGTTCCCTGGTGAAATTTGAAGGTTGGGTAACGGGAGCAAAAAAAAATGAATTGCTTCTGCAAAGCGATATTTATATCCTGCCCTCCTACAATGAAGGGTTGCCCATATCTATCCTGGAGGCGATGAGTTACAGACTGCCCGTGATTTCTACGCCAGTCGGCGGAACGCCGGAAGTAGTTAAGAACAATCAAAACGGGTTTTTAGTGTCGGCTGGCGATAAAGCGGGCTTTTCGAATAGCATCGAATGGTTCATTCATAACAGTGACGCTATTCCCGAAATGGGGCGCCAATCTGCCGAAATGGTAGAACCCTATTACGCCAGCCGCGTAATACCAAAGCTGGCAGATATTTACCTGGAGTTACTGGAAAGCAAATAAACGTATGAAATACTCTCAATTAAAATAAAAAATAAACTAGCATGAAAGTCATTGCAATAGCATCAGCAGGAGGGCACTGGATACAATTAATGCGACTCAGGCCTGCCTTCGAAGGAGCTGAAGTAGAGTATATCTGCACCCAGAAAGGCGGCGAAGACATGGTCGCCGGTCACCCCTACCATGTAATACCCGATGCCAACAGATGGAATAAATTCAGAATGGTGGTTCTGTTTTTCAAAGTAAGAAAGATCGTAAAGAAAAGTAAACCGGACTTCATCGTGACGACAGGTTCGGCTCCGGGACTGATGTGCATCATCGCGGGCCGGATGAACGGAGCGAAGACAATTTGGATAGATAGCATTGCCAATGTCGAACACCTGTCCCTGAGCGGTAAGCTCGCCTGCACATTCGCACACACCGTATACACACAGTGGCCCAACCTGGCTACTTCAAAAATTTTATACAAAGGAAATATATTGTCATGATATTTGTAACGATAGGAATACAGGAACCGTTTGACAGACTTATCAAAGCCATGGACGAGATAGCCCCGGAACTGGAAGGGATTCCGATCATTGCTCAGGTCTATTCGCTCTCCTACAAAGCCGTAAATCTAAAGACCTTTGAATTCGTTTCACAGGCGGAATTCGAAGACTATTTCTCCAGGGCAACGCTAATTGTGGCCCACGCAGGAATGGGCACCATCATCTCCGCCCTGGTAAAAGATAAACCTATTATTGTAATGCCCCGGTTAACCAAATACAAAGAGCACCGGAGCGACCATCAGATAGCTACCGCGAATGCGTGTAAAGAGTTAAACTATGTGCATGTCGCGGAAGATGAAAACGAACTGAAAACCAAAGTGGTTGAAATTATCCGGGGGCAAAGCAAAGGATCCTTATATAAGATCGGCCCTTACGCCTCTCCCGGGCTCATTCAGGCGGTCAAAGAAGGTATAGGCCTGTGACAACCTGGTAACAACAAGGTAACAACAAGTGGCAGAGTATTTGTTCGACTACCTGAAATACTTAAAATGAAACACGTTATATTTTCCTTCTCCTTAGCATCGCTGTTAGGAATCTGCGGATCGCTTTCCCTCTTGGGCCAGGCGCAGTCTTCGCCTGCGTCATCCTCCGCTGCCGGTGGGCCCGGCCAGGAAAGGAACTACCTGTCCAGAATGTTTGACCCGTCCGGCTTCCGGCTGACAAAAACATCCCTGGAAAATTGGCGGGAAGCCCGTAAAAAGGACCTGGCGCAAAAGATCACCGCCCTACCCGATTCGATAAAGGCAGTGTTGATCAAAAGAGCAAATAGCAGCTTAACCTCCGATTGGTCCGGTTTATCGGCAGAAAAATACAATGAATTTAAAGCCACCGGCAACAGGAGTAATTATGAAAGTAAAGTAAATCAGCACCGTACAGCCGTCTACAGCCTGGCCATCGGGGAAATGGTCACGCACGATCCAAAATACCTCGCTCCGCTCGTGCAGGGCTTATTGGCCACCCTGGGCGAGGCAACCTGGGTGTTGCCGGCACATCAGAATGAAGTCATTGATCTGATCGCCGGTGAAACGGCGGCTGGTCTCGCTGATATCGAGTGGATGCTCTCGGCTGAATTGGAGCAGGCCTCTCCGGGAATCGGCGATCAAATAAGAGCCCAGATAAGTCAACGAATTTTGGTTCCCTACTTACAGCACACCGATTTCTGGTGGATGGGTTTCGGGAAAACCGCACCAAATAACTGGAATCCCTGGATTAACTCCAATGTGCTCAACGCGGTCGTCGGTGCGGGAATGGATGCAGATACGGCTAACCTGGTCCTGGCTAAAGTCCTGCATAGTACGGACCGTTTTATCAATGGCTACCCGGAGGACGGGGGCTGCGAAGAGGGGCCGCAGTACTGGAGTGCGGCAGGCGGGAAGCTTATCCGGGTTCTCGACCTGGTTCGTGATTTATCAGGAAATAAGCTCTCTGTGAGTACGATCCCCTTGCTCCACCGGATGGGTACCTATATCTATAAAATGCACATAGCGGATGATTATTTTGTCAACTTTGGCGACGCCACTCCCCGGACGATCCCTTTCGCCGAAAGCGTATTTCAGTTTGGTACCTATTTCGGAGACGATACGCTTCGGGGATTCGGAGCCTTTATGTTTTCATTAAAGAAGAACGCGATCACCACTGAATATCTGCCGGATTTTCTTTATTCGGCGGATTTGTTCAACGCCCTGTCAAATAGCTCCCCGCAGGAGCCTGGCCTGTCCATCGCCTGGATGCCTGACTTGCAGATATTGACGGCACGGTCGGAGGTCAGCAACACGGGAGAATTGTTCCTGGCCGTACAGGCGGGCAACAATGGCAAAAGCCATAACCATAACGATGTAGGCAATTTCATTATCTATGTAAATGACAGGCCCGTAATCGTTGATGCCGGCGTCGGCACATACGTCGCAACGACATTTAGCAAGGACAGGTATACCCTTTGGAATCTCCAGTCTCAATGGCATAATTGCCCGTTGATAAACGGAATAGCGCAAAAAGACGGTAAACAATTTAAGGCAGGCGATCTCACATTCGACCAGACTGCTGACCATATCCGGTTAAGTATGGACGTTGCCGGAGCTTATCCGCCGGAAGCCAATGTTAAGGTCTGGAAAAGAGACTTTCAATTCAATACCCGGATTAATACGATTAGCATGGATGAATCATATGAGTTGGGAGCGCTGAAAGACACGACCTGCGATAATTTCCTGACCAGTTGTACGATCAGGAAGATAAAAGACGGACAATTGGCATTTGTTGACGGATCCGGAAAGGATATCCTGATAATGACCTATGATCCAGTGGCTTTTGACGTCCAGACAACGTATAAGCTCATGGACGATGTTCAACTGAAGAAAAGCTGGGGAGACCACCTATGGAGAGTCTCCTGTATTACGAAAAACAATAGTCTTAAAAGCAGCAATAAGGTTGTATTCAGCCTGCCGGTTGCAAAATAATCCTTAAACAATTTTTTCGGGAAGAGCCCCTTTAAAGGTCCTTCTCCATTATTCTTTCATTCAAAAAAAATCAGTATGGTAAAAGTCGCGGTTATCGGGACTGGGAAGATGGGAATCTCCCATCTGTCAATTCTTGGAGCTCACCCGGATGTAGAAATCGTAGGGGTGTGCGATACATCAAAAATGGTCACTGACTTCATTCATAAGTACAGCAAAATGCCATGTTTCGCGGATTATAAGAAACTAATTGCGGAAGCCAAGCCGGATGCGATATTCGTAGCGGTTCCCACCAAATTTCATTATACAATAATCAAAGATATCCTTGAAAGCAATATCCATGTATTCGGGGAAAAACCTTTTTGCCTCAATCCGAATGAAGGAAAGGAATTGATGGCTATCGCCGAAAAAAGAAAATTGGTTAATCAGGTCGGTTATCACAATAAATTCATCGGAACTTTTCAGGAAGTAAAAAAAATCATCAATTCCGGATTATTAGGTGAACTTTATCATTTTACGGCAGAATCATACGGCCCTGTTGTCACCATGAAGAAAAAAGCGACCTGGCGCTCCGACCCGAAAGAAGGCGGCGGTTGTCTGCTGGATTACGCTTCGCACGTCATCGACCTTGTAAATGATCTTTTAGGCCCGGTTGAAAAAGTAAAGTCTTCCTTATTAAAATCAATTTATTCGGAAGATGTAGAGGACAGTGTTTATTCGTTGCTGGAGCTGAAATCGGGTTTAACCGGCGTTCTGGCTGTCAACTGGAGCGATGATACCTACAGGAAAATGTCAACTTCTGTGACTATTCAGGGAACAAAAGGCAAAATCATTTCAGACGCTAACGAGCTGAAAGTTTTCTTTAGGGATGCAGACTGCCCTCCCGGCTATTCTAAGGGGTGGAATCTCCGGTATATAACGGATCTCACTCAAAATGTCGACTTCTATCTGCGGGGAGAGGAGTATTCGTCTCAGATCGATTACTTTATCGCTTGCATTCAGGGTAAAGTTCCTAATTCTATAAACAACTTTAAGAGCGCATGGCAGACCGATCACGCCATATCATTAATCAGAAGTAACTCAAACTAACCTAACATATTATGGACCGTATATTATTTGGAGATAATCAGTTTTTTGCCGTCAATCACATTTCAGATGATAAATCCAGGGCACAAGCGATAAAATTTAAAACCGACGAAGCTATCGTCAAAGTATTAAATGATTCTATCGATTGCGGAATTTCAACCTTTATGTGTACCACACATGATCGCATAGCCAATGTCTGTGACATCATTCGCGAACATCCTGAAAAATACAGGAATTTCAAGATCTTTCCCTGTATGCCCTATGCACATAAATATGCCAATGCCGTGACTGAATTGGGTATTTCGGGAACTATCAAACAATATGTGCCCGGAAATTTCTTTGGGTCCTTATTTAAGGGCGGTGTTGCCTTTTTGTCCAAGGATTATGAGTCGATCATGGAATTGATGATCGATGCGGAGATGAAAATGTTTAAAAATATCAATACCCCCGTCATCTTTCTGCAAAATGTAATTACGGACCTTCTGATCGGTCTGCGCGCTACGGATATCCTCGTGGCATTTCATAAATACATTCAGAAAAAGTATAATGCAGAGGCGGGATTTATCACCATGAACATGCCTAAGCTCGTTGATATTCTGGAGGAAGCGGGAATTAAAAACCCGATCATCTGCGCATCAATCAATAAGGTAGGATTCAGGATGTCGGGTGGAAAAGAAGCATATGAGCATGTCCTGCAAACCAGGCAGTTCAGGGCCATCGCCATGCAGGTGCTGGGCGGAGGCGCTATACATCCGAAAGAGGCCATCGAATATGTTTGCAGTCTGCCCAAAATAGAATCCATACTGTTCGGTGCTTCCTCAAAAGCTAATATTGAAAATACGGTATCGAATATTCATCATTTCGACGCCCAATTCGCAAAGGCCCAGGTTCAGCCAGTCTCTTAATTCCGGAATTGATATTCATCAATAAAAACAAATACTATGCTGAAACCCACTATTTTATTTACGGCTCTTCTCCTGGTGACCGCTGCCGGCTGGTCCCAGAGCAACATCCTGTTTCAGTCCAACTTCGAAAGCGCCACCGCGATAAAATCCTTGCCGGGAATCGATTCATGCTGCAGCTATTCTGTCCAGCGGAGTGATTCATTTGCCCGAACCGGGACTTATTCGATGAGGATGGAAGTTCGTAAAATTTTACCTATGCCTGCCATTGGATATAGGGCTGAGATGGCCTGTCAGGGTGAGCCGGTTCCCAATGTGGAAAGATGGTACGGGTTCAGCATCTATTTACCCATGGATTATGCAAGCGACCCCGCGGATGAAATTTTAGCCCAATGGCACGATACCCCGGATTATGACAAGGGGGAAACGGTTCGTTCTCCCCCCATTTCCCTTCTTACAAACAGAAAGCAATGGCATTTGAATATCATTTGGGCCACGAACCCTGTAAATACAAACGCCACCAGATCGGGAGATGCTTCCATCAACCTGGGCGCTTGCACACCTGGACAATGGACGGATTGGGTTTTTCACCTGAAATTTTCGTACCAGAGCGACGGGCTGATCCAAATATGGAAGAATGGGGCCATGATTGCGACCAGGAACGGCCCCAATTATTACAACGACGAGAAAGGCCCATTTTTCAAAACGGGCATCTATAAATGGGTGTGGACCCCGGACTGGGCAGGAGAACTATCCGTCCTTACAAAAAGAGTGATTTATATAGATAATGTAAAAATGGGCAATCAACTGGCAAAATTTTCAGACGTAGACCCCTCTAAGTAACATGTTTTCCAAATTCTGATTTATGACCAATCGCTATATCAATTTCTTTAGGTTTTTCTTTGTATGTGTGGATCTGTTTCTGTTGAATATCATCAATTTCGTGCTGATGCTGACCACAGACCATTTTCCCGACCACTCCCAGGAAAAATACATGGTTCTTTTTTTTGTAGCGAATATGTTTTGGCTGATTTCTGCTTATAGCACAGGGCTTTATATCAACAATAGCAATCCTAGTTTTGAGCGGTTTGCAAAGCGTACCGTTAAAAGCCTGATTCTGTTCTATATTGCTATGCTCGTCTTTGTCTTCATGTACCATTATCCCTACTCCCGTTTGTTCATCGTTTTAAGCTTTTCCGGTTTCGGCTTATTGCTTTTTCTGACGCGGTTCCTGCTGGTCGTTTCTTTCGCTTATGTGGACAGGGTAAGCAAAGCGAATAAAAAAGTTGTAATTGTAGGGTATAATGATATCGCGAAAAAGCTGGCGCACAAATTCACCACTCAAAATAGAAATTTGTCGGTGGAAGGATATTTTGAGGACCGCGAAGTGGTCGATGAACTGTCCATACTACCTATTATCGGCACCATCGACGAATGCGTTGCGTACGCGATCAAAAACGACATCAATGAGATTTACTCTACGATCTCGCCCGAAAAAAACACCATGATTTACGAAATGGCGCGGGTAGCAGAGAAATCGCTTATCCGGTTTAAATTCGTTCCTGATTTCAGGTTGTATGTCAACAGGGATACGCACCTGGAATATATTGATGAATTTCCTATCCTGTCGTTACGGCCGGAACCACTGGAAGACGCAAGCAATAGTATTAAAAAACGCTTCTTCGATATCGTTTTCAGCCTTTTCGTCATCGTTGCCGTCTTAACCTGGCTAATGCCGGTATTGGCCATTCTCATCAAACTGAATTCAAAGGGGCCGGTATTTTTTGTGCAGTGGAGATCCGGAAAGAACAACAAACAGTTTCGCTGTTTTAAATTCCGAAGTTTGTCGGTAAATAAGGATGCGGATACCAAACAGGTCACGAGAGGAGATAATCGGATTACGCCACTGGGGAAATTCCTCCGAAAGGCCAACCTGGATGAGTTGCCGCAATTTTTTAATGTATTGCTTGGGAATATGTCGGTCGTCGGCCCCAGACCACATATGTTGCAGCATACCGAGACCTATTCGAAGATCCTGGAGGAATATATGATCCGCCATTTCGTAAAGCCGGGCGTAACAGGGTGGGCCCAGGTAAATGGATTTCGGGGAGAAATAAAAGTACAGGAGCAGTTGCGCAAAAGAATCGAATATGATATCTGGTACATGGAACATTGGAGCATCTGGCTGGATATGCGTGTGATATTTTTGACAGTTTACAGCTCGATCAAAGGCGATAAAAACGCATTCTAAGGATATTTTAACTGCTTTTCAGCTACTTCCTGTAACACGAGGGCCGTCCAAAGACGGCCCTCGTGCTTTCTAAAAACATGCCATGCCGCCCATCTCCGCTTTTAATTTTTTCGTCAAATCGTATTTTTTAAGGGTATTCCTCTATATAGCGGTAATTATATATATTAAATGGCTATATTATTTGAATTTTATTTAAATAATATTCGCCTTCCTGAGTTAATTTTGGCATGAAAATGGCTGGTGTAGAATAGATTTCACACTTTAACGGGAGATGTTTTCACGTATTAGAAATAAATGAAATAATTTCCTCTGCCATTTAACCTGTCCCCGTTATTTCCAGCGTTTTTTCCTCATTTGCAAAATTGAGGCCACTAATGTTGCTTGCCTTTTTTATAGAATTACATATAAATTATACAATGTGTAACATAGAAATAGCCAATCAACTGCCGGGATATTCACGCTTTTACTTCCAATAAAACTATGAAGACTTTTTACCCCTACTTTTTATTCGCCCTATTTCTCCTTCTCAACCTGCCTTCGCAGGCGCAGCCGGCCGAGCCCCACAATTTCGTCACGTACGATACCACTTTTAATGTTGGCTATAATAGTCTGTCTTATATTTTGCATATAAGCCGTCCCATAAATGCCGATACGATGGCCAGGCCGGCGATCATTGCGATGAACACCGACCTGGAGGTAGGAGCTACCAATCTAACTGCCCGGTATGGTCCCGGATATTGGCTGGCAAACGGATGGGATGGCGGGGTGCAATTAAGCAATGGCACGCATTATCCACTCATTATCACTATACAACCGAATCAGGCCTGGCCAACGATGCCGGAACTATTGTTAGTTATGAATTATATTCTTAATACGTATCATATTAAGAGAAATTCGGTACACTTATGCGGTATAGGAATGGGGGCAGCTGCCTGGACATCCCTCATTTGCTATCAGAATACCCCGGATGGCGAAGAGGGGATGAAGAACATCTCCAGCCTGGTATGTCTGCAAGGGCAATCCAACGCCGTTTCTTCGGCATTTTTTCAAAATGAATTGCCCGGCTATTCCTCCTTTGGACATTGGGCCAAAAAATACCATGGTAAATTCTTCGGACTGGAGGGCGCTGCCGATACTACAAGATGCGTATGGCTCGTCTCTAAAAATATGAACGACAGTGTTGCCGGATCGGCGTATTTCTCCTATGAAAAACTGAATGGAGGTGCCTTTGGTAATTGGAATTCGATGTACCAGCCTTCCGCCACTAACTGGACTTCCGTAGGGACGCTCGGGCCTAACAATAGCCCGTCCCAGATGGGTGTTAATTCCATGGGAACCTATAAATCAGCCAGCAATATATTTCAATGGATGTTAGGGCAAGGCGATACTTCCCTGGCCGTCACCGCCAACGGTGGCGGTAACCAGATCATATCCTACCCTGCGTCTTCCGTAAAATTGACCGGAACGAGTAGCCTGGGCAGTGTCGCGTCTTATAAATGGAAGTTGTTAAACGGTCCGAATGTTCCCGTCATCGGTACCCCGACCCTGGATTCAACAACCATCACCGGTCTTGTTCCAGGCACCTATGTATATGCACTGGTCGTAACCAGCCCTATATCTACTACCACCACTTCCAATGATACCATAACGGTAAATGCCGGTGTCATTCCCGGCAAACTGGAAGCAGAAAGTTATAATACCATGTTGGGCGTACAAACCCAGACAACTACCGATGCCGGCGGCGGACTGAATGTCGGATGGATCGATCGGGGTGATTGGATGACATACAAAGTAGATGTCCTTACTGCAGGCGTCTATATCGCTAACTTCCGTGTGGCATCCGCGACAACCTCCAACGGTTTCCAACTGCGAAAGGCGGACGGCACGGTACTGGCCTATGTTAACGTGCCCAATACCGGCGGGTCTCAGAATTGGCAGACGATCAGCGTTCCGGTCACTTTGCAGGCGGGACAACAATCGCTGCAGGTCTTTTCCACCGCACCGGCGAACTGGAATATCAACTGGATGCAGTTTGTCAGTGAATCAGTTGTATCCTTGCCCGGCAAGGTCGAAACCGAAAACTATACCGCCATGTCCGGCGTGCAGACCCAGGCGACCACCGACGTCGGTGGCGGAATGAGTGTCGGTTGGATCGATCAGGGAGATTGGATGGACTACAACGTCAATGTCACTACTGCCGGAACCTATATCGCGAGTTTCAGGATTTCGACTCCCAATGCCACCGGAGCCGGTTTCCAGCTGAAGCTGGCGAACGGCACCGTCCTGGCCACCCTTACTTTACCCAATACGACCGGTTTGTCGAACTGGCAAACAGTCAACGTCGCCGTAACTTTACCAGCCGGCGCCCAAACGCTTCGGCTGGCCTCAACCAGCACACTGACCTGGGGAATAAATTGGATGGACTTTGAGAGCAGCTCGCTTCCGGCGATTCCCGGTACGATCCAGGCGGAGACTTATAGCCAAATGTCCGGAGTGCAGATAGAAAATACTTCCGACACCAGCGGCGTTCAGGACGTAGGCTGGATCAATCAGGGAGACTGGATGGATTATAACGTCAATGTCGCTGCAGCCGGAACCTATACGGTAAATTTCCGGATCGCTACAGCGGCCGCAGGCGGCAATTTTCAGGTGAGACAAGCTAATGGCACCGTGCTGGCGACGATTGCCCTGCCCAATACGGCTGGTCTCATACACTGGCAAACCGTCACCACTACATTAAGTCTCACGGCAGGTCCTCAGATTTTAAGAATTTATTCAACAAATACGGTTGGCTGGAATCTTAACTGGATGCAATTTGTCCTGTCCTCGACCTTTGCCATTCCCGGAAAAATTGAAGCGGAGTATTATACTAGTATGTCCGGCGTGGCTACGGAAACTACTTCCGCCGCCGGCGGGGGAAAAGACGTTGGATGGATCGACACCGGAGATTGGATGAACTATAATGTAAAGGTGGCTACCGCCGGGATTTATATAGCCAGCTTTGAGATCGCAACACCAAAACTTGGCGCCAGCCTTCAGTTAAAACTGGCGAATGGCACCGTGCTCTGTACAGTTACGTTGCCGAATACCGGAGGTTTCCAAAGATGGCAAACGGTGACGGCAGTGGTAAACCTGCCGGCAGGCAATCAGACGCTGCAACTCTCTTCCACCGGCTCCACGCAGTGGAATATCAACTCGATGGGATTTGAAACCCTCGCGGCCCAGGCTATCCCCGGCAAGATCGAAGCAGAGAATTATACATCCATGTCCGGAATCGGAACGGAATCCACCTCCGATGCCGGCGGAGGAATGGACGTCGGTTGGATCGACAATGGAGACTGGTTGAAATATGAAGTCAATGTGGCGTCCGCCGGAGTGTATACGGTCGCTGCCCGGGTTGCAACACCCAATGCCAATGCCCGCTTTCAAATTCGGCTCGGAGACGGAACGTTGTTGAATAATGTTAACCTGCCCAATACCGGGGGAACCCAAAAATGGCAGACGATAACAACGACCGTTACCCTGCCCGCGGGAATTCAAACCGTGCAAATTTTTTCAAGCAATACGCCTGGATGGAATTTGAACTGGCTGCAATTCACTGCCGGCACAGTTGCTGCCACGCAGACCCTCATATCGGAAACAACAACCAAGGAACTGGAACAGTCTCCCGATGTACAGGATTCGCTTTCGTCCGGATCTTCCTTTACGCTTTATCCCAACCCCGTTACAGATCACTTTACCCTCGATATCAATAACTCCGCCACAGGCCCGGTTAGCGTCCAACTGATAAGTCTGTCAGGACAAGTAATACGAGCGCTAAATTCTTCCAAAGACCAATCCCGTCTCCAGCTAAATTTTCCTGCCAGCAATATTTCTGCCGGAATTTATTTGGTCCGGGTACAAATAGGCAGCCAGTGGAGTATCGTTAAAAAAATAGTTAAGCTGTAAGTGGATTTTTGGCAGTAACGGGGCGCAGGTGAACCTGGATCCGCGTGTAAAAAAGAAAATATACAGGAATAAAATAAATGTTGAAAAATGATAGCAAACTGGCGGTACTTGATTCGTATTTTGGCATGATTATCGCTTTTGTAGAATATATTTCTCATTTTAGGCATCTGATTCATCAACCACATTGTACCAATATTATATGAAAAATATAATCGACGTTAATCCGTGTAACAACCATACTCCTTTTCCTTCGCTAACCTATTCCCCTTCTGTTTTTTTAAGATTTGGTTCTATCTGTGTCCCCTTGCCGGATCATAGATAGACAGCGTATACATATCACCTTTATATAGTAACATCTGAGACTCTTCCGGTGCGGACCCGGCTTTTGCTAAAACCAAAACATTCTTTATGAAAACTATTTACCCCTTAAGGCTACTGGCGCTATCTTCTCTGATCACTTTCCAATTATTATTGCTGATCACACCCAGCTGTTTTTCGCAAACCGAAAGCAACAGTCCCTACACCCGGGATACGCTGATCATACAACGTTCCAACGGATATACCAACAGCTGGTGGGTCCGGATAACTACACAAAAAAATGATGCCACACCCCGGCCGGCGCTATGTTTTATAAACGGCTCAGGCGAAGTAGGAACCGATACCACCAAACTCACCGTATATGGGGGGCATTATTGGCTGAATAACGGGTGGGATGGCAGTGTAACACTCGGCAATGGAAAACACTATCCCATTATCGTCACGATCATGCAGCCGGCACAAAATCAACCGGCCAACCAGCTGAACGCGATCCTGGATACCTTAATTAAATACTATCCCATATTGAAAGGCAGTATCCACGTGGCCGGCTTAAGCGAAGGCTCCTGGTGCTGGGGTGAATTGATCCAATATGCAGCTTATTCTGGTGATGAGACCGCCATGAGCAAAATCAAGAGCTACGTCAACCTGGAAGGAGTAGGTCCGGCGACCAACACATCAGGTTTCAATAAGACATTCCCTACCGGTTTCGGACATTGGGCCAAAAAATACGGCGGAAAGTTTTTGGGATTGGAAGGATATTCAGATACCCGTAATGTATGGCAGATCAGCGAGAATATGAATGATTCCGTCTCCGGATCGGCCTATTTCTCCTATGAAAGCGACGGTGGCGGAGCCCACTGTTGCTGGAACGATTTTTACAATCCTGCGACAACAGATCTGACAAGCACCAACACCAATATTAATTGGACCTATGCCGCGAGTACCCATCCCCACACGATGGGCACTTACCATGCCCCTTCCAGTATCTTCCAATGGATGCTGCGACAAGGCGATACCTCGTTGGTGGGCGCCGCGGTCGTACACACAGCTCCCGTTGTCAGCGTAGGAGACGATCCTACGATAACCCTTCCGGTAAGCAGCGTTTCACTGAGTGGTTCGGTCAGCGATCCCGGAGCAACCACCCTCACTTATGCCTGGACAAAGGTCAGCGGCCCCACTCAGTATACGATCAGTAACCCGGCTATCATTAACCCGACCGTCTCTAACCTTGTGGCAGGCAGCTATGTTTTCCGCCTGACCGTGACCGATAATTTCGGCCTGTCCGGCTACAACGATGTTCCTGTTGTTGTGAACCCCGCCTTGAACGCTATTCCCGGCAAGATTGAAGCAGAGACTTATACTACCTTTTCAGGAGTGCAAACACAGACTACGACGGACACTGGAGGCGGATTGAATGTAGGCTGGATCGATCAGGGAGATTGGATGGATTATACAGTCAACGTTACCAGCGCGGCAACTTATGCGGCCAGTTTCCGGGTAGCCACCCCCTACACCGGCGGCGCTTTCCAGGTACGATCCGCCAGCGGGACCGTATTGGCAACCGTTACCGTGCCCAATACCGGTAGTTTCCAGATCTGGCAGACAGTCAGCGCCCTGGTAACACTCCCGGCAGGAACCCAGACCTTGCAGATCATTTCCACTGGCACCACGCAGTGGAACATCAACTGGATGGATTTCGAAACACCCCTGCTTGCTGCCATTCCCGGCAAGATCGAGGCGGAAAGTTATATCTCTATGTCCGGAGTGGGAACCGAAACCACGTCCGATGCTGGTGGAGGATTGGATGTCGGCTGGATCGACAGCGGGGACTGGATGAAATATAATGTCAATGTCGCTGCCGCAGGAACCTATACCGCTACTTTTGAGGTCGCGGCACCCGCAACCGGCGGCAGCTTCCAGTTGCGGCTCGCGGATGGTTCGGTATTGTCAACTGTTACCGTACCTAATACCGGTGGCTTCCAACACTGGCAGGCCATCAGCGCGACTGTTACCTTGCCCGCGGGAGCTCAAACCCTGCAAATCGTTTCGACCAGTACGCAGAAATGGAATATCAACTGGATGCAATTTGCCACCGGGACCGCCGCCACGCAGACGACGGCGCCCGCTGTCAGTCAGACCGTCTCCGCGGATACACCTGATTCAGCCGCCTTGTCAGCAAGTTCCTTTACCTTCTACCCCGTGCCTTGCACAGATCATTTTATCGTTCAAATCAACAACGGCTTCACAGGCCCGATGAGCGTGAAGATCGTAAACCTGGTCGGCCAAACAGTAAAATTGATGAACTACGCCAAAGACGAACCCTATATACAGGCAACGATACCCGTCAGCAATCTCCCTGCCGGAATTTATCTGGTCCAGGTGCAGATAGGCAGCCAGTGGAGCATCGTGAAAAAATTAATAAAGCGATAATGACTATAAAAGATAAATGACTATAAAAAAGGTCGGCCCAATAGCTATCGGGCCGACCTTTTATTAAAACGACAAACCGACCCTTATTCCCAAACTATATTTTCTCTGATTACACGGGCCGGATTTCCGCCGATAATTGCATTTTTGACGTGGAACTTTCCCCTTATAACGGAATTGGAGGCGATAACACACCCATCGGGAATAACGGTCCCTTTATAGATGGATACCCCACAACCGATCCAGACATGCTGACCGATGACAATCGAATCTGCAGTATTTTTTTTCCCTTCATATCCGATTTCGTGAAAATCGTCATCTAAAAACTGACAATTCCACGAAATGACGCAATCATCTCCAATGGTCAGATTATGCGATATTATAAAGTTCGTATTTACGTTTATGAACGCATTTCCTCCTATGGTTACGACGGCATCTCTTCCGATATCAAACCGGCACCCCCTGCCAATGGAACAATTTCCTTTCAGTGCTAGTTTTCCATCTATATTCAGGTAGGTTTTGTCAGATTTGTGCATAAATCCGACGTAATTCACTCCAATCTCAAGCTTGCTTTTCGTGTCAATATTTTTAACTCCCCTGATGGAGACCCGCTGATGAGCTAAAATCTCTTTTTTATAAATCAATTTATAAATTATAAATCTGGCCATTACGATTATAAAAACACTTCCGGATTTGCGATATTTATGATAAATATTCCTTATTTTTTTCATATAGAATTAATCCTTTTTTGTAAGTATAACTACCTGGACAAGAATACGTAACGATATTTGATACCCTCGCAAGTTAGAAGAAAATATACAATAAACAAAATGACCGATCCTACATCGGATCACCCGAATCGCCAGTACTTCTCAGTAGTTCTGGTTTGTTTCTTATTTTGCATCCGATTCGGCAGGACAACTGCCGGGAACATACATAAGAATTAATATGAATAAGACTAACGGCCGGCCGGCGCTACCGGTATCGGGCAAACCTGCATCCTCCCCCGCCGGCAAACCACCCGGTATTTTCTCTCTGCTGACGCCTTACAGAGGGTTAATCCTGCTCTTGCTGCTCCTTACCCTCCTCGGCAACGGCATTAACCTTATCGTGCCTAAGATAATCTCCCATGGCATCGATGCCTTTATCGGGAACCATTTCGACAGCCGCCGCGTCGTCTGGCAGTTCCTGGCGGCAGCCGTCTTCGTTTTCATCTTCAGCTACCTGGCAGTTCTCGTCCAGACCTATGCGTCGGAGCGCGTGGCCAGAGACCTTCGCACACGCCTCGCCGAAAAGATCTCCCGGCAGAGCTATGCCTTCCTGCAGACATCCAACCCTTCCCGGTTGCTGACCAACCTGACCTCAGACGTGGATTCCATAAAAATGTTCGTTGCCCAGGCCATCGTCTCCATCGCCTCCTCCCTATTCATCATAGTAGGATCCAGTATCCTCTTACTTTCCATCAACTGGAAACTGGGCCTGGCGGTGATCACCATCATACCTATCATCGGCGGAGCCTTCTTCATCGTGCTCAAAAAAGTACGGGTACTCTTCATGAAAGCCCGGGAAGTCATCGACTGGCTGAACAAAGTGATCAACGAAAGCATCCTGGGCGCAGCCATGATCCGCGTCCTCAACTCCCAGCAACGGGAATACAGCAAATTCATCGACGCCAATGCCAAAGCCATGGGATTCGGCATCCAGATCTTAAAACTGTTTGCTTCCCTGATCCCTGTCATCATTTTCACGGCTAACCTGGCTTCCCTCACCATCCTGGCCCTGGGCGGGCATTTTGTGATCACCGGAAGCATGACCCTGGGCGATTATTCCGCTTTCTCCAATTACCTGGCCATGCTGATCTTTCCTATCCTGGTGATCGGCTTCATGAGTAACGTGATCGCACAGGCCACCGCCTCCTACAACCGTATCACCGGCCTCCTGAATGCGCCGGACCAGGTCGAGACCGGCACCCTGAAAGCGACTTTACATGGCGACATTTCCGTAAAAGACATTTCCGTCTCCTACGGAGAAAAGATGGCCCTGAAAGACATCTCCTTCACCGCCCCCGCCGGCTCCCGTACCGCCGTCATCGGCCCTACCGCTGCCGGTAAAACGCAGCTGCTCCACCTGCTCACGGCCCTCATCCGGCCTAACACCGGCACCATCGAATTCGACGGACAGCCGGTTGCCAATTATGAAAAAGAAAGCTTCCACCAACAAATTGGCTTCGTCTTCCAGGACAGCATCATCTTCAATATGAGCATCCGGGAAAATATCGCCTTCAGCGATACCGTAACCGATCAGTCCCTGGAAAAAGCCATCGCCACCGCCGAGCTGAAAGAATTTATCGACTCCCTGCCCGAAGGGCTCAATACCATCGTCTCCGAAAGAGGCAGCAGCCTTTCCGGCGGGCAGAAACAACGTATCATGCTGGCGCGCGCACTGGCCATCAACCCCCGGATCCTGCTGCTCGATGATTTCACGGCCAGAGTGGACAATAACACGGAACTGAAAATACTGGACAATGTCAGCAGGAACTATCCCGGCATCACCCTGATATCCGTTACACAAAAGATAGCCGCTATCGAACAATATGAACAGATCATCCTGCTGATGGAAGGGGAAATGATCGCTTCCGGCACCCACCAGGAACTCCTGCAGACCTGCCCGGAATACGTACAAATCTATAATTCACAACGAAGCACCAGTCACTATGAGCAGCACGAACTACAATCTTAACATCGTCGCGGAACAACAGCCCAAAAGTTCCACCTGGTCAGCCCTGCGCAAGCTGGTGGGCCTCCTGCCCGAACAGCGGAGCAAGCTCATCATGGCCCTGGCT
>DATMGS010000012.1:0-18570 GCA_035555335.1 Puia sp.
CTGGCTCAAAAGCCCTGACGACGAGATTGAGGCTCTGGAAAAATTAATTTCCCTGTCACCTGCCAAAGAAGTAAAGCCCTACTTTACCCAATTTCGACAGTTAAAGGATAGTTTGGAAACAGCGCGGAACGGCGCAAAGAACCAATTTGCGCTGATCCGGTACGATGCCGAAAAGAACAAGGCCGACAATCTGCGGTTGCAGAGGGAAAATGCGGAAAAGAATGCAGAAGTCGCGCAGCAGCGGGCGATCAGTGCCGGGGTAATAGCTGCTTTTATGGTTCTGATTGGCTGGGGCATCAACTGGTACAGGAAACGAAAGCAAAAAATGGAGTGGGAGAAAAAAAGGGCAAAACAGGAAGAGAGGCTTCAGATTTCCAAAAGGGTTCATGACGTCGTAGCGAATGGAATATATCACGTCATGGCAGAAATTGAACACGGAGGGAATATGGATAAAGAGAAGCTGTTGGATCAATTAGAGGGCCTGTATCTTCAATCCCGGGATATCTCTTATGAACCCGCGGATGATTCCGGCGGCGATTTCAATGTAAGGATTGCCAGAATATTGTTGCCCTACGGTACAACTGGTAGGAAAGTCTTGATCACTGGCAATGAGGAAAGCGTATGGAAGCATGTGGGACTGAAGGTAAAAAGAGAGCTGGAGCCTATTCTACAGGAACTGATGATCAACATGGATAAGCACAGCGGGGCGCAGAATGTAATTATTCGGTTTGATCGGGAAGGGGAGAGGTTGCTTGTCCAGTACATGGATGATGGAGTTGGGTTCCCGATGACTCATCGTTTTGGGAACGGGCTGTCGAATACGGAAAACCGTATTGACGTCATCGGTGGCCGTATTAGTTTTGAACAAAACATCCCAACCGGGCTAAAGATCCGGATTTATTTATAAACGACTGATCCGCCATGATCAAAAAAGTACTGATAGCAGAAGATCACGAAAGCTCCAATATCTCTGTCCAGAAGACCCTGGAGGAGATGGGGATTGACGATCCTGATTATGTCTATTATTGTGACGATGCCTTAGTAAAGATCCAAAAGGCAAGCGAGGGGGGCGAACCTTATGATCTGCTGATCACCGACTTGTATTTCGATGCTGATCATCGGACACCAAAGATAGCAGGTGGTGCCGCGTTGATCAATGTAGTACGTGATGTGCAGCCGGAGTTGAGGGTCCTGGTATTTTCCGCAGAGGGAAAGATTGGGGTGATCGAAACGTTATATACCATGGGCAATATCGATGGTTATGTTCGGAAGGGGCGTAATGATGCCAAAGAGCTAAAGGTGGCGATCGGGAAGATTGCCGCTAACGAGCGACATTTTCCACAGTTTTATATCCAGGCGACGCGGCAGGAAAATGTACATGATTTCACGGCTTATGATATTAAGATCATATCGCTGATGGCCGCGGGCATGAAGCAGAAGGACATACCGGCGTATTTGAAGCAACATCAGTTTAAGCCCCCTGGGCAGAGCAGTATGGAAAAACGGCTTAATCATATCCGGGAGGCATTGAGCTTTTCCAATAATCAGCAGTTGGTGGCCTATTGTAAGGTGATGGGAATTCTTTGAGGGCGGATGGGCTAAAAAGAAATCTTTCCGCAAATATGACCATTTCCGGTTTCCCGTAAGATGTAAAGATTTTCAGTCGCTAGTTTTGATGCGTCGGGTATGAGATACCAAAGGAGACGGACCATATAGCAGAACGAATTTGTAACCGCTAAACTCCTTTTTCATGAAATCATTGTTATTCACTTTTCTGCTATTCAACAGCGTCCAGTGTACTCCTACGACGGTTTATATCTGTGACAGCCCTAACGCGATCCGGTATCATCTTAAGGCAAATTGCCGGGGGCTCAGCAACTGCAATCGAAAAATTATAGCGGTTACGCTGGAGAAGGCAAAGAACATGAATTTGACGATTTGCAAGTGGGAGCGCTAACTCATAGTCCCGCGAGCCATGCGAGCGGGAATTGTGCTAAATTTTGGCTATAGTGCTATCGGTTGGTTTGTCCCTGGGCCGCGCTATTGAGGTGAGAAAAATCATGTACGTGAAGTTCATTATACCTAAATATTAAAAATTGAAAAAATGCCACAAAAGATTTTAAGCGAAGACTGGTCTGAATATGACAACAAAAAGAAGAAGAAGGAAGATGCTCTTTTTTTTAGCTGCGAAGAGTCTTGGGAACGGGATTACTTGACACGGAAGATACGAAAGGTGTATTCCCAATATAGCGAAGCGGTGGTTACTGCAGCAATCGCCGCTTGCTGTCTGGAAGTGCGTGCACCCAGGCCCAGAAAGACATTTGTGGAATGTGTAATGAGAAGGCTTCGTTCTTGACTAAATATTACCTTAGCAGGCCTCCAATGCGACGCATTGGTGAAAAGAAATTTTTTTCTTGCCCAGCAATGAGCCTGTTGAGGAAATCGGCCGCTGGACAACCGATAACATCCCAACAGGACTTGAAACTCACGAAGGCAATCAGTACGGAACAAATGCAGGCGTTACGGAGAGATATTGATCGTATTCAAGGTAAGAAAGTGACGTTTGGCCACGAACTGATGAAAGGGTCGCGCAAGTTGCCAAATTACAAAAGGGATTAGCGACCTCAAACGTTCTTACAAATTAATAGGTTAAACCACAATTTAAATATCGTCAAAATACTATTGTTAAATAAGTTAATGCCTTCTAAATTTTGAGGAATTTCTTTCAATAAAAAATAAATTTTAATTATGGCAGACGTTCAAGTTACATGTATTAATAAAATGCCGCGCAATGATTCCCATGAAGGAATAACCCATCTTGGGGGCCCAAACTGGAGATGGACAAGACAGCAAGTTATTTTGTCTATCCAAGACCAATCAAATACATTCTATACGTTTGTTAATGGAAAACGCGCAGATATTGCTGTGGTTAATGGCGCAAATGGGCAATATGTACGGAGTCATGCTGACGGACAGTGGAACGATAACTTGTTGGCGTTGTCTGAATGTAAATTATAAAGATATGAGGTTCTGATGTACGACGTAATCGACGCCGACTCAAGGTGACGTGGCCAAAAATCTGTAATGGACTGAAACCGATAGGCGGAATGTCGAAAATATATGTGGGCAACATCCGAGGAGCCGGAGAATTACTTTTTGCAGAAATTACCTACATTGGGCGGTGAAATTATTGACGGAAGAAGAGCTGATTCTATCGGCCATTGTCGCCAACAACCGGATGAACCGGGAGCGGAATGCCAGCGGCGTCAATAGCTATGAAAAATACCTCCACTTTCACCCGGAGCAATATCTGCGGAGCTACGTGGGAGGTAAGACAGACATTCTCGTAAAGTACACCGATGGAACCAACCTCTTTGTTGCAGAATGTAAATTTTGGAAAGGCGAAGTCATGCTTCATCAAACCATTGACCAACTATTTGAACGGTATCTCACCTGGCGAGATAGCAAAAAAACGATTATATTGTTCGTTAAAAATAAAGATTTCTCAAGCGTCCTTTCAACAATTGAAGAAGCGATTCCCAAACACCAATATTATGTGCGCAGTGCGGGAGCCAGGGGAGAAAGCTCATTCTCCTATGTATTTCACTTCCCCACTGATAAAGGCAAAATCATCTACACGGAGATTCTGGCTTTTCATTTCCCGTGATCCAACGCACCTTACTATTCATATACAGGTATCCGCGACCGGAAGAAGGAATGAATAACCCTTACAAAGAGGACGAGAGTGGCTTTGGAAAGGATGATGGATGAGACGGATGGAAAATATAGCTAGTCCACCGCGGTAGGTGGTAGGGTAGAAGGGGATTACGTGAAATGCAGCTCGATCACCTCTTTTATGCCTTGCAGTGCCGTTAAATATTGAGACAAGAGGGATTTCCAACTGCCGGAAAAATCAGTTACCGGGTATGTGATTCCTAGTGCGGCATAGGCTTTAAGGGTATCGGGCTTATCCTTGTGGGCAGGGTACCCATTTCGGATGGATGCCAGATTCTGGAATATCTTGATATGGGGCTCGACTGTCGGATCAAGGGGCATAAGAAGTGCTTTCAATAATTGGATCGATCGGATTTGTGTATCTGTTATCCCTGTTAAATTACGGAGCAGGTCAATATTCATTTCTCCGGCGGTAGAGCCCAACGAGGTAACTCTCGTGTTGAATTCTTCCTTGGTGTGGGCGTCTTTAAATAAGTCGCTCAGGTTCTCCTCCTGGGTAAAAGAAAGTAATTCGTCTTTGTGTTTCTTCTTGAAAAGGATATTGATGGCTTGCCGGATTTGTACGATTATATCCGGTATGTGGTGAGCCGATGATACTGAAGGTCGTTCCTTTATTTTTTTATAAATAAAAAATTCAGCGCCCTTCATCGGTATTCCATCAGGGGCTGCATAGGGGGGCAGGTGGTCCAGGTCCTTTATCATGATCTCAAATTTCTCATCATCGGTGAGTGTCCCAGCCTGGATTTTCTCGATGAGCACGTCTCTTGCATAAAGCAGTAGGATACCTTCCGCCGAACCGCCTGGTTGAAAGGATAGGGTCCATCTCCGTTGCACAAAATCCGAAATCCCGATCATTATTGATTTGTTATTCTCACCTGGGTCCTGGGTAGACAGCCTGTAGAAGTACAGATAACTGTATAGCATTCGGCTACCCATCGGTACCGGGTGCCCATTGGTGACAGTTACGATCGTTGCCTGATAGCATTGTAGGATTTCCTTGGCGATGCGCATCCCGCTGCCGGTTATGCTGATTCGCCTACCGTCCTTATGCTTTCTTATATACCCGGCCTCCTGCAACTGATACTGGAAGGCGGGGAGGTCAGCGGTGTTGAGACCAATTGCCTGGGCAATGGCACGGGGGTCGGCCCCCGCTTCGGGGTCATTTTTTGTTTTGGAATATAGGGTGCTCAGATATTGTTCTTCGATTTCCATTAGATGATGGGTTATGTGGGTTGATGATTGCTGGAGTATTTTTTTCCCCATATGTAGGATCTGCTCCTCGGAGTAGAAGGCGGTAATTACGTTGAGGATGTCGGCGCACTCCCTGGCGAACTCTCTGCTGGAATAAAGGTCGAATTGATTGTTGCGGGCAAATTCTTCATAGTGCTCCTTATTCGGTATAACGGAGTGGAAATCTTTTCCTCGAATATACAAGCACTCGATTTCACCGCTGATGTTTAGAAAGCCTCCGTTGACGGTTTCGAGGCCGTATCCGACACCCTGGGAAGATGCTCCGTTTTCAAGCTCCTGGAATGTGGTATTGTGAAGCTCCAATATGCTCCCTGACCTTTCAAAGATATCGTGGAGGCGGGCGCCGTGCTCGATCCTTGTCGTTTCAAGGTAGGTAGTCATTCCGGCGGCGTCCAAGAGGGGGCGGTCTGCATCTATCAGAAGACGTTTATACGTTTTGGAAGAGACCTGCTCCTTTAGCTTTTTTAAGGCAAAGCACAAGTCCCAATGTATTAAATCTAGTGTATTAAAGGCCATCAAAAGCATTAGTCCGGTTTGAGATTGAAATTACAAAATATCCAGTATAAGGTTATGAGGCACCGTTCTGCTACATCCAAATATAGACTTATAGGAATTTTGTCCAGTAATATACCGTTACGAAAGGGTAATACTTTCGAGTTTGCCTTTTCCTCTTAGCCGAAATCCCACCAGGCTATGATAGGTCCAGCCCTCCGGGCCGAAGGTTTCTGCAACTAGAGTGGGAATATGGTAGCGGGAACTGACCCAGTCTCCCAGCGTAGGCTTCCAGGTGCTGGGATAGGCTTTCTCTGGCTGTCCGGTACCTGCAGGCACGGCTGATCTGTCCAGCCGTAAAGCGATCCACCTACTGCTGATCTCTTTATTATTCCCTGTCTGGACGTTCACCCGTAAATAGAAAATAAATCCGCTGATGGGAATATATACATATGAAATATATTCAGCTTTACTGGTGGTGAGTTTCACAAGGCAGTCCAAATCATCGGGGCCCATGTTGACATCAAATTCCATGATTTCTCCATAATGCCCGTCGATTCGGGTGGAAGTAATAGGGGTACCTGCCATTGCCTTAAATGCCTGCAACAGGTTCGTGTCGGTACTATGAAATCCAAATCGCTCAATGGGAGTCGGAGGATTTGTGGCAGGGAGGGTCGGTGTTAACAAGAGGGGGGCTGCAGGAGCCGGAGGAGTGGTGTTCTTCTTTCTAATAAGACCGATTATCCAGCGGACCAGAGGCCAAAGTGCCATCAACCCGACAAGGCATAATATAGTATTATTAATGGGGGTGGCCCTGGTAAGAAAGGAAATCACCTGATCAAATGACTGCTGAAAAGGTATTTTATTGTATAAGCTTTGGAAAAGGACCCAAATAAAGGCGAGCACAGTGCCTCCAGTTACATTGATAACATTCGAAAATACCTTACTCCATACAGGGTCCGACCATCTATTACGGACAAAGGCGGGAAGGGGAAGTCGAGATTTTTTTTCTACGGCCATGCAAGTTCGTTTTGGAAGGTAGCAAAGGTACAAATTTGTCTACAGCCAACTTGAATCATGTCTTGTTTGCCCATTCCTCATACAAATAATCTCATTTCTCATACACGACTCCCCGCCCCCCATTTTTGGACGACACGAGGAACGATATAGACCAGAAGATTCCTCATTTAAAAAGGTCGGCGAGGATGCGACCGCACTGGATATTGGGTACCCATATTGCTGTTTCAGGCAATTAAAGGCGTAAAGAAAAGTGTAAAGAAAACCGTAAAGAATTTCATCACAAACTCTTTGATTTAAAAGGAGTAAGGACGACAAGATGAAATGCAAATCATTAAAAATCAATAACTTGCCATTAAGTCGAAAATGTGAAAGATTTGAACGGATTTGATGTTAAGCAAGTAGAACCTTTTGTAGAAAGATGGGATAAAAGCTTGAAAATTAGTCAGAAAGGTGAACCCTAAAAGGTTCGACTTGAAAAAGTTGCCCGACGAGGATTCGAACCTCGACAAACTGAACCAAAATCAGTTGTACTGCCATTATACTATCGGGCAATCCTGTCCTTTCCTGGGGTATTCCCCTCAAAAGGAGTGCAAAAATAAGGGGTCGCAAAAGATGTTCCAAAAGATTTTGTGCCTAAATCCGGCTTTATCCCTTTTTGACATCAGCGTGGGACCATCCTTATGACTTGTAATGATGGCTAGCAATCGTTTCTACGCTTAAAACCTTCCATAGTGGAGGAAGGGGGCCAATCTTAAATAAATTTAAACACCAACGACAGGATCGCATAGATCAGTGTCGCTCCAAAAATCCCTTTGGCCGTATTATCCCGGCGGGAATTGATATAAAATGTGAATAAAGCGATATTCAGCACCAGGCAAGGCACAGACACCGCTGTAATCTGATTTTTATTAGTCCTTAGAAAAAAGAAAAAATCCTTTACCGTGTATAAAGGATAGAACTTCACGAAATAATAGATGACCAGGCTGAAGATCGGGGCCACCAACCCTAGCAGCAATCCCAATCTCAGGTTATCTTTTTTGAGGATCACGATTTCCACGTTTTTTCAAGTTTGCTTTTAAGAACGTAATTCGTCATGTCAAATTGTACGGGAACCACACTTACATAATTGTGTTCCAGGGCCCAGACATCCGTATCGCGCCCCTTGTCAAAATTCACGAATTTACCGGTTAGCCAGTAATATTTCTTTCCCGTCGGATCATTCCGCTCTATGAAATCCTCCTCATATTTGGCATAAGCCTGCCGGCAGACCTTCACCCCCTTGATGAGGGATTCCGGTACGGAAGGGAAATTGACATTGAGGATCAGGTGTTTATCCATTGGATGGTGCAAGACTTGTTCTACGATGATCCGTACATATTTACGGGCTGCGCTGAAATCGGCTTCCACGCTGTAATCCAGCAGGGAGAACCCCACGGAAGGAATGCTTTCGATAGCCGCTTCTACAGCCGCAGACATAGTCCCGGAGTAGATCACGTTAATGGAGTGATTGGCGCCATGGTTAATACCGCTGAGACATATGTCTGGTTTGCGTCGCAGGACTTTGTCCACTGCCAGTTTAACGCAGTCCACGGGGGTTCCCGAACATTGCCAGGCATCGACCCCTTCGAACAGGTGATGCATCGGGTGGAGGCGCAGGGGGTTACCGATAGTAATCGCATGACCCATACCCGACTGGGGTTTATCAGGGGCTACTACCACTACTTTTCCCAGCCCCCGCACTGCTTCTACCAGGTTGCGGATGCCCGGGGCGCTGATCCCGTCATCATTGGTGATCAGAATTACCGGGAGCTTCTTCCGGCCGCCGGAACTGCTTTTCCGATTGCCATTAACGGCACTTTTGGTCGTTTTGGCGGCTATTAGGGGTGAGGTTGCTTTGACTTCCATTTCTGGCATACCGTTCTTGCCGGTTTCCCGGATAATGCCGGTCGCTCCCGTTTTACCGCCCCTGCCGGCTCTGCGTACAGGGCTGGTCTGACGGGTAATACCGGGGGGAGGGGTTTCGGAGATCCTGGCTGCCTTCTTCGGAACCTTGCTGGTCTTGCTTTCGTTCTTGTTATTATTTTTCTTTGCCATAGGTTTAATATTACAAAAGTCTGCTTTATTTCGGACTTTACCTCGATCGGACAGGAATAGGAGAGATAATCCCGCTCCAATCGGACATGCCTCCGATTGGTTTTGCCGGCAGCGAAGTCCGAGGCTTGCCTGCTGGCATCCCACCCCGCTTCCAAGCCTCCCGGGACCCTCTATTTCCTCAAGGGGGCTGCCAGGGGCGAACTTTCCCACTGTTTTCCCACCGAAAATGGATTTTTGATGCGTTTCCGCTACCTTTGCAGCCGTTTTAAAGGCGGACCTACCCGAGCGAATGCGAAGGGTACGAACGAGGAGGAGCCAGGAACGACGCTCCGACGAAGTTCTCCGCTGACCGATAGGCCCATCATTAGCCGTGCGCAGGGGATGGGTTTGTTTTCGGAATAAGCCATTCCCTGTGCACAAAAACTCCTAATATGGCAGGACAACTTAAAGAGGTACGCAATCGGATCAAGTCTATTCAAAACAGCCAGCAGATCACCAAAGCAATGAAAATGGTGAGTGCGGCCAAACTGCGCCGCGCCCAGGACGCTATCATCCAGATGCGTCCCTATGCTCAGAAATTGCAGGAACTGCTTAGCAATATCGTCAGCAGCTCCGACGGAGACACCGGAGGACTGAGCCTGGCATCGGAAAGACCCGTGGAAAAAGTATTGCTCATTGTCATCACCAGCGACCGCGGTCTGGCAGGAGCTTATAACGCCAACCTGATCAAGCTGGCCAAATCTGCCATCAAGGAACAATACCCCGCCCAGGCCGCCAAAGGCAATGTGACGATCTGGAGTATCGGTAAAAAGGGTTACGAGCATTTCGCCAAGAATAACTACAAGGTTACCGACACCTATAAAGATATCTTCCTCCACCTGAGCTTTGAAAACGTACAGGCTTGCGCCCGGGCGGCTATGAAAGCCTTCGAAAACAAGGAATTCGACGCCGTGGAAATCGTATACAGCCAGTTCAGGAATGCCGCTACCCAGACATTTGTCCTGGAAAAATTCCTCCCCATCCCCAAAGTGGAAAAGAAAGCGGGCGCCGCCAACAACGATTTCATTTTCGAGCCGGGCAAAGAAGAGCTGATCGCCGAACTGATGCCTAAAATACTCAACACGCAACTGTTTAAGGCGGTGCTGGATGCCAACGCCTCCGAACATGGAGCCCGTATGACAGCCATGGACAAAGCCAGTGACAATGCCAACGAATTACTGAAGTCATTACGTCTTTCATACAACCGGGCACGTCAGGCAGCCATTACTACCGAGTTGACGGAGATCGTGAGCGGCGCAGCGGCATTGCAGGCCTAGTAAATAAGACAATATGGAAATCGGAAATATCATCCCGCATATTGAAGCGCTGATCTTCGCCAGCGACAAGCCTCTCACTTCCATGGAGATCACCGAGCTGATCAATAACGCCTTTGGGTTTATGGAGGAAAAGCTTACGCTGGAACAGATCCAGACCTCTCTCGACGGGATCATAGAAAAATATGCCTCTGAATTCTATCCCTTCGAAGTGAGAGAAAGTGGCGGCGGCTGGCAATTCCTTACCAAAAGAGATTTTCACAAGACTGTCGCCCAGCTCAACGGAGAGAAATTCCTCAAACGGCTCTCCTCGGCAGCCCTGGAAACCCTGGCCATCATCGCCTACAAGCAGCCCATCACCAAAGGGGAGATCGAGTCCATCCGCGGTGTGAGCAGCGACTATTCCATACAGAAATTGCTGGAAAAGGAACTCATTATCATATCCGGCCGGAATGAAGACATGCCGGGCAAACCCCTGGTCTATTCCACTTCCAAAACATTCATGGATTATTTCGGGATCAACTCCGCTGCCGATCTGCCCAAACTGAAAGAAGTATTTGCAGAGACGCTGATCGAGCCCACGGTGATCACACACGGCACGTCCGAGATCCTTCCGGAAACGGGAGAGAATAGCTCCGATGGCCCTGGCGACTTCACGGAACAGCCTGCAGCTGTTGCCGGCACTGACGAAGCCACGCTCCTGATCGTCAGCGAAGACGGTAAGCTGATCGAGCATGAGGAAACAGAAGAAGCGGCCGACTCATCCTTCGATCAGTCTGAAGAACAGGCAGAGGAAGCCTCGCAAGCTGATGAGAGCACCGCAGACACGGAGTCTGATGAACAAACTACCGAAGAGCCGTCTGAAGATATAGAAGAAGAGGAGAGCTCAACGGAATCAGAGGAGCCAGCCGCAGAAGAAACTGCTGAAGAGTATCCTTCTTCTGAAGAGCATGCCGACGACACGCAAAACGACGATACGCACAGGCACGACAAATACCCGGAAGACCACCAATCCGACAAAGACCCGGCAGACGACGAACATTCCGGTCATAAATAATATCTTTCTCATGTCAGCAAAACTAGCACCGGAATATCTCATTCAATTAGCCCAGCAGTTCGGAACGCCTCTCTACGCTTACCATGCGGAAAAGATAAAGGAACAATATAGCAAGCTCACCACTGCCTTCAGCCGTAGCAACACCTTGTTCTTCTACGCCTCCAAGGCGCTTACTAATATCAACATTCTTAAATATATCTGTCAGCTGGGAGCCAACGTTGACTGTAGTTCCATTAATGAAGTCAAGCTGGCCCTGCACGCCGGCTTCCCTTCCGAAAGAATACTCTACACCTCCAACGGCATCGGCTTTGACGAGATTGAGGAAGCCCAATCCCTGGGGGTCATCATAAATATCGACAGCCTGTCCAACCTGGAGAAATTCGGACAGAAATTCGGACATAGCTACCCGGTAGGCATTCGCCTGCGCCCCAATATCATGGCCGGGGGCAACCTGAAGATCTCCACGGGACATGACAAGAGCAAATTCGGGATCCCGGTCGATCAGACAGACAAAATACTGGCCCTTGTTCAACAATACAATCTCCGGATCAGCGATCTGCATATCCATACCGGCAGCGAAATAAAAGACGTAGATGTTTTTGTAAAAGGTATCGAAGTGCTCTTCGACATCGTACCCCGCTTCTCGGAACTGGAATTCATCGACCTGGGCGGCGGATTTAAAGTGCCATATAAAGATGGGGATGTAGAGACCGATATAAGCATGCTGGCAGACAAAATAGAAGCAGCTTTCCGCAACCATCCCAATCCCGGCGGCAGGCCCCTGCAGATCTGGTTCGAGCCCGGTAAATTCCTTGTCAGCGAATGCGGTTATTTCATCACGAAGGTCAATGTGCTGAAAGAGACAGGAGCCACCACTTTCGTCAGCGTGGACAGCGGATTCAATCACCTGATCCGTCCCATGTTCTATGACGCATATCACCAGATCGAGAACATCAGCAACCCCGCAGGCCCCAAAAAACGCTATTCCGTCGTAGGCAATATCTGCGAGACGGATACCTTCGCCTGGGATCGTACTATCAACGAGGTCCGTGAGGGCGATTACCTGGTATTCTACAATGCCGGAGCCTATGGATTCGAAATGTCCTCTAATTTCAATTCGCGTTTCAAGCCTGCTGAGGTTCTGGTAAAAGACGGGCAGGCACAGCTGATCCGCAAAAGAGATCAGTTCGAAGACCTGCTGCGCAACCAGATCGGGCTGTAATGAACATGAAGACGCTTCATTCGCGCTGCTTTCCGTAAATCCGCCGGTATCCCGGCTTATCACTTCCGAAAATCTTATTACATTTAGGGGAATCAAATCGTATTCATATGCCTATCAGGATGGTAGACGATCCCCAGGACCCGCAGGACAATAGTGGAGATAATCAGGGTGGCGGTGGTTTTAATCCTTCCGATGGGGGCGGCGGTGGCGGTGGCGGTGGAATATTCGGATTAATCTTACTTTTATTAGGGTTATTCCGTGGCCGCGGGCTTATCTTTTTATTGATTATCCTGGGAGTCGGTTACTTCCTTTTTGGCCGGGGCGGCTGTAATGGGACCGGCGGTATCGGCGGGGTCACCCAGCAGATCGCTCAGCTGGCCACCGGCGGCTATCTTGATCCCCGGCAATTCGAAAAAGCGAATATTTATGAATCCCTCTCCGACGACTCCACGAAGAATCCTTTACCCGAAGCCGTCAACCTGCAGAAATTTGCGCCTGCCGTCGGCGACCAGGGCCACCAGGGCAGTTGCGTAGCCTGGAGCAGCGCCTATGGAGCCCGAACGATCGCGGAAGCAGCCCGCACAGGGGCGGATCCCAATAGCCTCAAATTCAGCCCCTCTTTTTTATACAACCAGATCGGTCTGGAAGGATGTGAAGGCTCCTATATTATCCGGGCCATGGAATTCATGACGAAGAGCGGAGCGGTAGCCTACGACAAGTTTCCCTATAGCGATAAGGACTGCGCCCGTCAGCCCGATCAGGGGCTACTGGAAGAAGCCCGTCAGAACAAGATGCGGGGATTCAACCGGCTGACCCCCGGCGATAAGAACACTGTCGTCGACTTACGGGCTATCAAAGAGAATCTTTCACAGGGCGCTCCCGTCGTCATCGGAATGATGGTGGGCGGTAGTTATATGAAGTCCATGATGGGACAGGACGTCTGGAACCCCAACGCTGAAGACAGGAGCATGATGGGGTTCGGCGGACATGCCCAATGCGTGGTAGGATACGATGATAAAAAATACGGCGGCGCCTTCCTCATCATGAATAGCTGGGGCCCTTCCTGGGGTAACAATGGCTTCGCCTGGGTTCGCTATGGTGACTTCCGGCATTTTGTCCGGGAAGCCTATGGACTGGAACCTATGGAGAAGACGGGTGTGGCGGCCACTACCCCCCTGGCTTGCGAGATCGGGCTGGTACAGATACATTATGAAGACAAACGAACCGTACCCGGAGACTATATCCCTCTCCAGCTTAAAGCGGGAGATACAAGAGAGGGGAATGTTTTCGAGACTGTCTCCCCTGTAAAAAAAGGGGCCCGTTTCAAAATGGAGATCAGGAATTCCACGGAATGTTATATCTATGTTTTTGGTAAAGAGACGGACGGCACCAGCTACACTTTATTTCCATATCCGCGTGCCGACAATCCGCTCAAAACAAAATATTCTCCCTTCTGTGGCATCACCGGCTACCGGCTCTTCCCCAAAGACAAGAGCATGACACCGGATAGCATCGGCACCAGAGATGAAATGGCCGTCGTTGTCAGCAAACAACCGTTGGATTGGTATTCGATCAATAATAAGATCAGTGAAGATCCCCGGAAGGATTATGCGAGCCGCCTCAATGCAGCCCTGGGTGACAAGCTGATCCGCAATATCCGCTTCCAGAGCTCCGCCAAAGGCAATATGCAGTTCACGGTAAAAGGAGCGGAGAATAATAGCATCGTCGCAACCATAGTAGAAATCACCAAACAGTAAAAAAGAGTCCTGCATGAATGTATCGACAGACCGCTCCGGCCAACCGGATCCTACGAACTCCAATACCGGCGCTTTTCTCCGGCTGATGCGCAGCGGTTTGAAATTCCGGCTGTACCTGCTGGCCCGCCTGCCCAGCGCCTTCTTTTCGGGGCTGCGGATTCGTGAGATAGACGAAGAGCACTGTGTTACCAGCGTCCCGTATAAATGGTTCTCCCAGAACCCCTTCCGCTCTACTTATTTCGCCTGTCTGAGCATGGCGGCCGAAATGAGTACGGGTACGCTGGCGATGGCGCATGTCTACCGGCACGATCCTCCTGTATCCATGCTGGTGATCAAACTGGAAGCCAACTATTTTAAAAAAGCAACCGGCCTCACCCGGTTTACCTGTGTTGATGGAAGCGCCATCCGCCAGACAATAGAAAAAGCGCTTGTCAGCGGTCAGGGGGAGACCTGCCGTGCCCGGTCCCTCGGCACGAACGAAGCGGGGGAGGAGGTCGCCGAGATGTTCATTACCTGGTCGTTTAAAGCCAAATCCACAGGACGGAGCTAACCCCGCCGTGCCAAAGAGCCTGACCCGATGGTCGCAAAGGAATCTGCCCCTAATTCTTAACGAAGGGCATTGCTTTTGAAATACCATCGTTGCCGGTGACATGTATATAATAAATGCCTTTGCTTAACCGCGATACGTTTAACAGTGTATAATTCTCCCCCTTTTCCAATTTGATGGATTGGGACCATTGCAGGCGGCCGGTCACATCTGTCACTGTAAGGACAACGGCCTCGCTCTGCGCCAGTGCTGTATACAGACTGGTAAATCCTTCTGCCGTAATGGAAGGTCTTAACTCGATACGGTTCGCGACATCATCGTTTATCACTTTTACGATGGCGCTGTATACGGCGCTCCCATCCTGATCTGTTATCTTAATCCGGTACAGGCTAATTCCGATGCCAGGCCCATCATCCAGGTAGCTATAGGCGGTTTTCCCGGCCTCTCCTTTCACAAGGCCCCTGTCGGTAAAAGTATATCCATCAGCCGATCCCTGTACGGTATAAGATTGTGCAGCATACTGCCCATCCACCGTCCACAATAATTTCACGGCAGCGCTGCCTTGTTTTTGTGCGGTGAAGGTTTCCAGTTTCAAGGGTAGGGTCACATTTGTATTCACCTGGGCAAAGGAGCTACTGGCGGTAGCACAACCACCGGCGTTTTTTACCGTAACCCGATATCTATTGGTATAAGTGGTAGTAGTAACGCTGAGAATGGTTAAAGTGCTGGTGGTTGCACCGCTGTAGGCAGTATTGGAGTTGCTTATAACATTAAAAGCACCGGCACCGGAAGCCACCTGCCACTGATACGTGAAAGGGCCTGTTCCTGCCGTAATGGTTGCGGGAATGCTGACGCTGGAGCCCACACTGGCCGTAATGCTGCCTGCGGCAGGCAGGGTAAATACTGCCAGCGTCGGAACTTTCTGGGTAGTGATCCCACTGGTAATAACGCATCCCGCCCCGTCATTGGCCACGTAGCGATACAAATAGCCGTCGATGGAAGTGGTCAGCGGAGAAATCGTCAGGATGCTGGTGGCTCCGCCTGTATAAGTTACCCCACTGGCATCCGCGCCGTCGATAATATTTGACCAACTGCTTCCTGCATTGCTGCTTACCTGCCATTGATAATTTACGCCCACGGCACCGGCGGTATTCAAAGTGGCGCTCGTAGCCGGACAATTCATCGAGGTTACATTATCCAGGCTAACGTCAGGACCCACATTAAGCGTAGCTATACCAGAGGTAACACTATTGATCCCATTCACGGAGACAATACTTTGATACTTATTGCCGGTCATCGTCGAGGGAGTGCGGGTAATTGTCAGGACCGGTCCGGTGGTGCCGGTATAGATACCGGTAGCGGGGTTGAGCCCTGTAGTCGTATTTTCAATAAGGTTATTCCAGGTAAGTCCGCCATCTATACTTTCCTGCCATTGATAAGTGATCGTACCGGTTGCGGTAGCCGCCACTGAAAAAGTCGCATTCAGACCTGTACAGATCGTCGTGCTGGCGGGGAATGAAGGATTCAGACTGGCCTGTGACCGGGTAACGGTCGTCAGACACGTAATCAGACCAAAGCTAAGGATGATTTTTTTAAAGAGATGGGAATATAACTCTTTAAAGAAAGGGGTAGAGATTTTCATGGGAATAGATCTTGGGTTTAGAGAAGATAAACTTACAAAAAAAAGAACCGTATTTCGAATACTCACCCACTAAAAAATACGCCTATTCCAATAATTTAGGAATTGTTTTGATAATTGATTGTGCCATAGCATTTATCCACTGACGTTAGTATTTTACACTTACATTAGCCTTACTACATAATAATAACGGTTAACATGTAGGTAACCCAATCCACTGCTCCTGTAAACATAAAAGCCATCCTGCTTCTTGCAGGATGGCTTTTGTCGATAAGTCTATCGATCCTGGTTATTTGATCAGGATCAGTTTGGTTGAATATACTTTGTCGTTGTTCCGAATGATACAGAAGTGAGTTCCGGAAGAAAGACCGGCGGCACTTAATTCCAGCTTGTAAGGCTGGTTGGCCGTCACCATGCTGTTGAACAATGACTTTTCCCTGGATCCATAGCTGCTATAAATTTCCACGGTTACCCTTGAGCTTACAGGCGCTTTGAATTCTATAAACGCCGTAGTGCTGAAAGGATTGGGATAGGCTTTATAGGTAAATTTTGTGACCGTATCCACTGTTATGTCCTTGCTGCTCATTGTTCTGGAAGAGCCCGGAACAAGGGTGGACAAGCCAGTGCAGCCGGTTGTGTTCTGCAGGACGGTAGTAGTGGCCTGGGAAGAACAGCCATTGTTGTTATTGGTCACTACGATGGTATAGAGTCCGGCAGTAGTTACCACGGTACTCGCTCCTGAAATAAAATTGTTATCCGGGGTCACCCAAAGATAATCTACTCCACTGGTCGTAGAACTGCTGGTCAGTGTTACGCTGGTATTGATGCAGTTCAGCGGACCGGAATTGGAGGCCGTGACACCGGCAGGGGACGCAGTGTCTGCTGTGACGGTAGTTCCTGTCGAAGCCGTGCAGCCATTGGCCGGATTGGTAACAATCAGGGTATAATTACCGGGCACATCGGTTTCTGCTATCGCGGTAGCGGCGGTAAATCCACCCGGTCCGGACCAGCTGAAAGTGGCGCCGGGAGTGGTAGAGACACCCTGCAGATCTATGCTGGGACTAAAACAGCTTATTACATCACTGGCGCTGGCCGCCAGACCAACGGGGACGCTGACATTTTTCGTGACTGTTCCGGGTAAGACGGTGACACAGCCATTCGAAGGATCGGTGACCGATACGGTATAAACACCCGGGGCGGTAACCGTTGCCGTAGTTCCGGTGGCGGTATAACCGCCCGGGCCACTCCAGCTATAGGTTACGCCTGTTGTGATGGCGCTGCTGGTCAGCACGACACTGGGATGAGTACAGGTTATCTGGGCCGTGACGGGATTGGCGGTGGTCGTAACCCCGGCCGGCGCCGCGATATTCTGTGTCACCGTAGCGGTGGTCGTGGCCGTACAGCCATTAACAGGGTTGGTAGCCGTTACCGTATAGGTACCCACGGCAGTTGCCGTTGCAACGGCGGAAGAGGACAGAACCCCACCTGACCCGCTCCAGCTATAGTTAACTCCAGGAGTGGAGGAACTGGCTGTAAAAACTACACTGCTATTGGTACAGGTCAGTTGGGAAGCGCTGGGAACCGCAGTCGTTGCTAAAGCTGCAGGCACCGTGTCATTTTGTGTGACAACAGTAGTGGCAATGGCGCTACACCCATTGACTGGATTGGTGACGGTCAGGGTATAGATGCCCGGTGAATTTGTCGTAGCGATAGCGTTGGAAGAGGTGAAATTATTCGGCCCGGTCCAGCTATAACTTACGTTTGAAGTTGATGAATTCCCGGTGAGGTTCACGCTGGTGTTCGAACAGGTTAACGGGCCTGAATTGACGGCCGTAACATTTGCAGGTGGCGTGAAATTCTGACTTATGGTTGCAGTAGTGGTATTGGTACAACCGTTAGTCGGATCGGTGACGGTCAAAATATAGGAGCCTTGTGAAATAACTGTAGCCGTAACTCCGGTTGCTGTAAAGCTATTGGGTCCTGTCCAGTTGTAGGTCACCCCTGAGGTGGAAGAATTACCTGTCAGTATAGCACTCGGGTTGGCGCAGGTCAATATAGCCAGGGAAGGAGTGATCGTCACATTGGCCGGTGGTGTGATATTCTGCGTAATTGTAATAGCCGCAGTCGATACACAACCGCTCGTGGGATTGGTAACGGTTAAAGTATATACCCCGGGATTGAACACATTGACGGCGGAAGAAGCCACACTATAGTTATTGGGTCCTGTCCAGTTGTAGCTCACTCCAGATGTAGTAGAACTGCCCGTCAGGCCTATATAGTTGGTGGCACAGGTCAATTGAGTAACGTTATTAGCTGTGCTGATCGTTACGCCGTTGGGTGCCGTGGTAACCTGCGTCACCGTGGTGCTGACCGTGGTGGTACATCCTGTGGTTGGATTGGTAGCGGTCAGGGTATAGCTACCGGCTGCGGTGGCGGTAGCGGT
>DATMGS010000013.1:0-91085 GCA_035555335.1 Puia sp.
ACCCATACAGACCGGCAATTTGCTGGACTGGTCAGCTTCCGGAAAATGTTCTGCCTCCATCTATAACTCCTATGGACCTACCGAATGTACCGATGTCGTTACCTGCTATCAGATCCGCGAAAATGACCTTCAGACAGGACGACCCATACCCATCGGAACCGTAGTGCCCAATACCCGCCTTTTTATCCTGGATGACCAGCTGAACCTCCTGCCGGCCGGCAACCCCGGACATATTTACATCGGCGGTGCTGGTGTAGGCAGAGGTTATCTCAACAGGGAAGCCCTTACCAAAGAAAGGTTCATCGATCATCCTTTTGAAGAAGGCGCCCGCATCTACCGAACGGGGGACCTCGGCCGCTGGACCGAAGACGGCATTATCGAATTCATCGGCCGCACCGATGACCAGGTCAAAATAAGAGGTTATCGTATAGAACCCGGTGAGATAGAAAAGACCATTTGTGCGCATCCGTTCGTTTCAAAGGCAGTCGTCAGGGCTACCGCGATCAATAAAGAAAATTCGCTTATAGCCTATATCATCCGGTCGGGAGTTGGAGAAATTGCCGACCTGAGAAAATTTCTGAAGGAGAGACTTCCTGGGTATATGTTACCGGATCATATTCTTGAGATCGAAGAATTTCCCATCACGTCCCACGGTAAAATAGATCACAACCGGCTGCCACTTCCTTCAGACGAAACTTTATTGTCCGACAAAAAGGAATATGTTCGTCCGGCCACTTCATTGCAGCTAGGATTGGCCGCCATCTGGACTGAACTTACAGGCAATACCCAGCTTGGTATTACCGACGATTTTTTCGAGATCGGTGGCAATTCGATAAGAGCTACGCAGGCAGTTTCGGAGATATACCGGCGATTCAACATAACCCTCAGGGTTAGCAGCATTTACCTTCATTCTACAATTAGGGAGCTGGCGATGGAGCTGGAGCTTATTTCCTGGAAGAGCGGAGGTTTTCTCGATAATAAAGAAGATACTAAAGAAATAACTGACACCGAAGAGATTATACTATGACTATGTACAGCTTATTATCGCAACTAAAGGAGTTATCCGTAACGTTGAAGGTTGCTGACGGCCAGCTAAGGATCAATGCTCCCAAAGGTGCCCTTTCAAAAGAACTCCTGGCGGAGCTAAAGGAAAGAAAAGAAGAGATCATCGCCTTCCTGACTGCAGAAGAACCGGAAGAACGGTTCCAGGAGATAGCTCCAACGGAGAAACCTGGCCCATATGACCTGTCGCCTGCACAGCAACGCATCTGGCTGGCTCATTTACTGGATGAAGATGGGGCAGCCTATAATATTTCAGGCGTTTATGCCCTTACGGGAGATTTGAACTCCCTGGCGCTGGAACGGAGCTTTTCTACCCTGATCCAACGGCATGAGATACTGAGGACCTGTTTCATTCAAAAAGAGGGGCGCCCCGTACAACAGGTCATCGACGCCGGCATATTTCCATTCCGCATGAGTCATATCGATCTGGGAGCGGAAAAGCCCTCCCAGGAAAGTATCCGGCAGATAGCGGCAGAAGAAGCCTATACCCGATTCGATCTCGAAACCGGCCCTCTTTTAAAAGTGAAGCTTGCCCGGCTTGGAAGGGATCATCATGTCCTTTTCCTTACCATTCACCATATCATATTCGATGGATGGTCGATGGGGGTTCTGTTGGACGAATTGGGACTTCTGTACAAAATGTTCCTACAGGGGCAGGAAAACATGCTGCCTGCTTTAAAGATCCAGTATAAGGATTATTCGGTATGGCAGAACGGCTTGATCGCTACGGAAGCGTTTAGTAAACAAGGGCTGTACTGGAAGGAACAATTGTCCCCTCCAATCCCGGATGTTCGTCTGGAAACTGACTACCCCGGTATATTCCGGAAAACACTGGACAATGGCTGGTGTGAACTGGTGATCTCCGAGGAAGAAACGAAAAAGATACAAGTGTTCAGCGCCGACCGGGGCATCAGTTTGTTCATGACCCTGATGTCGGCTGTCAACATACTGGTATACAGGTATACCCGTCATTGCGATCTCACAATCGGAACCCTGACCAACGGCCGGAATCATCCGGACACCACCGGGCAGCTCGGCTGTTATCTGAATCTGCTGCCTCTTAGAACCCGGTTCGGCAAAGATGACACTGTTGACGAGCTTGTTCAAAAAGTGAAAAAAAACATCCTCGACGCCTTTGACCATGAAGCCTATCCTTTTGAACTCATCCTGTCCGATCTTACGATCAACCGCGAACCAGGCCGGTCGCCCCTTTTCAATATCATGGCCGTATTGCAAAAGGAAGAGCCAACAGCCAGGCATGGCGCGATATTGGAGGAGCTGTCGATGGAAGAAATGCAGATAAGCCCCGCACTCCCGAAATACGACCTAAGCTTCTTTTTCGTTCCAATCCAGGGAAGTCTGAAAATACAACTGGAATACGATCCTGGCCGGTTCTCCGGGGAGCGAATGGGAAATCTCCTCGATCATCTCCAACGCATTCTTACAGGTATGCAATTGCATCCTTCTCAACGGGTCGACCAGCTGGACTATCTTTCCACTGCTGAAAAACGCCAACTGCTCACAGGGTTCAACCAGACAAAAATGCCCTACCCGCTCGACAGGCCTTTTCAGGAATTATTCGAAGCACAGCTGGAAATGTTCAATGACCTGCCGGCCGTGAGTTTCGGAGAGGCAACGATTACGTATCGGGAACTCAATCGCCGCGCCAATCAGCTGGCTCACTACTTATTAACCAACTATCATCCCCAACCGGGAGATATCATCGCCTTCACCACCCGTCGTTCGCAGTGGTGGGTTATCGGAATGCTGGGCATTTTGAAAGCAGGCGCTGCTTACCTGCCGGTCAATCCGGAAGTACCAGTCGAAGGGGTGAATCATACGTTATCTGACTCAAAAGCAATCATCTTCATCACCGGCTCGGGCAGGTTGTACGAAAAGGATGCCATCACCGGAACTCCACAGCTATCGCTGGAAGAACAATGGGAAACCATCAGCTCCTTCCCGGAGGAAAATCCCGGGGTAACCAGCGGGCCCGGAGACATAGTTTATGTATTGTACACCTCGGGCTCAACGGGAGCTCCCAAAGGAGTGATGATCGAACAGCATTCTCTTGTCAACTTTTGTTACTGGCACATCGACTTTGCCAACATCACTTCGCAAAGTCGTGCCACTGTATATTCCAGCATTTCTTTCGATGTCTCGATGTCGGAGATATGGCCGTTTCTGCTCGCGGGCGCTCATTTATTCATTGTCAGGGAAGAGCAAAAGCTTAATCTTCGGGAGCTTGTCAGCTATGTGAATGAAAAACATATAACCCACCTTTTTGTGCCTACAGTGGTATGCAGACAACTGGAAGACCCCGGATTTCTCTTTACCAACAAAGACCTCCTGGTCATTACTGCCGGAGAAGAGTTAAAAAAGAGTTCGGTCCGAGGATTGAACGTACTGGATTATTATGGCCCGACAGAAACGACCATTACCTCCCTCGCATTTCCCCTGGCGCAGGCGGCAGCAGGCATGAAGAGCATTGGGCGACCGATCGCCAACACCCTGGTCTATATCATGGATGACAACCATAATTTGCTGCCTGCCGGCAATACCGGTGAAATATGGATAGGAGGAGAAGGGGTAGCCAGAGGATATCTCAACAATGTTCCGCTTACCGAATCCCGGTTCATTATGGACCCTTTTGGCGGCAACAGCCGGTTCTATAAGACAGGTGATCTCGGACATTGGCTGCCCGATGGGAATGTCCTTTTCAAAGGGAGAATGGACAACCAGGTAAAGATCCGGGGTAACAGGGTCGAACCATCCGAGATCGAACAGGTGTTGTTGCGTTCGGGACTGGTAAAAGACGGTGTGGTCCTGGCAAAGGCTGACGTGCAGGGTGAAAATTACCTGATCGCCTTCTATAAGGCGGCCCAGGGAGAGGATCAGGCCGACGCCTTGCGGCGTTATCTTTCCCGTTTCCTGCCGGGATACATGATCCCTGCCTGGTTCATCTATATGGACCGGTTCCCCGAGACCATTAACGGGAAGGTCGACCGGAAAGCTTTGTCCTTGCTGGAGCCTCTTTTGCCGGCTATACCAGGTGACGAGGATGATAGCGCCTGGACAGCGACTCAGAAAAGCCTTGCCCGCATCTGGAAAGAAATACTACCGGCTGGCAATATCGGACTAAAGGTTAGTTTTTTTGATATAGGCGGCCATTCGCTAAAGGCTATGCAGGTCATCAGCAGGATCTATAGCCGGCTAAAAGCGGAGATCAGCTTGAAGGTACTGTTCAGACAGCCCACCATCGAAGGTCTCGCCGCCCACATCGACCAACAAAGACCTTCCATCTACAGGAGAATAGAACCAGCCCCTGTCAGGGAATACTACGATGTATCCGGAGCTCAGAAAAGATTGTGGATATTACAGCAATTGGAAGGTTCGCAATATGCCTATAATATCCCGGGGTCGTTCTCATTACAAGGTCAGCTTGATGTTCCTTCCTTCGAGTTCGCACTGAATTCTCTCATCTGCCGGCACGAGATATTAAGAACGACTTTTACTTCTGTCAACGGGACGCCAAAACAAAAGATCCATTCTCCCGGCGAAAAACCATTTCATCTTCCGCTGGTGAATCTCACCGGATGGGCAGACGCCGCCTCACAGACGGCCGAGCTGCTGGACAAGATGACCAGCCATCGATTCGATCTGGAGGCGGGTCCGCTGCTGGAAACATCTTTAATAAAACTATCGGACCAGGAACACATCTTCCTGATCAACATCCACCATATCATAACGGACGCATGGTCAACCAAGGTAATCCTGCACGACATAATGAGATCTTATAACGATCATGTCGAAGGCAGGATCGCTGACCTCCCTCCCCTTCGCATCCAATACAAGGACTATTCCGAATGGCTGCAGCAAGTAGCTAATGAAGATGGGTACGAGGAACATCGGGCCTACTGGAGGAACCTTTTCGATTCACATCCACCGGTGCTGGATCTGACAACCGACCAGCCCCGGCCATCATTGAAAACCTATAACGGTGATACGATCCGGAAAAAGTTGCCGGCCAGCCTGCTCGCAGCGCTTTACAAGCTGAGCCATCAGCAGAATACCAGCCTGTTCATGACAGTGCTGGCTTTAGTGAAAACACTGCTATATCGTTACACGGGTCAGGAAGATATCGTAGTTGGTTCACCTATCGCCAGTAGAGATCACGGTGATCTCGAGGACCAAATCGGGTTTTATACGAATACGCTTCCAATAAGGACCCGTATCGATGGCGAGGCTGATTTTCCCCACCTGTTGCAGAAGATCAAAGAACAGACGCTCGATGCCTATGAACATGCCGCATATCCATTCGACCTTCTCATCGAGGATCTGAATATCGAGCGGAACCTGAGCCGGTCGCCCTTGTTCGACATACTGGTCGATCTGCAGGACCCGGAGGGTATTCCGGATACAAAACAACTGCTGAAAAACCTTTCGATTACAAGACTCGATATTGATACGCCTGCCTGCAAGTTCGATCTGACTTTTACTTTTCAGGAAAAAGACAGCATGATAGAGCTCCGCATTGAATATAATACCGACCTGTTCCTACCGGAAAGAATCAACAGGATGATAGCACATTTTGAAACGTTGGCGACCCAGGTGCTCAGCAATCCGCAGCTGGCGTTGCACCAGCTGCCCTATCTGGCAGCCGATGAGCTGCATCAGGTAACCCGGCTGTTCAATGACACTTCCTATTTCTTTCCACAACAAAAAACGGTACATCAACTATTCGAGCTACAGGCAGCCAACACACCGGATATTCCGGCGATTGTATACCAGGAGAAGTCTCTGACATACCGTGAGCTGAATGAAAGAGCCAACCAGCTCGCCCATTTCCTGGCCGAAGAACGGGGGATCGGAACCGGAGATTTTGTTGTCTCGCTTCTATCACGGTCCGAGCAAATCGGCTCCGTCCTGTTAGCCATCTTCAAATGTGGGGCCTGTTACGTGCCGCTGGACCCGGGACTGCCCAAAAGCCGGATCGATTATATCCTGGGTGATGTAAAACCCAAACTGATCCTGGCAGATCATTGCATATTGATCCCTGACGCGGTAGCCGGATTCTCCGAGACGCCATATCCGGAACTAGACGCCTATAACAGGGAAAATCCTGCTGTGCACGTCACTTTTGCCGATCTCTCCTATATCGTCTATACTTCCGGTTCTGAAGGCAACCCAAAGGGCGTCACACAAACGCACCGCACCCTCTTTAACCTGGTATGCTGGCAATTGCAGTTTTCCGGCATAAAAAAAGGGTTGAAGGCTTTGCAATATTCTTCCTTCGGCTTCGATCTGTCTTTATTGGACTTCTTCTTTTCTTTCTGCGGTGGCGGCACTATCTATATTGCGCCGGAGCCTATGCGGTCTAATTTTATTCTGCTGGAAGAATACATTGCCAATCAGGAGATTGAGCTCCTGGCGTTTCCATTCTCTGTTCTGCGGGAGTTGTTTGGTCAGGTATCTTTTTACCATCTGAGCCGGGTGAAGCATATCATATCCACCGGGGAGCAGTTGGTGGTCGGCACCCGGCTGGAATCCTACCTTAAAGATTTTGTCGGGGTAAAATTGCACAACCTCTATGGTCCATCGGAAACACATGTCGTAACAGCATTTTCCCTGGACAGTCAGTCCGAAAAAATAGCCGGTCCGGCATTGATCGGCAAGCCCATTTCCAATACATCCATCTTTATCCTGGACGATCATTTGCAGGTCTTACCGGCAGCTATCCGGGGCAACGTATATATCGGCGGTGATAATCTTGCAACCGGTTATCTCAACCAGCAAAGCCTCACCGAAAAGAGATTTATCCAATGGTCAGCTCCCGACGGCCTCCCGATCTCTTTGTATAAGACCGGAGATATAGGGAAGTGGCATTTCGATGGAAATATTGAGTACTTTGGCCGCCGCGATTCACAGGTCAAGATCCGGGGGAATAGAGTGGAATTGGGAGAGATAGAAAGTCATCTGCTGAAAGCTGGCGGTGTCAGCGAAGCAGTCGTCATTGCATCCGGTGAGACCGGAAAAGAACTACGGCTTATCGGTTACCTCATTGCGAAGACCAGGGATGAGCATTCAATCAAAGCATTTCTGAAAGAACACCTGCCGGAATATATGATCCCTTCGCAGATTGTCTTTATGGATTCGCTCCCCCTCACGTCCAATGGCAAAGTGGATATTCGTTCACTGCCTGATCCCGGAGAGATCATCGCCGGCGAATATGCTGAAGCCGTCAACCAGGTACAGTACACGATTATCGGTATATGGCAGGACATCCTCAGCCGGGACAGGATCGGAATACATGACAACTTCTTTGAAATGGGTGGGCATTCCCTGAAAGCCATGCGCCTGGTATCCACCCTATACCAAACCTTCGGAATAAAGGTCGATCTGAACATATTCTTTAGATATCCTACGGTCGCGGGTCTGGCGGATTTCATATCCCGGCAGACCGCTGAAGGATATGTCCCCATACAGCCCGTCCCAGAAAGCGGAGATTACGCCATCTCGCATGCTCAGCGAAGGTTATGGATAGAAGAACAGTTCGAAGAGTCTCCGATCGTCTATAACGTACCGGGAGCTTATCTTTTCAAAGGCAAACTCGATAGGCAGGCCTTCGAACGAAGCTTCTCGACCCTGATAGAACGGCACGAAAGCCTGCGAACCAGTTTTCCCATTATTGCCAAAGAGCCGAGACAAAAGATCCTGCCGGTGAATGCATGTAAATTTCACCTGGAATTCCTTGATCTTTCTGAGTGGAAGAAAGACGATAGTCCCTTTTGCGACGAGGAAGAATTCATTCAACACATCGCAACAACCGAAGTATTGACAGGGTTCGATCTGCAGAAAGGACCGCTCCTTAGAGCCAGGCTGATCCAAAAGGATGCGCAGTCGCATGTCTTCCTGCTTACGCTGCATCATATTATCGCCGATGGCTGGTCGCTCGAAGTGCTGGTTAAAGAGATCTCGGTGCTATATAACTTCTACAAGAACAATAAGGAGGTTGTCTTACCTGCCCTGCCCATACAATACCGGGACTACTCGGCATGGCAGCAAAAAAAGCTGACGCCCCCCCTTCTTGATGAACAACGGGAATTCTGGAAAAAAACCTTTGAAGGGGACATACAGGAACTGTTGATCCCTGCGGACCTGGTGAAACCATCAAAAAAGAGCTATAGAGGAGGTCAGATCAAGGGCGAACTGAGTGCCTCTCTCAGCCTCGCGTTATCCTCGATTACGCGGAACCGGGAAGTCACTTTCTTTATGTTATATGCGGCCGCGGTAAAGACCTTGTTATTCAGATATACAGGACAGAACGATATTGTCGTAGGCACACCGGTGGCAGGCCGGGATCATCCGGACCTCAAAGACCAGATCGGCTTTTACGTGAATACCATCGCGCTGCGGACGAAGCTGGATTGTCTGGCCTCCTTTGCCGGTCTGCTGCAAGATATCAAAGTGAATACATTGGCGGCATTGAAATACCAGGACTACCCTTACGACTGGGTCGTGAGTGAGTTGCGGGCCGTGGGCAGGGCCATGCAGACCCCCTTGTTTAATGTCCTGATCAACGTCCGCATGAAGGAAGACCTGCAGGACAGAAGGTCGATATTGGAGGATATCACCATTGAAACCTATGACACCGGTGTCGTTGTAAGCGAGTTCAACCTGGCATGGACCTTCCTGGAGAAAGAAGCCGGATGGGATGTGGCAATCAATTTTGACAGCGATTTATATCGTCCGGAAAGAATACAGCAAATGCTGGAGCATTTCACAACCTTGCTGTGGTCTGTGGCGGAGAATGACGAACTCCCTCTCAACAAGATCGAATACCTTTCCACAGTGGAAAAGAAACAGCAATTGTTCGACTTTAATACGAATGTCTATCCCTTTCCGGACACGACCTTGCATACCCTGCTGGAAGAGCAGGCGGCAAAGACACCCGACAATATTGCCGTAAAATTTGAGGGCGGACAACTTACTTACAAGGAACTGAACGAAAAGGCAAACCAGCTTTCAGCTTACCTGACCGGGGTCTGGCGGGTCAGGCCCGAAGAACCGGTAGGCCTCCTGGTAGAGCGATCTGAAAAGGTATTGATCTGCATCTTCGGTATCCTGAAGGCAGGGGGTGCCTATGTTCCGATGGACCCGGCCTATCCACGGCAAAAGCTTTCAGTCATGATCAGGGATACTGGCATACGCCTTTCCCTGGTGAGCCAGGCTTATATCGACCTATGCGATGAGCTTCAGTGGGAGAATGATTGTCTTGAAACCCATATCTGTATCGACGAAGCCCAGGAACAATTCGTGAGCAGGGATGGGTTGAACGAGAAGCGGCAGCTATTGAGGTTCAAAGCGGCGGACTTTTCCTCCCGGAATCTCCGCCTGGATATTGAAAGCGACCGCCTTGCCTATATCATGTATACCTCCGGCTCAACGGGAACGCCCAATGGGGTTATGGTCGAACACCGATCGGTGGTCAATCTCGCCGGATGGCTCCTTCAGCTGATCTACAAGGACTCCCCACCTCTTACCACCATCGTATCTTCGTCTATCCATTTCGATATGTCGGGGAAGCAACTATACCCCCCTCTCTTTTGTGGCTCGACGCTCGTCCTGGTACCGGAAAGCAAGATGAGCGGAGCCCGGTCCTTCCTGCAGATACTGAGAAAATACAAAGTCGATGTATTGGATATCACTCCCAGTTACCTGAAAACCCTGATTGCGACGCTCGATGAAGACAATGAGACCATCACCATCAAACATACCATTTGCGGCGGCGAATGGTTGAGCCAGCATATTCTGCTGGGCTTCTACCGAAGGTTTGCTGCTCCCAGCCGGCTCATCAATGCGTACGGACCTACAGAAGCGACAATCAACGCAAGCTATGAGGTTGTCGATAGGACACGGGACAATGAATACAGCATCGGAACAGCCTTGCCAAACCTCCGGCTATACATATTGGATCCCGATGCCAATATATTGCCGATAGGTGCGATGGGGGAAATATGCATTTCAGGCATCAATGTAGCAAGAGGATACCTGATCCAAAGGCCATCCAACAGCCATAAATTTATCAGCAACCCTTATTTTACCGGCGATCATGGCCGCTTATACAGGACAGGCGATATGGGGAAATGGCTCCCGGACGGAAGGATAGAATTTTCAGGCCGGATCGATCACCAGGTCAAGATAAATGGCATCCGCGTAGAATTACAGGAGATCGAAAATACACTGCAGGAATTTCCTTCCATCGGGCATGCGGCAGTGATTGTGACGGAAGACCAGCAGGGACGAAAGGATATTGTCGCTTACCTCACAAAAAAGCCCGGAGGGACCTCCATTGAGCAGCTGGACGGGTTGACCGATGATGATACGACTCTATCTGTCGATGACGGGGCTAGTGCCGCCGATACAGCAGAAGGTCCGGTAATACCATTCCCTGCTGGCCGCTCCATTCCACATTTTGTACAAGAGCAGGCAGTGATCTACGGGGAAGGGATAGCTCTCCGCTACAAAGACAAGGCACTCACCTATGCGGAGCTGAACGCCATGTCAGACAGAACTGCCGCTTATCTGCACAACACACATGGTGTCACGAAAGGTACGCTGGTAGCTGTGATGATGGACCGGACAGAGAAAATGGCAATCGATATCCTGGCGATCTGGAAGTGCAGTGGAATATATGTTCCCATCGATCCCACCTACCCTTTCGAGAGGATAACAGCCATATTGGAGGATTGTCGCTGTGGTCTGCTGCTGACCGGCGGTGACGATTATATCGCTAAAAGCAGGATGCTTACCGGGGTTACAGTGGTTGACACGGAAATGGAACTGAAGGAGACGGAGGAAGAAATGACTACAGCATGGGAGGGCCGGGAACTCTCCGATATGGCTTATATCATTTACACCTCCGGATCTTCAGGAAAGCCCAAGGGCGTGATGGTGCAACATAGCGGAATGATGAACCACATCTGGGCCAAGATCAGGGAACTTGGCATTGGCAAAAGTTCGATCGTTGCACAAAATGCTTCACAGTGTTTCGACATCTCCATCTGGCAGTTCTTTGCGGCTTTCGTCGAAGGCGGCACAACCATGATCTACTCCAATGACCTTATTCGCGAGCCGGATCTTTTTATGGATACCCTCATATCCGACGGAGTAACGATCCTCGAGGTGGTTCCGTCGTATTTGTCGCTGCTATTGGACATCCTGGAAGAAAAAGAAACCCGGCTGCCCGACCTCCGGTATCTGTTGCTGACAGGAGAAAGGTTGGCCGTTTCGCTCGTAAAGAGGTGGTTTGATCTGCAGCCGTCTATCCGGATGGTCAATGCATATGGACCGACGGAAGCGTCGGATGACATCACACATCATATTATGGATAGGGTACCGGACGGCGACCAGGTGCCACTTGGAAGGCCTATTCAAAATTGCAGGATATATATTGTCGACGAGAATGGCAGGAAATGCCCTGCCGGAGTAAAAGGAGAGATATGGGTATCGGGAATATGCGTTGGAAAAGGGTATCTCAACGATAAAGAAAAGACCGCCCGGGCATTTGTCAACGACCCTTTCCTGGAAACGAATGAAGTTTCTTCCCGCGGAAATGAGCCGGTTCCACTGTTCAAGACCGGTGACTATGGCAGACTCTCACGCGATGGCACACTGGAGTTTTTCGGCAGAAAAGACCAGCAGATCAAGATCAGAGGTCACCGGATCGAGCTTGGCGAGATCGAAACGGCCCTGCTGCAGCAGGTGAACATAAAAGAAGCCGTGGTGCGGGTATGGGAGAAGGGACCCGATGACAAACAGCTGTGTGCTTATTTGATAATGCAGCAAGGGCAGTCGGCAGACCAGGATTGGATCAACCTGGCGTTGAGAAGTCTGCTTCCGGAATATATGCTGCCCCTCCACATCGTGTCATTGGCGGCTTTTCCTTTAACGGCAAATGGCAAGATTAATCGGAATGCCCTTCCCGACCCATTTTCCTTCAGGGATGTCGAGGATGGGTTCATTTCCGCTGTCCGCTCGTTCCTGGTTTCCCGGTTGCCGATGTATGCCATCCCTGCTTATTTTATGGTGCTGGATGAGCTGCCCTTGAACAAAAACAGGAAACTGGACCGGAAAGCCCTTTTGGCACTGGGTCTACCAGCCCGGAGACAGGCCTCGCAATTCCTGCTCCCGGAAAATGAGATCCAAAGAACGCTCACCGGCATGTGGCAGCAGGTCCTCGAAACGGAGCAGATAAGCATTACTGATAATTTTTTTGAGATAGGAGGAAATTCATTGCGGTTGATCAAATTGTTCGGGTTGCTCCGGGATACCTATCACGGCATTAAAATAACAGATCTGTTCGATCATCCTACTGTCATCGGCCAGGCGGAACTGCTCGAAGGACGGGGCCTGGCGGCAAACCCTGCAGACACAAAACGCGACATGAATTTAACAGAATTGGAATTCTAAACCTTTGATATGAAACTCTTTTGCGGAATAAAACTCACTCATGACGGCGGGGTCGCACTGATCGAAGACGGCAAACTGATCTTTAGTATTGAAACGGAAAAATTAGCCAATAATCACAGATACAGTGGCATCGGTGATATCAGCCTTGTTGAAAAACTCCTGCAGCAGTATGGATATGACCCTTCCCAGGTAGATAATTTTTCGGTCGACGGCTGGGAAGATAGCATCATTCCCTGCCTGCAGGATGGAAACAAGATCTATGTAAAGGTGGCCGGTTACCGCGAGATACGAAAGTCGCAGGATGTCCTGACCGACTATCGTAACCAGGCGCTGCCCATTGGTAAGACCACATATGATTATTCCAGTTACCTGCACGTCACTGGTCATATCATGAGCGCATATTGCAGCAGCCCTTTTGCCCGGGAAGAACAGGACTCGTATGTGCTGGTATGGGATGGAGGTATGCTTCCCCGGCTGTATTATGTTGATGCCCGATCCTTGAAAGTGACAAACCTGGGGAAAGTGCATTTTCTGATTGGAAATTTCTACAGCGGATTTGCAAGCTACTTCGAACCTTTCGGCCGGGAAAATACCGGACGTCCGGGGGAGTTAAATGAGTTGTCCATCGCAGGCAAGGTTATGGCCTATATTGCCAAAGGCGAACCAAGGGAAGAGATCATCGACGTGTTTGAGAACATTTTGCAGGAGGACCTTGCTATCTCACTCGACTTTGTTCATGTATTTGCAAAAAAATTTATCCGGAAGACGATGCACACATCTATTCGTCATGAGGATATTCTTGCGTCCATGCATGTCTTCCTGGAACGACAATTGATCAGAGGCTTGAAGGACAAGACGGCAAAATATCCCTTCCCTTCCCGGAATCTCTGCTTTTCGGGGGGATGCGCCCTTAACATAAAATGGAACAGCGCCATCAGGGCAGCCGGGTTGTTCGATCAAATGTGGGTTCCTCCTTTTCCTAATGATTCGGGAAGCGCTATTGGAGCGGCATGTGCATCCATGCGAAATTACAGTGGCCGGCTTTCCCTGGACTGGCAGGTCTATCAGGGACCTGCTCTGATCAGAAATGAGCCGGCTTCGGAATGGCTCGTCTACCGGTTCTCGATCTCTCAACTGGCGCGTTTCCTGTATACCAGCAATGAACCGGTAGTATTCCTGCACGATAGGGCCGAATTAGGACCAAGGGCTCTTGGCAATCGAAGTATATTGGCTACGGCAATCGACGAAAATACCAAGACCCGGCTCAATGATGTCAAACAACGGGAAAGCTACCGGCCAGTAGCCCCCATTTGCCTGGAAGAAGAAGCAGAAATGATCTTCGACCCCGGAACTCCTGATCCACTGATGTTATATGACCACCAGATCCGGGTCGAATGGCAGGGAAGGATACCGGCAGTTCGTCACCTGGATGGCTCGGCGCGATTACAGACCGTGAATGCCAGCAACAACCCGCTGATCTATCAACTCCTGCGCGAGTACTTTGCGTTGAGCGGCATTCCCCTCTTGTGCAATACCAGCGCCAATTATAAGGGAAAGGGGTTCTTCCCCGACGTCTATTCCGCTACCGACTGGGGAAGGCTGAATTTTGTCTGGTGCGATCATCGCCTATACGTAAAAAAAAGTTACGAATTATTTGTTCCCGCGGACGCTGCCCTGGACGGAACAGCCTTACTTGCCGAAGGCGAAGTTCAGGATCAATTAAATTTTTAAAGATCAAAAAATGTCCATGGATATTGCAATTATAGGGATGGCAGGCCGGTTTCCGGGAGCAGTGAATATCGAAACGTTCAGGCAGCACCTGAGGAAAGGGACCGACAACATCAGGCCTCCCTCCGCTGAAAGAAAAAGGAACACTTGCCTATCTGAAGACATCGAGTACCAGGCCGGCGGATTCATGGAAGACATAGAACTTTTTGACTACCGGTTCTTCAATATCTCCCTGCATGAGGCGGAGTATATGGACCCCAGGCAAAGACTTCTTCTCGAGATAGTTCATGAAGCTTTTGACGATGCGGCCTGCGACATGGGAAATTTCGACGGTACACGCACGTCTGTATTTGTCGGCGACACCCGATCGGATTACAGGGAACTGGCTAAAGAACCCGACCCGACTCTCCTGACGGGTTCTATGAATGCGGCCATCGCCGGGAAGATCGCCCGATTCTTCCGGCTGAGAGGATCCGCCCAGATGATCGACACCAGTTGTTCTTCTTCCCTTGTGGCCCTGCACTTTGCCTGTATGGAACTAAGCCTTGGTCATTCGGACCAGGCCTTGGTCTGCGGCGTTAACCTGGTCTTAACCCCCGAACCAATAGGCTTGGACACCGGCGCAAACACAGGTATCAGCATCACCTCGCCGGACGGCAAGACCCGCAGTTTTTCGGATCAGGCAAATGGCACCGGGGCTGGAGAAGCGGTGATCTGCATTATACTCAAGCCGTTAGAGAAAGCCGTCGCGGCTGGAGACATCATCCACGCCATAATAAAGGGTTCCGCCGTCAACCAGGATGCCGACCTTTCCGCCAGCCTTACGGCTCCAAGCCCCCAGGCGCAAGCTGCCGTTATAAGCAAAGCCTGGAACAATGCCCGCATCGATCCTGAGACCATCACTTATATCGAAGCCCACGGCACGGCTACCCGGCTGGGTGATCCCATCGAGATCCAGGGAATACAAACGGCATTCCAGCCGTTCACGTCGAAAAAAGGATTTTGCGCCATCTCCGCCGTTAAATCCAATATTGGCCATACGGACAGCGCCAGTGGTCTGGCCGGCCTGGTAAAAGCAATATTGTCCTTAAAAAACCGGGAGCTATTCCCATCGCTCCATTTTGAACGGCCTAATCCTTTTATCAGCCTCGAAAATTCACCGGTGTATATCAATCCGGTATTGAAGGAATGGCTGGTGCCTCCCGGCCAAGTAAGGCGGGCGGGAGTAAGCGCTTTTGGATTGTCCGGCACCAATTGCCATGTGGTCCTCGAGGAAGCACCGGCTCGGGCAGATGAACAGCAGGATCAACCGACTGAATCCTCCTATCTTTTCACCCTCTCTGCCCGTTCAGAATCCTCCCTGCAAAAAAGGATCCGGGCACTGCGGGAATACCTTTTGCTTTACCCGGGACTCGCCGCGAAGGATATCAGTTATACCTTGAATAGCGGGCGGACCCATTACAACCACCGTTTTGCGGTCATAGCGGATTCTACCACCTCCTTCTTACAAAACCTTATCTACAAAAGACAACAAAAACATCAGCGTATTCAGGGAAAAATAAAGGTCCTTTTTACTTTATCCCGGCAAATAGAAGATGCAGGATCGCTTTGCCGCTCATTCGGGGAAAAATTCCCGGCATTCCGGTCCGACCTCACCCGATGTGAAGAAGCAGTCCCTCACGATAAAAGAAACGACTCCTTTTATACGGTGGCCTTCCAATACTGCTTTTATAAATTACTGGAGCAATATGGTGTGAACACCCTGCAACTGGCCGGGGACGGACCAGGAAAGACCACCATCGATATCCTCACGGGAAAAAGAAGCTTATCCGATGGCTTACTAAGCACAGTTTCCGACGGAAAGGCGGATAATCTCCAAAAAGATGGACATGTGGACATCCACGAAAGATGCCGGCTTCTTGTGCAAAAAATGGATAAAGAGCCGGTGATCTTCGCCGAACTGGGACCGGCCGGCAATATTTCCTCTGGTCTGGCAGACATATACACCACCGTTAGCAACTACGAGCTCCTTGTGTTGAACAGGGTCGATCCAGGCCCATTTTTAGGTTATATCAAAAACCTCTATCTGGCCGGCTATCCTGTAAACCCGCTTCTCTTTCACAAGGAACGGTCCGGCATAAAAATCACGCTGCCCGGCTACGAATTCGACAGTGATCGCTGCTGGCTGACCAAACCGCCGGAAAGCGTCTTCGAAGACTGGTGTTATGATATCGATTGGATAATGGATAAGGACGAGCCTCCCGGCAATCCGGATAGATCAGCCATGGGCTTGTATGTCATTTTTTCCGACCGGTATGGATTGGCATCGGAACTGGTCCGGCAATTGGAAGCGCAGGATACTATCTGTATACGGGTGACGATGGCCGATCAATTCCGGCGTCTAACTCCCTATCAATATACAATTGACGGATCGAGCGAAAGTGACTATGAAAGATTACAGCAGGAAATAGTCCGGTATCACAAACAAGTGGATGGGATCATTCACCTGGGCGGCATTACCTCTCCGGAGATCCTTACTTCCTGGCAGCTGGAAGCAGAGCTCGATCAGGGATTCCTCTCGCAGTTGTACGCGGCGAATCATTTTATGGCCGGTCTTGACAAAAAAGGCGGCCTCTTTATGACAGTCACCGCCAACACGGAAAAAGTGACGGAAGATGACCGGCTGATCGCTCCCGCCGGCTCTATGACGACGGCGTTGATGAAAGGTCTTTTTGCCGACCTCCCGGTAAGGAACATCCTCAGCCTGGACTTCGATCTGACCAGAGACAGCCCGGTCTCCATTGCCGGAGCGATTATCCATGAGCTGAATCACCGGCCTGTCACCCGCTTTGCCGCCTACAGGAAGGGTTGCAGGTATAGTCCTAATCTCCAGCTTCACGATAGCAAACCGGAGAATGAAAACAGCTTCCTGAAAAAAATCGATGGTATTTATCTTATAACGGGTGGATCCGCCGGTATCGGATTCGAGATCGCAAGGTCCATGATCAAAAAAGCCCCCTGTCACCTGATCCTTACCGGAAGGACAGAACTGCCCCCGCGGAGGCAATGGATCGACGCTCTGAGAAATAGCGACTCCGCTGACCTCCGGGGCCGGATAAAGAACCTGCTGGAATTGGAGGAGCTGGGAGCTTCGGTTCTTTACTTCCAGGCGGATGTTGCCGATAGATCCGCCATGAGCCATTTATTTGACGAATTGGGACAGCGATTTGATAAGATTCACGGCATCATCCACAGCGCAGGCATCGGTATATCCGGCATCCCCCTAAAGGAAAAGAAAACAACCGATGTTCTGGCGGTCTTAAGACCCAAAGTAAACGGCACCTTGCTGCTCGAAGAATACAGCAGGAAATTCAACCCGGACATCTTTGTTCTCTTTTCCTCGCTGAATGCGGTTATTCCACAGAAGAACAGCGCCGATTATGCAGCCGCCAACGCCTTTCAGAATGCCTTCGCCCGGTACCAACGCGGGCAAGGCAGGCGTTTCATCAGCATCGGGTGGCCCGGCTGGACAGGGACGGGAATGAGCATGCGAAAGACCAGCTCTCCTTCCGCTATGCCGGCCGGTGGATTTGGTACGATAAATATAACGGAAGGACTCCGGCTTTTTTATCACTGCATCAGGCTGCCGACACCGGAGATGACAATAGCAAGGATAGATTGGTCAAAATATGGGAATAATCCATTTTTTGACGTCAACCGCCGGAATACCGGCGCAGCATCGATTGCAACCGGGAAAAAAGAGCTGCCGCCGGAAGAAGGACGGCTATGGGCAGAAGGATGGTCAAAAACTGAAACTCAACTTCTCCGGACCTGGCTTCTCGTGTTGAAATCAGAAAAGATCGGCGCCGAAGATAGCTTTTTCGATGTAGGAGGGCATTCATTGATCGCCATCCAGCTGATCAACCAGATCAAAGAGACTTTTGGCGTCAGCATTGAATTCGAGGATATATTTGAATACGATACGATACGGGCAATGGCCAGGCATCTGGATGCCATGATCACCGGCAGAACTGTGCCGGGAAAGCCGGGCCAGGAAATTTCACCGGAAGCGGCCGGCATCCCCCTGGTTCACGCCGCAGACCATTACGAATTGTCTGCGGCACAGCGACGTTTATGGGTAGCCTGCCAGTTCATGGATGATAAAGCGGCCTATAATCTGCCTCTTGCCTGGCTTATCGAAGGGACGCTGGACCTTGCAGCGCTGGAATACTCCTTTCAAGCGCTGATCCAACGACACGAGAGTCTTCGCACCTCCTTCCGCCTGCAGGAAGGCGAAGTAAGACAGCATATCGAAAAGTTCGACCCATCGCGTTATAAGATAATCTACAATGATTGCAGATCCTCCGAAGAACCAAAGGTTAACGCGGCAGTCTTGCTGGATGCAGATTCGAGGCAGGGGTTCGAGTTGCAGCAAGGTGGGCTGATCAGAGCTTCCCTATATCATATAGCCAATCAAGAGTTCCTCTTTTTGCTTAACATGCATCATATCGTATCCGACACCTGGTCTACGAAGATCTTGCTGAGCGGGATAATGGAAGCATATGAAGCTCACAGAGCGGGCAAACAGCCATCGACGCAAAATCTGAAAATCCAGTACAAGGATTTCGCCGCCTGGCAAAACAGCCGGTTACGCACTCCGCTATTGGAACAGCTTCGCCAATACTGGCTCCCCCAGTTTGGAGAGGTTATTGCCGGCATCAGGCTGCCATTGGATAAGCCTGCCGTGCCTATGGCCGAAAATGAGGGCGACAGCCTGTCTTTTACCGGCAGCCGGGAAGAATACAACGCATTGGCGGAGCTTGCCAGGGAAAGCGATAGCAGCATCTTTATGATCGTATTTGCCGCCATCGCCCTGCTGCTCTACCGATATACCGGCAATACGCAGATCATTTTACCGTCGCCCGTTTCAGGACGGGTTCACAAGGACCTGGAGGATCAGATCGGCTTTTATTTGAACCTTCTGCCTTTTAGCATTTCCTTACAAGGAACCGAAACCTTCAGCGAAGTGATAAAAAAATCCAGGAAAGCCATCTTGGAAGGATTGGAACATCAGGAATATCCTTTTGATCTTTTGACAAACGACCTTAAAGCGAAATATAAAAGGGACATCCACCTGTTGGAAAGCGTCGCATTCACCTGGCACGGCAAGGATCGAACGACTGCCGGAGAGGGCGCCGGCTTCATCATCAGACCCCAAAAAATAAAATTCCGGCCGGTACAAACCCTACTATGGTTTCACGGTTATGACCATATAGATAGCTTGAGCATCTCGTTAGAGTACAGTAAGTCCTCCTTTGTTCCAGCTACCATCCGATTGATGGCCGAAAGACTCCAGACGATCATCCGGCAGCTGATCAGACAACCTTCATTGCGGTTCAGCGATCTGCCGTTACAGGATGATAGTACCGGCGTTCCTCAAAAACAAATCACAATTGATCTAAAACTTGACTAACATGGAAGATACATCGCTTTATCTGCGATTGGACGTTCAGATCGAGCCATTGGTGAATCACTGGCATGCCTATCCTTTTACCATTGCCCCGGCCACAGCCGCTATGATGGTAGCTAATTATCAGCTCAAAGTAATGAAATCCTATCTTCAAATGCCCATGGCCCATGTCACCGCTTTAAAGAACCCGGACATGGCTGGAGGCCCCTTCATTAACTATGAAGGGATGAGGCTGGGCGAAATAAGGATATTGAAAGATGCGGCCGAACAAAAACAGGCTGCCCTCATTCAGTTTGCGGAGGCAGTCGACGAGCTCACTGGATTTCTGCAGGACAAGGCAAAAGGTCTTCCTCTCGAAGAGCTTTATACCGAAATACCAGAAGCCCTGAGAGGATATGTGGAGTTGGTATATGACCTGGAGGATCGGCCCTCCATCCGGTTTATCGAAGGACTTTTATATGCGGGGCCTTATTATGATCGGAAACTCCAGGGATTCTCTCTTGCGCTCATCGACCGGGACGACAGGCCTTTCATATTCAGCACGCCAAGACTCAAAAATGCCGGCAATGTTCAGTTGGCTATCCCTTTCGATGACCCCCGCGTCGACCTTTTAAACCGGCTTAAAACGGTCCCCCTTCCCTATTCCACCATAAAAGAACAGCTCGGCATCCCCGATGAGGACGATGACACATTCAGGTCGTTCCTGACATCCGCCCGCTCGCCGGAGCGTCCTTTATTCGACGGAGACGGTGTGCGGGTGCGGTATTTTGGACATGCCTGTGTACTGCTCGAGACCAAAGACGTCTCTATTCTCATAGACCCGCTGATCAGTTATAAATATGATACGGATATTGCCCGCTTTACCTATGCGGATCTTCCTGAAAAGATCGACTATGTGCTGATCACACACACCCATCACGACCACATTGTATTGGAAACCTTACTTCAGTTAAGGGCAAGGATCCGGAATATCATCGTTCCCCGAAGCGGCAGCGGGCTGCTGCATGATCCTTCGATGAAACTTATTTTAAAAAACATCGGATTCCACCAGGTCATCGAGATCGACGATATGGAAAAGATCGCCGTCGAAGGTGGCTATATTATGGGCATCCCATTCTTCGGTGAGCATTGTGACCTCAACATCAGATCCAAATCCGCCTACCAGGTCCGGCTCGGAAAAGCCTCCTTCCTCCTTGTAGCCGATTCCAGCTGTCTGAACCCGGAAGTTTATCGGAACGTTCAAAAGCTGACGGGCGATATCGATACCCTTTTTGTCGGTATGGAATGCACCGGGGCTCCTATGTCCTGGTCCTACGGGTCCTTCTTCTCCCGGCCGCCGGAGAGACAGATCGATCAGGTCAGGAGGTCCAAGGGATCCGATAGCCGGAGAGCATTCATGATGATCTCCATTTTCAAGATCAGGCAGGTTTTTTTATATGCCATGGGATCCGAGCCCTGGCTCAACTATTATATGGGTCTTCAGCACGCACATTCCTCGGCGACAGATACGGAATGTGAAGATCTGGCCGCTTCCTGCAGCAAAGAAAAGGTGAGCGTGGAACGTCTTTTTGCCATCAAAGAATTGCATTTCTGAGGTTTAACTAATAAAAAAGAGTATGATAAAAATAAATTCCGATGCCCCTGACCTGGTCAGATATACCGGAATAGAATATGACGACGCCCGGGCGTACTGGCGTGCTCAGCTGGCCGGCATCGAGCCGGTCCTGTTGTTGCAGCAGGGAATCAGATCCAGGCAGGGGGAGCAGCTCGGAAAACAACTAAGCATTGCTATCCGCCCCTTACCGGAAAAAGCGCAGGACATTGTCAGGCGTATAAGTGGCAATAAAGCAGCAGGTGCATTTACCGTTATCCTGTCCGCCATCAATTATTTAATGGGAGTCTACTGTGGCCAGAACCAGGTAAATATCCTTACACCACCCGCTGGTGAGGAAGATGCCGGCCCTCCAACCGCTGCCAGGGTATTGATCACCCAGGATCTTTCCGGTATCCGGTCTGCCGGCGACCTGTTGCGCAGCCTTCAATCCATTCTTTCTAAAAGTTATACCTTTCAGGATTTCCCGCTGGAGCTGGCCGGCGCCGCGGAATCAGACATCTCTTCCTTTACCAACGTCGAGGTGGTTTACCCGGGATTTCACCGGCCGGCTAACGATGCCCGGCCAAAGGACCTCCGGTTAATCCTGCACGAAAAAGCCGGCGAGTGGCAGGTCGGAGCACTCTATAATGAAACAGTCTTCGCGAAGACATTTGTCGAATCTTTTGTGGACCATATCGGACAGGTCCTTCAGCTCTACCAGGATCTTAACGCCGATCTGCGAACAAGCTCTTTTCTCAGCGCCGATGAAATGACAAAGGTCCTTACCCTCTTTAACGATACGGCCACCCCTGCCACTTCTTTCAACAATATAGTTGAACTATTCGAGCACCAGGTCAGCAATACTCCGTCAGCCATTGCAGTTGTTCACGAAGGTCGCTCTTACCCTTACAGTACTATAAATGAAAAGGCAAATCAGGTCGCCTTTTATATCATCAGCCAGACCGATGTGCAGCCGGATGACAGGATCGTAATCCTGGCCGAACGTTCGGAGCGTTGGATCATCAGTATGCTGGGCATCCTTAAAGCAGGCTGTGCCTATGTACCTGTAGATGTAAAACATCCGTCTGCCAGGATCGACTATATCCTGCGGGATACTGGCAGTAAGATGCTTTTTATAGACGCTGCCAACATGATGGATATCGGCGAATTTGCAGGCCCCGTGATGGTCATGGACCTTCAGCTGGACTACCTGGAAGAATCAACGGACAATCCCGGGAAAGAAATATCCGGGGCTCAGGCTGCTTATATCATTTATACATCCGGATCTACCGGCGCCCCAAAAGGAGTTGTGATAGAACATAAAAGCATGCTGAATACGATCACATGGCGCAAGAACTACTATGGATTCGGAGAAAAAGATGTGTTCCTGCAGCTGTTCGCACCTGCATTTGACGGCTTCGTTACCGATACCTTCAGTTCGTTGGTATCCGGCGGAAAACTGGTGATCCCCAAAGAAGAACAAATCCTGGACATAGCCTACCTGGCCGGGCTGACGGAGACCTTCCAGGTGACCCACTTCATAGCTGTACCGGCCATTTACCGGCTTCTGCTACCAGAGCTCGGGCTATGCAAAACAGCGTTAAGGGCCGTGACCCTTGCCGGCGAAGCCGTCACTGAAAGGCTGGTAAAACAACACTATGCTACGCTGCCTTCTGTCAGCCTTTATAATGAATACGGACCGTCGGAAAGCGCGGTCTGTTCCACTGCGGGTCCTCTGAGGCCCGATGAGGATACTGTGACCATCGGCAAACCTATCGCCAATGTCAATATATACATTCTGGATGCGGCCCTGTGTCCGGTCCCGGCCGGCGTCAGCGGAGAGATCGTTGTCGCTGGGACAGGCGTAGGCCGTGGCTATTGGAACAATGAGGAACTCACAGCGGCCAAATTTGTTGATCATGTCTTCCAACCGCGACAAAAAATGTATCTGACGGGAGATCTGGGCTGCTGGCTTCCGGATGGGAGGATCGTTTATCTGGGAAGAAAGGACCATCAGATAAAAATCCGGGGCATCCGGGTAGAACCTGGAGAGATCGAGAGCCAGTTGCTTCAACACGAGTCGGTCAGAGAGGCAAAAGTGATTGCATGGCAAAAGGAAGACGGAGATAACAGCTTGATTGCATATATCAGCCTGAGGGCGGAAGTGCCGGAAGCCAATCTAAAGGCCTTTTTAGCCGGCCGTCTCCCGGAACAGCTGCTCCCCGCCCGCTTCATCATCGTAGATCGGCTTCCCTTGACCAGGAGCGGTAAGATAGATAACAAAGCCCTTTCGCTCCCCAAGGATCAGGAACCTGCCAAAACCATTGTACAACCGGAGAATAAAAGACAGGAAGAGCTGATCCGTATCTGGTCTGAACTGTTAGGCAGGAAGGACTTCGGCATAAAGGATAATTTCTTCGATATCGGCGGACATTCCCTTAAGGCAGCCCAACTCATTTCCATGCTCTCAAGGACCATGAATGTACAGATAAAGATCAGGGCATTCTTCTCGGATCCCACCGTCGAAGGCCTGGATACCCTCATTGAAAACAGCGCAACAACAGCACATGCACCTATAATACCATTGGACCCGGCAGCGCCCCATTATGAGCTATCCCATGCACAGATGCGTCTCTATATCCTGCAGCAGTCCGATCCGAGCATGATCGCATATAACATGCCAAGGGCGTTCTTTTTCGAAAGGAGCCTGGATAAGCATCTTTTCGAACAGGCCTTTCTTGAAATTGTCCGACGTCATGAAATTCTGAGAACTGTCTTTACCCATGTGAACGGCGATATCAGACAGTGGGTAAATGCCCCCGGGAAAGAGGACGCCTGCTACAGCTATATCGACTGGCGGTCCTATGCAGACTCCAAGGCAGCGGCCGAAGAATGGATGGACAAGGTCGCCAACACCATGTTCGATCTGGAGAAAGGTCCCCTGCTGACCGCCGGTCTTTTGCAAACCGGAGACAAGCACTATTTTTTCTTCTTTTCTCTCCATCATATCATTTCAGACGGCATCTCGATCGATATCCTCCTCCGGGAGCTGGTGCTCCTTTACGATAGTCTGATTGCCGGCAAACCCTCCCCATTTCTTCCCTTACGTATCCAGTACAAGGATTTTGCCGCCTGGCAGAACAATCTGCTGAGCGGAGGAGAAACAGCCTATCACCGGGACTATTGGCTCGATAAATTGAGCGGCGACATTCCGCTACTCGACCTGCCACTGGACAAACCACGCCAGGAACATAGGACCTATGAGGGTTTCTTCCACCACTTCCAGTTGGATCCCACGCTCAGCCAGGCGCTGAAAGATTTCAACAAACAACAGGAAGTCACCTTATTCGTCACCTTTATGTCGGCCCTCAAGATACTTTTCTATAAATATTCCGGACAACAGGATATCCTGATCGGCGGCCCCGTTGCCGGCAGGGATCACCCCGATCTGGACGGCCAGCTCGGCTTATACCTCAATAACCTGGTATTCCGCGATACCGTCAGGGGCACGGATGGATTTCTTATCTTCCTGCATGCCGTAAAACATACCGTATTGGATGCGCTGGAACACCAGGATTATCCCTATGATCTTTTGTTGAAAGACCTTAACCTTTCCTGGCCCCGCAACCGAAATATTCTATATGACGTGCTCCTCGTCATGGACAATGCGGATGAAGAATCCGTCGGGAAGATGGAAGAGCTGACAAAGGATTTTTTCTTTCCGTATGCGCGGGCTTCCGCTATCAATTACCATACAAGCAAGCTCGACCTCAGCTTTTTTATCAGCGATGCCCAGGGGATATCCATTACCATCGAATACAGATCACACCTATTCGAACCGGACACCATCAAAAAACTGGCGAGAGAGCTGGAAGGGTTGCTAAAAGCCATAACAAAAGAACCGTCAATGACGATACAGGCGATGATCGATTCCTTTGTAGAGAATAGTGATCGGCATTCTCACGAACAGCTAAAGACTCACATCGGCTACCGGATCAGCGAAGACTTCGACAGCTGACCTCGTACCCTGCTCCATTTTGCGAATCATGGCGGAACGTACTTCCTCTACAGTGATACTGTGCATGCAGGTTCTTCCATAGGGGCAGATGGCGCTATACAACATGTCGACGCAGGGAGAGCAACGGATCTTTTTATAGATGTTGGTATGGTTGGGGTGCCCCCATATCTCGGGATTGGAAGCCCCGAACAACACAACGCCGGGGATATTGAACGCATTGGAGACATGAGAAAGAGAAGAATTGATGCCCATAAAACCGCTGGAATATTTTATCACGGCAAAAGCTTCCCGGATGGAAGTCTTACCTCTAAAGTCAACGGCTCCGTCGATCTTTTCTTCATCAGGGAGCCCCAGTTGGATAAAAGTATAGTCGGGCATTGTCCTTATCAGGTTCTCCCAATTTTCCCGGGACCATTCCTGGTTCTCCGAGGTCAGAGACGTCATATGAATCACGATGGGAGTTTTATACCCGGCCAGCAGTTCCCTGGCCTTATCCTCCTCCTTTTTTGTGAGAAATAGCTGTACCCTTTTATCTTCCAGCTCTACATCCAACATTTCTGCGATGATCTCGGTCGCGTTCTTTTCGTAGGTGAAGCTGGGGTACAGGAATTCATAATCGAACACATAAAATGTGGCCATCTTCAGATAATAAAGACAATAATGGATCGGATTGCCCCAAAAGGTGGCGGATCTTATCTGATCGATATGCGGATTGCCTTCATAAACCAGCTTATGGCGGTCCTGCTTGCAGAAAACAAGGATCCTGCAACCAGGATATTTCTTTTTTAGTGCCTTGAAGGAAGGGGTACTTAACAAGATATCGCCCAACCCGCCCCAGGTGATCACCCGGATAGTTTTTCTTTTAAAACGCATAAGAAAGATCTCCAATTTTTTAATTTGACAACAACCATTGCAATTGCGCTAACGTAAACTCACAAATGGTAGTTTCCCGGCTAAGAAATACCAGTATCCGATGATCCCTCTCACTCATTGGCTTTCTAAGCTCTTCGTCTCTCTTTTTCCGGATTGTTTCGATCGTCCCGGTGAGGACGTTTATTCTGGCGCGTACTTCTGTTTCGGATTTCATATATCAATCGGCTTTTAAGGATTTGATCGGCTTTGCCCTTGCGGCTTTCAGGGCCTGGAAAAAGATAGTAGCCAGGGCGATAGCAATGGAAAGCAGGCCCGACAACAGGAAGATAACGGGAGTTATATTCTCCCTGTAAGCAAAGTTCTCTTCCCAGCTATACATGCAAAACCATGCTATGGGAGTCGACAGCAGGATCGAGACCAACATATTGGAAATGAATGCCTTAGAAAGAAGATACACGATACCGATGGAACTGCCGCCGAGCACCTTGCGAATACCGATCTCCTTGATTCGATGGGCGACGGTAATGGAGAAAAGACCAAAGAGCCCTATACAGGCGACGAAAATAGTAATGACGCTGAAACTGCTGAAAATGGCCATCAGCTTCTCATCTTTGGTGTATTCCACCTCGAAGACCTGGTCGACAAAACGGCAGTCGAATGCATATTGCTTTATATACTTGTTCCAGATCTCTCTGACTGCACCGACATTTCCGGGTTGTATCCGGATGAAGGCAAAATTAGGCTGATCCGTCAGGTAATGGATTACCTGCGGCTCGAGCATATTGTGCAGGGAGGTATAGTGATAATCTTTGATCACACCGATGATCCTGGAACGGGTCCCTGAGTACTCGATGGTTTTACCGATTGGATTTTTCCATCCCACTTTCCGGGCGAGTGTTTCGTTGACAAGTATTGTTTCCACGGAATCGGTAGCCATTGCCTTGTCGAAAAAGCGACCCTCTTTCAATTGGATATTCAACAGGGAAGCGTAACTATCATCGATATAAGCATGGTTGACGAGCATGGATACATTGCCATTATCCGTCTCGATGTTGGCGGAAGATGTCTCCCTTTTTCCTCCTGGCAATGCGCCCCTGCCGCCAAAAGCGACTTCTCTGATGCCTGCAGTTTGTTGCAACTCGTTCTTGAAAGGTCTCATCTCCTTGTAAACGGCGGAGTCGTCGGGAATGTAAAGTACTGCAAGCCCTTTTTTATTGAATCCAAGGTCTTTTTCTTTGAGGAATTGCAGGTGATTATAGGCAATGATGGAAGAAGCGATCATCCCGTTGGAAATGACGAACTGGGTAATGATCAAGCAGGTACGAAGAAAATTCCTGCTGCCTCCCTGTGTAAAATTACTCTTCAGGACGCTCACCGGATTGAGCTTGCTGAGATAAAGCGCCGGGTATATGCCGGATATAAAACCGACAAATAGATAAACGATCAGCAGCGTAAGCGGGATAGGCCATTGCAGCAAGGAAAACAGCTCTATCTCTTTTCCGGTGATGTTGTTGAATAAGGGAATGGCAAGAGCAACCAAACAGGCGGCTACAATAAAGGCTATGAATACCGTAAAAAAGGACTCTCCGATAAATTGCAGGAAGAGTTGCCTGATCGTAGCTCCGGATACTTTCTTTACGGCTATCTCCCGGCTTCTTTTGGAAGATTGTGCAATGGATAGGTTCATATAGTTGATACACACGATCAGCAGGATGAAAAAAGCGATCACGGGAAAGATGTATGTATATGACTTCTCGCTCTTGGGAGTATCGTACAACAGGCCGGTATCGAAATGCATACCCTCCATAGGCTGAACCTGAAGATCGATCCTGATATTCTGGCCCATGGACTTCAGCTGGTGATTGTAATAGGAATCGGAGAAGTGAACGAGCCGCTCGTTGAAAGTCTTTATGAAAGTCTTATGCCCGGGCCCGGGGTCTTTGTCCGAATTTCCATTCACCAGGATGAAACTATAATACCGGAGCAGCATCCGGTCGTCTACCGTCTTCGGATCAAAGGAAATAAGGCCGGTAAAATACAGATCGGAGTTCAAAGGCAGATCTTTCAGAACGCCCGTCACTTCATAGGGCGTATTATTGATATACACAGACTGCCCGACCGCCTCCTTATCCCGGAAATATTTCCTGGCAATACTTTGAGTCAGCACGACCGTATTCGGCTTATCGAGAGCGCCGGTGGCAGGCCCTTCGATCATCTGGTAAGAGAAGATCTTGAATACATTCTTCGTGGCGTTGAAGAAACGGTCCTCCGGGAAAATAAGATCACCATAGCGGAAGGATAGCTTCTGCAGCCGCTCGAAAGTAGCTGTGGCAGTGATCTCAGGGTAATCCTTTTCCAACTCGAAACCGAGCATGGCCGAAGAAGTAGCCGCAAGATTGACTTTACCATCGATAGCTACCTTTGTGTTCATCCGGTAGATCAACTGCCTGTTCTTCTGGTAACTGTCATAGTTCAGTTCATCCCGGACATACATGGAAATCAGCCACCAGCAACCGATCCCGAGGGAAAGCCCCAGGAGGTTGATAACGGTGTAAAACTTGTTCTTTTTCAGCACATTCCAAAAAAAACGTAATTTCATAGATATAATAGTTTATATAAAATACATGCAGGATCAGCCAGGCAGCATAATGCCCGAATTCCTTTCGAGGATCAATTTATAATAATATTCCCCCACGGCAATATCGAAAATGGCCATACCCATGGGATTGAACATGATAACCTGTTCATCTGTATATCCATGTAAGGAATCGTTGCAAACCACTTCTGCCAACTCATGTACATCGGCCTGCATCAAATTTAAGGTCTTATGCATCACCTCCACATCCGTATTTTCCCTGCAAACCTCTACCCAGTCATCTACCACCATGAAATCCACATGCTCCAGAAACTCCGGATGATAATCCCTCAGGGAGACATTCAGATGCAGCGACCCTCTTTTGGGCAGCTTATCGATATACCTGGACTTTGAAACCGTGCAGGTCATCACGATATCCGCCTGCTCATATCCTTCTTCCCAGGTGCTGCAAATGCTAACCGTCTCCCGGGTCAGGCAGGCGGCCTCATCCGGGTCGATACCGCGGATATCATAAAGATAAACAGAATCTATTCTTCCCTTTAGCAAAGAGCTTATCATTTCCAGATGCAATTGCCCGATGGGACCAAACCCGATGATAGCGATGGTAAAACGCCGGGTAAGCTGTTTTCGACGGAGGTATTCATTTATCATAATACCGGATACACCGGCGGTCCGAATACCGCTGATCAGATTGGTATTGAATAAACAAAAGGGGATACCGGTATCCGCCTCATTGAGCACGGTAACGGAATGAGCTCTGGATATCCCCTTATCCAGGTTCCCGGGAAAACTGGCGATCCATTTAATGCCGGCCATAGCAGTTTCCCCTCCGAGAAAAGCGGGCATAGCGATGATCCGGTCGCCAGGATCGCCGTAACGCAAGTAAAGTTTTACGGGCTGCGCAAAATCTTTCCGGCCGATGGTATCGATGGAAGAATAAAGGACTTCCAGCACCCGGTCCCAGCAAATTCCGGCGTTTTTCAAATGATCCGTATTGATATATAACATGCTCCTGTTCATCAGATGGTAGCTTGCCCGGTCTTGAGTGAATCGATCTTTATTTTCAGCATCTTTTCCCAGGAGGGGTTATATACAGTTTGCAGATAGGCGTCGCCCCGGTCAGCACAAAGGAATGCGACGTTAGGCCTCCTTACAAAAAGCCTGTTCTGAAAATAATCCTTGATGGCAAAATAGACAGCACCGGTAGAGGCGCCTCCGAATAAAGTATGTTCGCCCAGCAGGTCATGGCATCCGCGGATAATATCCATGTGCGAAACATGGATCACTTCGTCAATCTGCGCATCTTTAAGTTGGGGAGAAGCAATGCTGGCACCGATGCCGGAGATGAACCTTTTCTGCGGCTTACAACCAAAGATAGCCGAACCTTCGATGTCTACGCCGATTACTTTTATATTTGGAAATAATTCCTTCAACCTCCGGGACAATCCGGTAATAGTCCCCCCCGTGCTCACGGCCGCAAATATGAAATCCAGATTATCGAGCTCATAGGCTATCTCCCGAGCAAGACCGTCGTACCCGGAATTGTTGGCAGGGTTGCCATATTGATCGGTCCAGAAAGATTTTTTTTCCCTCCTGCATATTTCTTTTACCTTTTCGATCCTTGTCAGCAAATAATTCCCCGAGCGGTCTGTTTCTGTCACTTTGACCACTTCAATATTCATCAGCTTCAGCGTTTCCTCATAACTCTCATTGATGTTCGGATCGACAACGGCAATGAAACGCAACCCCAGGAGAGAACAGATCGAGGCCACCGCTATGGCAAAATTGCCGGAACTGGATTCTACAACGACGGTATCCTCGTTGATCTGCTTATTTTTTATGGCCTGTAAAAAAATGTTGAATGCAGCCCGATCCTTTATGCTGCCTGAAAAATTATTATACTCGATCTTTACGAACAGATCGATATTTCCTGCATCAAGGTGCCTGAGAGGCGAATTGCCGACTAATGGGAGAATGGAATTGAGTTTTGACAACAATTTCGCACCATCGTTCATTAATTTCTCTTTATAGGATGAAGGAATAAGGTTAATAGTTTTAACGATCTGTGCTAATTCCTGCTTAATTGCGTCAAGAGGGCCTGCCTGACCTCTTCGACAGTGATCGACTTCATACATGCCCTTTCATAAGGACAGGGGCTTTTGAATATTTGGTCGATACATGGCGAACAGCGGAGTTGTTTGACAAGATTGATATTATTGGCATGGCCCCAAACATCCGGCGATGCCGGGCCAAACAATACGACGCCGGGGATATCGAATGCATTGGTGGCATGCGAAAGAGAAGAAGGTATACCGACAAAACTCCGGCAGTGTTTGACCACTGCAAGAGCATCGCGAAAATTGGTTTTTCCTCTCCAGTCGACTGCACCGGCAACCTCCGGTTCATCCGAACTGCCCAGTTGGATGAACGTATAGTCGGGCATCTGCCGGACCAGCTCTTCCCATTTGGGAAACTCCCATTCCTGGTTTTCCGTGGTTCTGGAGGTGATATTCATAGCGATCGGGTTCTTATAGGCAGACAAGGCTCTGATCGCTTTCTTATCTTCTTTTTCGGTAAGGAATATCTGTGCCCTGTCTTCCCCCGGTAGCACACCGATTAATTCGCTGGCGGTTTCCGCCACGGTCTTTGAAATAAAAGGTGGATAAAAAGGCGGATAATAATCAGGCTTGTAGAGAGTGGCCAGCCTGAGATCGATGCATAGTTGCAGGACTGTTAGGGTAAACCAGGAAGCACCCCACACCCGGTCGATTCCCGGGTTGCGGAGGTATACCTGTTTATGCATGTCGGTCTTGCAGAACAAGTGGATCTTCTGGTCCTTGAATTTTTCCCTGAGCGCCAGGATCGGTGAGGTACAGATGATCGCATCACCGAGCCCGCCCTTGATATAGACTGCGATAGCCTTCTTCATATTGTGACTTTGATTTAATGGTCATTGCAGCACTGCCTTCAATTCAGAAACAGCGGATTGGAATACGGAAAATTCTCTGTATAAGAATTTAAGCATCCTGTTATCCCTTAGGGTGACATCTTTACTCATCTCCTCTGTTTTTAACGTTTGAATCTTCTGTAATTCCTCTTCAAGCTCCCTGAGCTTGTCCAGGATCTGGGATTCGGTTCTCATACTTTGAGATTGAGTTACTTGCTTAAAAAAATTTAAAAATAGTCAAAAGGGTAGGAGATGAAGCTCTGATATAAATATAGCATTCTAATGAATTCATACGCAAAAAAAATAAAAAAATATCGCGCGCGTAAACGTAACGATCGAAAATATGGCAACCGACTAAGTGTTTTCTGGTACAAGATTGAAAAATCATTTATTTATTTTCTGTAAAGAATTTTCAATACTGAATTTTCAATATCTTAGATAATGAAGACTATGAATCTTTTTTGCCTGCCCTTTGCCGGAGGAAGCAAATATTCCTTCAATGGATTCTTGAAGCATACGGTCCCTGGACTCCATATCATACCCCTTGAATTACCTGGAAGAGGAAGCCGTTACGGCGAAGGATTGCAAACCGCTATCGATTTGCTGATAAAAGATATTTTCGCCTGTATTAAGGAGAGAATTGACGAGCCATATGCCATATACGGGCATAGCATGGGATCATTACTGGGCTACCTGTTAACGCTAGAGATCATAAAACATAAGCTCAATCAACCGGTACACTTGTTCTTTACCGGTTGCGCCGGACCATCTGTAAAACGTAATGGTCTGAAAAGATACTTATTACCAAAGGATGAGTTCATCGACATGCTGAGAAAAATGGATGCCGGCACCGATGAGTTGCTCAGCAGCCCGGAAGTAATGAGCGTATTCGAACCGATCCTCCGTGCGGACTTTCAAGCTGTGGAGACGTATGAGCACCAGCCGTCCGAGACGCTTAATATTCCCATATGGGTAGCCATTGGTACGGAGGAAGAGATAACTTATGAGAATGCGATGGCCTGGCAAAAAGAGACGACGGAAAAAGTGGAGGTTGTTCAACTCGCCGGCAAGCATTTTTTTATTTTTGATCATGAAAAGGAAATCATTAAATCAATAGCGGGAAAACTGTTTGAATAGCAGGAAAAAACTCTACACGATCAAGATCTTATACTATGGCCAACAACTCTCTCTATCTTAAACCCAATGTGGTTTTTGAACCCTTGTTTGACAACTGGTATGCCTGGGCCCATTTGATCCCTCCTGTAACAGCGGCACTTAACGTTACCCACAGACATCTCAAGATCATGAACTCTTACATTCAGGCGCCGCTGATCCATGCAGCCGCCGTAAAAAACCCGAAACTGCTGGGTGGCCCCTTCATGGACTATGAGGAGAATAAGGCGGAAGAGATCCGGGCATTGAGAGAAAGAACGCTCGAGACGCAGGCTGAACTGATCAACTTGTCGCAGGCCATCAAAGACCTCCACAAACTGCTAAAGGAGCATGCAAAAGGATATAGCCTGGAACCACTGTACGATAAAATTCCGCCAATCCTCAAAGGATATGTGGAACTGCTTTATGACCTCAATGACAACCCGTCTTTCAGGGTATACGAATTTCTGCTGTACAAAAGCCGTTTCTACCGGAAAGAATCACAGAGTATAGCCCTATGGCTCACAGACAGCGCGAGCCGGTCCTTCTGTCTTAGTACGGCACGCCTCGACATGCCGGATATCTTAAATATGCCACTTCCCTTCGACAATCCTTTGATTGACGAGCTAAGCAGAATGAAACGGGCGCCCGCCGACCTGGACGATCTCATAGAGCGCATGGGCCTGAAGGATCACCCTAAACTGGCGCTTTTCAGAAGCTTTTTTACAACCGAGGCGCCTGCACCCTACAGGCGATATGAAGGAGACAAGATCAGGATGCGCTATTTCGGACATGCCTGCATACTTATCGAAACAAAAGACCTCTCTATCCTGATCGATCCATTGATCAGCTATTACGGTAATATATCCGAAATAAATCATTATTCGGACCTGGACCTGCCGGAAAAAATCGATTATATCCTTATTACGCATAACCACCAGGACCATATCCTCTTCGAGACCTTGCTGCCACTGCGTCACAAAGTCAGGAACATCATTGTTCCTAAAAGTGGCAAAGGAGTGTTGCAGGACCCAAACCTGAAATTGATGTTCAATGCAATAGGGTTCCATAATATCCTCGAACTGGATGAGTTTGAAAGCATCGATCTCCAGGGCTGCCAGATCACCGGCATTCCTTTCACCGGCGAACACAGCGACCTCGATATTAAGGCCAAATTATGTTATCATGTAACTATCGGGCAATTCACGATGCTTTTTGTGGCTGACTCCCGGATCATCTCTCCTCAACTGTACGAATTTGTTCATCGTGAGATCGGAGAGGCCGAAGTCATTTTCCTGGGGATGGAATGTGATGGAGCCCCCCTGTCGTGGCTCTATGGCCCTCTCCTCCCCGAAGAAATCGCAAGGGATAAGGACAATACCCGCAGACTCTCCGGCTCAAATTACGAAAAAGGCATGCACCTGATCGACGAATTCAATCCAAAAGAGGTCTACGTGTATGCCATGGGCCAGGAGCCCTGGGTCGAATTCATCAGCAGCATTAAATATACGCCCGAGTCAAATCCCATCATCGCCTCCGACAAACTGATTGAAGAATGTACCCGCAGGGGCATCCTTGCGGAAAGGTTTTTCGGAGAAAAAGAATTGTTCTACGAAAAACACCCCGCCCCCGCCCTACCCTGTGCCGAAAAGATTTTCTGACCATCATACCTAAATCTTATCATATGCTTCGAATCGGCCTTATAAACATGCCTTTTGCAGATACAAAGGTTCCTTCCATAGCGTTGACACAACTGCAAACGGTTATAAATGCCACCTTCCCATCCAAAGTGGAAGTGAATCTGTTCTATTTCAACCATGAGGTGGCCATTTTCCTTGAACCATCCGTTTATGACTTCATTTCCAATAGCGCAGCTTCCAACAACAGCGGTTTCGGCGACTGGTTCTTCAGACAGGAAGGCTTCCCTTTCCTGCAGGACAATACCGCCGGCTTTTTCGACCGGTATAGCAGTCATTTCGGAGAGGAGAACATGGCTTTTTATTTCGATTTTCTTCAGGAAAAGAGACAGCAACTGGGTGACTTCCTCGAAAACCTGATCTTGCTCCATTCGCTGCACGAATACGATATAATCGGATTCACCTCTATGTTCATGCAAAACGTGGCCAGTTTTGCCCTCGCAAGAAAGATCAAGGAAAAAAACAAAAAGGTCACGATCGTAGTCGGGGGGGCCAATTGCGAATCCCCGATGGGACAGGAAATCGTCAAGAACCTGGAATACATCGATTATGTATTCTCAGGAACTGCCCTTAAAAGCTTTCCGGCCTTTGTCGGAAGTGTACTGGCGGAGGACGCCGAAAGCCGGGAAAAGATAAACGGCGTTTTCAGCAAGACCAATCTGTCCGGTTCCATCAGACAGGCCGGAGATGAACTTTCCCTCGACGCCGCAGTCCAGCTGGATTATGATCCTTTCCTGGAATCCTATGGGACCAAACTTGGGCATACCGGCCAGAAACCTTATCTGCTGATTGAAACCTCCCGGGGATGCTGGTGGGGGGCAAAGGCCCATTGCACCTTTTGCGGCCTCAACGGCGGCAATATGTTTTACCGGTTGATGAAACCCGACGTTGCCATCGACTTCTTCAATACGTTATTCGAAAAGTATGCTTCCCGGGTAGACCATTTCTCCAGTGTAGACAATATCATTCCCAAAGAATACCTTATAGATGTATTCCCCAAATTGGATGTACCGGATAACGTAACCTTATTTTACGAGGTCAGGGCCGATCTGTCTCCCGCCGAACTTGCCATCCTGTCAAAAGCAAGGGTCCTGGAGATCCAGCCCGGCATAGAATCGTTGGCGACGTCCACGCTGAAGCGGATGAAAAAAGGAACTTCATCTTTCAACAACCTCAAATTCCTGAAGAACGTCACCACCTATGGGATAAGCCCGGCCTGGAATCTGCTGGTCGGCTTCCCGGAAGAAAGTGAAGCCGTCTATAAGAAATATCTTTCGGATATCCCCCAATTGTATCATCTGCCTCCTCCTGCAGGTGTATTTCCCGTCAGATTCGATCGGTTCAGCCCCTACTTCATGAAGGCAGCAGATTACCTGCTCGAACTTCAACCCCTGGATTATTATCCGCTGATCTATCCGTTTTCAGCCAGTTCCCTCGCCAATATGGCCTATTATTTCGGCGACACCAATTATACCGCCGAATACATTGCTACCACGAGTTTTTGGCTAAATGATCTTCAGGCAGCCGTTAAAAAATGGAGTGACCGTTGGTCGGGGAACGACGGCCTTGCCCTTCCGACCCTATACCTCGACCAGGATGGAGACAATATTGTACTTTCCGACTCGCGTTATGGCACGGAAAAAAAGCACTATCTCACTTCCCTGCAAATCAGGATCCTTGACAATCTTACTGTTCATAAGAAAAAGGAAGCCGCGTTTAGTGAGCTTCGCATAGCAGGCAACCCGGAGACCGAATCCGAGTTTTCCTGGCTATGGGACAATGGATTCCTCTTTGAAGAAAACGGGACCTTTCTAAGCCTGGTAATGGACGGCGCGCCGGTGCTCTCCTCGACAGCAAAGGCCTATCATTGATCGGCAAGAAGATAATCAATCATAAACATTCATCCATGTGTGGAATTCTCGGCATCTATAACAAAGAATTATTCGAAAGTGAGGACAAGGATCTCTTAGAGAAAATGTCTGACACGCTCCACCATCGGGGTCCTGACGATTCGCAATACTTTATGGACGATACCATTGGGATGGCATTTAGAAGGCTTTCCATCATCGACATCAAAGGAGGAGGACAACCTATGAGCAACGAGGATGACAGTATCGTCCTTATCTGCAACGGAGAGATCTACAACTACAAAGAGCTGAGACAAGGGCTGATCAATAAAGGCCACCACTTTAAAACGGCGTGTGATGTGGAAGTGCTCCTCCATCTGTATGAGGAATATGGAACGGAATTTCTCAATAAACTTAACGGGCAGTTCGCGTTCGCGCTCTATGACAAAAAGAAAAAGACACTCTTCCTTGCCAGAGACCACGTAGGAATTGCTCCACTTTTTTATGCCACTACCGGTTCAAAATTCATTTTTGCTTCGGAGATAAAAGCGATCCTGCCACACCCATCGATCCCCAAGGCTGTCAACCTGAGAGGATTGGATCAATTATTTTGCTTTCCCGGCGTTGTAAGCCCCACCACGCTGTTTGAGGATATTTACAGTCTGCCGCCCGGCCATTATATCCTTTATTCACCGGAAGGATTCGAACTCCGGGAATACTGGGATCTCGTCTATCCTATGGAAGGCGGGCTACCGACCTATTCCGAAGATCATTACCGGGAAGGCCTGGAAAGCCTTCTGAGGAAATCGATCGATTACCGGTTGAATGCGGATGTACCTGTCGGATTATATCTCAGCGGAGGCCTCGATTCTTCACTGATCAGCGCCATCAGTCAGCAACTGCGGCCTTCGACCAGAAAACATACTTTCTCGGTGATCTTCGACCAAAAAGAAATATCCGAAAAGGCCTACCAGCGAATGGTCGCATCATCCATCGGTTCGACCCATCATGAACTATTGTTCGACGTGAGTGAAATACCCAAACGGCTGGAAAAGGCTGTCTTTCATGCCGAAGCTCCCCTTAAAGAAACCTACAATACCTGCAACCTGGCCTTATCGGAAATGGTGCGCAGCAAAGACATGAAGGTCGTCTTATCCGGGGAAGGGGCAGATGAGCTATTCGCCGGATACGTCGGCTATCAACTCGACGAAACCCGAAGCGCTCAATGGACGGGACTCTCGGCATTGGAAGAAGAGATCGAAAAAGAGATCAGGGAATCGTTGTGGGGAGACCCCGAAATTTTCTACGATAGGAATTATTCCGTCTTCGGCGAGACCAGAACAGCGCTATACAGTAACCGGTTGAAACAGCAGTTGAAAAGTTTTGACAGCACCACAGGAGACCTGGTGGACAAGAGAAAGCTTGTAGGCCGCCATATTCTTCACAAACGATCCTACCTGGATTTCAAGCTAAGGATATCCGATCATCTCATTGCCGACCATGGAGACAGGGTAGCCTATGCCAATTCGGTAGAAACACGGTATCCTTTCCTTGATATCGACCTGATAGAATTCGTCAGGAATATTCCTCCCCGGTACAAGCTCAACGGCAGCAAAAATAAATACCTCCTGAAAAAGTGCTCGGAGAGTTTCCTGCCAAAGGAGATCATTGGGAGGAATAAATTCAGTTTTGTTGCTCCGGGCAGTCACTATCTGCTACAACTGAACCTCGACTGGGTCAATGACCTTCTCTCCTATGAAACCATTAAAAGACAGGGGTATTTCGATCCGGAAGTGGTTGAAAAATTAAAGTCTGTATACAGCCGGAAAGATTTCAACCTCAACCAGACATTCGAAACAGATTTTCTTTTACTGGTGCTGACTTTCGGAATATTTCTGAATTTATTTGAAATGCCCAGTGCATAATAACGAAACCGATGGAGACAAAAGACATTTACCATCTGTTCACCGATAGGTGCAAAAGGAACGCGACCGCTCCGGCGCTTTCCTATAGGAAAACCCGTTTCACTTACAAAGCACTGCTTAAGGTCATATTGGAAAAAGGCCAGTCATGGAAGACCGGGATGCAAGCCGCGAAGGTCGCGATTGACCCTGAAAAAGCCGGCATAGTGAGCGTCGAAATGTCCGACATCCTCGAGGGCATGGCTACCATCATCGCCTTGTGTAATACAAAGAAAAGTATCCTCATCGCCGGGAGCCCGCCTGCCGAAGGCCATGCCTCCCTCCTCTCCTGCCCCGTCTTCCTCTTCGGGAAGGGTGAGGGCGCCGGTCTCATGGAGGTCACAGCCGATGCCCTCCATGAGACATTTCTTTCCCTGGATCGGATCATCGATGGCAGCGATCATCGCCAGGTACTTATCTATGGCAACCTTCCCACGGAGCAATTGGTGACGGAATTATTATGGGGTTTTACAAGGGGACTTCACTTTACCATACCGGATGGCGCTGCCACCATTCCTCTCGAAACCTATTTTCCGTCCGCCACCGAATTCCCGATGAAATTCAGCCTTTTCTATTTCGGCAGCAGCCCTACGCAAAAAGACGACGGGGGAAGAGGCATGGTGGAAGACAGGGACGCGTACCATTTCGTGTTCGAGTCGGCAAAATATGCCGACCGCAATGGATATACCGCAGTATGGACCCCTGAGCGTCATTTCAACGCGTTCGGCGGTTTGTTCCCCAACCCATCCGTACTGAGCGCCGCCTTGGCTGCCATCACTGAAAATATCGGCATTCGTTGCGGCAGCCTCGTATCCCCCTTACACCATACCATCCGGATCGCGGAAGACTGGGCGTTGATCGATCGACTCTCAGGCGGCAGGGCCGCCTTGTCCTTTGCGTCAGGATGGCAATGCGACGACTTTATTTTATATCCCGAACGATATGCCGATCGACATCGGCAAATGATGGAGCAGATCGGAGAAATAAAGAAACTGTGGATGGGTGAAAAAGTTACCCGTCGGAATGGGCAGGGACATGAAGTGACGATAGGCATCTTTCCCACCCCACTGCAGGCGTCCATTCCTATCTGGGTCACCGTTTCCGGAAAAACGGAAACCTTTATCGAGGCAGGGAGTATCGGAGCAAATATCCTCACTCATCTTCTCTGGCAGGATCCTTCGGAATTAAGAGACAAGATACAGGCTTATAGATCTTCTTTAGCTGAAAATGGTTACGATCCGGACACCCGCATCGTAACTGTGATGTTGCACACTTACATTGGCGAAGACACCGAAAAAGTCAAACAACAGGTCAGACCCGTATTGAAGGAGTATATCCGGACATCGATCCACCTGATCGAAGCAATGGTGCCCAGTACGAAGGTACAGGGTGTCGGAAATAACATTGGACGATATGGAAATATGGATGGGGCTCTCGATGAGAAATTGATGGACCAGCTATTGGAGATTGCTTTCAACAGGATGTACGAACAGGCCGGTCTCCTCGGCGATCGATCTGCCTGCCACAGGATCCTCCGCCAACTACATGACTACGGCGTGAACGAACTAGCCTGCCTGATCGACTTCGGACTTCCTGAAGACATCGTGCTCCACGGCCTGGAAGACCTGTCCAGACTGAAGGACCTGTACGACCCCCTCTACATTGGAAGAGACCATTTCAACCTGTTGTTCGTTGACGGATCCCTTTTTAGCTCCCTTTCCGGACAGGCGCCGGCAAGCGAATGCCTGAACAGGCTCAAAGGGATTGTCACGCATGTCAAATCCGGTGAAGAAGCTCTGCCGGTACCCCGGTCGGTCAGGATACCGGTCATGAACCTGGTGTATGACCTGAGCAACAGCAAACCAGGGGCTGCGATCGCAATGGTAAAAACCGGCGGCGAAACGGGAAAAATTCATGCCCCCGCTGCCGGCAGTATAAAGACCGTTCTGAATGAAGAGTTCGACTGACAATAGGTAAGGGGCGAATGGCAAAAGCAAATTTAAAAATGCTTCTTAAGTAATAAAGGTTATGGATAATAAGGTACTGCACTGGGCGATCGACCAGGTCGCCATCGGCAATGGTTCAGCTATGGCCATCGAATCTTCGGAAGGCAATATCGATTATGATACGCTGAGACGGCGATCTGACGGCATCGGCAATTGTCTTCAGGAATGGTCACTCCTGCCTGGCGATGTAGTTGCCGTTTATATGGATAGCAGCCCCGCTTACGTATGCAGTATTATAGGCATAAACAAAGCAGGGGGAATATTCATGCCGATCGAGACCGGTTATCCGCCCAAACGAATCCGAACCATCATCGAAAAGACCAATCCCAGATTGATCATCACTTCCGACGCTGAAAAAGAAAACCTTCTTTCCATTCTGGGGGACATTGGCCCGGCGGCAGACGAGGTCAGCCTGATCCTCCTGAATGCAGCTGCACAACTCGTCAGCGTCCTGAAATGGCAGGACAAGCACTTGCATCCGCTTCCGGAAATAAAGTTCACGGATGCTCCCCTGCAGACGATCCTCAAAGGAGACGACAGCAATTACATCATCTACACATCCGGTTCTACCGGAACACCGAAATTTATCGAGGGATGCCACAAAGGGCTAAGCCACTTTATCCATTGGGAAAAAAAGGAATTCAATACCGGTAAAGAGGTCAGGGTAAGCCAGCTGTCTCCCATTACATTCGACGTAAGCCTTAGGGATATATTCTTACCCTTACTTTCCGGCGGCACGCTCTGCATTCCCGAAAAAAATATAAAACGGGATCCGGTCGCCCTATTGAAATGGCTTATACAGCATAAAGTGACGCTCATACATACTGTCCCTTCCATTTTCAGACTCCTCATACGGGCCATAAATGACGATCGATCATTTATAAAAGGATTGGCCGGATTGCAGCACATTGCCCTGGCCGGGGAAGCCTTATATGGAAGGGACGTCAACGCCTGGCGAACGCTTCTCGGAGAAAACATCGCACTGACCAACCTTTATGGGCCGTCGGAGACCACACTTGCCAAGGCCTTTTACCATATTCCTTCTCATCCAATCGAGGAGAATAGCATCGTACCGCTGGGGGCTGCCATATCCAATACTATTGTTTTCCTTACGCGGAACGACAAACTCTGTCTGCCCAACCAGATAGGCGAGATCCATATCAAGACCCCATTCAGGTCAAAGGGATATTACTGTAATCCCAATCTTACTTCGGAGGTCTTCATTCAAAACCCTTTGCACAATGACTATGATGATCCTGTATATAAGACCGGAGATCTGGGCAAATACCTGGCGAGCGGGGAGATCGTGTTTGTAGGTCGAAAAGACAACCAGGTAAAAATACGGGGTAACAGGGTCGAGATCTATGAAGTCGAGAAAGTAATTTCCTCTTTTGCCAGCATCCTGCAAACACTTGTTATTCCGGATACCAGACCGGAGGGAGATATTGCCCTTGTCTGTTATTTGCGGTCCGACAACGAGCTGGATGAAAACGCTATCCGGAATTATTTAAAAGACCGGCTGCCGGACTATATGTTCCCGTCGTACTATGTACAGATACCCGAGTTTCCGTTGACACTCAATGGGAAGATAGATGTCAGAGCACTTCCGAGGCCGGAAGAATATCTATATGAAAGGATACAATATATGGCCCCGAGAAACCAGACTGAACAGGCCATAGCCGAAATTTGGAAAGAGGTCCTCAACTTGAAAAAGATCGGCATTCACCATTCGTTTTTTAATCTTGGTGGTCATAGCTTGACGGCTACCCGGGTAGTCTCGAAGATATACAAGCATCTGAACACCGAGATCTCTTTGCGGGATTTTTTCGAGCGTCCTACCGTGGCCGAACTGGCGGAATTGGTCCTGCAAAAAGAGACTGCCGGGGAAACAGGGATTCTACCGTTGGAGGCCGCTCCTTATTATGACCCATCACCTGCCCAGCAAAGGTTATGGGTGCTCAACAAACTGGGTGAAAAGGAGGCCGCCTATAATCTTCCCAATGCTTTTCTGCTAGAAGGCCCACTGAATACAACCCTGTTCCAGGAGGCTTTTGCCACCATCCTTAAAAGACACGAAAGTCTTCGGACAGTCTTTATCGAAGTGGATGGCATCCCCAGACAAAGGATACTGCAGGGCGATGAACCTGGGTTCAAGTTGAGGGGAATCGACCTTTCGACCAAAGAAGATCCGCTGGCAGAAGCCAGGGAGATAACACAGTCGGAAGCGCAATACCTATTCGATCCCGAGATGGAACCGCTGGTCAGGGCAACCCTGTTAAAACTGGCGGAAGAACGATTTGTTTTCGTTTTCGTTCTTCATCATATTATCACCGATGGATGGTCTGTCCGGGTCCTGATCCGGGAAATAAAAAAGATTTACAACGCCTTGGAAGAAGGGATTCCGCTTTTACTGCCCCCGCTCGATGTACAATATAAGGACTATGCCAGATGGATCAGCCGAAAACTGGGTGGGGAACCGGCGGCTCTCCATCGTTCGTACTGGCAACAGCAACTGGGCGGAGATCTGCCGGTCCTGGAAATGCCTACAGATCTCCCCCGCCCTGCCGTCAGAACCTTTGCAGGCCGTTCCATCGATTTTAAAATAAATGCCGACCTGACCCAAAAGGTCGGAAGTTTTGCCGCCCAACATTCTGTCAGCACCTTCGTAGTGGTAATGACTGCGCTGAAGTCCCTGCTCTTTCACTACACAGGGCTGGAAGATATTATCATCGGCGTCCCCGTGACAGGTCGTCATCATCCCGGCCTGGAAGAACAGATGGGGCTTTATGTCAATACCGTGGCCCTTAGGACCCGTTTTAAAGGCACAGACACCTTCTCCATGCTGCTTGGCAAGGTAAAAGAAAACGTTTTAGCCTCCTATGCTCACCAGGACTATCCGTTTGACGAAGTGGTAAGGGATGTCAACGTGGAAAAAGATATGAGCCGCTCACCTTTATTCGATATTATGCTGGTCTTCCAGCAGGAAGATCGGAATGACGACGACACGCCGTTGAACGGGATTACAGTGACAAATTACGCCACAGACCTTACGATCAGTAAGTTCGACCTTGTCATCTACATCGATTGGATGAGTAACGGCAGAGTCGTCAGAGGGCGCATTGAATACAACACAGACCTTTTCCGTCAGCCGACCATTAGCCGGTTCATTGGTCATTTTACCAGTATGCTGGATGCGGCGATCAGTGATGGACAAACGCCGGTGAACAGTATCCGGTATATTTCCAGGGAAGAGGCGGATATTCTTTTAAAGGACTTCAACGATACGGACGACTCTTCCTGCCGGGGAGACCACACGATCGTTTCGCTCTTCGAAGCTACCGCCAGGCGGACACCAAAGGTCATCGCGCTGAGTCATGAGGGGACAGATCTAACCTACGGAGAATTGAACGGAAAAGCCAATCAGTTGGCCCGCTGTTTGCGCGAAAAATATGGAATAGGGCCCGGTTCTATCGTAGCCCTCTGTATGGATGCTGGTTTCACCAGGGTTGCGGTCATGCTGGGTATCCTGAAAGCCGGCGGCGCATACCTGCCTTTAAATACCGAGGATCCTCCGCAACGGATGAAGTACATCCTCGAAAATGCCGGCGTCGGCCTCGTTATACTCGACTCCGGGGCCGATCAGGTAGTTGATCCGGGAGGATTTCGCTTTTTTGTCCCACAGGAAAACGAAGATCTCATCGACTCGTTCGCAATTTCCGATCCCGCTCCCATGTCGACTTCCCATGACCTTGCCTACGTCATTTATACTTCGGGATCTACCGGCACTCCAAAAGGAGTAATGATCGAGCACGGTGGAGTGGTCAACCGTATTACCTGGATGTGGAAAAAATATGAATTTACCGATCGCGATATTGTGCTCCAGAAAACACCTTATTTGTTCGATGTATCCGTTTGGGAATTCTTCCTCACGCTTTGTTTCGGGGCCAGGCTCATTCTTTGCAGAAAAGAGGTCGTTGCCGATCCGGTAAAGATCATCGCAATCATCGGTGAACATAAGATCACCACGCTGCATTTCGTACCTTCTATGCTCAATATTTTCCTGGACTTCGTCCGTTTTAAGGACATACAGGATCTCCGGTCTTTGCGCCAGGTCTTCACCAGCGGAGAGGCGCTTTCACCGGCAACCGCCCGTAAATACTATGCCATCCTGAATGCGCCTTTACACAATTTATACGGACCTACGGAGGCTTCCGTGGATGTAAGCTTCTACCCTGTCCGCCCGGGAAACGAAACCATTGCGATCGGGAGGCCGATAAGCAATATCAAGCTCTATATCGTCGATGAAAAAATAAACCTGAAGCCGATTGGCGTCAATGGAGAGATCGGCATTTCGGGTATCGGATTAGCCCGGGGTTATATTAACCAGGAAGAGCTCACCGCGGAAAAGTTCGTTGATAATCCTTTTGAAACCGGCGCCAGGATATATCTCACCGGCGATCGCGGCCGGTGGAGGGATGACGGTAACATAGAATACAACGGAAGGATCGACAGCCAGGTAAAGCTCCGGGGAATTCGGATCGAAGCCGGAGAGATAGAGAATACTCTTTTAAAACTGGAGAGTATCCGGGAATGCGCAGTCCTGAAAAAAGGCGGTACCGACGACCCTCGTCTGGTGGCCTATATTGTCAGAACCGACGACACCCCGGCCCAAAAGATCAGGAAATTCCTCGAAGGGATGCTACCTCACTATATGATACCTTCAGACCTGATCTTTCTGAAAGAGATGCCCCTTACTCCAACAGGAAAAACAAACAGGCGGCAGTTGCAATATGTCAACGATCTTACGCCGGCGGAACCCGGTCAGTCGATAAATATACCCGCTTCAGCGCCGGCATTGGAAACGAGGCTCCAATCCTTATGGCGGGGGCTATTCGAAAATAAAAAAGTCGATCCCGACGACAACTTCTTTGAGCTTGGCGGCCATTCCCTGAAAGCCCTGCAGCTTATCTCGATCATATCGAAAGAACTAAACACCGGCATTGAACTGGCGGATATTTTCCGTTATCCCACGGTGAGAAGCCTTACCAGGATAATTGAACAAAAGGATCCCATTCGTTACGAAGAGATCACGATACAACCATCCGCCCCTTATTATAACCTTTCCCCGGCACAACTCAGCATCTGGATATTGGATCAGTTCGAGAATTCCAAAACAGCCTATCATATGTCCGGCGTTTATTCCCTGGAAGGCCGGCTGGATCGCGGAGCTCTCGAAAAGGCTTTTCAGGCTTTGATCACCCGTCACGAGATGTTGAGGACCCAATTCATAAAGATCGACGATCAGCCCAAACAGCTGATACGTCCGGATGGATCGCTTTTCAGACTAAGCTACACCGATCTGCGCCAAAGGGTGGACAATGGGCAAATTGCCTCCCGGTTGCTGAGAGAAGAACAACATACTCCCTTTTCGCTCGAAAGTGATCCTCTTATCCGGGTAAAGCTGCTTCATTTGACCGAGGATAAGTATATACTGCAGTTGACAAAACATCATATCGTTTCGGATGCCTGGTCCATCAAAATATTGATCGAGGATGTGCTTTCCCTTTATCGGGCATTCCTCCGCGGTCATGAAAATCCTCTGCCTCCATTGAGGATCCACTACAAGGATTATGTCGCCTGGCAACGTGAAAAAATAGAGCAGGGAGGAAAAGAAAATGTAGCTGCCTATTGGCTGCAACGGTTCAGCGGCAGCCTCCCGGACTTGAATTTTCCGACCACCTATCCCAGGCCCAAGTTAAAAACTTATCAGGGACGCAGCCTTCATTTTACCGTGGATGGCACCACCCATGAGCGGCTGGCAGAATTTAGCCGGTATTACGGAGTTACCCCTTTCATGACGCTGTTCGCCTGTATAAAAGTCCTGATATATCGATATACCGGGCAAAATGACCTCATCATAGGTACTACGGTAGCGGGACGCGATCATATCGAGCTTGAACAACAGATCGGGTTATACGTGAATGTCCTGCCTATCCGCACGGAGATCGACAAAAGCGACCGCTTCGATTCGGTTCTGCTAAAGGTAAAAAAAGGCATGCTGGAAGCCCTGGAACACATGCACTATCCATTTGACATGCTCATCGAGGATCTGCAATTGAAAAGGGAACCAGGTCGGTCGCCGTTATTCGACATCCTCGTAGAATCGGTAAATATACGGTCGGGCACGACGGAAGCCGGTGAGATGGATGGCATGACCATATCTGCATATCCTTATGAGAATACCGTTAGCAAATACGATCTTACTTTTCGCTTCAGGGAAGCCAGCAAGCTACAACTGGAGCTGGAATACAATACAAACTTGTTCAGCGAATCACGTGTCGTTGATATCGGCCGGCATTTCACTCAGCTGCTGTCCGGGATCCTGCAGAAGCCCGACAATAAAATAATAAGTCTGAATTACCTGAGTGACAAAGAAAAAAAACATATTTTGGAGAACAACCGGGCTACTGCCGTCCCCCGAAACCCGGCGATAACCGTCGTCTCCCTATTCGAAGAACAGGCACTCCGAAATGCCTCCGAAGCCGCACTGTCTGCCAACGGCAAGTCCATGACCTATGGTGAACTCAACGAGGCTGCGGGCCGTTTCGCAGCATACCTCGTGAACCAACAGCGGATAAAACCTGGCGACCGCATCGGGCTGCTGGCGGGTCCTTCCGAAAGAGCGGTCGTTGCGCTTCTGGGAATATTGAAGGCAGGCGCGGTCTTTTTGCCACTTGACACTGCCAATCCTCCGGACAGGATCCGGTCGATTCTCGACGGAGCCGGCGTGCAGCTTCTTTTGATCGACTCCTGGTCTTTGCCGTCCATCGGGGATATTTATGCAGGTCCGTTGTTTGCTATGGATATTCAATTCCCTTTACCAGCTGCGGCGGAGACCCTTAGTCCTCTTCACCTTTCAGCCGAAGACCTGGCTTATGTCATATATACCTCCGGGTCAACGGGCATACCGAAAGGAGTTGCGATCCGGATGGACAGTTTCGTAAATTACCTGTTATGGGCAAATGAATATTATTATGGTGACGGCGAAAGATATCCGTCGGCATTGTTCACATCCCTCTCTTTTGATCTTACGTTGACGACTATATTCTGCACCCTGTTACGGGGGGATAGATTGCACATTTACGAAGACAAGCCCCTAAGCGAAATCTTATCACATATATTCAGCAGGGAAACGGAGATCAATACGATCAAGATGACCCCCTCCCATGTCTTGTTCCTGCAACAGCTGGATCTGCCGGAGTCCAACATAGGAAAGATCATCCTCGGAGGAGAAAAGCTGACCTCCGGTCATACAAGGGTTTTGAGGGAGTTGAATCCCGCCATCAGGATCTTTAATGAATATGGCCCTACCGAAACGACCATCGGGTGCATGATAAAAGAGGTCATCGATGATGGCGAACCTACCATTGGAAGACCGATTCCCAATCTTTCGGTCTATATTGGAGATGAAGATCTTCAGCCGCTTCCACCGGGAATACCGGGACAGCTGCTTATCGCCGGCGCGGGACTGGCGAAAGGCTATCTTCACGACGACCTGGCCACCAAAAGCAAGTTCGTCGTCTCTCCTTTCGATGCCGGTGACGGTCTGTACCCGTTGCTGTATTGCAGTGGCGACTACGGAAAATGGCTGGATAACGGGGAGATCGAATACCTGGGCCGGATGGATTCACAGGTTAAGATCAACGGCTACCGGATCGAACCGGCAGAGATAGAAATCGCCCTGTTAAGTCATCCTGAGATCCAAAACGCGGCAATAACCATCAGGGAGGATGAAGACGGAAGACCTTCCCTCCTTGCCTATGTTCAATGGAGGGACACCTCAGACAGGCAGTCGGATCTTCGTAGTTTCCTTCAAAAAAAGGTCCCTGACTACATGCTACCCTCATTGTTCATCACCTTGAGGGAATTTCCACTGACCGTCAACGGAAAATTGGACCGGCAAGCCTTGATTGCGTCGAGCGTCCCCAGTTCCGCAAAGGGACCGGTCGCCCCTCCCCGTAATACGACCGATGCCGTGCTTATCGATGTTTGGAGCAAGGTCCTGCGGACGGACGGCATCGGCATCCACGATAACTTTTTCTCCCTCGGCGGTGACTCGATAAGGGGCATCAGCATTGTCAGCGCTATCAATAAACAACTAAATAGTCATCTGGAACTTAAAGACCTTTTCCTTTATCCGCAGCTAAGTGCTCTTTCAAATTATATAATAGCCGCTGACAATCACCAAAATTCGGCCGGAATATTGGTAGAACGTGAAATTGCGGCGGCGGAAATAACAACGGTAAAAGAGCGTATCCTCGGGGATCCATTACTTTCCTCCCTGCTTCCGGTCGATTGGGAAGATCTTTATCCTATCACGGATATAGAACTGGGAATGATATTCCATTCCCGGCTCACGCCAGGGTCGGGGATGTTCCATGATCAATTCTGGTATCAGTTCAGGGATAGCAACTTCAATATCGATGTATTACAGGAAGCCGTTCGGTTATTAACGGAGAGGCATCAAATCCTTCGAAGCAGTTACTCGTTGACGGAATTCGGCTCCCTTTTACATATTGTCCATAGTTCTGCGTTTGTCTCTCCGGAACTCCCGCTCCTTGATATCAGTAATGATACGGAAGAACAGCAGCTTGCCCGAATTGAACAATATATGCTGGAGGATAGAAACCGGCCTTTCCAAACCGGCAAACCCGGTCTTTGGCGGATGGCGATGTTCAGGCTTCGCGAAGAAGAATACGGCATCCTGCTGTCTTTCCATCACGCAATACTCGATGGATGGAGCAGGGCTATCCTGATGACCGAGCTAAGTCAGGCCTACTATCATCTGAAAAACAAAACGTCTTTCGAATTCAAGCCGCTCGCCGTCACTTATAAAGATTACGTCATTGACCAGGTATTGACCAGCCAGTCGGAAGAGACAAAGGAGTTCTGGAAAAAGAACCTGGCAGGATATGCAAAGACGGTTTTGCCATTAAATAGATCCGCGACGGGCGCAGATATGGACGGCATTCCGATCCTATCCAGATTTTCGCTGGGGGCTGACATCACGGAGGCCGCACTCCGATATTCACAACAATATTCTGTAAGTCTTAAGAACATCTTTCTTGCGGCAGCTGCCTGGCTCATCAAGCTAACCACCAATTCCGATGACATTATTATTGGTGTAATAACACATGCAAGACCGGATCTCGAAGACGGAGAAAAGATACTTGGCTGTTTTTTGAACACCGTCCCATTCCGTGCGACTATAAAAGAAAATACGAGTGGAAGGACACTGATAGCGGATATCAACAGGGTCAGCAATGCAATGAAGCCTTACGAGAAACTATCGCTCCTGCAGATCAGCCGGCTCACCGGTGAAGCCTCAGCCCCGGGAAACCGGTTCTTTGACATAATGGTCAATTATAATGATTTCCACATTTATCAGGACTCTCACGAGGAGACAGAACTCACAGATTCCAGGATCAATTATTTCGAGAACACAAATACATTATTCGATATCGGCATTAGCAGGTCGGCCGATTCCATCACTTATTCCATTGCATGTAAGCCAGGATTGTACAAGGAAAAGGAGATTACCCGCATCGCAGGATATTATGACAACATACTACGGCATATTCTTTTGAACAGTGATAGCGAGCTCTCTTCCGCTGTTGTGCTGTCCCGGCCTGAACAGGAAAAGTTGACCTTGACCAGGCATGACAACGATTTCCCTTATCCCGAAAATGCAGCAGTCATTTCGCTGTTCGAGCAGCGGGTGTCGGAAGGCCCGGCAAGGATCGCCCTTAACGTAAAGGGCACTACCCTGACGTATGAGGAACTTAATAAAAAGGCAAATCAGCTGGCCCATTACCTGAAGCATGTAAAAAAAATCCGGACGGGCGACCCGGTCGCCCTGGTGCTCGATCGATCGGCAGATATGCTGATCAGCATCCTGGCGATTCTCAAGGCGGGCGCCGCATATGTTCCCATAGAACCTTCTTTCCCCCCGGAACGAATATTGTATATGTTGACAGATAGTTCCAGCGTCCTGCTCCTTTCGGTCAGCAGTATTTGTCCTGTATCTGCCGCATCTCTTCCCTGCGCCGTCATCCTGCTCGACGAAGAAAGAGAAACATTGTCTGCATTTTCCGCCGTAAACCCCGCATTGCCGACCACAGGCGATGCGACGGCCTATATCATGTACACATCGGGATCAACCGGAAGACCCAAAGGGGTAATCATATCGAATAAGAATATCCTTTCGCTCTTTCACTGGGCCAATATGGAATACAGGGACTCCACTTTTGATGTGGTGTATGGGGTCTCCTCCTATTGTTTTGACATCTCGGTATATGAGCTGCTCTGGACCTTATCTATAGGGAAAAGACTCCGCCTCTTTGGCAACGGCATCGACATCCTGGACGAGATCCGACACGACAGGAACATCCTGCTCAACACTGTCCCTTCCATAGTAGATGCCCTGCTGGACAGGCATCCCGGTCTGGGAAATATTACCGTGCTCAACCTCACGGGAGAAGGCACGCCCCATTACGTAAGGGCAAAAATAAACCGGCAGGGGCTGCATAGCAAAATGGAGATCAGGAATTTGTATGGACCAACCGAATTTACCGTTTATGCTACCTGTTGCAGGATCAGGGAAGAAGACGGGGAGATCTCCATTGGCAAGCCGATAAGCAACACGTCGATATATATCCTGGATGACAATGGCGACCTCCTGCCGCAAGAGGTCACCGGCGAGATCTACCTTTCCGGCGATGGCCTGGCGCAGGGATATGTTGGCCTGCCCGAGCTGACGAAAACCCGGTTCGTGGACAATCCTTTTATCCCCGGTAAAAAAATGTACCGGACGGGCGACTATGGAAGCCTCCGGGAAGATGGCACGATCCTTTATCTGGGGCGCAGGGACGACCAGATCAAAATACGCGGTCAGCGTATCGAGACCGGAGAAATAGAAAGCGCCCTGATGGAGATTGGCCATCTCCTGAAAGTAAAGGTAACAACTGCGAATACCGGCGGCAATAAGAACCTGGCGGTTTATTATATTTCCGATCAGGAACTGTCGGTTGCCCAATTCCAATCGTTTCTGGCGTCGAAGCTGCCGGCTTACATGATCCCTTCATGGTATATTCGTTGCGACCATTTCCCGCTCAACAGCAATGGCAAAATAGATCTTGCCGCATTACCGGGTCTCACGGACAGTCTTCCAGCCCAAAAAGATAAGCCGGCCGATAAAGCCACCAGCCCCACCGAAAAGTATCTAACGGATATTTATCACCAGCTGTTCGGCATCGAAAACATCGGCATCCATGATGATTTTTATGTACTAGGCGGAGATTCTATCAAGGCTATCCAGATCGCCTCCAGCATGCATTCCAGGGGGTATAAGCTGGAAATAAAACATATTTACGAAGGAAGGACTATTGCAGGTATTGCCCCATTTGCGGAAAAGACCATTCATCAAAGCCAGCAAACCGTCGTAAAAGGTGTAGCGCCTCTTTCGCCTATCCAACGGGACTTCTTCCTCGGTGAACCCGTTGACCGAGGCCATTATAATCAGTCTTACCTGCTTCATTTTGAAAACCGGGTCGACATTGATATACTTAAAGCCGTATTATACAGGCTTCAGGAACATCATGACCAGCTTCGTGCGACGTTTGCGATCGAAAATGGCAGGGTCATTCAGCAGATCAATGACACCGACCATCCCTTGTTCATCGAGTTAGCCGACCTGCGTAACGATAAGGAAGCTCCGGCCACACTGGAAGAGAGACTCAATATGCTCCAGGCCAGTATCGATCTCGAAAAAGGTCCCCTGATAAAATACGGTCTTTTCCACTTGCCCGACGGAGACAGGCTTTCGATTATCTGTCATCACCTCATCATCGATACAGTGTCCTGGCGTATACTCCTGCAGGATCTCGATTCTTTGTACCGGCATTATGAGGACAACCAGGAGGGATATCTTCCGCTCAAGACAGACTCGTTCAAGTTGTGGTCCGGGCAACTGGCGGCCTATGCTCAAAGCCCCTCGTTCCTGCCGGAAAGAGACTTCTGGGCGGGCGTGGACTTGAATATTGCAAGATCCTGCCCGAAGGATGTTCGCGCCGAAAATAACCTCATCCGTGACACGGACGTCGTCTCGTTGTCATTGACGCAGGAAACCACAGAGGCCCTTTTATATAGGGCAAATGTGGCTTTCAATACCGGCATCAATGACCTTCTATTGACGGCTTTGGGTCTGACAATGAGCGAATGTTTTGACCAGCAACAGGTTTTCCTCGAATTGGAAGGCCATGGACGCGAAGAGATATTACCCGACTGCAATGTCAGTCGGACCGTCGGCTGGTTTACCAGCGTTTACCCTGTGATCCTGAATGTCCCGGTACCGGAGCCGCCTTCCAAACAGCTGGAACACATAAAGCAAAGTCTGCGTAGCATTCCTCACAGCGGCATCGGCTATGGTATTTACCGCTATCTGACAACAGCGCAGGAAGAAGAAGAGACCCGCAGGCCGCAGATCAGTTTCAATTACCTGGGGCAATTCGACAGGGATCAGGAATTACTGATGTTTAAGATCGCAGATGAATCTCCCGGTATCATGCAAAGCAAAAGAAGGAGCCGACGATACGAACTGGACTTCCTCGGGTACGTTTCGGAAAGACGGTTCCAGCTATTCATCACTTACAATAAATTGCACTTTACTAAGCAGACCATGCAGACTCTGGCCGATACCTATTGTCGTGAGTTGAACAGGCTGATCCGCTATTGCGAAGAACATTTACCGGATGGGAACCTGTCTGCAGACCACTTATCCGGTATCCCTGCCGAAAAACTCGATACGTTATTCGATTAATCAGACGAAAACATTGCAAATAGATGCTTTCAAAAGAGAACATACAGGAAATATATCCCCTTTCGCCGGCTCAGGAGAGTATGCTTTTTCATTCCTTGCTGGATCCGGATTCCCCGGTATACTTCAATCAGATCTCTTATACCATCAAAGGGGAGCTCCGCCTTGAATATGTTAGAAAAAGCCTGCAACAACTGTTCGACAGGCATGCCATTCTCCGGACGGTGTTTGTCTACAGGACGACGGAAAGACCCTTCCAGGTCGTGTTGAAGAAACGATCCATTGAATGTCAATTTGAAATATTGACCGGAATTGAGAACAAAGACGAATATGTAAATGAGTTTAAGAAAAAAGACAGGGCTAAAACTTTCGATCTTTCCACGGATATCCTGATGCGGGTCCACATTCTGCAGCTGGAAGAACAGTTGTTTGAGTTCATCTGGAGCTATCACCATATTTTGATGGATGGCTGGAGCACCCGGCTATTGTTCGATGAATATGACCAGCTCTATAAGGGGGATTTGAATAATCGGAAAGTTATGCTTCCCGAAGTCCACCCCTTTAAGAGTTATATCGCCTGGTTGGGAAACCGAGAAAAAGAGAGAGCGGCTCTATTCTGGTCAACGTACCTCTCCGGCTCGTCAGCTAAAAGCTCGATCCTACCTTCATCAAAGATCGTTCTGCCGCAAGCCGGGTACAGAGGAAACAGCTATCTGGACAAATTGAATATCGATCTGCCAGACCGGCTAAGGCAGTTTTCTTCCGTTCATGGAGTCACATCCAATACGATACTTCAGACCATCTGGGGTATCCTGCTTTCGAAATACACCCGCCAGATGGATGTGGTATTCGGATCGGTGGTATCAGGACGCCCACCGGAACTAAAAGGATCATCAACCATGATCGGTTTGTTTATAAATACGATCCCTGTCCGGGTGAGCTATGACGAAACTACCCTTTTTTCACAGCTGGCAAGATCAGTCCAGCAGAACTCCATCGATGCGATCCCCCATCACTATTACCCCCTTGCAGAGATCCAGTCGGCGAGCCCGGAAAGGCAACTCTTCAATACGATCTTCGTCTTCGAGAATTATCCGAAGCCCGCTCATTCATCCGCATCTGTTACGCTGGATGCAACCTACCTCATCTCCAATACGGAATCGTTTACACAGACCAATTTCCCGCTGAATATGGTCATCACTCCTTCCGAATCATTCCAGATCGCTATCCTGTATGATGAGAATCTTTTTGGTCCGGGTTTTATTCACGACCTTTTCCGGTCGTTCCAGGAAATGATTCAGCAGGTGCTCTACGATCCGGATATCCCCGTCACCCGGATCAGCCTCGCCTCGGTGGAAGACCAAACCCTATTTCTTTCACGCCACTATGATACAGCCAGTTTCTACCCCGCCGACAAGCCCATCCAGGCTCTCTTCGAAGAACAGGTTTCCAGGACAAGCCGGGCCCAGGCGCTTTTCAGTGGAGCAGTCCGGTTAAGTTACGGTGAGCTCAATGACAAAGCCAATATTATCGCTCATTATTTGCGGGCACGGTTGGATATAGCGCCGGATGACAAGATAGGCATCATGGCGGATCGTTCGGCCCTGACGATCATCGGCATCCTGGCTATTCTAAAGGCAGGTGCAGCCTATGTACCGATAGACCCCGGAGCGCCTGAGGAACGAACATTGTTCATGGCGGAAGAAGCCGCCCTCAAGGCCCTACTTAGCAGTAAGGAAATTGCTACGGGAACAAACAGCCATTTTGGAAAGCCGGTCATCCGGCTGGATGACGAGTCCTTATTCCAGGGAATGCCCTCGTCCAATCCTCCGATCCTCAACGGCTCAAGGGACCTCGCGTATGTAATGTACACCTCTGGGACCTCGGGAAAACCCAAGGGAGTAATGATCGAACATCGAAGCGTGATTCGGCTGGTCTTCAACACCAATTACATCCGGATCACCGCGGAAGATGCACTGTTGCAGACTGGTTCTCTTTGCTTTGATGCAGCTACTTTTGAAATTTGGGGGATGCTGCTGCATGGAGGGCTCCTTCACCTGCTTCCATTTGAGCAATTGCTGCAGGCAGACGAAATGAAGAAGGAGTTGTCCGGCCACCACATCTCCCTGATGTGGCTGACTTCTTCATGGTTCAATCAATTGGTGGATTCGGGCCTGGAAATGTTCGGCCATCTGCATACGCTCATCATCGGGGGAGAGAAGCTCTCCGTGCCCCATGTCAACAAAGTGATAGTTACCCATCCCGGACTGACCCTGATCAATGGTTACGGCCCGACGGAAAATACTACCTTCTCGACCTGTTTCAAGATCAGCGGCCCCTGTTATGACTCGATTCCCATCGGCCACCCCATCTCCAACAGCACGGCTTATATCGTCGATGACAAGCTTCGTCCGCTTCCCATCGGCGCGATAGGTGAGATTGCCCTCGGAGGTCATGGCCTGGCCAGAGGATACATCGATAACCCGGAATTGAATGCTCAGAATTTCGTTGAGCATCCCTTTGGGAAAAACGAAAAGCTATATCTCACCGGGGACCTGGCCAAATGGCTGGAAGACGGGAATATTGAATTCCTGGGAAGAAAGGACAACCAGTTCAAATTCAGGGGATTCCGGATAGAACCGGAAGAAATAGAAAAAATGCTTGGCAGACACCCTGCCATCCGGGATGTATCGGTAAAATTGATGCAGGGCAATACACGGGAGGAAAGCCGGCTCGTCGTCTTTTTTACTGCCGGCGAAACTATGTCGGGGGAAGACCTGAAGAAATTTCTACAGGTGTCTTTACCGGAGTATATGATACCTTCCCATTTTCAACAGCTGGATAAACTTCCGTTAAATGCCAATGGTAAGATCGATCAGGTTGCTCTTGCCAACCTGGTACAGGTGGGTGAAACAGCCATTCCTTATTCGCCACCGGTGACATTTATGCAAAAGATACTGGTAAATGTCTGGGAAAAAGTCCTCGACAAACACCCGATAGGCATTCACGATAATTTCTTCGGGTTAGGCGGGCATTCTTTAAAAGCCACCCGGATCATTTCCCGGTTATACCAGGACTTCAACCTAAAGGTGCAGATGAAGGACCTTTTTGCAGCGCCCTCTATCGAGCTCCTGGCCGAAATCATCCCGCTCACCGGTGCAGAGGTTCCTTCCAGGATCAACAAAACGAAAGAAGACCTGCTTTATCCGCTCTCCCCTTCACAAAAGAGGCTTTGGCTACTGGATCAATTGGAAAAGGAACAGGTTGCCTATAATATTACGCGTAGTTATATCCTCACCGGTAACCTGAATAGCATGGCCTTGAAAGAAGCCTTCGACACCCTTGTCCGCCGGCATGAGATCCTCAGAACAGTGTTTGTCGTCGTTGATGGCGTTCCCATGCAAAAGGTTCTGCCCCGGGAGCTTTCCGGTTTTGAATTCCGGTATTCAGACCACACGGGCCATATCGGCGAAATGGCCCTTATAAGCCGGATAGCGGAAGAAGAAACAAACCATATCTTTCATCTTGAGAAAGGTCCCCTATTCCGCGTCCGGCTGGAGCAATTGGAAAGAGATCGGTTCCTGTTCATTATGAGCATGCATCATATCATATCCGATGGATGGTCGCTCAAAGTGATCCTCGACGAGATCGATAAGTTGTATGAAGCTTTTCATAAGAAGCAGCCCGATCCGCTAAAGGAACTGAACATCCAATACAAGGACTATACAGTATGGTACAACAGGTTGCTGGAGGGAGATAACATGAACAGCTCGAGGCAGTATTGGTTAAGGAAACTGGAACAGCCTCTCCCTCCTTCTGCCATGCCAACTGACCACCGACGGCCGCACCTGAAGCGCTACAACGGAAGTTCAGTCAGCTATTCACTGGACCCATCCTGTATAAAAAAACTGGCCGGGATAGCTCATGCTGGAAAGGCAACCCCGTATATGATCCTTGTAGCAGCAATAAAATCGCTTTTATACCAATATTCCGGCCACACCGATATCATCATAGGCAGTCCGGTTGCAGGACGGGATCACAAAAGCCTCGAAACGCAAATAGGATTTTACGTCAATACACTTGCAGTCAGAACCCGATTCGATGAGAATGAGTCTTTTGTCTCCCTGTTGCAAAAGGTCCGGAAAACCATACTGGAAGCTTTCGAACATCAGCATTATCCTTTCGAGCAGTTAATACAAGACCTCAACATACCGAGGGATACCAGCCGTTCACCTCTCTTCGACATAATGGTAAACTTTTTGAACCTCGACATTCAAACGCCATCTGCCGGTGCAATCAGCGCGCTCGGAGACCTCCTCGTGGAAGAGATCGCCGTCGACGGCAAGGGGGCCCAATTTGATCTATCGTTCGATTTCAATCAGGAAGGAGAAGGGCTTTATTGCCGTATCGAGTACAATACCGATCTTTTTAAAAAAACGACCATCGATATCCTTAAGGAGCGCCTCATCCGCCTGATCCATTCGATCGCCGAAAACCCCAACTGCCTGATCAGGGACCTGGACGCTTCCATTCCGACCAGCAATCCTTTCAGTCATCTTAAACCCACATTTGACTTCGAATGAACTCCAATCAAAAATACTTAACTCAATACGGATGAAAGAGAAAAGTCAACTATCCGAAATAATTGCCGAAGATTATTGGATCAAAAAACTGTCGGACATCAGCCCGAATCCTTTTTTCCGCCGGAAGGGAATTAAGGTCCCACATTCCCGGCCGGAGCAGTACATCGAGCTTCCCTTCCCGGATGAATTGTATAAATGGGTGAATAAGGCCGGAAAAGATAATGCCGCCAATAAATTTATGTTATTTGCCGCATCATTGTCTTTGTTACTTTACAACTATTCCGGTGAAGAAGATATACTGATAATGACGCCCAATATCAGCCTGCCCGGACAGGTCCTTGAAAATCCGGTCTTTCTGCGAACACGGATACAAACACAATGGACCGTGTTGGATCTGCTTAAGGAAATACACAAAGAACTAACGGAAGCCTATGATCATCTCCGGTTTGACTTGGTTTCCTTCAAAGAGAAAATGGCTGCGAATAGAACGGATGGGTCCGAATTGCCGGTACAGGCAGGAATGTCATACAGTGAATTCACGCTAGAATCGCATTCCGGGCCTGATGCCGAACTCCTTTTTGGAATTAAAACCGTACCTGACGGCCTCCTGTTGAGAATTCATTACGACCAAGCATCATTCAACCAGCCATTGATAGCCCGGATGGGTAATCATTTTTTTAACCTGCTTTTCGTTATCTGCCGATCCAGAGAGCCCCTGCTTTCCTCAGTGGAAATGCTTGATGCTACCGAAATTATCAAATTGCTGGACACCTTCAATGACACACAGAAAGATTTTCCTTCCTGCAAATCCGTGATCGACCTGTTCCACGAACAGGTCGCAGCAAACCCGGACAAGGCAGCTTTGATCTATAACAATAAAACCTTTACCTACCGGCAACTGGATGAACAATCCAGCCGCGCCGCCCGGTACATACAATCACGCATTCCCGTCAAAAGAGAGTCAATTATCGGCATCCTTCTGAACAGATCCGAATGGCGGCTGATCGCCATTCTCACGGTGCTTAAACTCAGGGCTGCCTATCTTCCTGTGAAAGTATCCTTTCCTCGCGAAAGGATCAGCTATATGGTAAACGACTGCGGGTGTTCTATCCTTCTTACCGATACCCCGAATTATTCCGGAGCGTCCATTCCAGGCGTGAAAAACATTTTCGATATCCAACGCATAACGGACCAGGAAGCAGACAAAAGCCATTTTTCTATAGCAGGAGATTTTGCCGGCGATCTACTGACCGTTCTTTATACTTCCGGGACAACTGGCCATCCGAAAGGCGTTCTGCTGGAAAATGCAGGATTGGTCGATCGACTATATTGTGAAAAAGAATTACTTGGAATAAACGAGGACGTCACCACTATACAAACCTCCAATTACAGCTTTGACAATTCACTGCTGGAACTCTTCCTCCCCTTTGCGACAGGAGGAAAGATAGTTATGCCACAGGACGACGACATACTTGATTTCAGCAGGCTTATTCAGTTGATAAAAAGGACGGGGGTCACTGATCTCCACGCGACACCGGCATTTTCAATGAGTTTGCTGATCGAACTCGGATCGCAAAGGGATGATCTGGGGCCGGGATTTAAAAGATGGTGCTCGGGAGGCGAATCGCTGACCAAAGACATCGTCGATCTCAAAAACAGATGGCTCCCCAATGTCGCATTGAGCAATCATTACGGCCCGACCGAAGCAACTATCGATAGCATAATACAGACCCGGATCAACGAGTACAAGGATAATATTATCGGAAATCCCATCTGCAACATAACGGTCCGCATCCTGGACAGGAACAGACAGTTGAAACCGATAGGGGTGCCGGGAGAACTCTATATCGGCGGAATAGGTTTGGCCAGAGGATACCTCAACCAACCGGAATTGACAAAGGAAAAATTCATCGATGATCCTTTTAAGAGGGGCAGCAGGCTATATAAGACAGGAGATTGGGCGAAGTGGCTGCCGGATGGTAGTATCGAATATCTCGGTCGGGTGGATGACCAGGTAAAGATCAGAGGATACCGGATAGAAATGGCAGAAATTGAAAGAGCACTATCGAAACATAGCGCAGTGGCAGCGGCGCTGGTGGTCTTCAGAAAGGAAAATGAAAATTACCTTACAGCTTATCTTGTATTATCGGCCCCTGTAAACCTTACCCAGTTAAGGGTTCATCTGCAGAATATCCTACCCGATTTCATGATACCAGCTTATTTTGTCGTATTAGACAAAATGCCGCTGAATGCCAACGGAAAAATAGATAAGAGCAAACTGCCACATCCCAGGGAAGCAAACCTCAACAATGGCGAGTCTCACGACCTACCGGAAAATGATATTGAAAGAAGCCTCTTGGAGATCTGGAAGGAAGTCCTGCGGGTTGACAAGTTGGGTACCAATACCAATTTCTTCGAGGCAGGAGGGCATTCCCTGCTTGCAACGCAGGTCGTCTCCCGTATCTATAAAAAGATGGACATAAAAATAGATCTGAAGGCCATCTTCACTGAGCCAACAATAAAGGAGCTGGCGAGAACGATAGCCAGATCGGAGAAAATGATCTATAAAGGACTGACCCCGATCCCGGCAGAGGACACCTACGAAGTATCACATGCGCAGAAAAGACTTTGGATAATGGACCAGCTCGAAGAGCATCTCACGGCCTATAATATACCGGTCGCTCACGTTTTCACCGGTTCCCTTGATCTTGCAGCATTCAACAGAACCCTGACTGCCTTTATCCATCGTCATGAGATACTGCGAACGACTTTCATAATTGAGAACGGACAACCCAGACAAAAGATCACTCATTCGGCAGACTTTGCATTTAGTCTTCTGTACATCGATCTCAGCCTGGAAAAAGATAAGGAAGAGAAGGCAAGGGAGCTGGCATTCAATGATACAAAACAATACTTCGATCTGCAAAAAGGTCCCCTGTTAAGGGCCAGGCTGGTAAAACTGGATACTGACCGCCATCTGTTCATTTTCACCATGCATCATATCGTATCCGACGGATGGTCCGAAAACGTCCTGGTCAGGGAGTTGGTTACGCTTTATAACGCTTTTGCAACGGGAAAGGAAGATCCGCTGGTTCCCCTGAAGATACAATACAAGGATTACGCCAGCTGGCACAACTCCACGCTCAAAGACGAGCGGGTGGCAAAACACCGTGATTTCTGGCTTGGAAAATTTAAGCATGGGAGTTCTTCCCTGAATTTACCCATTGATTTTGCACGACCGGCGAAACGAACTTTTAATGGTGAGGGTTATCATTCCTACCTCGATTCAAAGGTGGTTGAACGCCTGAACCGGCTGGGTCTTGAAAGGGGCGCTACCCTATTCATGATCCTCCTCTCCGGGCTTACGGCCCTGTTATACCGTCTCACTGCCCAAACCGATCTTGTCATCGGTTCTGCAGTAGCCGGAAGAGATCATCCCGATCTGGAAAATCAAATCGGGTTTTATGTCAATACGCTCGCTTTCAGGATGAGATTCAATGACACTGATAATTTTACCCAACTGCTGGACAAAGTGAAAGAAACGGTTATAGATGCATTCGATCATCAGATCTATCCCTTCGACAAATTGGTCGATGAGCTGGGCCTTATAAAAGACAAAGGACATACGCCCTTATTTAATGTATTGTTCCTTTTCCAGACTATCGAACCGGAGGCGAATAGAACATTGAAAATGGAAGGCATAGACGTAAACCCCTATCCAATGCAAATTAGCGGAAGTGTATATGACCTGGCTTTTAATTTTATTCTTACTAAAGAAAGCGTAGGGATGGACATCAGATACAATGTGGACATCTTTAAAAAAGAAACCATCGAGGCTTTTAACAGGTCTTTTCACCACCTGATCGGTATAGTTGCAAAAGATCAGGACGTCAGGATGCAAGATTTGGACGTTTTCTCCGGACAGGAAAATACATTCCCCGGGGAAGAGATTAAAAGCAGCTTCAACATAACATTTTAAAATTATTTTATGAACCTCATCGATCTGGTAAAATACAAAGGAGAAAAATACCTCCCGCATGCCGAATTCTGGCAGGAACGCCGGAAACGGTTTGAGGAAGGCTTTTCTTTTCGCCAAAGAACGGATGCATCCGGGGAACAAGGATGCCAACCATTCGAGTTCATGATCCAGTCCCAAAACGAAAAGAATATGCGTGAGATCGCCGGAAATGAGAGCTCTGGATTATTCATATGCCTCATTGCCGGCATAATGATGCTGCTTAGAAAATATAACCGTTCCCAAGAGGTCATTCTGCATACACCCTATTTTAAAGCTCCCGGCCAGGGCCCTGGCGATCAATTCATTCCCCTCGCGTTGACTGTCAACGACGAACACGGGTTGAAAGAATTCCTTTCTACAGTGCAGCAAACCGTTAAAACGTCCTATCAGTACCAAGACTATCCGATCAGACTCTCGAAGGATGGTCAACGCGAAGCTGTTCTTAACAGTAACATTTTGGTGCTCTTCGGAGACATTCATGAACTCCCGAAAAAAGACCCCGATTACGAATTGATCATCCGGATAAATAGAGACCTTGATGGCATCCAAATCAGTATCAATTATCAGAGCAATTGGTTTACTCCTGCTTTTATAGAAAGGATTCCGGGGCACCTGGGCCGCTTCCTCGACTATTTGGGATCGAATGTGATCGTAAAGGAGATCGATATTCTGACCCCACAAGAATCGGAAGCCCTACTGATCAGGTCAGGCCGCAAGAAGGACCCGGCCGGCACGTCGTTTACGATCCATGAGCTATTTGAAGCACAGGTATTCCGCACTCCTTTTGAAAATGCGGTTGAATGTGGTCCGGTTTCACTTACCTATACTGCTTTAAATGAAAAGGTAAATAAAGTTGCCCATTTCTTAAAAAGATCATATCCCGATGGGCAAGACCGACTCGTTGCACTCATGATGGATAACTCGGAACTGATGATTATCGCTATGCTGGCCGTGCTTAAAGCCGGAGCACCCTACGTGCCATTGGACCCTTCCCTGCCGAAGGAAAGATTGAAGTTTATCCTGGAAGATACTTCTCCCGTGGTCCTGATCACGCAGATCGATTTTCTAACCGATATTGCTTTCTTTGAAGGCGGCATCATAGCCCTGGACATCCAGCTGGATCTGCTGGAAGAAAGTTCGGAGAATATTCCTGTCAGTTGTTCACCGGAAAGCCTGGCTTATATAATTTATACTTCCGGGTCCACCGGAAAACCGAAAGGGGTTATGATGGAACACCGGGCGCTCGCGACCTTGATCATGGACACCGACTATTGCAATCCGGGACCGGGAGACCGGTCGCTACAACTATTCAATTATGCCTTTGACCCCTCCGTCTTTGTGATTTTCAGTACGCTTTTAAACGGCGCCTGTCTCTACATCATTCCAAAAGAAATCCTCTTCTCGCACCGGCTGCTGGTAAATTTCATGACGGAAAACCGGATCAATCTCTGCGTGATGCCTACCGCTCTTTTTAACAACCTCATGGAAATAAGCCCCCATTGCATCTCAAATCTTGATAAAGTCTATTTCGGGGGAGAAAAAGCTTCCGTCCCTAATGTCCGTAAAGCCCTTGAATACAGGAAAAGGACCGATGCCATTGTCAATTTATACGGCCCCACGGAAGCATGCATCATCGCTACCTATTATACCATTGAACAGCTGCCCCCGAACAGTAGAGAGATTCCTATCGGCAAGCCGGTATCCTATGCGGATATCTACATACTGGATGCCAACCTGAACCTTATGCCTGACGGCATAACAGGTGAAATATATATTGGTGGCGGAGGTCTTGCCAGGGGATATCTTCACCGCCAGGATCTCACCGGGTCTTGTTTTCCGGAAAGCCCCTTCAAAAAGGGAGAAAGGATCTATAGAACCGGCGATCTCGGGTACTGGCTTCCTGATGACACACTCCAGTTTACCGGCAGAAACGATCACCAGGTAAAAATAAGGGGATTCAGGATCGAACCGGCTGAAATCGCAGAAGTCCTAAAGCAAATGGATGAAGTGGAGGAGGCATGCGTATTAGCAAATGAGACCAGCAATGGAGAGAAATGCCTGACGGCCTATCTTATCCCCTCTATAGACAACGCCTATACGATCCGCCGGCTCGCAGAGTTAAATGTAACATATCCCGGGTTGGCCAGGCGGCTGTATGAGCTGCCCAATGGAATGGTCATCGATCATAAGAATAAAACAGAGACCGATTTCATTTACAATGAAGTTTTCAAAGAACATATTTACTTGAAACATGGTATCAGGATCGACAAAGGAGATACGGTTTTTGACGTAGGCGCCAATATTGGCCTGTTCTCACTGTATGCCAGCCTGTGTTGCCCTGGAATCAATATCTTTGCCTTCGAACCCGTACAGCCCGTTTATGAAAGTCTTGTCATCAATACTTCTTTATATCCCGTCAATGTGAAGGCCTTTCCTATAGGCCTGTCGGACAGGTACGAAATGACCGAATTTGACTATTATCCCGGGCTGACTGCCTTATCGGGAAAGAAAAAAGGAAGCCTCGATGAAAAAGATACCATCCGCAAATACATCCTCAATCAGTTGACTGCCGAAGAAGACCGCTTAAGCGATCAGCAACTAACAGAGGTCCTGAACGAGCGGATGATTTCTGAGAAGCAGCCGGTGAGGTTATATCGGTTATCGGATATCATCCGTGAGAATAAGATAGATTCGATCCATCTGTTGAAAATTGACGTTGAAAAAAGTGAGTATGAGGTATTATGCGGCATAGAAGACCAGGACTGGGATAAGATCGGGCAAGTGGTAATGGAGATTCACGACGAAGACCAGGCTCTTCAAAAAATAGAAGCTTTATTAAAAGCAAAAGGGTTTTTCATATATTTCGAACAGGACCTGTTGTTACGTGAAACCAATCTATTCAACTTATATGCGTCCAGGAAAAGACTCAGGGTGGATGGATTTCCGGAGGAAAGGAGTCCTGCGGAAGAAAAGACCCGGTATACCAGTATGAAGTCCTTTACTGATCACATCCGGAAAATATGCAGCAACATCCTTCCCGACCACATGATTCCGTCGGATTTCATTGTTCTCGATAAATTCCCTCTAACTTCCAATGGAAAAACAGATTATAAGGCCCTGAAAGATATCCCGGTGTTAGGCCAGGACGTTCCAGAAAGCATCCTGCCACGTAACCAAGTGGAAAAACAGCTACTGACCGTGTGGAAAGAAGTCCTTAAAGTGGATGCAGTAGGCCTCCACTCTAACTTCTTCGAGGCGGGCGGCAATTCGCTTTCAGCTATCCGGCTGGTCTCAAGACTACAAGAGTACTTCAAGGTCTCTATCAATAATATATTTATGTTCCCCACGGTAGCCAGCCTCTCGGATCATATCGAATATGAGAAGGACTATCTTAAAAAAAGGCTGCAATCTTTTATCAACCCGGAACCGGAAGCCCCGTCCGACAGTGGCAACAGCCTCAGGCAAAAGGAAGAGGAAGAATACCTGACGAAGATCCGGCTGTCGGAGAACAGCGATACAGGAAAACAGAGATCCTATTCTAATATCCTGTTAACCGGAGCCACTGGTTACCTGGGAGCGCATGTTCTGAGCCAGTTGCTCACCGGCTTCCCCTCGATCCATGTATTTGTAATCGTCAGGGCCGGGAATAACAAGGACGCGATGGAAAGGCTGACCGCCAAACTGAAATACTATTTTGGTAATGATCTTTATTCCGCTGCTTTGAACAGAATCACTATATTGGCTGCTGATCTGGCCGACGAGCGCTTCGGGCTGAAACCGGCTGATTATGCGTACCTGGAAACGACTATCGATGCCGTTATCAACTGTGCTGCAAATGTCCGGCATTATGGAAGCAAATACGATTTTCAAAGAGACAATATTGACACCGTGACCAGCCTGATCGGCTTCTCCACCGGGGGGAAACCCAAAGACTTTCATCATGTTTCCACTTTAAGCATAGCGACCGGCCGATTGAAAGACAGAGAAAATGTTTTCTTTACGGAATTCGACTGCGACAAAGGACAGGTCATTGACAACCTTTATTCCTGGAGCAAATTGGAAGCCGAAAAAAAGATCCTGGCAGCAGGAGAAATGGGGCTGAGTTTTAATATCTACAGAGTGAGCAATCTAAGTTTCGATTCCATAACCGGTGTCTTCCAGGAGAACATCGATACCAATGCCTTTTATGCACGCATGAGATCATTCATCGAGTTGGGATATATCCCTGCATTTGAAAAGCAATGGGAATTTTCGCCGGTAGACCAGGTGGCAAAAGCGATACTAAGCCTGTTTGATAAACCGTACCTTACAGGAACGACCCATCATATTCACAACCCGTATGGTTTGTCTACCCGGACCTTTGCCGAATATACGGAGAAAGCGGGCCTCGGCCTTTCCATTATGGACACTCGTGACTTTATCCAGTACATCCTGGATAATTATGAGAACCACCGGCAAACGATCGACAGACTATTGTTACATTATAGCATGTTCGAAGAAGAAGATGCCAGAATGACTCAATACGATATGGGATCTGAACGGACGATGCAGCTATTGAACAAATATGGGTTTCATTGGACAGAGATCAGTGAAGAACAAGTGCAACTAATGCTCGAACATTGTAAGGCGGTCAATTATCTCTCATTCTCATAACAACACAAATTATGCAAAGCTATCGCCGCAGTCTGTACGAGAATCAGCTCAAGCCATCTGCCTGATTATCAGGTCTTGCATTACAAGATAGTCCAATTTGCCTCTGAAAAAAAAGCTTTGTGCTTCATGCGGAGTTTCAACTATAGGCATCGCCCTTCCATTAAAAGAGGTATTTAGCAACACGGACAATCCGGTGAGCCGCTTAAATTCCTTCAAAAGGCGATAGTATTTCGGGTTCCAGTCACTCGTCACTGTTTGTATCCTGCAACTGCCATCTTTATGCACGATATCTTCTATTTGATCCCGCCACTCGTTCTTAACCTGGCAAACGGTCAGCATATAGGGTGCCTCTCCCTGAATATCAAAATACAGCGCAGCATCTTCGAGCAAAACGGATGGAGCAAATGGCCTGAAATCTTCGCGAAATTTGATTTCAGTATTGACGAAATTCCTTACCCCCTTTTTTCTCGGGTCGGCCAAAATACTCCTTCTTCCCAATGCCCTTGGCCCGAATTCAGATTCATCCTGAAACCACCCCACGATATTCCCATCTGCTATAAGTCTGGCAGCTTCTTCTATATACCCTTCTCCTTCGTAGTGAATAAGATCCGAATAAGCATCCGATCCTCCAAATTCGCTAAGCCCCTTTGAATTACCGAAGTTTATAGCATCCAACAAATAATCCAGATCATTAAAGTTCGTCACCTCTAGTTTATTCAGTTCGTATAGATTATTGAAATAAGTCGGGTTCAATAAGCCTTCGTAAAAATCATCATTTATCAGGGATACTTCGCAAGTAGGGGTACCAAGGATATCTCCCCTGCTCACAACTTCACCGTTATTTATTTTCACCTGATAAATACCCGCATTCTTTACGTTGAACTGGATAATCTTCTCTTCTTTACCGTTCTCTCCGTTTTTAAAAAGCTTCGGGATAGAATCAAAAAAAAGATCGATCGTCTTTTTTATCCGAAGCGGATCCTTTTTTTCAAATTTCTTAAGCGACTCTTTTACTGTTCTGTTATCATATATTTTTCCATAGCAAGTTGTTCCGCCGGCAAACATCTTTTCCTTCTGCAGAACCTCCAGCCAGCCATAGTATGCGCACCCTAACGAAATTCCATTATCACCAGCCGCAGGTTGAATATAAAGGTTCTTAAAAGGAGTCTTAGTTAATATCTTTCCATTGATCACGGCGTTTAAAGCGACCCCTCCCGAATATACAAGATTGTTTGACGGGCGCATTTCATAGCGCGAATTCACGACGTATAAAACGGCGCGTTCCACCTCTCGCTGCACCCAGTTGGCAATATTTGCATAATATTGAAAGTCGTTCTTAAATTCTTCATAAGATCTTGAAGGCCGTTTCAGCATTCCCAATACAGAATAATCGACGTATACCGTTCCGTCCTTAAACTGGAATATCTCTTCCTTATATACGGAAGGGTTCCCGTATGGAGCCAGTCCCATAAGTTTTCCAGCATCCTCCATGCCTCTGAAACAATAAGCACTCGCGGCTCCGTAGAGGTCCCCGATCGAATTCTCTGTATACGTCGATATTTTTGTTTCATCACTATAACGATAATGAGAAAATTCTTTAAATATTGTTGTACATTTATTTCCTTCGAAAGCATAATAGCTATTGTTCTCTTTATATATACCTAACAGTTCAGCATATATTTTACTTTTATCAATAACATCGTCTCCTGATATATCTATGCAATGTTCCAGCGAATTTCCAGAACCATCTATTACGAGGGCTGCACAGTTATCGAATTCACTGCAGCCGTACGCGCTGTAGGCGTGAGCCAGATGGTGGGAAATGGTAACGATGGGTATAGGACAGTCTTTTTCAAATAGCCGCGGCCCATTAAAGTAATGATTGCCGCCCTCAAAAAGAGAGTTAGGGGAATTTTGGACTATTAAGTCGACCTTATCAAGAGTGATATTCTCTTTCTCGAGGCAATATTTGATGGCGTCTGTGTCATTATAACCATCGTGCTTTATTCTAGTCACCCTTTCCTTCTCGATTGCCGCACATATTTTTCCGTCTTTCAATAAGCAGGTTGATCCGTTATGGGACAAACTTGTACCTAGAACATAAATTGAATTCTTCATACCGTATAAAATGTATTTGATAAAATTATTGACCGGATAAATTTCAGTAAAAATACTTGTAGCCTTTTTGCAGAAAAGGAGACGAAAGAGGCGTTGCCGGGCTTTGGAAGTATAGCCCCCTTTTCATGGCCAGACAGTCGTAATAGTCTACGACGTCTTTTGAACACAAGAAATTATAAGAAGGAGAAAGGGGGCATCGATGCATTTCTTCGGCCTTGTATAAATCAAGCCCCCGTGTTTAGATACAATTCTCATAAAAAAGGTTATCGCAGGTAAAAAGTTATCACTCCAATAAATAACATTGTTATTCATTGATAAAGCATGCATTAGACATTCTGGGACGGGTAGACAACAAATATAAAAAAAACAATCAAAAAAACAAGTAGTCTTAATAATTTCTCGATCTATTTCTTTCGCTTTTTCAACAAAATCCGCTACATTTCCTATTATTATGCTCGCCGATTGCCTGTCCGATCAGTGTTGCTAGTTCCGATTCCTCTTCGGGTATCCCTACGGTGAACTACCATTTTTAGTAATTAAAATATTCTTCCCGCTTTTTGTATTACTACTGTGTCTAAATACTTTTAATTAGTTATAAATTTATCAGTCCTTTACGTAACCCTTGCTCATTGGGATTATCATTGCACCAGGATTAACAGCCACATAGGTTTGATCAGGATTGCTTTTGTCCGTACAGACAGAATTGCGTGGATTCTTCAATTCCCCCTTCTCGTCAAACATCTTCTTTTCCACCATTTCCATATTCTCACTGATATTCTGCCAGTTGGCTCTCACATATACTTCGGTGGTCTTAACCGATTTATGGCCCAGCATCTTACTAATTTGCTTTAAGCATCGATTATAGTGTTCGTTGGTTGGCACCGGTAGCAGACGGCCGCGACGGACACATAAAGGATGATCTTTGTATTTGTCCAAAAGCTGTAAGGGAAGGGGTAGTAAAGGAAGTGTTTCATCTCCACCGGTTTTCTGTCTATTTTTGGATATCCATTTCTTACCATCTATTCCTATGATGATGTCCGAAGGTTTCAGGGTATATACTTCCTGGTAAGAGAGGCCGGTAAAGCTGCTAAAAAGAAAAATATCCCGGATAACGTTTAGTTTCTCTTCTTTAAAATCTGTGTCTATGAGTCGTTCTAGTTCATGCATGGTCAGCCAATCATGATGAGGATCGGTGTACAGGCACTTAAATATGGAAAATACATTATTATGTACCCACCCCTTTGCCACTGCCCTATCCATAAGTTCCTTTACGCACTGCGCATATTTCGTTGCCGTATTGGGAACGACCTTGTGTTGGACAAGCAGGTATTTATACACCTCGTCTATGAATTTGTATTCAATTTGGTTAAGGGGCATGTCCTTCAGGGAATAACGATATTGGAGGAATTCGATATACCGTCTTTTCCTGCCAATCCATTTTTCGAGGGTATTGGGTGACCGGCAAAAGCCAATTGCATGAAGTTTAGTAAATGCTCATTTATCAGCAATACGAAGGTTTTCCGGTGCTCTTTATTGTCAAAAATGAAATTCGCCATTCTAACCTGCTCTTCCAGCAATTTACCTATTGCCTCTTTTTCCATTTCTAATAGCCTCTTGCGCTCCGGGGCCGGAATTCGGCCGTTCTGGAATGCCCGGTTGAACTTTTCATAAAAGGCAAGAAATTGGATGATCAGGTTATCCACGCTTTCGCTGAGTTTGACATTTGCTTCCTTTTCATTCCGCATTTGTGGGGCTGAAACAACTGCCCTATAAGACTCTTTTACCAGGGTCAGCGTAGCTATTCCCGATTTGGCCTTAACCAGTTCAAAATGCCGCTGCAGGTCTGTTTGCATCTGAGCAATTTTTTTATTAAAAACCTTGGCTTTGGGGATCAACGGCCTTCACGACCTTGTTTCCGGTATCCCAGTGTCCCGGCAGGATGTGTACCCCTTTGACGACCCGATCGCTCACCCGGCCGTCGATCTTCAGACGAGCATAGATGGGGACCTTACCGGTCTTAAGGTTCCGTTTGTTCCTTTTGGGAAAAAAGAGGATGGATTGGCTTTGTTCTACATACATACAAAAGATTTTTATGAGTGAAAAAATCTTTCCTACGCGCTGTGACCGAGGAAAAAGGGATTTTACCGGGTTGGTGACCCGTAAAGATAGGTCACCTGGAAGGCGACCTGATCAGGTACCTTTTGAGTTGTTTTGAATTGATCCGAATCCATCGATCAATTAGTGCCACGGGGGTGAAAAACCTTAACAGGTAAGGCTTTTCAACAAAAAAGGACACCTTTTACAAGTGCCCTTTGTGACCCGGATTGGGTTACTTTTGGCTATTGAGATCCAATAGTCTACTTACTTTGTCGATCTTTTTGTCGATCTATGATGAAGAACTGGGGGATTTCTTACTGAAATTTATTCTGGTAAAGCTGTCTTTACGAAGGTAAAAATAATTTAATTCTTTAGGCTATATTTTGCTCCGTCAACAGGCCTTTTCCGCTAATTTTTCCGCTTTTTTTTGTCACAATTATTTATCCTTTTTGTGACATTTTCAGCTAACTAAACTTGTTTTCTCCACGCCTCTCCCTTGACTTAATCCCTGCAAGGCTCTAATAGCAGACATTCTCCCATTGTAGCAAGGGTCTTCTATAATTCAGGTGTTTTCACTGTTGTTGTAACCTTTTACATATCCTATCTTGTTTCGACAAGTTAATTAGCATGCCACTTATATATATATCATTTATTTAATACATAATAGATACATATTAGATTTATCTATTGAATCCGTGCTTGATCAGGGTAAAATTCAGCCAGGAAACCAAAATCGAAATGCCTTATTCTGTATTTACATTCGGAAAACTATATCCTCAAATTTGCACTTGGCTGCTTGCACTATTTTTTATTCCAGCAATTGGTTGCTTGGCACAATCTACCTCTTTAGCAGATAGTTTTTCCTGTTCCATAAGTAATAAAAATGTCAAAGAATTTATATCCGGGATCCGTTTATCAAATATTCAGTTCACCAAAGCAGCAAACAATCGTATCAATCTGGGGAATACATCCGATCAATACGGCTATGTGTTATTCAAATTAAGTACTGATTCCATGCCTATTCTGCAATATCTAACCATTGACAACACCAGCCTAGATACGATAAGTATTTTCAGAATTTATGATGCCGGCACCAGTCGATTGTTATATTTTGGAGGCACTCTCGTACCCTATGACAACAAAAGAAATTATGTCTGGCACACGGCCCCTGTGGAGATCACCAACAGACCGGTATTTCTCCTGGTAGCCATGAAGGCTGTAGCCAAAAATATTAATATCAGTTATTATCTGCTGAACAAATCTGATCTCGATAAAAAAAACCGAAGCCTTGACCGGCTGGTTTTCTTTTATATAGGGGCCATTAGTCTTATTGCAGTTATTATACTAGCAACATTTTTTCTGTTTAAAAAACCTTCAGTCGCAGCGTATTTTGGGTATATCATTTGTTTCTCCGGCTGGATAGTTTGTCACTATGGATACTTGTTCCCACTTGTATATCCATACTTGCCTGAAATAAACGAAATAGCAAAACCTGTATTTAGTTTCGGATCATGTTTTTTCCTGATAACTGTATTTAGGATATTATTCAAAAAGAACCTTCACAGCCGGCATTGGCTGTATTACCCGCTTAACATTATCTCCTTTATTTTACCGGTGCTTACTGTGTCCATGCTGTTATTTCTTATTCCCGGTATCGGCATACAAGTCAGGGCCGTCCTGATTATTGTATGGCAGTTGGGAGTACTTATGATCCTTCCCTTTATTATCGTAACACCTGCGTGCTTTTATAATTCGGGCACTACGGCAAAAATATTTTCCCTGGCGGCACTGGTCACCTGTATAATGGCCATAGCGCAATTCTTGTCCAACTTCGGCTTTATCAATAATTATTTTATGAATGAACATGGTATGACGCTGGCCAGCCTGGTTGAAATCTTTATCATGGCTTTTGGTCTGTTCTATAATCTGTTGGAAGAAAAACAGACCAAGGAAAGACTAGTGTTTCAATTGGAGCAGGAAAATTCTGAAACCCTAAAAAGACTGATTACCGTTCAGGATAATGAACGCAAACGGATTGCAGGCGACTTGCATGATAATATCGGCCCCCTCTTATCTGCCTTGAAAATAAACTTCAGGCGTATTGTTCATGAAAAGGAAGACAATCGCAAAAATGAACTGTCAGCTAAAACGGAGGTCATCATTGACGATTCGATAGCCGAAATACGTAATATAGCGCATAATCTTATGCCCAAAGGCCTTTCCTCAAAAGGGTTGATTAATACGCTGGCTGATTATTTTGAGAGCATCAGGCAATTATACAATAAAGACATCGTATTTCATCATGAGGTACAATTTATTGCTCAACCCGATTTGCAAATCAATCTATACAGGATTATTTGCGAGCTGATACTGAATGCGGTAAAGCACAGTAATGCCCGATCAATTAGTGTTTGTATTAAAGCCGATGAAAAAAATATAACCTTAAGCATTCAGGATGACGGTCAGGGATTTCCGGCAAAACCTGACGGGCTGGTAAGAACTCTTGGCCTTCAAAACGTGGAAGGCCGGGTGTGGTATTTGAAGGGGAAATTTGATTTAGAATCTTTACCAGGCAAGGGTACAGCCATTCATATTAAAATCCCAAGTCACAAGGATTGATGACAGGCTTATTATAACTTCACCATTCCCAGATTGACGGCCTTTAATATCAGGCCGATACGGTTTTTTACCTCAAATTTCTCAAACAATCTTGCTCTATAAGTATCGACCGTTGATTCGCTTAAAAATATCTTTTGTGCGATCTCCATATAGCTCATTTCAGTACAAAAATATTTCAGCAACTCCCTTTCCCTGTTATTCAATTCAGGGATTTTTCCCAGCTTATTTTCCTCCTGGAGCTGCTTGTGGATATTTTGAGTGATAATAGGCGTGTAATAGTAGCCAAATTTCACTACTTGCTGTAAGGCAATGAGCAGTTCTTCCGAGCCGATGCTTTTAAGTAAATAGCCCTTTACGCCATACTGTAGCATCTGTATTACGCTCGTATCATCTTCTTCCATAGTAAGCGCCAGTACTTTTATATTTTTATCCTGCTCAAAAATCCATTTGGCTACTTCAATGCCGTTGATATCAGGCATGATAATATCCAACAGTACTATATCCGGCAAATCGCTTTTTTGCCCTAGCTGATGAATAGCCGCTTTGCCACTCTGCGCCGTCCAACAAATGGCAAATCCCTCAAAGCCATTAATAAGAGAAGCCAGCGAATCGCAGAATATTTTATGATCATCTATAAGGGCAACTTTAGTCATCCCTTAAAGATAAACATTTTGTGATTGGGTATTTCCATGAAAATCTTCATGGTTTTTCCTGAGGAGTTTTCGGGGTTTTGCCCGTAGGAAAGAGACTAGGTGTGAGATATATTTGTTCTTCAATAACAAACAGCGCAAAATTCTATATTTCACAAAATCCTGAAAAAACTGATGTATGGCACGGGCCTCTATCTCTCGCAGCAAGAAGAGAAAGGAGGATGAGCCCGACCTAATCAATATTCTCCTGAATAGTTTCAACCAGGCGGGGGGAGTGCAGCAGGTGACCTATGTTAATTCTGACAGTAAGCAACGCCCTCTTGGAATTGTAGCAGGTGAATGGCCTTCTACAAAGGGTGATTCCGATACGGCAACGATTACAAAGGCTCATCAATTGTCCCATATATAAATTCATTCATATGCTTCTTATTTTTATCGCCGAAAGTGGCTGTATCACAGGATGGCTATCAATCCTTCTGGCACTTACGGGCATCGTGTTGCTAGCCATTTATTCCAACATGCTGCGTGACCAGGTGAATGACCCTGCTTCTTTTCTGAAAGCCGCCCGGGGCATGAAGAAGTATGGCTCCTTTTTCCGGAACAGGAAGGGAGAGATCGCGAAGCCTTTTAGTCTTGCCCGGACGCAACTGGTTATTTGGACCGCTGTGATAGGATGCAGTTTTCTCTATCTTTATTTTTGCAGATACCCCGGGACGTCGATCCATTTCGACAAGAACATTCTTGCCTTATTTGGCATCAGCGGAGGCACCATGGCCGGGGGTATTCTGATCGATAAAAGCCAGGGCGATCGCTACCGTCACCAGAACCAGCCCAGCAAGAATTTCTTCGAGGACATCCTATCCGATGATAGTGGGATCAGCATAGCAAGGTTTCAGCAATTGATGTGGCTGGTCATTTCGGTGATGGTATTCCTGGATAAGTTACCTGCCGTCGCTGCCGGGCAGTTCCCCGTGCTGGACCCAACCCTGCTCGCCCTTTCGGGCGTCAGCAGTACTGTATACCTTACCATGAAAGTGGGTGAGAACAGCGGTAATACGGCCAAAGCCGCCTATGCCGATGCGTACCTCTCCGACGGAGCTCCTCCTGCGAAAATACCGACGCCCCTGAATCCGGTCTTACCCGGCAAGCAAAGCCAACCTACAATATAAATTATAAACTTGAAATATATGCGAATTATCGTTAAGACTGTAGGTTCCTTATTGCTTTTTGTGACCCTAGCAATCCATGCGTCTGCCGGCACGGAGCACGACCCAAGTAAAGACCCTGTGCCCCCATATCTGTCGGATGTTCAGTCGATCCTTAAAACGCGGACACTGATCAGCAATATCTATCCGGGATACACATTTAAATTTCTGTTTATTGTCGATTCGGTTGTAGAAAGAAAAAGAATAACGCATACGATCGACACAACCAATGGTAAAAAAGTATACAAAGAAGATAGTGTGATCTTTAAAGAAACTTTGGGGAGAATGGTCATAGATACCGTAGACTCCAACAACCGGGCGAAATTCGATTCCCTGGTCCAAATGATCCTTAAAAACTCCGCGGACACGTTTAAGGATACGACAGCCAGAAAAAATACACCTAATCTACAACCAGGAGGGATCCGGCAACCAACTCCTCCTAGGGCGGGAACCTATGCCTATCACCGCTTTATAAGCGTCTGGCTGTGGGGGACATCAGATGTACACGATTTAAATGCAGCCATTCGGGAAGAATTAACAACTATTCTATTGCTGACGGACGGGGATGCCACAGATCTTCAAAGGAGCCGTCAAACCCCCAGGACTTTACAATTCCCGGATATAATTCCACATGGCCTGTCTTCCCAGGCAGCCCTTTCCTCCTCTTTACTAAAATCAATAAACCCGCAAGGTGCACCAGCCAGCACCTCCCTGTCTGGTATGTTCGGTGTGAGTGAAGCCGACCTAATCAAGGGCATCGTAAACTGGGGCATCAAATCAGCCAAGCAGGAACTGCTCGAATCCGTCCTGGAAGGTTGGTATGACAGTCTAAAGAACGATCCGATCGCAAGGCCCCTGCTGAGTAATACACTGAAGACCTTCGATCAATTCATACAAGATAATTCGGTGAACCTTGCCAAATATGGGGACCTGTGGAAAGCTTCTTTTCAACAGGACCTTCGCGCCATTCCCGTGCATTTAGGGAACGAGGACTTTGTGGGGACCTTTATCGATCGGATCGAACCCGGATGGGGTGGCAAAACAGAGGTGGTTCCGCTGATCGCCGGGAGTAGTATGCTCATTTACGGGTTGTACCAAAAGAAGCATATCGTGAACCTCCTGTCCGAAATGGCCACAGGGTATGTGAGTGAATCGACCGCGCTGACGGATAACCTGCCGGTTTTCAAACGAGCCATTCTCTTTGCCAATATCCTGGCGGGAGTGCTGGGGAAGATGGACGGCAATGTCTATAAGGCCATGAGTATCGATGATCTGAAGAACATGGATGCAGCTAGTTGGAGAGTTTTTCTTAGCTTGGTCTACTTAAGAAATAAGAACGAACTGGAATTGGTTATGGGCAGGGATGCCATCGACCTCGTACATGAGATTCAGAACGGTCCCGGGGCCAAATTCTGGCAGGTCCTGACAGGATCACTGGTAATATACCAAACTGTGCAAGAGACCATTTCGGCGCGTGTTAATGATAATACCACGAGTGACGTGCCCGATAAAACAATCAGCAGCGAGGATTTTACTAAAGTGCTGGACCAGTCATTATCCGTAGTGAAAAAGCTGGCGCCATATATCCTGCAACAGCCGGGATTATCCGGCAACCTGGTCTATCAATATATCAACAGAGACCTGGACGCAATCTGCAATAGCATGTCACAGATCGGCGATGGCGTCGCCGCGAGGCAATACGGAAAGGTAGTCGATGGCTCGATGCAATTACTTACTTATGCAGATACGGCCTTTGGTGTCCGCGCAGGGCATAACTATCAAGATAAACGTCTGGCCAAACTTATTAAAAATATTACCTGGTATGGAAGCTTTATGGTGAATATTTTATCCGCTAAAAGCGCCGACGAAGTAGAGAGCGCGCTGGATGAATTGATCCCCCAAAACCAATACAAATTAAAAAACACCTGTTATTGGAGCGTATCCCTCAGCGTCTACCCGGGCGTGTTCGGTGGAAGGGAAAATATCACGAAATACGGGATTGCCAATGGCAGCGTGAACAAGGATAACAGCTATGTAAAGAAAGGCGGATCTGTGGGATTGTATTTTCCCATTGGTATCGATATCACCCACGGCTTCGGCAAGTCCAGCCTAGGTATCTTTTTGCAGGCCTTCGACTTAGGCGCCGTATTGAATTATCGGCTCAGCAACAGTGATTCGACTGACCAACCCAATCCTGCCATCAGTTGGCAGCAAATGGTGTCACCGGGCGCCAACATAATCTTCCAGTTCCCGAATTCGCCCCTAGTCATCGGGGGGGGATTCAATTATACGCCTTCCCTACGAAAGATCGAGCAGGGTGGCGCAACGTATTATGCGAACGCCTTGCGCTATGGGATCAGTCTGGCCGTGGACGTGACGGCCCTGCATCTTTCGATCTCGAAGAAAAAATACCCAAATCCTTAAACCAGCTCACAATGTCAGCCTTGTTCAATAATAGTTATATCTATGCCAACGGCCCCAATAGTCAATATGGTTCAGTAGGTGGTTTCTTCACCTTGGGAGGCAATAGCCAGGACGTGTTTGGCATTACCAATTATCATGTGGTGGAGAAGGATGGCAGCGCAACCGAGGACGCCCCTGTGTTCCGGCGGGGATCGACCCAGTTGATCGGACGACTAAAATACTGGTTCGAGTTGGAGCCCGGGGAAGGCTTGAATTTTTTCGACCTGGCTTTGTTCAATGTGAACAAAGCAGCCATCCAACCTTTGTGGAACCTCCCGGTATCGGGCTTCGCCGAGGCGGCTACTGTCAGCCAAGTGCAAATGGTGATGAACAATAATATCGTGCACGTAGGGGTTAGCGCAGGATTGCTAAACGGGCCTTTTAATATCGGCCTGGAACACCAGGAATACAAGTTCGGCAACCTGTTGCAGATCCAATCCTCCTCGGATAATAACGCTTTTTCCTCACCGGGGGATTCGGGGTCTATTATCTTGTCAGGGGATAAAATCGTGGCCTTGCTCCTAGGGGCGGATAGTAATAACCCGTTGATCAGCTATGGAATTCCTTTTATCGACAATACGAATAATAGGGGGATTTTGAATTATTTTGATTTGAAACCGCTCGTTAACTAAATGACCTGGTTATGGAATACTCCAATTGTACGTATAGAAAAAAACTGAAAGATCTTCACAGCACTTTTTTTAAAATTGAACGTTTAATGGTGACCCACGGAGAACAATTTCCGTTTTTTTCCAACCATGTATTCCCCTTCGACATGGGTGTTTTTCACCCATACCGTTTACTTAAGCAAAAAAAGGTGTTTTAACGATGTGATATTGAGAGGAGCAATCGTAAATTTATTGAGGTACAAGAATAGTCACAATATATATTATGTTAAAATCTAATGTTTTGCAGTCCGACAATTACCTTAGGGCTAATTTGGACAAACTAAGTCGCACGCTTGCACTTATCGAACAAGTGATGAATAGTCCGGCATTTGCAACAAGTGTGACAAATTTTAATACTTTTAGTTTTGTCACCTATGACTGTGGCCTGCTGCGGAGAACAACATCAACACAGCTGCCGGTTTATACCAATATAGAAGTGCTCGCCATCCTATTAAAGGGGCATTCAACTAATCCCGATGGAACTACAAATATGGATCTCAAATTGGTTCTGAGTAATGACAATGGTGGAGATGTAGTAGGAGAAACAGATACCAATAATGTAACCACGACTTATATGGATTGGTTTAATTCCGATTCAGAAGCCGAACTGGCAGCACACTATGTCCATGAATACTGTCATACATTAGGCTTTCAGCATTCCTGGAAAAGGCACTGTGATCGTTTACGGGATTGTTATTCAGTACCATATGCCATTCAGCATCTATTAGAGAATCAATTGACGGGTGCGAATACCGGGAACTGCGTCTATTGAGCTGCTTGAGATAAATTGGTCTGTTTATAAAGAAGATAGTCGGATCCGCACTGGCCGTCTTTGATCGACAGGTTCAAGCTAATACAGAGATCGTCAGGCCTGGAAGAAGCAACCCAAGAAAAAAGGAACCGCGGCGATACTATCACATGAGTTATAAGAAGGTATGACCTTAAGTAAACGGTATGGGTGTTTTCACGGTTGCGCATCTGATGTGAATTTTGTTGCTTTACAGACCGTGAGGGTTAAGTGCCATCCTATTATGCTTTAGCTTAAATTTCTAGTTCATATGACAAATCCCGAATATGAGGGCTTAGACAATGCCGGCCTTGAGAAGCTTAAACTGATCGAGGAGTTAAAGAAAATGAAGTTGGAACGGCAAAAGCTCGACAAAGATATGGCAACTTACGACGAAAGGCTGAATATTGAACGGTCGAGGATTACAGCCGACAGAGGCCGATTTAGGCAGGAGACCGTCCGGCTCGTATTAATCGCCCTGGTGACGGCAGGTATTGGCTTCCTTGTCAATTTTAAGACTGAACAAGTTAAGTCAGAACTCACCACCAACGCTGCCGACTACAACCGTTGCATACAAGATGCGAAAGACAATCTCAACCGGAAGATTAGCGATGACAGCTTGCGACAGTTCTCCTGTAGCTTCAGAATCACCTGCGGCAATCACCGTACCGATTACATAAAGGGGTTGCAAAGTACCCTCGACACCATTTGCAGAAGCCTTTCCGCTAAACAGGCTGTCAGGAGCAGGCAGGAGCAGCAAGACACGGCAACCCGCCCCACCGTTAGCCCCCAGCTCGTGCAAAAGATTGACAGTGCAGATGTACAACGGAATCACATTCAGCAGCAATTAAAGACCCTGTCCGGCAATTCCCCGGAAAAAGCCATACTTTTAAAACGTAATGACTCCCTGAAAGCTGCGTTGGACTTCTTGATCAGTAAGATCCCAGAAGGCACCCAAAAAGCGGCCGCCTCCCAACAATTGACTGCGGATTACACCACCCAGAGCAACAACACCAATACAGCGCTTGAAAAAGCCCGAAAAACAGTCGATAGTAATAATAGAGTACAGGATTCGGGCTACCCCAAAACCTCCTGGTTCAAAAAGAACTATTTTTTGGTCTTTGATGATTTCAAGATAGTATTAACTAATATAGACAAGTCCGCCGGCAGGATCGGCATCCTGATCTGCGGATCCACTAATCCCATAGGGTGTGAAGACCCGATTGGCTCCGTAAACCTCACTTATAACAGCGGGCCTTTTACCTTCCACCGCAATGGGTTCCAATACAACATAAAGCTTGATCATATCGGCACGGGGGGAATTAACTTCCTTACATTGGCTGCTTATATCACAGTAGAAAAGTATAATATTGATTTACCATAAATAAACCCATCTACCGAAAATTAAGAGGCTATGCCTTCGCCCCCTCTTTCTCAGTGATTATCAATATTATATTTTTCAAATCAGTTGCTCATTAAAACATGTAGATAGTGTCGTGCTCACAAGCCATATTTACATCTACAAGACTCTTGAATTGCAATAACCAGCATAAAGCATATTATCATCCTAATTATTTTAGGTGTTTTAACCCATACCTCTTACTTAAGGAAAAAAAGGTGTTTTCACGGTTGCGGGTAAATCTGAACCCGGTTAACTTTAGCTCCTTCCCTAAACCCAATCGATATGCCTGCAGAAGAAAAAGGCGGCTTCTTCGGCGACCCCCAGCAATACCTTATCAAGGTACTGCTCGCCCTAGTGCCTATGGTCACCCTGGTGCCCTTGGTCATCAACAAGATCGATAAGATCGCCAGGATATGCATGCTGACCAGTTACCGGATATTCGTCATGATCTATTTCATCTTGCCTGTCGTCCTGATCAGTGCCTGGGTCGTTGCAAAATTATTCCACCCTTACCGAATCAGGCCAGATATCATTCCTGGGTCACCCGAAAACAAGCCCCCCCTCTATCAGACTCTACTGTCCGATTACAGTAGGTCCGGGAGTAAACGTACCTATAGCCTGCTTGCCATGGCCTGGGGATTCTTCCTGCTCGTCGCCACACTTTGTTTTTTGTTTATAGACAGTTCTCTTTTTACTTATCTGTTCCTGGGATGCAGTTTTCTTCTTCTAACCGGCGTGGGAATCCTCATCTTTAATCTCGCCCGCCGGGTCCCCTACTACCGGCAGGATATCGACTGCGGTCCGAACGATGACCGGGACAAATTACTGGAAAAATTCTCCGGAGCCCATACCCAATGGTGGGTCCTCATCGTGCTCTGTACTATTGCTATCAGTTGGGCCGGTTACCGGCTGACCTTTAGTGAGGCTGCCAGCAAAACGAATAGACCGGATCCTAAAACTGCATTTTATCTGCTGGATAATAATGACACGATCCGCGCTCTTCCCGAACTCATTGATTCCTTTCAAAAAAGCCAGCATCTTTTCGCACTCGCAATAGAAATAGCGGACCGAGGTAAGACTGCTGATTCAATGAGCCTTCCCGCCTTGAAAAAAATGATGGCGGGGTTGGATCTGCAAATAGGCGCATTGAACCAATTCTACAGAGATTCCTCCAGGCCCGGATCGGATACTGCATTGCATTGCCCAAACACGGACTCTCTGAAGCCCTATATTCTCCGGAAACATTTTGCCGATATAGCGAACAGCCTGTACCTATTGCGTCTTTATCCTAGTGACACTACCTGGGCCTTCCTTACGGCTTATCTGAACCGGCTCAAGGAGCTGTCCTTCAATGCTTCCTGGTACGCCTCCGGATGGGATGACCATACCCGGCATAAATGGTCGGACATATTGCAAGGCATCCAGTTCAAGGGCTTTATCCTGTTCTTCATGACTCTCCTTGTCCTGTTCACAGCGTGGTTCTTCTCTCTTACCGAAGACCTGCGGAGGCAGGCCCTTCAGGAAAGCTCCCATACCGGGATCATATCCGTCGGACGGCGCGGTCGTGACCGATACGAGGTCCACGAAAAAGAGACTTACCGGCCTTTCCCCATTTTATTTGCCCTCTCCCGCAGCACTACCATCCTCATCCTACTTGTCATCCCTTTTTTCAAGGCCATTACACCCGCTTCGATTAACCTTGACCAGCCATTCCTGAGCGAGCCCGCGGCTAAGTTGCTGGGCGATTGGGAGGTTGATCGGAGTAGTGCGCATAACCAGCCGATGCCGTCAAATACGCCTGCCTATACCCATTTAGCCCCTGACACTGTATACTTTAAAGACAGCACCCTTAAAAGAGAAAATATTATTACACAAAAGCTCGACCTAAAAAACGACACGACGATCCGTAACCTGCTTACAGAGTTGAGGAAATATAAGCCTAACGGGCAAGTCGACTCTGATGTCACAATAATAAAAGCCATGCTCACAAAAATGTCTCGCAGATAACTCTTTTATGAACACCAAGCAACTTTACGCCCCCCTTCTGACCTGTTGCCTGCTTTGCCTTGCAGGCCGGCAATCGCAAGCTCAACCAACTGGTAGTGATTCGCTGAAAAATAAACAGATTGGCACCCTGTTTCAGCAGCTTGAGACTGCCGATTCCTTTCGCATCATCGTCGACCAGGTTGTAACCAGGGCGATTATCGGAGATTACAAGCGGAAGGACGCGGATAGTCTGAAATTAAAAACTTGCCTGGGTAGTCTCAGAAAGTTTGCCTATTATCTTGACGGCCTGCACAAGCCCATCACCGACTCGCTCGAGATCGAAATTTCGGATTGTGATAGCACTCTGAAGGCTTACAATACGCAAATCGAATCATTTACTTTCGATGCGTCCGGGAATATCGGCGAGCAGAACTTTCGAGATTACCAGGATGCACGGTTTCGCTTTATTTTCGCCAAAAGCGCACTCATAAAAGCCATCAACAGTTACCAGATACAAACCTATCAGCGGGCCAGCCTCCAAATCGTGCAGTCCCGCCTCCGCGAATTAGATTCACTGGTCCGCCAACGGAATGCTTACAGGCATATTATTTCCGCCCTCTATATCAATAATAGTCTCTTCGGTCTGGGATACATTCGATTTCTTAATGACTCGCTTGTCGCTTTGGGGATTGGAGTCCTAGCGCAGGCCAATAGCAGCTTTAATGGCTTATCGGGTACCCCGACCCGCAGTGGCCTGGGGTTTAACGCCAACGTGGGCCTGCGCTTTCTGAATTTTCTTATAATGCCCGGGTTTATCCTGCTGAACACTGCCCGAAAGACTGATAACCTCCAGTCCCCCTTCCTATATTCTACCAAATTTAATTGGAACGTCGGCTTGTACTACCATTACAAGCAGCTCGGCCTTGGGTTCTCCTATTCTCCCTTATACGAGGCCGGGATCTGCTTTTCCTGGTGGCTATCCTCCACAAAAACCAACCGTTAGGCCCACGATCCGCATACTGGAACCCATTATCTTGATGCAATAAATACACTACTTATTCCGTCGTTAATAGTTCATTTTCCTATTGATTCCACTTTTGTAACAAAGCTATTTCTTGCTTCGCCAAATGTTCATCGTTAGGATCAACAGTCCGCATATTGGGAGTGAGAATTTAACGGTATTGATCGGGCAGATCATTGAAGTAATACTTTTTAGTCAAATTCACTACCATTTTTGTGGCTTCGTCAAGGTGCCCGCTAAAGATGTCTTTGTCCATTGATACATTTCTTTGTCAAAGGTGAAGTGCAAGCGAAAACGGTATTACCCTACGGGAAAATTCTTCACCCCGGAATTTCCTTCAAAAATTCTATGGTTTTATCCAATGGGTAATAGGTGTTAATTAACTGGACAAACATATTCTTAGTGCCCAGGTCTGTCAAATCATAGTATTCTCCTACCCTTTGCCCCTCGTCGAGCAATTTCTTCATAGAAAATTTCATAACCGCACTTGAGTGACCATTTAATATACGTGTTTCCAAGTACCTGACTTTCTCGTAATCCACGTAGTCCGGCATTTTTTGCATATTATAAGGTGCTTTATACCAATCGCCTAATTCCGCCCTATTATTGTTCTTATTATGCATGCCTCTCAGCTCTTTTGAATTGGGCCGAGTCGTTATTAAAAAGTCACTTGTTTGAAATAAATACTTCCAAGACAGGATTCCCTTTACGTTCGGAAATTTGTACAGGGTAATTGGTCCCAGCGCGATCTTGGACGATCGTATATCGGCCATATCATAGTCCTTTCGAATTGCTCCTTCCACCCTATCGTACACATATACGTAACGTCCGTCGAACGGACGATCATCTGTAAAGTCATAGACTTCGGCAAATCCATAGCCTAGTCCGTGGTCCATAGTAAATCGATATATCTTTCCCGAATTTTCTGGTTTCATGCCTATTATGCTTTATTCTTTTCATAGTAAACTTCACTCGATGTTAATAGGGTTTATCATAAAATACTTCAGCAGGCATATTCCTGGCAAACCATTTTATATTTGTTATTCGAGAATCCACTTTCAAAAAATCATGGAGCAAAGCTCCTACTCCGATCATTCCTTCGAATGTTCGCCCTTTCTCGGCGTTTATTTGTAGGATATACCCCTCTCCATTCTTCCTAGTGCAGTCATAGATAAGGCCGCTACCACCCCCTGTCCATCGTTTGACAAAGCGAAAATGGTCAATATTATTTTTGTTAACCTGTTCTATCATAACATGTGGTCCTATAGAAGCAAATTTAGCAATCAAGAGGTTGGCTAATTCATCCATGAGGCCCTCAAAATTAAATGAAACCCGATCACGAACCAGGATGGGATATTGCCCTTCGGGAATGGTATCACAAAGATCCGCCATTCCATCTTCGTAGAGTCTTTTCAATATTTTCTCTTCAGTTCCTCCGTAACGCAAGGCGCTAACACAAGAAACCATCATGGCATTGATTGCCTGATCTAATTCCGTCTCCGTTTGGGGTTGTTTTTTAAAATAACAATGGCCATCCATCCCATGATCGATGATATCTGGAGCTTCTGCCTGCGGGGCACCACAGGCAGTACAATCTCCGTTGTTGATATAAAAATCGCCTTTATTTAATGGATATCGATCTTTGATTGAAGAAGGCATGTCGTTTACGATTTACTTGTCCGCCAAAATACATAAAAATCCCGGCTCTCGCGATAGTCAGCAACTGCTCGTTAAACAGCGTCACTCTTCTATACCTTTTTCAGCGCGGCCAGCGTTTTTCACGTTTTGTCTCGACCCAAATATTGCTTTCCCTTGCCCTATGTATCTTTGCTCAGGATCTGTTCCCTGGAAAAAATTTCTCTTCACTGGTTTGTTCATTTTTTTCCCATGTTCATGATACATGAACAGATAATATTATTGAACGACCAGGGACACAATAGCTCTGAAATTGTGAAAAAATTCCACAATTAAATGTCTATCAACACATTGCACAACATTCAATGCCAATTACAACCTTGATTTCAGAGAAAATTGCCTCACTATTAGCCAAAAGCCAGTATTTTTACAGAGTTATGTGCCAATTATGTGATTTTTTACACATAATTGGCACATAAAGTGTGATAAAATGGAGATAAAAAGAACCATACGAAAGAAATTAACCGCCTGGAAGAGGGCTCCGGACCGGAAGCCTCTCATACTGCAGGGCGCCAGGCAGGTAGGCAAGACCTGGTTATTGAAGCATTTTGGCGCAGCTGAGTTTGATGACGTAGCCTATTTCAATTTCGAAGAACAACCAGACCTGAAGCAGTTCTTTGAAAATACAAAAGATGTACCGCGAATTGTACAAAACTTATCGCTGGTACATGGACAACCCATACTCCCGCAAAAAACACTTATCATATTCGATGAAATTCAGGAATGCAATGATGCGCTGAATACTTTAAAATACTTTTGCGAAAATGCTCCGGAATATGCAGTAGCCAGTGCTGGATCTCTACTAGGAGTTGCTATGTCCCGTGGAAATTCGTTTCCGGTCGGGAAAGTAGATTTTCTTCAATTAAATCCGGTTTGTTTCTCGGAGTTCTTAACTGCTGCCGACTCAAAATTATTTGACTATTTGGAAAGCATTGATCGAATTGAACCGCTACCGGATATTTTCTTTCATCCATTGGTTGAAAAATTGAAAATGTACTTCATCTGCGGTGGAATGCCTGAAGCAGTGGTTGCCCTATTAGAAAAGCAGGATATGGAAAGAACACAGCAGGTGCTTCAAAATATAGTCAATGCTTATGCCCTCGACTTTTCAAAGCATGCTGAAAATAAAGAAATTCCCAAACTTAATCATCTGTGGTCTTCTATACCTTCTCAACTAGCCAGGGAAAATAAAAAGTTCCTGTATCAAGCCGTAAGGCAGGGCGCCCGGTCACGTGAATATGAAGATGCCCTACTGTGGCTTTCTCATGCAGGTCTTGTACATCGTATTTTTCGTATCTCTAAACCTGGGTTACCGCTCTCAGCCTATGATGACCTTTCAGCATTTAAGCTTTATCTTATTGATGTGGGGTTGCTGCGTAGGCTTTCTTTTTTGGATCCTATTGCGATAAGGGAAGGCAACAGGTTATTTATGGAATTTAAGGGTGCCTTGAGTGAAAACTTCATATTACAACATCTCATTGCCAACTTTGAAGGCACTCCCCGGTACTGGACCTCTGGCAGCCAGGCAGAGGTAGACTTTTTAATTCAGGTGAAAAATGATGTTATTCCTATAGAAGTCAAGTCGGATGAAAACATACGTAGTAAAAGTCTTAGCGTTTATAATGAGCTTTATCAACCGCCCATTCGGATACGGTATTCATTAAAAAATTTGAAGAAGGATGATGGGTTACTCAATATTCCGTTATTCATGGTTGATTATACTGAAAAGTTAATAGGGTTGTCCAAATTGTCCTGATTTATATGGCCAGAAGTAAGAATGGATTAACTTTCTATTATAGTTTCATGGGCTGAAAATCAAGCTATGATGTAGACTTCGCTGTCCTTGCGGGTGGTAGGGACATCTGATTCATTCATCACCAGTATATACAGCACCGCCAGTGGAATCTACAAAGCGTAGCAAATTTTTTCCGCGGAGCGCAGGCTAGGATGTTTGCCCTCGTTTTCAATTTGAGGAAATGATTTACTCATTACTCCGAGGCTTATGACTGAACAAATTGTCTGTTTGCAAAAAAACTCTTTCGTTTATGAAAGATCAGTGATATTTGGATCTATTTTATTGTTATTGAAAATATATTTCTTCTTTAGTGGAGTCATGTTATCAGCAGTAATCAAAATGTAAAACTCGTAATCCCTGTCACCGTTAAGAAGCAACCTTCCAATTCGCCCTCTTTCAGCATGATAAAACCCGTTCTCGGAAGGAATTTGAAGAAGAGTAATTCCATTATCCATTTGGTGAAATCGGAACAGATTCAGATCCGCACTTTCACCTTGATTAATATCGGTATAAGGTACAATTCTATCTCCCAACTGCTTTGACCAAGAAAGAGTAAGCTGATGATGTAAAGGAGTTACTGCGTTAAATGTAATTATATTAGGATCAGCCCTTAAATCTTCTTCTGAATAGCTAATGGTCAAATAAGCTATTACGTTCTTAAGTGAGGAATATGAATTATTTGTAAGAATTAATGGCAGGTTCCAATGGTTTTTCTTAAGTCCTCGAATTAATGAACCTGATCTGACATTTACCCGGCGATGGTTAAAAGTTCTAACAAAAAAATAATTAGTAATAGGCAAAATTATTGCAGTCAGAACACCTCCCGCAAAAGCGGAGAGCATTAGCCAGATCCAATTTGGGGGTAACATACAATTCATCTTTTTAAGTGATTGAAAGCGAGTACAATAATTAAAGATTGAAAATTTAAAAATGTCAAAGGGGCTTATGCGATTCGGAAATCGTCCAACATACCAAATTTCAAATAGGCTTATAATATGGGCCTGTTCTTCCTGCTTTTTCAATTACAATATTTTGGATTTCTTTATTCACAAGCGATCTTCATATTTTATATGATTGCACCTCCGCATCGAAAATAGCAAGATTCTTCTGTAGTTCCCTTAGTTGAACTAATATTGATTCATATTGTTTCAGTTCAGGGCCGGTAATATTTGTTTTGATATTGTTTATCTGTGTGCGGAGGTCGTAAAAATATAAATCAAACCTGTTTTTTGCATGTTTTTTGACAAGGTCAGCATGTTCCATAATACTTTCACTATACAATTTTTTCAATTTCTCAAAACTTTTCTCATAAATAGCGCGTGAGGAATCTATTGTTTTGATTATTCGCTTTGCTCTCCTGCTTTCTACTGAAATAAATAGATCGCCAATAAAAGAAATGAGCATTACGGGGATAATAATTTCAGGCATTGTAATCAGCGAAATAATGCCACTGAAAATACCAAGGCCCACCGCTCCTGTTAAATCTACTTGAGGCATTTCAAATTGTTCGATGATATACCGGTTTAATTCCGCGTTGGAGGTTTGGGGAACCATGCGCTTAAAACGGTTCATGAGTATGTCGTGTGCTTCCGGACGCAGAGGGATGACAACCCAATGATCGGACTTGCCTTGTTTCTTATATAGCATCCCATTCCGGATATCTTCCGGCTTGATCCCGTTGAAGTCTGAAAACCGAAGCCCGGTAAAGCTGCCTAAAACAAACAGATCCCGGAATCGCGTCCATTCCGGATGCCCGGACAAGTCTAGGTTATACAGGATACGAATTTCGTCCACGGACAGATAGATCGCGTCTGTCTCTTCATCCAGGATCTTAAAATCGCTGAGATCAATGACCGGAATGATCTTCCGGCGCATCCGGTCCCGCAGGAAGATACGGAGCTGCTTGATGCTCGTCCCCACGGAATTCCTTTTCAGCCCGCGAATAGCGATATTCCTCCGCATGTGCATGTGCTCATACGTCAGGTAATTGACAAAGGCTTCATAAAAATTGAAATCGAAGCTGGAAAAGGTAATTTTCTCCTTGTGCCATTTCTGAAAGGCCAGGAGCCGTTTCTTCATGACCTGGTAGGTCCGCAGCATCCCGGTACTCACCTTCCGGGACTTACTCTTAATATAGTCGTCTACCTGGAAAAAGAAATCCTGGTTAGCTACCACCTTATTACTTTCTTCCAGGGCCATTTGCTTAGCCTTTTCCGAAAGGGTGGCCGGATCGAATTCCGGGTGAAAAACCTGCCGCAAAAAAGCTACCGGATCTTGCATCTCCTGCTGAAGGGCATACGATATCGTATCCTCTGCGATCCGGATCATCTTTTGCAATTGCATATTCATGATAACGGCGTCTCCGAACGCCGGAGGAAGCCCGGACGAAATTTTGGTCGATCTGGTATCCCAATAACGGGGAGGAACGGCCAGACCGGTGAACAACAACGTTCATCTTTCGGAAGAGTAACAATACTGGATAGAGATAGCGCTGGTGCCGTCTCTGCGCGGGCGGCGATCACAAATGGGCTTGATTGGTAGTAACATGATTTTTGTCGATTTTTTTGTCGATCTAAATGATGTTTACCTGAATAAAGGTACGACGAAGAAGTTTTGCCCCTTGTTATAAAATACTGAAAATCAGCAGTTAATCGGAAAGATCGGTAAAGTAAAAAAAGGATTACGAAACGTAATCCTCTTCTGAGTGACCCGGATTGGATCATGCAATATTAAACGGAGGGTTGTTTTTCAACCCTTTATATTTCTAAAATCTTGTTAGGACACTGAAAGGACATTGACACATTGTACTCCATCGAATTCACCCCTTTGACGCCTTTTTCAGGCAAGAAAATCCGGTGATTCGGGACCGGCCGGGGGCTCATTTCATGTTTCAAATCCGAACAGAAGACTATAGAAAGAACTATTATAAATATACGGATTTTTACTGTTTGACACGCTGGTTTTTGTGTGGTTCACGATCGTTATGGCCGCCGTCTAAGCTGGAATCGTACAGACATTCCCCACATAGCCTAAAGGCTCTTTTTCGCTTATGAGCTATTTACGCCGGATTAACTTGCTAGCAATAGAAAGACATAAAACGGTTGGGCCCGTTGCATATCCTCGGTCGTTTGCGGGAGCATATCGATTTTTCGCTCATTGGTGTACCATGTCGTACGTATTTCATATAATATGGAGGTCGCTTCAAGATGGTATCATCCAATCCAATAACTTTGACTATAGCCCCGCTCTCGAAGCACCAGTAGTTCAAGTAAACCTGGCTGTTTTTTGCTTTCGTGCTTTTGTCAGACCAAAAGGCGTGTGGACGCTTTTCTACCAATGCTTGAATGCATTTTTGGCTGTTTGAAGGGTTGAATCAGCGTATATTCGATAATACGGGGAGAGCTCCTCTTGAGGTCCCTGGCTTCGAGTTCCGATGAAATCCGTCGCAAAGGCGGGCGAGGGAAAAGGACGCTTTCGTTAATTTTAACAATATCGGCGCCAGTCCGTTCGGCAGAGGAATTGAAATTTTTGCTTTTTGCCCTCTTCCGGACTGGATGGAAAGAGGTCCCTGGCCATTTTGGACGATGGAAAGGAGTTGGACATTTGTAATTAAGAGCAGTCGAATATGACTTACGAAAATGGAATGACTTACGATGAATGGCATATGATGCAGGAGTTCATTCATCGAAAATCAACGGAACTGCTACGTGCTCAGAGAAAACCCTTTGCAATCACGGGTTTAGATATCTCGCATTGGGAGGTGTTCCCGGTTAACCGGCAGCGTTTTTTTAAAGTCAGCCGCAACATTTTTTCTGCCATCGTCGAAGATGTCCTGCCGGAAGCGGCTGAGCGATACCCGGAGAAGTTTGGTACGGGCCGGGCGGAGGATGTAATCGAAGCATTATACCAAGTGGAACCGGAAGGCAGGCTGGAAGATTATGCCGGGCTGCTGCAGACTGAGCAATTCTGCTATGTACTGGAGATCAAAGACGGGGTAGTCAACGAGCGGGTGTTGAGGATTGATCTTT